>NZ_AKIW01000027.1 GCF_000282635.1 Variovorax sp. CF313
GCGGAACCGGCTTTGCCGGGCCGCTGGTGTTGCCCCCGGTGAGGGGGTAGGAGAAGCGACACGAAGTGCGCGAAGCCTGGGGGAGAGTAGATAGTGCAAGCGCTCTGGATGGTGCTCGGCGCCTTTTTGTTCGCCACGATGAGCGTGGTCGTCAAGGTGGCCTCGGCGTGGTTCAACAGCGGTGAGATGGTGCTGGGCCGCGGCCTCATCGGCATCGTCTTCCTCTGGCTCCTGGCCCGCAACCGCGGCGTCTCCCTGGCCACCCGCTACCCCGGCATGCACGCCTGGCGCAGCACCATCGGCGTGGTCTCGCTGGGCGCGTGGTTCTATGCCATCGCCCACATGCCGCTGGCCACCGCCGTCACGCTCAACTACATGAGCAGCGTGTGGGTCGCGGCCTTCCTCGTCGGCGGTTCGCTGCTGGCGTGGGTGCCGGTGCCCGGGCGCGACGGGCGCGTGGAACGCCCGCCGCTGCAGGGCGCGCTGGTGCTGACCGTGCTGGCGGGTTTCGCGGGCGTGGTGCTGATGCTCAAGCCCAGCGTCAACGCCAACGAAGGCTTCGCGGGCATGCTGGGCCTGCTGTCGGGCCTCACGGCCGCCTTTGCCTACATGCAGGTGGTGGCGCTGTCGCGCATCGGCGAGCCCGAACTTCGCACGGTCTTCTACTTCGCGGTGGGCTCGGCCGTGGCCGGTGGCATTGCCACGGCGACCACCGGGTTTTCGGACGGCGGTGCATGGACGTGGCAGCATGCGCTGTGGCTGCTGCCCATTGGCTTGCTGGCCGCCCTCGGACAACTCTGCATGACCCGCGCCTACGCAACCGCCAAGACCGCAGCCGGTACGCTGGTGGTGGCCAACCTGCAGTATTCGGGCATCGTGTTTGCTGCGTTCTACAGCGTGGTGCTGTTCAACGACCGCATCGATGCCACCGGCTGGGCCGGGATGGCGCTCATCATCGCGAGCGGCATTGCTGCAACCGTGTTGCGACAGCGGGCGGTGCCCAAGGCGCCGGCCGAAGAGCACTGAACGACATAAATACATTCTCGATTTCGAAGGAGCACACGCCATGTACACCACCCTCATCTCCGTCGAACAACTCCAGCAATTGCAAGCGGGCGACACGCCCTTGATGGTGTTCGACTGCAGCTTCGACCTCATGAAGCCCGAAGCGGGCGCACAGCAGTACGCCGCCGCCCACATTCCGGGCGCCCTGTACGCCAACCTCGACACCGACCTCAGCGCCAGGCACGGCGTCCCGGGTGCACACGGCGAGGTGGTGGTGGCGCAGGAAGACGGCGTGCCCGCATCGGGCGGGCGCCACCCGCTGCCCAGCCGCGAAAAGTTCGCGGCGTGGCTGTCGAGCATCGGCTTCGCCAACGGCATGCAGGCCGTGGTGTACGACCGCAACGGCGCCAACTACTGTGGCCGCCTGTGGTGGATGCTCAAGTGGATGGGCCACGAGGCTGTGGCCGTGCTCGACGGCGGCCTGCAGGCCTGGCAGGCCGCGGGCGGCGAAGTCACCGACCGCGAGGAGCCCGCGCGCTTCCAGTCGAACTTCGTCGCGGGCGAGCCCATCGCGAAGCTCGTGACCACCGACACCGTGGTGCGCCGGCTCGGCCAGCCTGACCAGAACCTGATCGATGCACGCGCTGGCGCACGTTACCGCGGCGAGGTGGAACCTCTGGACCCGATTGCCGGTCACATCCCCGGGGCCCTCAACCGGCCCTTCGCCGACAACCTCGGCCCCGACGGCAAATTCAAGCCGGCATCGCAATTGCGTGCCGAGTTCGAAGCGCTGCTCGCGGGACGCGAAGCGGCGACCGTCGTCCACCATTGCGGCAGCGGCGTGAGCGCCGTGCCGAATCTGCTCGCCATGCAGATCGCGGGGTTCGGGACGACCGCGCTCTATGCCGGCAGCTGGAGCGAATGGAGCAACACGCCGGGGCTGCCGACCCGGCAAGGCGCTGAACCATGACATTGATGACGACGAGTCGACCATTCCGGAGCTTCCAACGCACCGCGGGACTCGCAATCGCCGCCGCGCTCTTCGCGGCGGCCCCGTTCCTCCCGGCACAGGCCCAGCAGCAGCACGCCCACGTGCACGGCCAGCTCAAGCTCGACGTGGCCGTCGACGGCCCCACGGTGGTGATCGACATGGAGTCGCCCCTGGACAACATCATCGGCTTCGAACGCGCACCCAAGACCGATGCCGAGAAGAAGCTCGTCGAAGAGGCCGTCGCCCAGTTGCGTGCGGCCGACAAGCTCTTCATCGTCGACCCCGCCGCCAACTGCAAGCTCGGACCAGTCGACCTGCGCTCAGGCGCGCTGGGCCTGGGCAACCCCGACCCCGCCGAGCCCGTCGGCCACGCCGACCTCGACGCCACCTTCTCCTTCAACTGCACCAACGCGGCCGCCGCGAAGTTCATCGACCTCAACCTGTTCGGTGCATTCAAAGGCTTGCGCCAGATCGACTCGCAGATTGCCACGGCGCAGGGACAGTTCAAGCGCCAGCTGAAGCGCCCTGCCGGTGCGCAAGCCGCCCAGCCCGTCCGCCTGAGCTGGGGCAAGTAAAGCTGTGAGTACCTCCCTGCAGGCCGAGCCGTCGCCCTTGCGCGTCGTGCTCGCAGCCGAAGCATTGCGCTTCGCATGGCCCCGCGTGAAGAAACCGTGCATCGACATCGAGGCCTTTCGCATCACCGCGGGCGAATCGGTGTTCCTGCACGGCCCGAGCGGCTGCGGCAAGAGCACGCTGCTGTCGCTGCTGGCCGGCGTGCTGGTGGCCGACGAAGGCCGGGTCACGCTGCTCGGGCACGACTGGTCGAAGCTCTCGGGCGCCGCACGCGACCGCAGCCGCGTGGCCCATGTGGGCTACATCTTCCAGCAGTTCAACCTGCTGCCGTACCTGAGCGTGATCGACAACGTGCTGCTGCCCTGCCGCTTCTCGCAGCGGCGCGAGGCGAATGCATCGCGCAACGGCAGCTCGCGCGACGAGGCCGAGCACCTGCTCGACCAGATGGGCCTCGACCGCAATCTGTGGAAGCGCCAGGCCGTTCAGCTGTCGGTCGGGCAGCAACAGCGCGTGGCCGCCGCGCGCGCACTCATCGGCCAGCCCGAGGTGGTGATTGCCGACGAGCCCACCTCCGCGCTCGACGAAGACCGGCGCGAAGCCTTCCTCGACGTGCTGCTGACGGCCTGCGCCGAGCACCACAGCGCGCTGGTGTTCGTGAGCCACGACCAGCGCATCGCGCAGCGCTTCGCGCGGCATGTGCTGCTGCCCGAGATCAACCGTGCGGCCACCAGCGCGATGGCGGTGGACGCATGAAGGCACTCTTCTCCATTGCATGGCACAGCGCCTGGAACCGGCGCTTCACGCTCGCGCTCACCGTGTTCTCGATCGCACTGTCGACCTTTCTTCTTCTGGGTGTCGAACGCATCCGCACCGAGCTGCGCGAGAACTTCTCATCGTCCGTCTCGGGCACCGACCTGATCGTGGGCGCGCGCACCGGCTCGACGCAGTTGCTGCTGTACTCGGTGTTCCGCATCGGCGCGGCCACCAACAACATCTCGTGGAAGAGCGTGCAGGCCCTGTCCGCGCACCCGGGTGTCGACTGGGTGGTGCCGCTGTCGCTCGGCGATTCGCACCGCGGCTTCGCGGTGCTGGCCACGTCCACCGACTACTTCACGCACTTCCGCTACGGCGACAGGCAGACGCTGAAGCTGCGCGAAGGCAAGCCCTTCAGCGAGCTGTTCGATGCGGTGGTGGGCGCCGAAGTGGCCGACAAGCTCGGCTACCGCGTGGGCCAGAAGATCACCCTCGCCCACGGCAGCGGCGAACTCAACGTGGCCGAGCATGCGGACAAGCCCTTCACCGTGGTGGGCGTGCTCGCGCGCACCGGCACGCCGGTCGACCGCACGGTGCACATCGGCCTCGCCGCGATGGAGGCCATCCACCTCGAATGGGTGGGCGGCGCGCCGATGCCGGGCGTGCACATTCCGGCCGAGCAGGTGCGCAAGTTCGACCTCACGCCCAAGAACGTGACGGCCGCGCTGGTGGGCCTGAAGAACCGCGCCGCGGTGTTCGGCTTGCAGCGATGGATCTCGACCTATACCGGCGAACCGCTGATGGCCATCCTGCCCGGCGTGGCGCTCGACGAGTTGTGGAGCGTGATCGGCATCGGCGAGAACGCGCTGCTGCTGATGTCCGCGCTGGTCGCGCTGGTCAGCCTCGCGGGGCTGGTCTCGGTGGTGATGGCCGGCCTCAACGAACGCCGCCGCGAACTCGCCGTGCTGCGCGCCGTGGGCGCTGGCCTGCGCCATGTGCTGGCGCTGCTCGCGCTCGAAGGCGCGATGGTCACCGTGCTCGGCGTGGCCTTCGGCGTGGTGATGGCTGTGCTGGGCATCACCCTGCTCTCGCCATGGCTGCAGTCGCAGTTCGGACTGACACTGAGCCTCTCGGAACCTACACTGAACGAATGGCTGCTGATGGCAAGCCTGCTGGCGGCCGGATGGCTGGCAAGCCTCTTGCCCGGCATCCGCGCCTACCGCCTCTCCCTTGCCGACGGCCTCTCACCGAGAATTTGAATCATGCCCATCGCACACACGACGTCCAAAAGCAAAGCTTTCATCCGGCTTTCGATGCTGCTCGCAGGCACCGGCCTTGCCGCCGCCGCCTGGGCCGTGGAGCCTGCACCCAAGGACACCACCGCCACCAACCCGCTGGGTGGCAAGGCAACGCCAGCCGCGCCCAAGGCCGTGCCGGGCCAGCCGCGCCAGATCACCTGGGAAGAACTGGTGCCCAAGGACTGGGACCCGGCGAAGGAATTCAAGGGCATGGACCTGAGCGCGCTCGACGACGGCGACCCGCGCGCCAACGAGATGCTCATGAAGATGCAGGAGGTGTCGAACAACGCGCCGACCAATCCCGCGATGAACGGCACCGAAGTCAGGATCCCCGGCTTCATCGTGCCGCTCGAAGAGGCCAAGGGCGAAGTCACCGAGTTCCTGCTGGTGCCTTACTTCGGCGCCTGCATCCACACGCCGCCGCCGCCGGCCAACCAGATCCTGCACGTGGTGCCGCAGAAGGGCGCCAAGTTCCGCGCCATGGACACGGTATGGGTCACCGGCAAGCTGCAGACCCTGCGCAACGATTCGATGATGGGCGTGAGCGGCTATCACGTGAGTGCCACCAGCGTCACCAAGTACACGGGCGGCGCCAAGTAGCCGCAGCAAGGCAGCGGCCTCCTGGCCGTGTGGTTCTGCGCCGACAGGCTTGACCGCGCAGAACCGACACAGACCGTTGCATCCGGGGCGCAGGCTTTGTCATCGCCTGCCGCCGCGCACCGTTGAAAGAGTTCCGGGCCGACGCCGGCGCCCACATGGAACTCCAGATGACAAAAACCCATCGCCCAACGGTCCCGCGCCTCCTGACGATTTCGGTGTGCATCGGCGCACTCGCCATCGCAAGCTGCGACAAGCCAACCAGCACGCCAACCGCCGCCGTCGACCCCGCCGCATCGTCCATTCCCGCGCCGTCGGTGCCGCAGAACAACGCGCCTGCAGCCGTGCCAGTGGCCTATGTGCCACCCTCGGCCGACCAGCTCTACCAGATGGTCGCGCCCATTGCGCTGTACCCCGACAAGCTGGTCGCGCAGATCCTGGCCGGCGCCACCTACCCCGAGCAGATCACCGCCGCGCACGACTGGCTCGCGCAGAACCGCGGCCTCAAGGCCGGACCGCTGGCCGATGCGGCCAACCAGCAGCCCTGGGACCCTAGCGTGAAGTCGCTCACCGCCTTCCGCAGCGTGGTCGACCAGATGGCCGCCAACATCCCGTGGACCGAGTCGCTGGGCAAGGCCTACTACAACGACCCGACCGACGTGATGAACGCGATCCAGGTCATGCGGCAACGCGCGGCCAAGGCCGGCCGGCTCAAGAACAACGACAAGCTGCGCGTGGTCAGCGCGGCGACGCCCCAGAACTACGCGCCCGCGCCCGATTCACAAGCCGCGTACTACAGCGGCCCCGCGGTGATCGAACCGCCGCCGCAATACATCACCATCGAGCCCGTGCAGCCCGACGTGGTGTATGTGCCGGCCTATGACCCGCAGGTGATCTACGGCACGCCGCAGCCGGTGTACCCCGGCTATGCGTATGCGCCGCCGGTCGAGGTGGCGCCGGGCTACAGCCAGGGCCAGATGATTACGGCCGGCGTGCTCGCGTTCGGCGCTGGCGTGGTGGTCGGTGCCGCGCTGGAGCGGCACGACTGGGGCTGGCATTCGTGGAACATGAACTGGGGCGCGCCGGGTTGGCACGTCCGAGACCGTGGCGCCCCCCCGCCCCCGGCCTACCGCCCGGCCGTGGTCTACAACAACAACACCTACATCTCGCGCTCGACCACGGTGGTCAACAACGTGAACGACGTGCGCACCGTCTACAACAACAACGGCGGCGCACCGCGCGGGCTGCCGGCCGGCGCCGCGGCACCCAACTTCGCGGCCGCTCCGGGCTTCGCGCCGCAGCAGCAACAGCAGATGCAGCAGCAAGCCGCGCTGGCCCAGCAGCAACAACAGCAGGCCCGCCAGCAGGAGGCCCTGCTTCGCCAGCAGCAGATGCAGCAACAGGCGCAGCAGCGCTCGCAGCAACAGGCGCAACAACAACAACAGGCGCAGCAGCTTCACGCGCAGCAACAGCAGCAGGACCAATTGCGTCGACAACAAGCGCAGCAGGCAGAACAACAGGCGCATCAGCAGCAGCACCCGCCGGCGCGCCTCGCGGGCCAACCGCCGGGAGCACAGCAGCAGCAGCAACAGGCGCAGTTGGAGCAGTCAAGACGCCAGCAGATGCAGCAACAACAGCAGGCACAACAGCAAGCGCGAGCGCAGCAGCAGGCCCAGTTGCAGCAACAGCAACAACAGGCGCAGGTCCAGCACCAACGGGAACAGCAGCAACAACAGGCGCAGAACCAAGCACGCCAGCAGCAGCAGGCACAGATGGAGCAAATGCGTCAGCAGCAGGCGCACCAGCAACAGCTGCAACAGCAGCAACAACAGGCCCAGATCCAGCACCAACGGGAACAGCAGCAACAGGCGCAGAACCAAGCGCGCCAGCAGCAGCAGCAGGCACAGATGGAGCAGATGCGCCAGCAACAGGCGCAACAGCAAGCCGCGCACCAGCAACAGCAGCAACGGGCGATGCAGATGCAACAGCAACGCCAACAACAACAGGCGCAGCAACAGCAGGCAGCGCAGCAGCACGCCCAGCGACAGGCGCAACAGCAACAACAGCGCGTGGCCGCGGCGGCAGCAGCAGCAGCGGCCCATCGCCCGCCCCGTCACGGCGAACCAGGGCAGCCGCAAGAGCGTCCCTGAGCGGCGAGCCGGCTAACGCATGCCGGCTCTTTTCAGAACCTGTCAGTTCTTGCCGATTTCGGTCAGCAGCCGCGTGACGAGGTAGATGCGCGGCACGATCGAATCGACTTCGATGTACTCGTCGCGTGCGTGATAGCCGAAGCCCGCGAGGCCGAAGCTCTCGACCACCGTTGCCTTGCCCGAACGGCCCGCGTAGCCCGCATCGGTGCCGCCGCCGGTCGTCGGCGTCAGCGCGAGCTCGCGGTCGATTTCCTTGTAGATGGCCTGCGCCTTCTCGGCCAGCGCGCGGCCCTTGTCGCCCGCGATGAAGGCCGGGCGGCCCACTTCCACCTTCACCGTGGTCTCGGTGTCGGGAATCAGCTTGCCGGCGGCGATCTTGGCCTGCAGCGCTTCGTTGAGCTTCTTCTCGGCGCCCGGCTGCGTGATGCGGATGTCGCCCAGCGCCTGCGCCTTCTCGGTGATCTGGTTGATGGGGCCGGTAGCGCGTGCCACGGTCCAATTGAGCGTCACGCCGGGAATGTCCTTGGCGAGGTCCCTGGTCTGCAGCATCTGGTACGACAGTTCGTACAGCGCGTTGCGGCCCAGTTCGGGCGCGGCACCGGCATGCGCGGCGCGGCCCTTCACCTCCATCGTTGCCTGTGCGATGCCGGCCGCGCCCAGGAGCAGCGACTCGCCCTTGGCCACCGATTTCGCCACCGTCGGTTCAAAAGACAGCACCGTGTCGTGCTGGTCGGCCATGGTGGCGATCAGTTCGCCGGAGCCGACCGAGCCCACTTCCTCGTCGGGATTCATCAGCACGGTGAGCGTGTCGTAGTCGCGCCAGCCGGCGTCGGCCAGGATCTTCAGCGACGCCAGTATCACCGCGAGGCCGCCCTTGTCGTCGGCGATGCCGGGGCCGTAGATGCGGTTGCCGTCGACCTTGTAGGGCTGGCTGTTCAGGATGCCGGGCGCGTACACCGTGTCCATGTGACCCTGCAGCATGATCTTGCGCTTGCCCGTGCCCTTGAGGGTGCCGATGACGAGGTCGGCGCCCGCGCCGGCCGTGGCCTTGCGGCGCTCGGTCTTGAAGCCGGCGGCCTTCAACCGCCCTTCCACCACGTCAGCCATCTTGAGCAGGCCCTCGACGTTGAGGCTGCCCGAATCGATCAGCACCATCTCCTTGAGGTTGTCGATCACGGCGGGCTGCGCCTTCTCGGCGGCGGCGAGCATAGCGGGGCAAGGCGCCGGCCGCGCGCAAATCGGAGACACCCGGCGCCGTGCGAGAACGCTGCTCAGCGCTTGGCGCGAGCCGCGGTCTTCTTCGCGGCCCCGGTCTTGCGAGGCGCCTTCAACGCAGGCGCCTCGCGCGCAGATTGCATGTGCCCGCTCTCGCCGATGGTCATGCCCACGATGCGCGCAAGCTGGCGGCTCACGCTGATGTAGGCGTGGCCCAGGCGGCTGTCGAAGTACAGCGAGTCGCCCTTGGCCATGCGCACCACCTCGCCGTTGTCGAAGTGCACCTCGATCTCGCCCGACAGCACATAGGCGAACTCCTCGCCGCCGTGCCGCACGAAGTCTTCCGGGCCGTGGATCTTTCGCGCATGCACCGTGCCGACGATGGGGCTCATCTGCTTGCCCGCCGCGGTGGTGCCGAGGAACTCGTAGGCGATGGAAAGCCCCTTGTAGACCACGCCCTTGCCCGCGCGCGTGACCACCGGCCCGTCGAGCTGCGCGGGCTTGACGCCGGCGCCCGCGAACATGGCGTTCATGTCCATCTCCAGCGCGCGGCCCAGCGCCGTGAAGTTCTCGTAGCCCAGCGCGAGCTGGCCGCGCTCGGCGCGCGAGATGGTGGTGATCGACACGCCCGAGCGCTCCGCGAGCTGCGCCAGCGTCCAGCCGAAGCGCTTGCGCGCGGTGCGCAGGCGGTTGCCGAAGGTGGCGCGGTCCAGCGTGGGCGGCTCGTCCCCGGGCTTCGCTCCCGTCTTGGTCCCTGTGTGTGGATTCACGCTTGGCTTTCTCCTGTGGTGCCGGAGATTCTGCCAGCCGGGGCGCGCGCCATCCATGCCAACCCGCGTGACTCAGGCGCGAAAGTTGCGTATACGCAAATTGCGTGAACGCAAATTTCACCAGCACGGTGCATCATGGTTTCCCCTTGGCATCTCTGAATTAATTTGCGTATCCGCAAAATTCTTCCTACACTTTTCGTCGATGACTTCCAGCACTGCAGAGCCCATCGTGGCTGACTTCCTCGTGATCGGCGGCGGCATCGCCGGGGCCTCGGTGGCCCACTGGCTCGCGCCGCACGCCCGCGTGATCCTTCTCGAACGCGAATCGCAACCCGGCTACCACTCCACCGGCCGCTCCGCCGCCCTCTTCATGGAAAGCTACGGCACCGCGCAGGTGCGTGCCCTCACCATGGCGAGCCGGGCCTTCCTCGAACACCCGCCCGAAGGCTTCAGCGAGCACCCGCTGCTCACGCCCCGCGGCGCGATGATGGTCGCGGGCGCCGACCACATGGCCGAGCTCGAAGCCCACTGGCAGGTGCTGCGCGACATGAACACCGGCGCCTCGCGCCTGAGCGGCGAAGAGGCGCGCGAGATGGTGCCGGCCTTGCGCCCCGAGCAGGTGCAAGGCGCCGTCTACGAGCCTGATGCGTCCGACATGGACGTGCACGCCATCCACCAGGGCTATCTGCGCGGCATGCGGCGCGCGGGCGGCAAGCTGGTGTGCGATGCGGGCGTGACGGCCATTCAACGTGTGGGCGACCGCTGGCGAGTGGAAGCCGGCGGCGCGATGTACGAAGCGCCCGTGGTGCTCAACGCGGCCGGTGCATGGGTCGACACCATCGCGCGCATGGCCGGCGTGCCGCCGCTGGGCATCGAGCCGCGCCGGCGCTCGGCGTTCATCTTCGCGCCACCCGATGGCCAGAGCGTGGCGCACTGGCCCATGGTGTTCGGTGCCAACGAGGGTTGGTACATCAAGCCCGATGCCGGCATGCTGCTCGGCTCACCGGCCAATGCCGATCCGGTCGAGCCGCAGGACGTGCAGCCGGAGGAGATGGACATCGCCATCGCCATGCATCGCATCGAGGAAGCGACCACCCTCGCCATCCGCCGCCCCACGCGCACCTGGGCCGGCCTGCGTTCCTTCGTGGCCGACGGCGATCTCGTCGGCGGCTTCGAACCCGGTGTGCCCGGCTTCTTCTGGGTGGCCGCGCAGGGCGGCTACGGCATCCAGACATCGGCCGCCATGGGCGAGGCCTGCGCCGCGCTGGCGCGCGGGCTGCCGCTGCCCGAGCGCATCGCCTCCTTCGGGCTCACGGCGGAAATGCTGGGCCCGCAGCGGCTGCGCGCGGCCGCGGGCTGAGCCCGACCCGCCTCCGACAACAAATCCACCCCACGAGGTCCGACCATGCGCGTCTTCAGTGCTTCCCTTGCCACCGAAACCAACACCTTCGGTCCGATGCCGACAGGCCTCGCCTCCTTCAAGGACCGTGGCTACTTCCCCGCCGGCAAGCACCCCGAGGCGATGACGCTGTTCTCGGGCCCGCTGTGGGCCGCACGCATGCGCGGCGCCGACAAGGGCTGGACGCTGTTCGAAGGCATGGTGGCCGGCGCGCAGCCCAGCGGCACGACCACGCGCCACGCCTATGAGACGCTGCGCGACGAGCTGCTCGACGACCTGCGCGCGGTGCTGCCGGTCGACATGGTGCTGCTCGGCCTGCACGGCGCGATGGTGGCCGACGGCTACGACGACTGCGAGGGCGACCTGCTGGCGCGCGTGCGGCAGATCGTCGGCCCCGACGTGGTGATCGGCGCGGAGCTCGACCCGCACAACCACCTCACGCCGGAGATGATCTCCAACGCGAACGTGATGATCTCCTTCAAGGAGTACCCGCACACCGACGTACTCGAGCGCGGGCTGGAGCTGGTCGACATCTGCGCCGCCACGGTCGAGGGCAAGGTGCGGCCGGTGCCCGCGGTGGTCGACTGCGACATGATCGTCACCGTCCACACCTCGCGCCAGCCGGCGCGCGGCTTCGTCGAGCGCATGCAGTCGCTCGAGGGCAAGAACGGCGTGCTCTCGGTCTCGCTCACGCACGGCTTTTCGTGGGGCGACGTGCCCGAGATGGGCACCAAGGTGCTGGTCTACACCGACGGCGACAAGGCCCAGGCCGACCTGCTGGCGCGCCAGCTCGCCGACGAGGTCATCGCCATGCGCGACGGCCTCACCGTCAACTACCCAGGCATCGATGCATCGCTGGACGAGGCCCTGGCCTTCGACGGCGGCCCGGTGGTGATCTCCGACGGCGCCGACAACCCCGGCGGCGGCGCGGCCAGCGACTCCACCTTCATCCTGCGCCGCATGGTCGAGCGCGGCATCACCAATGCGGCGCTGGGCCCGCTGTGGGACCCGATCGCGGTGCGCATCGCCTTCGACGCGGGCGTGGGCGCGAAGCTGCCGATGCGCCTCGGCGGCAAGATCAGCCCGCTGTCGGGCGACCCGCTCGATGTCGAATGCACCGTGAAGGCGCTCAAGCACGACCTGGTGATGACCGGCCTGGCCGGCACGCCCACGCTGATGGGCGACAGCGCGCTGGTCGAGGCCAACGGCATCGAGATCGTGCTGATCACCCTGCGCAACCAGGCGATGGGCACCGACCTCTTCACGCAGCTGGGCTGCGACCTCGCCGCCAAGAAGATCATCGTCGTGAAGTCTTCCCAGCATTTCTACGCGTCGTATTCCAAGGTGGCGAAGCACGTCATCTACGCAGGCGCACCGGGCGCCGTCACGCTCGACCTGAACACGCTGCCGTATCGCAAGGCCCGCCTGCCGAAATGGCCGATCGGCGTCGCGGCCTGAGCCCTTCCTTCTTTTTTTGCTGCCTGCCCTCACCGGAGAACCGACGATGAAACGACGGACGCTTGGCGCTCTCGCCGCCTTGGCCCTTTCCACCGCCTTCGCGGCGAGCCTTCCCGCGCATGCCCAGACGCCGCAGCCCAAGACGCTGAAGGTGGTGGCGCATGCCGACCTGAAGATCCTCGACCCGACCTTCACCACCGCCTACATCTCGCGCAACTTCGGCTACATGGTCTACGACACGCTCTTCGCGCAGGACGCGAACGGCAAGCCGCAGCCGCAGATGGTGGAGAAGTACACCGCCTCGAAGGACGGCAAGCAGTGGAGCTTCACGCTGCGCCCCAACCTCAAGTTCTCCGACGGCAGCGCCGTCACCTCGGCCGACGCGGTCGCCTCGCTGCAACGCTGGGCCGCACGCGACAGCCTCGGCCGCGCCATGACGGCCAGCGGTGCCGAGTGGAAGGCCACCGACGCGCGCAGCTTCACGCTCACGCTCAACGAGCCCTTCGGCATGGTGCTCGACGCGCTGGCCAAGCCCTCGGGCTTTCCGCCGGTGGTCCTGCCCGAGCGGCTGGCGAAGATGCCGGCCACCGCGCCGCTCACCGAAGTGCTGGGCTCCGGCCCCTTCGTCTTCAAGCGCGACGAATGGGTGCCGGGCAACAAGGCGGTGTTCGTGCGCAACCCCAACTACGTGGCACGCAGCGAGCCGCCGAGCGGCCTGGCCGGCAGCAAGAAGAGCAGCTTCGATCGCGTCGAGTGGCTCTACCTGCCTGACGCCAACAGCGCCGTGGCCGCCCTCAAGCGCGGCGAGGTCGACATCATCGAGCAGCTGCCGCCCGACTACATCGCGCCGCTGCGCACCGACACGGGCGTGAAGATCGGCTCCGGCGGCGCCTACCAGGGCTTCCTGGTGATGAACCAGCTGCATCCGCCCTTCAACAACCCGAAGGTGCGCCAGGCGCTGCTGCAGGCCGTGAGCCAGGAGCGCTTCATGGCGGCCATGGGCTTCCCGCTGGACATGCGCATGGCCTACTGCGCCACCTACTTCATCTGCGGCAGCCCCAACGACACCGCGGCCGGCGCCGAGCCCTACCGCAAGGCCGACGTCGCCAAGGCCAAGAAGATGCTCGCCGACGCCGGCTACAAGGGCGAGAAGGTGGTGCTGCTGGTACCCAGCGACGTGCCCTACCTGAACGCCGAGGCGCTGATGGCCGTGCAGACCATGAAGAGCATCGGCCTGAACGTCGACGCCCAGACCATGGACTGGGCCTCCATCGGCGCGCGCCGCGCCAAGCGCGACGCTGGCGATGCCGGCGGCTGGAACATGTACGTCACCGTGGCCGGCGAGTTCGACGCCAACTCGCCCATCAGCAACGCCTACCTGAGCGCGGCCTGCGGCAACACCCTGCCCGGCTGGCCCTGCGACAAGCCACTGGACGAACTCCGCACCGCATGGCTGAAGGAAACGGTGCCCGCCAAGCGCAAGGAACTGCTCGACGCGTTCCAGGCCCGCGCCTACGAGGCCGTGCCCTACATCAACGCAGGCCAGTACTCGGCCGCCTTCGCGGCGCGCACCAGCCTGAAGGGGCTGGACAAGCTGTGGTCCGGCATGCCGACAGTCTGGGCGCTCGACAGGCAATAAGGATTCGAGGGCACCGCCATGGGCTACATCGTTCGACGCTTCATCGCGACCCTGCCCGTCATGGCGGTGGTGGCCGTGGTGGTGTTCCTGCTGATCCATCTTTCACCGGGCGACCCGGCCGCGCTCATCGCGGGCGACCTCGCCACGACCGAAGACATCGAGAAGCTGCGCGCCGCGCTCGGCCTGAACCTGCCGCTGTGGCAGCAGTTCGGGCTGTGGATCGGCAAGCTCTTCACCGGCGACCTCGGCACCTCGATCTTCACGCAGATGCCGGTCACGCAGCTGCTGGGTCAGCGGCTGGAGCCGACCGTGTCCATCGCCGCACTGACGATGCTCATCACGCTGGTGGTCTCGGTGCCGCTGGGCACGCTCGCGGCCTACCGCGCGGGCAGCTGGATCGACCGGCTGGTGATGCTGTTCGCGGTGCTGGCCTTCTCGGTGCCGGTGTTCCTCGTGGGCTACCTGCTGGTCTACAGCTTCGCGATCCAGCTGCCGTGGTTTCCGGTGCAGGGCTACGTGCGCTTCGCCGAGGGCCCGGGCGAGTGGCTGCGCTCGCTGGTGCTGCCTTGCGTGAACCTGGCGCTGGTCTACATCGCGCTGGTGACACGCATGACGCGCGCCACCGTGCTCGAGGTGCTGCACGAGGACTACATCCGCACCGCCCGCGCCAAGGGCCTGGGCGTGCTGCCGGTGCTGGGCCATGCGCTGCGCAACGCGGCCATTCCCATCGCCACCACCGTGGGCGCGGGCATCGCGCTGCTGATCGGCGGCGTGGTGGTCACCGAGACGGTGTTCGCCATTCCGGGCGTAGGCCGGCTGGTGATCGACTCGGTGCAGCGCCACGACTACCCGGTGATCCAGAGCGTGCTGCTGCTGTCGGCCGGGGTGTACGTGCTGATCAACCTGCTGATCGACCTGAGCTACCGCCTGTTCGATCCGCGCATCCAGTACTGAACAAACATGTCCACGGTCCTCCCCATGAGCGAGATCGACGCGCCCGCCCCCACGGTGCCGGATGCACACGGCGACACCCCCTTCGTGCCGCCGCGCTGGCGCTGGGCGCGCAAACACCCGACGCTGATCATCGGCGCACTGCTGCTGATCCTGATGGCAGCCCTCTCCATCGGCGCCCCCTGGGTCGCCACGCACGACCCGCAGGACATCGACCCTCTGATGCGCATGCAGCCGCCGTCGGGCGAGCACTGGTTCGGCACCGACGCGCTCGGCCGCGACGTGTTCAGCCGCGCCGTGTGGGGCGGACAGGTGTCGATGATCGTGGGTGCCACGGTCGCGGTGCTGGCCACTTTCTTCGGCGTCGTGCTCGGGCTGGTGTCGGGCTTCGTGCGCTGGGCGGACGGTCCGATCATGCGGGTGATGGACGGGCTCATGGCCATCCCCGGCATCCTGCTGGCCATCGCGCTGATGGCCGTGACGCGCGCCAGCCTGACGACGGTGATCGTCGCCATCACCGTGCCCGAGATTCCGCGCGTGGTGCGGCTGGTGCGTTCGCTCGCGCTCACGCTGCGCGAACAGCTGTATGTGGAGGCCGCGCACGCGGTCGGCACGCGGCTGCCGATGATCCTGCGGCGCCACGTGCTGCCGAACATCGTGGCGCCGCTGGTGGTGCAGGCCACCTTCGTGGCGGCGGCGGCGGTGCTGACCGAGGCGGCGCTGTCGTTCCTCGGCGTGGGCGTGCCGTCGCAGACGCCGAGCTGGGGCAACATGATGGCCGAGGGCCGCAACTTCGTGGCGGTGGCGTTCCACATCATCCTGTACCCGGGCCTGCTGCTGGCGGCCACGGTGCTGGCCATCAACCTGCTCGGCGACGGCCTGCGCGATGCGCTGGACCCGCGCCTGGCGCGGCAACTGTGAAGGGCATGCCATGACGATCACCATGTCCCACACCGCACTTGCCCCCGGCGAGCCGCTGCTCGAAGTCGACAACCTGCGCACCCATTTCCACACGCTGGCGGGCGTAGTGCGCTCGGTCGACGGGGTTTCGTACACCGTGCGCGCGGGCCGCACGCTCGGCGTGGTCGGCGAATCGGGCTGCGGCAAGAGCGTGACCGCGCTGTCGATCCTGCGGCTGGTGCCGACGCCGCCGGGCCGCCACATGGGCGCCGTGCGGCTGCGCGGCACCGACCTGATGCAGCTCAGCGAACGCGAAATGCGGCAGATCCGCGGCAACCGCATCTCGATGATCTTCCAGGAGCCGATGACATCGCTGAACCCGGTGCTCACCGTGGGCCGGCAGATCGCAGAGACGGTGCAGCTGCACCAGAAGGCCAGTCGCGCCGACGCCATGAAGCGCGCGGTCGAGATGCTGCGCGTGGTGCAGATCCCCGAGCCCGAGCGCCGCGTGAACGAGTACCCGCACCAGCTTTCGGGCGGCATGCGCCAGCGCGTGATGATCGCGCTGGCCCTGGCCTGCAACCCAGAGGTGCTGATCGCCGACGAGCCGACGACCGCCCTGGACGTGACCATCCAGGCGCAGATCCTCGACCTCATCAAGCGGCTGCAGAAGGAGCTGGGCATGGGCGTGGTGATGATCACGCACGACCTTGGCGTGGTGGCCGAGAGCTGCGACCGCGTGGTGGTCATGTACGCCGGAAAGAAGGTGGAAGAAGCCGACGTCATCGACCTGTTCGACCGCCCGCTGCATCCCTACACCCGCGCACTGATGGCCTCGATGCCCGCGATGAACACCGCGAGCACGCGGCTCACCGAGATTCCGGGACTGGTGCCGGCCGCGCACGAGCTGGGCCGGGGCTGCGCGTTCGCCGCGCGCTGCAGCCACGCGCGTGAACGCTGCCGCACCGAAACGCCGAAGCTGGTGCCGCAGGAGGGCGACCACGTGGTGGCCTGCTTCGCCGTCGAGGAACACTGGGCACAACCGGCCGGCGCCGAGGAGATGGCCGCATGACGACAGCAGCAACAACGACCGCACCGCTGCTGCAGGTGCGCAACCTGCGCAAGCACTACACCACGCCCAAGCGCTGGCTGCGGCCGGCCCGGCCGCCGATCCAGGCGGTGGATGGCGTTTCGTTCGACGTCGCTCGCGGCGAAACGCTATCGCTCGTGGGCGAATCGGGCTGCGGCAAGACGACCACGGCCAAATCGGTGCTGCGGCTGGTGGAGCCCAGCGCGGGCTCGGTGCAGCTCGAAGGCGAGGAGCTGCTGACGCTTTCCTCGAACGAGATGCGCATGCGCCGGCGGCAGCTGCAGATCATCTTCCAGGACCCGTACGCCTCGCTGAACCCGCGCCTGACGGCCGGCGATATCGTGGCCGAGCCCATGCGCAACTTCGGCACGGGCGCGGCGGCCGAGCGGCGCGAACGGGTGCAGTGGCTGTTCTCGCGCGTGGGCCTTCGGCCGGAAGCGGCGAAGAAATTTCCGCACGAGTTCTCGGGCGGGCAGCGCCAGCGCCTGGGCATCGCGCGGGCGCTGGCGCTGAACCCGAAGCTGATCGTGTGCGACGAGCCGGTGTCGGCGCTCGACGTGTCGGTGCAGGCTCAGGTCGTCAACCTGCTGATGGACCTGCAGGCCGAGTTCGGCATCGCGTATCTCTTCGTGGCGCACGACCTTGCGGTGGTGCGGCACATCAGCCATCGCGTGGCGGTGATGTACCTCGGCCACATCGTGGAGATCGCCGACCGCGACGCGCTGTTCTCGGCGCCGCTGCATCCGTATACCGAGATTCTCCTGTCGGCCGTGCCGGTGCCCAACCCGCGCACGCCGGCGCGGCGCATGCTGCTGCAGGGCGATCCGCCGAGCCCGGCGAACCCGCCTTCGGGCTGCCGCTTCCACACCCGCTGCCCGATGGCGCAGGCGGTGTGCAAGGAGAAGGCGCCCGAGCTAGGCGAGCGGCCGTCGTCGTCCGCGAACGGAAGCCATCTGGTCGCCTGCCATTTCCGCTGAAGAAAGGATTTCTCCCGTGTCCGAAAAGCCACCTCACTACGAACTTCTGATCCGCGGCGGCACCGTGATCGACGGCACCAAGGCGCCGCGCTTCGATGCAGACATCGGCATCGTCGGCGACCGCATCGTCGCCATCGGCAAGCTCGCGGGCCACACGGCGGAACAGACGATCGACGCCACCGGCCGCATCGTCGCCCCGGGCTTCATCGACTCGCACACGCACGACGATCAGGCCGTGCTTTCGCAGGCGCAGATGCCCTTCAAGGTGTCGCAAGGCGTGACCACGGTGGTCGCGGGCAACTGCGGCATCAGCGCCGCGCCGCTGCGCGCCGACATGGACCTGCCCATGCCGCTGAGCCTGCTCGAGTCGCCCGCGGAAGGCCGCTTCACGAGCTTCGCGGCGTACCTCGACGCGCTGCGCGCCACGCCGTCGTCGGTGAACGTGGCCGCGATGGTCGGCCACTCGACCCTGCGCGCCGTGGCCATGGCCGACCTCGACCGCCCCGCGAACGACAGCGAGATCGCAGCCATGCAGGCGCTGGTCGAAGAAGCGATGCAGGCCGGCGCCATCGGCATGTCGACCGGCACCTTCTACCCGCCCGCCGTGAAGGCGACGACCGAGGAAATCATCGAGGTTGGCCGCCCGCTCACCGCACGCAAGGCGCTGTACGTGACGCACATGCGCGATGAGAGCGACCGCGTGATGGAGTCGCTCGAAGAGACTTTCCACATCGGCCGCGCGCTCGACATCCCGGTGGTGGTGTCGCATCACAAGGTGCAGAACACGCACAACTTCGGCAAGACGAAAGTCACGCTGCCCTTCATCAGGGAGGCGATGCAGCACCAGTGCATCGGGCTCGACTGCTATCCGTACACGGCGGGTTCCACCATGATCCGCACCGACCGCGGGATGATGGAAGGCCGCGTGCTCATCGCGTCGAGCGTGCCGCATCCCGAGTGCGCGGGCCGCGACCTGAAGGACATCGCCGCCGAATGGGGCGTGTCGGGCGAAGAGGCAGCGAAACGGCTGCAGCCCGGCAGCGCCATCTACTTCATGATGGACGAGGACGACGTGCAGCGCATCCTCGCCTTCGACGAGACCATGATCGGCTCCGACGGCATTCCGCTGGGCGAGAAGCCGCATCCGCGCCTGTGGGGCACCTTCCCACGCGTGCTTGGCCACTACAGCCGCGATGTCGGCCTGTTCCCGCTGGAGACGGCGGTGTGGAAGATGACCGGGCTCACGGCCCGCAACTTCGGCCTGCACGAGCGCGGCACGCTGAAGCCGGGGCACCACGCCGATGTGGTGATCTTCAACGCCGCGACGGTGCGCGACACAGCGAACTACGAAACGCCGACGCGGGCGGCCGAAGGCATCGACGCGGTGATCGTGAACGGCGCCGTGACCTGGCGCGCCGGCGTGCACAGCGGGGCACGCAACGGACAGGTGATCACGCGGCGCGACGCAGCCTGAGCGAGCGAGGTCAGTCGGGCGCGTTCATGACGCGATCGAATTCCTCGTCGGCCGGCACGTTGTCTGCATCGAGCTCGCTCGCATCGGTGAGGTCGATACCCGTTTCCTCCGACAGGTCGTCGGACACGTCGGCATCCTGCTCCTCGAAGTCATCGGCGGGCATGTCGTCCTCGTCGTCTTCGGCGGGCGCAGCGGATCGCGCGGTGGCGTCGATGGTGTTCATGATCGGTTCCTCGGCAGATTTCTGACAGCCCCCCTATGGTGCGCCTGTTTCGACCGTTGCGGTTCATCCGGCGCGCAGCATCGGTGTCGGGAAGTTTCCTGCAGGAGCTGGAGGACCGTCAGTCCTTGTGCACGTGGCCGTGCTCCCCGTGGCCCGGGTCGTCGTGGCCATGGTCGTGCCCTTGCTCGCCGTGTGCCAGCCGGCTCACGAGCGTGACCAGCACGATGCCCGCGGCCAGCCACAGGATCTGCGCGGCGGTCTGGCGCGCCGGCAGGCGCTTCTGCAGTTGCGGAATCAGGTCGGCCAGCGCCACGTAGACAAAACTACTACTAGCCAGCACCAGGAAGTACGGCAGCCAGCTGTGCAGCTGATCGATCAGCCACCAGCCCGCGATGCCGCCCAGCGCGGTCATGGTGCCGGCCAGCGACACCTTCACCAGCGCTGCGCGCTGGTTGGCCGAACTCTGGCGCAGCACGACGAGGTCGCCGATGTGATGCGGAACTTCGTGCGCCAGCACCGCGATGGCGGCGACCAGGCCGAGGCGCAGGTCGGCGGTGAAGGCCGAGGCGATCAGGATGCCGTCGCCGAAGCAGTGCACGCTGTCCCCCGTGAGCACGGCCCACCCGCCGGTGCGGGGCCCGTGGTCGTGTGCATGAGCGTGCGAGTGCTCGTGGCCATGGTCGTGGCCGTCGTGCCCGCCCTTCTCCTCGCCATGGTGATGCTCATGCCCGTGGTGCCACAGCTCGGCCTTGTCGAGCAGGAAGAAGAACACCAGCCCGAACAGCAGCACGGCGAACAGCAGCGCCGGCTCGATGCGGCTTTCGAAGGCTTCGGGCAGCAGGTGCATGAAGGCAGTGGCCAGCAGCGCGCCGGCCGCCAGGCTCAGCAGGTGCTGCGGGTTCACGCCGCCCGACCCGCTGCGCACACCCACCTTCAACAACAGGGCCGCGAGCCAGACGCTCCCGATACCGGCAACCAGGGTCGCCGCGATGATGACTATCAAATTCATAGCTGGGCTTGCACAAGAAGAGCGGCCGTCAGGGCCGCATACCGTTCATAAAAAGAGAAAGGCCGTCACGCGGACGGCCTTCGGCGGGGTGGCTACAAGGCGCCGTCTTCAGGCGACGCCATTGGCTTTGAACCAGGCCGTGGCGCGTTGCCAGCCGTCTTCCGCCGCGCTCTTGACATAGCTCGGGCGGTAGTCGGCGTGGAATGCATGGCCTGCTTCGGGATACACGACGAAGCTCGACGCCTTGGCCGCCGGGGTTCCGGTGGCCAGAGCTGCTTTCATCTTATCAACCGTGTCAAGAGGGATGCCCTGGTCTTTTCCACCGTACAGGCCGAGCACCGGCGCCTGCAGGCCGGCGGCGATGTCGATCGGGTGTTTCGGCGTCAGTACGCTGGCCTGCCCGACCAGCCGGCCGTACCAGGCCACGCCCGCCTTGACCTTGCCGGTGGCGGCATAGAGCCAGACGATGCGACCGCCCCAGCAGAAGCCGGTGATGCCGGCCTTGCCGGTGTCGCCGCCGTTGGCCCTGGCATAGGCCAGCGCGCCGTCGAGGTCGGCCATGACCTGCGCGTCGGGCACCTTGGTGACGATGTCGGCCTGCAGCTTCGGAATGTCGGTGTAACCGCGCGGGTCGCCCTGGCGCGCATACAGCTCGGGAGCGATGGCCATGTAGCCGAGTTGGGCGAAGCGGCGGCAGGTGTCGGCGATGTACTCGTGCACGCCGAAGATTTCCTGGATCACCAGGATCACCGGCAGGCCGGTCTTACCTTCTGGCGCGGCCGCGTAGGCGGGCACCTCGAAGCCGTTGACGGTGTACTTGATGGGGCCGGCCTTCAGGCCTTCGGCCGTGGTGCTGATGGCGGTCTGCGCCATCACCGGCAACACGGCAGCCGCGTAGCCCACGCCGATGGCGGCCTTGAGCGCGGTGCGGCGCGTGGCGCCCTGCCCGGTGCTCTCGCCGGGGCGAAGCGAATCGAAGTCGGAACGGCTGTCGTCGAGGGACATGGGAAGGGCTCCAGTTGAATCGTCGAACAATGGGGCGTGGCGCCATGGAAAACGCACGCCGCAATGTAGGCGAAATCGGCCCTGCCCCTCCAAGCCCTGAAATTCAGTGGGGTTGGTGCGACGCGTACGCCCGGCACGCCAGCGCAGCGGCCAGCACCTGCGCGGGATCGACCAGGTCCAGCCCGGCCACGGCCGCAGAGCCTTGCAGCCCCAGCGGCACCTCGGTGCAGCCCATGATGATGGTGACGGGGCCGTGGCGTTCGGCGAGCTTCAGGGCCACCTCGGAGAAGCACTGCTCGGCGAGCGGCATGTTGCCGGCCTTCACGCCGTCGAAGATGCCCCGCATGATGGTCCGGCGCTCCTCGGGCAGCGGCACGTGGCAGCCCAGGCCCGCGTCGGCCAGCGCCTGTTCGTAGAGCCGCACGCGGTAGGTGCCTTCGGTGGCCATCAGCGCCACGCCGGCCGCGCCCTGCTCGGCCACGTGGCGCGCCGTTTCGCGCGCCATGTGCAGCAGCTCGACCTGCGGAAAACGCTCCTGCAGGTTGGCGTGCCAGGCATGCGCGGTGTTGCATGCAATGGCGACGGCCCTGCTGCCCAGCGCGGCCAGGCGGCCCAGCGCCTGCAGCATCGGTTCGAGCGGCTGATGCGCGCCCTGCTCGGCCGAAGCCAGCGCGTCGGTGCGGTCGGGCACCGGCACCTGCGCGAGCCAGTGCTCGGGAAAGGCCTGGTCGCGCACCGGCTCGCCGCGCGAGCGCATCTGCTGCGCGCAGGCCTGCACGAAGAGCCGCACGAAGTCAGCGCCCGCCGCGGGGCCCATGCCCCCCAAGATGCCTACAACGTTCGTCGAAGCCATGATCTTTCTCTTTTCAGGAATACCGCGGAACCGGCTTTGCCGGGCCGCTGGTATTGCCCCCCGGTAGGGGGTTGGCGAAGCGACACGAAGTGCGCGCGGCCTGGGGGCGAGCTCAAGTAGCGGGCTTGTCGCTGAGGGCCTTCAGGTTTTCCTTCAGCTGCGGGCTCATCGGCAGGTTCAGCGGCACGTTCTTCGGCGGGATCGGCTGCATGAACCACTTGTTGTAGAGCTTCTCGAACTCGCCGCTCTTCATCATGCCGGCGAAGGTGTCGTCCACCAGCTTCTTGAAGGCCGGGTCGTCCTTGGGCAGCATGCAGGCATAGGGCTCGACCTGCAGCGGCTCGCCCACCACCTCGAAGTCGGCCGGCGTCTTGGAATTGGCGATCAGGCCGAACAGCAGGATGTCGTCCATGGCGAAGGCCACGGCGCGATCGCTTTCCACCAGCAGGAACGAATCCGCGTGGTCCTTGCCGAGCACGATGTCCATGCCAAGGTTCTTCTCGGTGTTGTACTTGCGCATGACCAGCGCGTTGGTGGTGCCGGTGGTGCTCGCCACGGTCTTCTTCGCGAGGTCGGCGTAGTCCTTGATCTTCGAAGACTTCTTCACCAGCAGGCGCGTACCGGTATAGAAGTGATTGATGGCAAAGGCCACGTCCTTGCCGCGTGCGGAGTTGTTGGTGGTGGAGCCGCACTCCAGGTCGACGGTGCCGTTGGTGATCAGCGGAATGCGGTTTTGCGAAGTGACGGGCATCAGCGCGACCTGCAGGTTGGGCTTGTTCAGCTTCTTCTTCACTGCTTCGACCACAGCGTTGGAGAGCTCCACCGAAAACCCGATCGGCTTGTTGGGGCCATCGAGATAGCTGAAGGGCACCGACGACTCGCGGTAGGCGAGCGTGATCTTGCCGGACTCGGCGATCTTGGCGAGCGTGTCGGCGGCCTGCGCGCCCGTGGCGGTGAAAAGCACCGCGGCGGCCATCGAAGCCATCAGGACGGAAAGTTTCATTCGAGCCCTCATTCGGTTGGATTGAACAGGCGGCCAGTGTAGGAAGGAGTGACGCAAAGCGACAATTCCAATTGAAATCCGACCCATGCCCAAAGGTTATGGGCGAGGCTTCTTTTGGCATTTCCTGCCGGGGCCGCGTCCTCCTACAGTCTTGGCTCTGATCTCAACCTCCGGAAAGTTGCCTCCATGCATGTGTGTGTGCTCGGTGCCGGCATCGTGGGCCTTGCCACCGCCTGGCAGCTCGAACGCCAGGGCCATCAGGTCACCGTGATCGACCGTGCCGGCCCCGGCGCAGGTGCAAGCGGCGGCAATGGCGCGCAGCTCAGCTATTCGTACGTGCAGCCGCTGGCCGATCCGTCGATCTGGAAGCAGTTGCCCAAGCTGCTGCTGTCGCCCACCTCGCCGCTGAAGCTGCGGCCGCAACTCGATCCGCTGCAGTGGCGCTGGGGCATGGCCTTTCTTGCCGCCTGCAACGCACAGACGTCGCGCGACACGACGGCCAGGCTGCTGGCGCTGGCCGCATCGAGCCGCACCGGGTTCGAGGCGATGCAGGCCGACATCGCGCCCGACTGCGATTTCTCGGCCACCGGGAAACTGGTGCTGTACGGCAACTCGGCGTCGCTCGAGGGTGCACGCGCGCAGCTTGAACTGCAGCGCGCCATGGGTAGCGAACAGCGGTTGGTGACGCCCGACGAATGCATCGCCATCGAGCCCGCGCTCGCCGGCTACCGCGGCCAGATGGCGGGCGCCGTCTACACGCCGAGCGAATGTGCAGCCGACTGCCTCAAGGTGTGCGCCGAGCTGATGCGCGCACTGAGTGCGCGCGGCGTGCGCTTCATGCTCGGCGCCGACGTGAATGGCTTTGCGCGCAGCGAAGACCGCATCGCCGCGGCACGGACCAGCAACGGCGACGTGGAAGCCGATACTTTCGTGATGGCGCTGGGCTCGGCCTCGCACAAGCTCGGCCGCGCACTCGGCGCCTACCTGCCGGTGTACCCGCTCAAGGGCTACAGCATCACGGTCGACGTCGATCCGGCGCCCGGCGCCGCCCCGCATGTGAACGTGACCGACAGCGCACGCAAGGTGGTGTTCGCGCGCATCGGCTCACGCCTGCGCGTGGCGGGCATGGCCGAGCTCGTGGGACACGACGCGAGCATTCCGGCCACGCGCATCGAGACGCTGTCAGCCGCGACCCGCGCCCTCTTTCCGCATGCGAGCCGGCTGGAAGAACTGCATCCCTGGACGGGCATGCGGCCCGCTACGCCGACGGGGCTGCCGATCATCGGGCGGCTGCCGAGCGCACCGTCGAACATGCTGTTCAACACGGGCCATGGCGCGCTGGGGTTCACGCTGGCGTTCGGCTCGGCGCTGCAGATCGCACAGGACTTGCAGGCCTGAACTAGATGTTTTCCTGAATCGCCTGCTGCATGCAGCGGGTGATGCCGCGCACCGCCACCGAATCGGGCCGTGCCGCGAAGCGCAGCGCGCGGATCGGCACCGGAATATGCGGCTCCAGCGTCAGCACGTCGACCTTCTCGCGGTCCGCCGAGCGCGCCGTGCAGCCATCGACCAGCGCCACACCGATGCCGTGGTGCGCCATGGCCAGCGCCGCGTGATAGGTCTGTACCGTGACCACCGCCTGCTGGAAGCCCACGCCCGCCTGCCGGCAGGCCTGGCTCAGGCTGGTGCCGACGGGGTCGCGGCTGTCGAGGCCGATCACCGGGCGGTTGACGAGGTCGTGCAGCGCCACCGACCCGTTGCGCACCAGCGCGCGCGGCAGCATGCCCTTGGGCGCGACGCACACCATGCGGCTGTCGGCCAGCGTCTCCTGCGTGAGCGAGGGATGCACGGCGGGGCTGAAGGCGAAGCCCACGTCGGCCTCCTGCAGCAGCAGCGCCGACATGATCTGCGGCGAGTGCAGCGACTCGACGGTGATCGCATAGCCCGGATGCTTTTCGCGAAACGCCTTGAGCGCGCGCGGCAGGATGTCGTAGCTCAGCGCCAGCACGCTGAGGATGCGCAACTCGCCCGTGTCGCCCGCGGTGCGCAGGTTGGCCGCCAGCCGCTGCACCTCGTCGAGCTGTGCGAACAGCCGCTCGATGTGCGGGTACAGCGTGAGGGCCTCGGTGGTCGGCGTGAGCCGGCCCTTGGCGCGCTGGAACAGCGGAAAGCCCAGTTGCAGCTCGGCATGCTGCAGCGTGCGGCTGACCGCCGGCTGCGTGATGTTGATGAGCCGCGCGGCCGCGCTCACGCTGCCCGTGAGCATGATCGCGTTGAAGACCTCGATGTGACGCAGGCGCATGCTGAATCAGCGGCTCGATGACTTTTTCGCGGAACACCGTGGAACCGGCTTCGCCGGGCCACCGGTGTTGCCCCCCGCAGAGGGTGGGCGAAGCGACACGAAGTGCGCGAAGACTGGGGGCGGGTTCATTTCGCGCGCGCGATGTCCATGACCATGCGGGTGCCGAGGTACAGGCGCGGTTCGATCGAATCGATCAGCACGTATTCGGCATCGGCCGAGTGCGCGCCGAAGCCCTGCAGGCCGAAGCGCTCGATGACGGGCGCCTTGGTCTTCAGCGCCGCGAAGGCCGCGTCGGTGCCGCCGCCGGCGGCCTTGTCGTCGGCGCCCAGCGGCCGGCCGAGCTCGTCCTTGTAGATCTGCTGCGCATGGCGGGCCAGGGCGCGCGAGGCGTCGGTGGCTTCGAGCGGCGGACGGCGGCGCTCGAACTTCAGCTCGACCTTGGCCTCGGGAATGAGCTGCTTCTTCACGCGCTCGTTCACCTGCTGCTCGATGCGGTCGTAGTCGCTGACCTTCAGCACGCGCACATCGGCACCCGCTGTGGCGCTGGCCGGAATCACATTGCGGTTGCTGCCCGACTTGGAGATGGTCCAGTTCATCTTCAGTCCGGTGGCCGGATCGGACAGGTCGCGCATCTGCAGGATCTGGTGCGACAGCTCGTACAGCGCGTTCACGCCCAGCTCGGGTGCCGAGCCCGCGTGCGAGGCCTTGCCCGTGACGTGCAGCGTGACCGAGGCGATGCCCGCCGTGGCGAGCGAAAGCTTGTCTTCCTTCACATAGGCACCTTCGAAGGACAGCACCGCATCGTGCTCGCCGCCCATGCGCGTGATGAGCGCGCGCGCGCCGGGCGAACTGATTTCCTCGTCGCCGTTGATCAGCACGGTGAGCGTGCCGTACTCCTTGAATTTCATTGCCTGCAGCATCGACACGATGTGCGTGATGACCGCCACGCCCTGCTTGTCGTCGGCAATGCCCAGGCCGTAGGCCTTGTCGCCTTCGATGCGGAACGGCTGCTTGTCGAGCATGCCCACGGTGTAGACCGTGTCCATGTGCGCGATCAGCAGGATCTTCTTCTTGCCCGTGCCCTTGAAGGTGGCGCGCACCACGCGGCCGATCTTCTCGGGCGTGTCTTCCATGCGGTAGGCCTCGGCGCTCGGATCGATCAGTTCGACCTCGCCGCCCAGCGCCTTGAACTTCGCGGCGACGAGGTCGGAGATCTTTTCGAGCCCGTCGAGGTCGCGACTGCCCGATTCGATGGAGACCAGCTCCTTGAGCGTGTCGAGCAGCGCGGGCTTTTCCTTGGCGGCGAGCGCGGCGATGCGGGCGTCGGGCGCGGCAAAGGCGCAGCCCAGGAAGGCCGCGCAGGCGGCGGCGAGCAGGAATTGGCGATGCGGGAATTTCATGTGCTTGTGTGCTTCCTTCGTTGTCTCTTTTTCAGTACGCCTCAATGCGCCTTGTCCCAGTTGGGACCGACGCCGATCTCGGCCAGCAGCGGCACCTTCAGCGCGGCCACGCCGGCCATGAGACGCGGGATTTCGGTGCGCACCCATTCGATCTCCGCCTCGGGCACTTCGAACACCAGTTCGTCGTGCACCTGCATGATCATCCTGGTGCCGCGCTTCTCTTCGTCAAGCACGTTCTGTACCTTCACCATGCTGAGCTTGATGAGGTCGGCCGCCGTGCCCTGCATCGGCGCATTGATGGCCGCGCGCTCGGCGCCGCCGCGACGCGGGCCGTTGGGCGAGTTGATCTCGGGCAGGTACAGGCGGCGGCCGAACACGGTTTCCACATAGCCCTGCTCCTTGGCGAGCGCCTTGGTCTCGTCCATGTAGGCCTTCACGCCCGGGTAGCGCGCGAAGTAGCGCTCGATGTATGAGGCCGCGGCCTTGGTCTCGATGCCGAGGTTCTTTGCCAGGCCGAAGCTGCTCATGCCGTAGATCAGCCCGAAGTTGATGACCTTGGCATAGCGGCGCTGCTCGCTCGACACCTGGTCTGGCGTGGAGCCGAACACCTCCGCGGCCGTGGCGCGGTGCACGTCGATGCCTTCGGTGAAGGCGCGCAGCAGCGACTCGTCGCCGCTGATGTGGGCCATGATGCGCAGCTCGATCTGCGAGTAGTCGGCGCTGGCGATCACGCTGCCGGCGGGCGCCACGAAGGCCTCGCGCACGCGGCGGCCTTCGGGCGTGCGGATCGGGATGTTCTGCAGGTTGGGGTCGTTGCTGCTCAGGCGGCCCGTTACGGCCACGGCCTGCGCGTAGTGCGTGTGCACGCGGCCGGTGCGCGGGTTGGCGAGCTGGCCGAGCTTGTCGGTGTAGGTGCCCTTGAGCTTCGACAGGCCGCGGTGCTCGAGGATCTTGGCCGGCAGCGGGTAATCCTCGGCCAGTTTCTCGAGCACTTCCTCGTCGGTGCTGGGTGCGCCGCTCGGCGTCTTCTTGACCACGGGCAGGCCCAGCTTGGTGAAGAAGATCTCGCCGATCTGCTTGGGCGAACCGAGGTTGAAGGGCTGGCCCGCGATGTCGTAGGCCTCCTGCTCAAGCGCCATGATGCGCGTGCCGAGTTCGTGGCTCTGTGCGGCGAGCGTGGGTGCGTCGATCAGCACGCCGTTGCGCTCGACGCGGTAGAGCGCCTCGCTCGAATCCATTTCGAGCTGGTAGACGAAGCGCAGCTTTTCATTCCTCTCCAGCTGGGGCCACAGCGTGTTGTGCACGTCGAGCGTCTGGTCGCTGTCCTCGCACGAATACTCGGCGGCCTTGGCGATGTCGACCTGGCTGAACGGGATCTGGTGCGCGCCCTTGCCGCACAGGTCTTCGTACGAAATGCCGCTGCGGCCGAGGTGGCGCTCGGCCAGGCTGGAGAGGCCGTGCGGCTTGTGCACTTCGAGCACATAGCTCTGCAGCATGGTGTCGTGCGCATAGCCCTGCACCTCGATGCCGTGGTTGGCGAACACATGGCGGTCGTACTTGATGTGCTGGCCGAGCTTCTTCTTCGCGCCGTTCTCGAGCCAGGGCTTGAGCCTGGCGAGCACCTCGTCGATGGGCAGCTGCTCCGGCGCATCGGGGTAGTTGTGGGTCAGCGGGATGTAGGCCGCTTCGCCGGGCGTGACGCTGAAGCTCACGCCGACGATCTGCGCGACCATCTCGTCGAGCGAAGTGGTTTCGGTGTCGATGGCCGCGAGTTCGGCGGCTTCGAGCTTCGCGAGCCAGGCGTCGAACTGCGCCCAGGTCGTGATCGTGTCGTACTTGAGGTTGCTTGCGGGGGAAGCGGCCTCCAGAGCTTCGAGCCCGGAGGGTTCGTCGAACAGGCCGCCCTGGTCGCTATCGGCCCGGGAGGCAGCCTTCTTCTTGAGGCTCTCCTCGATCAGCTCGGGCGGCACTTCCTGCGCTTCGAGCGCCTTGACCAGGCTCTTGAAGCCGAACTTCTCGTAGAAGGGCTTGAGCTCGGCGGTCTGCGGCGCCCCCACGGGCAGCCCGTCCAGCGACGGAAGGCCGACAACGTGGCCATCGAGGTCGCAGTCGGTGCGAATGGTGACGAGGCGCCTGCTCAGCGGCAGCTTGTCGAGCGCCTTGCGCAGGTTTTCACCGGCCGCGCCCTTGACCTCGGTGGACCGTTCGATCAGTGCATCGAGCGAGCCGTATTCGAGCAGCCACTTGGCCGCCGTCTTGGGGCCGACCTTCTCGACGCCGGGCACGTTGTCGACCGAATCGCCGACCAGCGTCTGGTAGTCGATCATCAGGTTCGGCGGCACACCGAACTCCGCCGTCACGCCCGCCACGTCGCGCTTCTTGCCGTTCATCGTGTCGATGATGGTGATGTGCTCGTCGACCAGCTGGCTCAGGTCCTTGTCGCCACTGGACACGATCACCTCGACACCCTGCGCGGCGGCGATCTTGGCGAGCGTGCCGATGACGTCGTCGGCCTCCACGTCGGGCACGCTGAGCACGGGCCAGCCGAGCAGCTTCACCACCTCGTGGATGGGGTCGATCTGGCTGCGCAGGTCGTCGGGCATCGGCGAGCGATTGGCCTTGTACTCGGGGTACCAGTCGTCGCGGAAGGTCTTGCCGGGCGCATCGAAGATGCAGGCCGCGTAGTCCGCGCGCACCTCGCGGCGCAGCGCGGTCATCATGTTGATCATTCCCCGGATGGCGCCGGTCGCCGGGCTCTTGGAGTCGCCGGGCACGGCCCGCAGATCGGGCATGGCGTGGAAGGCGCGGTAGAGATAGCTCGAGCCATCGACGAGCAGCAGCGTTTTCTTGTCGGTCATCGGGCCATTTTGCCGTGCCCGCAGCAGCGCTCCGAACCACGACGGCACGAGGCTCCAGCCGACGCCCAAGGATCGGGGCCGCGCCTACAATCGATGCATGCCTAGCTCCACACTCCTGGTCGCCCGCCGCATCCTGCTGGCGCTGGCTTTCGCAGCCCCCTTTGCCGCCGTGCAGGCGCAGCAGCCCGCGTCTGCCCCCGCGGCGGCTCCGGCCAATTCGCTACAAAATCAGGAGCAGGCCAAAACCGAGGGCCGACGCAACCAGAAGGTCGAGAACATCCACACCGAGGACAGCGGCGCATCGGTCGACGAAGTCCGCTACGGCGGCCGCACGCAAAGCATCAACGTCAAGCCCAAGTCGAACGTGCCGGGCTACGAAGTGCTGCCCGCCGACGCCGCCACGGGGCGCCAGGGCTCGTCCGAAACGGGCGCCAACGGCCCCCGCGTCTGGAACGTGATGAAGTTCTGACCGTGCTGCGCTCTTCCCTTTCCGTTTTCGAACCAGCAACCCGGCGCTGAGTACCGCCATGGCAGTTTTCACCGAAGTCGGTTTCGGCGAGGCAGACGCGCTCGTCCAACGCCTGGGCCTGGGCCCGCTGCGCGAACTGCGCGGCATCGAAGGCGGCATCGAGAACACCAACTACTTCGCGACCACCGAGTCCGGCGAGTTCGTGCTGACGCTGTTCGAGCGCCTGAGCGCCGGGCAGCTCCCTTACTACCTTTGCCTGATGCAGCACCTGGCGGCCGCCGGCCTGCCGGTGCCCGCGCCTGTGGCGGCGGCGGAGCCTGTCGCCGCCGAGAAGCCCAGGAAAAGCCAGCCTCCCGTACCCGCCGAAGCCTCTTGCGACCTGCTGCACATCGTGGCCGGCAAGCCCGCGGCGGTGGTGCAGAAACTCTCGGGCCGCAGCGAACTGGCGCCCGGTGCGGCGCATTGCGCCGAACTGGGTGCGATGCTGGCACGCATGCACCTCGCGGGGCGCGACTACCCCCGCATCCAGCCGAACCTGCGCGGCCTGCCCTGGTGGAACGAGACGGTGCCGGTGGTGCTGCCGTACATCGAAGAGCCGCAGGCTGCCCTGCTGCGCGCCGAACTGGCCTACCAGAACCACGTCGCCGAATCGTCGGCCTATGCGGCCCTGCCGCGCGGCCCGGTGCATGCCGACATGTTCCGCGACAACGTGATGTTCGCGACCGATGGCGACGCCGGTGCCGCACCGCGCCTGACCGGCGTGTTCGACTTCTACTTCGCCGGCACCGACACCTGGCTGTTCGACCTGGCCGTATGCCTGAACGACTGGGCCATCGACCTGCCGACCGGCCGGCACGATGCCGGACGCGCCGATGCGCTGCTCTCGGCCTACGAAACCGTGCGAACGCTGAACGCCGCCGAACGCGCCCTGCTGCCCGCAATGCTGCGTGCCGCCGCGCTGCGCTTCTGGATTTCCCGGCTCTGGGACTTCCATCTGCCGCGCGAGGCGAGCATGCTCAAGCCCCATGACCCCGCGCACTTCGAACGCGTGCTGCGCGATCGCGCCACCTACCCGCATGCCATGGCACAGGCCTTCGAGCCGCTGCTGGCTGCCTGATCCACACACATGAAACTCAACCTCGTGCCGGCGCGAACCGGCGTCGAATGGGTCCGCCTCGGGCTCCGGAATTTCTGGCGGCAGCCGCTGGCCTTCGTCTCGCTGTTCCTTCTGTTCATGGCGGTGATTTCCAGCGTGTCGCAACTGCCGCTGGTCGGCAGGTTCCTTCCGCTCATGCTGCTGCCGTTTTCCACGCTCGCCTTCATGGTCGCAGCGTCGGTGGCCGATTCCGCGTCCGGCAACGGCAACGCCACGGGCGACGTGAAAAAACCGACCGGCGCGCTCATGTTTCTGGCAGTGGCGCGTGCCATGCGGACGGAATGGCGTTCGCTGGTGGTGCTCGGCCTGATTTCCGCGGTGTATTTCTTCCTGACGGTGCTCGCGACGGCCGTTGTCGATGGCGGCCAGTTCGTGCGCAGCTACTTCCTCGGCGAAGCTCCTGCGAAGGAAGTGCTGGAAAGCAGCCGCTTCCAGGTGGCCAACATGCTTCAGCTGTGCCTCACGCTGCCGCTGGTCGCGGCGATGTGGCATGCCCCCGCGCTCGTTCACTGGCACAAGGTGGAGCCGGTGAAGAGCATCTTCTTCAGCCTGGTGGCGATGTTCCGGAATTTCAGCGCCTACGCGCTGTTCTGGCTCGTGTGGTGCGGCGTGGTCCTGATCAGCCTTGCCTGCGTGGCGCTGATCGCTACCGTCGTGATCGGGGTGGGCTCGCTGGGCTCGGATGCCGGCGCGATGGCCGTCGGCAACGTGTTGATGGTCGGCACGCTGCTGGCGCTCGCCGCCATGGCGCAGGCGTCGAACTGGTTCACCTTCCGCGACACCTTCAAGCCCGACTGAGCGCCGCAAGCGGCTGCTGCCCCCTTGGCGGTCGGCTCAGATCGGCGTGAGCTTGGCCACCGACAGCGCCAGCCACTTCACGCCATGCCGCGCGAACTTGACCTGCGCACGCGCGTCGTCGCCCGTGCCTTCGAGCGCGGTCACCGTGCCTTCGCCGAACTTGTTGTGGAACACCTGCATACCTGAACGCAGGCCGTGCGACGGCGCGGTCTTCTGCGGCGGCACGGGTGGGCTGGCAAAAGTTTCCTTGTCGCGGCTGTTGCTGCCGCCGCCATAACCACCGCCGTAGCCGCCACCACCGCCGCGCGTGCTCGCGTAGCCGCCGCCATAGCCGAAGGCCGACGGCGTGAAGCCCTGGTTCTTGGGCGTGAGCCACTTGAGCGCGCCCTCGGGCAGCTCGTCGAAGAAGCGGCTCTTGACGTTGTAGCGGGTCTGGCCGTGCAGCATGCGCGTCTGCGAATGGCTCAGGTAAAGGCGCTTGCGGGCACGCGTGATCGCCACGTACATCAGGCGGCGCTCTTCCTCGAGGCTCTCGAAGTCGCTCATCGAGTTCTCGTGCGGGAACAGGCCCTCTTCCATACCGGTGATGAACACGCAGTCGAACTCCAGGCCCTTGGCGGCATGCACGGTCATGAGCTGCACCGCGTCCTGCCCGGCCTGCGCCTGGTTGTCGCCCGATTCGAGGGCGGCGTGCGTAAGGAAGGCGGCCAGCGGGCTCAGGGTCTCGCCGGTTTCGGCGTCGGGCGCGAGCGGCTCGTCGACCACCGGGCGGGTCAGGTCGATGCCCTGGCTCGCGGGCGACTGGCGCAGCTCGTCGACCGGCAGCGCCACGGCGTCGCGGCCGAAGCCTTCCTGCGTGACGAAGCTCTCTGCCGCGTTCACGAGTTCCTCCAGATTCTCGATGCGGTCGGCGCCTTCGCGGTCGGCCTTGTAGTGCTCGACGAGGCCGCTGTGGTCGAGCACCAGCTCGATGATCTCACGCAGGCTCACACCCTGGGTTTGCTCGCGCAGCACGTCGATCTTGGCGACGAAGCCCGTGAGGTTCGCGCCGGCCTTGCCGCCGACCACGCTCACTGCATCGTGCAGCGAACGGCCGGCCGCGCGCGCCGCATCCTGCAGGGTTTCGAGCGTGCGCGCGCCGATGCCGCGCGGCGGGAAGTTGACCACGCGCAGGAAGCTGGTGTCGTCGTCCTTGTTCTCGAGCAGGCGCAGGTAGGCCAGCGCGTGCTTGATTTCGGCGCGCTCGAAGAAACGCAGGCCGCCGTACACGCGGTAAGGCACCGATGCATTGAAGAGCGCCGTTTCGATCACCCGGCTCTGCGCATTGCTGCGGTAGAGCACGGCCATCTCTTTCCGATCGAAGCCATCGCGCACGAGCTGGCGCATTTCCTCGACCATCCACTGGGCCTCGGCGAGGTCGGTGGGCGATTCGTACACGCGCACCGGCTCGCCGGGGCCTTGGTCGGTGCGCAGGTTCTTGCCGAGGCGCTTCTTGTTGTGGCTGATGAGCTCGTTGGCCGAGTCGAGGATGTTGCTGTAGCTGCGGTAGTTCTGCTCCAGCTTGATCTGATGCGTGACGTTGAACTCGCGCACGAAGTCGGTCATGTTGCCCACGCGCGCACCGCGAAAGGCGTAGATGCTCTGGTCGTCGTCGCCCACGGCGATCACGCTGTTGCGGCCCGGCTCGAACTGGCCCGCGGCGGTGTTGCCCGCGAGCATCTTGATCCACGCGTACTGCAGGCGGTTGGTGTCCTGGAACTCGTCGATCAGGATGTGGCGGAAGCGCCGCTGGTAGTGCTCGCGCACCGGGTCGTTGTCGCGCAGCAGCTCGTAGCTGCGCAGCATGAGCTCGCCGAAGTCGACCACGCCTTCGCGCTGGCATTGCTCTTCATAGAGACGATAGAGCTCGACCTTCTTGCGGTCGTCGTCGCTGCGGACTTCGACAGCGTCGGGGCGCAGGCCGTCTTCCTTGGCGCCGGCGATGAACCATTGCGTCTGCTTGGCCGGGAAGCGCTCGTCGTCGACATTGAACTGCTTCATCAGGCGCTTGATGGCCGAGAGCTGGTCCTGCGTGTCGAGGATCTGGAAAGTCGACGGCAGGTTGGCCAGCTTCCAGTGCGCGCGCAGCAGGCGGTTGCACAGGCCGTGGAAAGTGCCGATCCACATGCCGCGCACATTGACGGGCAGCATCGCCGTCAGGCGCGTCATCATTTCCTTGGCGGCCTTGTTGGTGAAGGTCACGGCGAGGATGCCGCCGGCGGAGACCTGCCCCGTCTGCAGCAGCCATGCGATGCGGGTGGTGAGCACGCGCGTCTTGCCGGAGCCGGCGCCGGCCAGGATCAGCGCGTTGCCCTCGGGCAGCGTGACCGCGGCGAGTTGCTCCGCGTTCAGGTTCTGGAGCAGCGGCAGTGCGGGAGGGTGGGCGTCAGCCGCAGGATCGTGAAACAACATCCTGCGATTGTAGAAACCACTGCGTATGCGGGTTATATGAAGAATCGGAAGACCTGCCTTTGCGAGGCCGCGTAAAATCAATCACCGGGCCCAAGATTCTTGCGCCCGGTTTTTTGTGGGCGTCTTCTTGCAAGAACGTACCGCGAAAGCCGGCCGGACCAAGCGCTCATTCGTTCCTTTCAACGATTCCTTTCAGGAGCCTGGTCATGCAGATTTTCGATTACGACAACATCCTTTTGCTCCCACGCAAGTGCCGCGTAGAGAGCCGCTCCGAGTGCGACACCAGCGTGACGCTGGGCGAGCGCAGCTTCCGCCTGCCGGTGGTGCCCGCCAACATGAAAACGGTGGTCGACGAATCGATCTGCCTGTGGCTGGCGCAGAACGGCTACTTCTACGTGATGCACCGCTTCGACCTCGACAACGTGAAGTTCGTCAAGGAGATGCAAGGCAAGGGCGTGTTCGCGTCCATCTCGCTCGGCGTGAAGAAGCCCGACTACGACACCGTCGACCAGATGGTGGCGCAAGGCCTCGTGCCCGAGTACGTCACGATCGACATCGCGCACGGCCACGCCGACAGCGTGAAGAACATGATCGGCTACCTCAAGCAAAAGCTGCCGAAGGCCTTCGTGATTGCCGGCAACGTCGGCACGCCCGAAGCAGTGATCGACCTCGAGAACTGGGGCGCGGACGCGACCAAGGTCGGCATCGGCCCGGGCAAGGTCTGCATCACCAAGCTCAAGACCGGCTTCGGCACGGGCGGCTGGCAGCTGTCGGCGCTCAAGTGGTGCGCGCGCGTCGCGACCAAGCCGATCATTGCGGACGGCGGCATCCGCGACCACGGCGACATTGCCAAGAGCGTGCGCTTCGGCGCGTCGATGGTCATGATTGGTTCGTTGTTCGCGGGGCACGAGGAGTCGCCCGGCAAGACGGTCGAGGTCGATGGCGCGCTGTTCAAGGAGTACTACGGCTCCGCCAGCGACTTCAACAAGGGCGAGTACAAGCACGTCGAGGGCAAGCGCATCCTCGAACCCATCAAGGGCAAGCTGGCCGACACGCTGGTCGAGATGGAGCAGGACGTGCAGAGCTCGATCAGCTACGCGGGCGGGCGCGCGCTGATGGACATCCGCAAGGTCAACTACGTCACCCTGGGCGGAGACAACGCGGGCGAACATCTGTTGATGTAAGCCCGGGCACTGCCGGTCAGGCCTCGAGCAACTGCACCGCGTGCCGGTGCAGCGCGTGGGCCGGATCGGCGAGCGCATCGACCACGCCGAAGTGGTCGAGCCCTGGAAGCACCTCGCACACCGGCACGGTGTTGCGCCCCCACGCCTCGCGGATCATCACGTTGTGGCGGATGAACTCCTCGCTCTCCTCGCCGCCTGCAACTGCGTAGAGCTGCCCACGTTTCGGTGCTGGCCACAGGGCGGGGCTGGCGCGCAGGGCGTCCGCGTCGCTCAGCTTCAGTGTGTTTTCAAGGAACGGCGTGCGCTGCAGCGGGCGAAGGTCGTAGAGGCCCGAGATCGACAGCGCATTGCGCACGAGCAGCGCAGGCAGGTCGGAGGCGACCGCTTTCCAGTCGCAGGCCAGCAGCGCCGCCGCCATGTGCCCACCAGCCGAATGGCCAGCGACGGTGATCCGCGAGGGATTGCCGCCATGGGCCGCGACGTGGCGCCATGTCCACTCGAGCGCACGCACCATCTGCAGCAGGATGCCGGGCACCGTGACGGGCCGCCGCGGCGTGCCGGGACACAGCGCGTAGTTGGGCTGGACCACGCAGATGCCGCGGTCATTGAACGCGGGCGCGATGAAGGAATGGTCTTTCTTGTCCATGGCGCGCCAGTAGCCGCCGTGGATGAAAACCAGCACGGGAGCGTCGGGCACGGGTGCCGGAAAGATGTCGAGCGTTTCGTTCACGCTCTGGCCATAGGGCACGTCGATCCGCGCGGGCAAGGCCTCGCGCACCGCGGCGGATTCACGTGCCCAGCGCTCGAAGTAGGCGGGGTGGTCCTTGACCCGTGCGAGGTTGTTGTACATGCCCTCCAGCCAGGCGGGATCGAACGGGGCCATGCGCTTTTTCTCCGTGTTTTGCGAGGCGCGCATCTTGGCACGCCAGCGTGCGCCGAGACGGAGTTTTGGTTAAAATTCGGCTTGTGTTGGGGGGGTAGCTCAGCTGGGAGAGCGCCGCGTTCGCAATGCGGAGGTCGGGAGTTCGATCCTCCTCCTCTCCACCAACCGACACAGGAAAGGCCTTGGCATCTGCCAGGGCCTTTTCTTTTTCCGGCTCAGGTATCCAGCGTCAGATGCTGTCCATGCAGCGCCGCAGCCGCCGGCGATGCGAGGAAGCCAATGGTCTGCGCCGCGACCGAGGTAGACACCCAGTCGGCCGGGTTTGCATCGGGCATCGCCTGCCGGTTGGCTGGCGTATCGAGCACGCTGGGAGCCACGCTGTTGATGTTGACGCCGTGCGGCGAAGCCTCGGCTGCCATGGCTTCCACCAGGCGCTGCAGCGCACTCTTCGAAGCGATGTACGCGGCCATGGCCGGCACGCCGCGTGCCGCGACCTTCGCCGTCACGGCGATGACGCTGCCGGCGCGGCGCGCGATCATCGAGGGCAGCACCGCCTGCGTCACGGCGACGAACGACCATGCGTTGAGATTCATCATCCGGTCCCAGCTCGCGCGCGTGAGTGCATGCGTCGCTTCGCCCATTTCGAATCCGCCCGCGATGTGGACCAGTGCGTCGATGCGGCCGAAGGACTTGAGCGCCTGCTCCGCAAGGGCGGCCATCTCGGAGGTGGAAGTCACGTCGCCCGCCAGCAAGAGATGCTGCGAGTTGTCCAGGCCCGGAAAGACTTCAGCAAGACGGCCCGCATGGTGGTCGACCAGCGCCAGGCGCGCGCCCTGGTCGATGAAATGCTGAGCGACGGCGCGGCCCAGTGCGCCAGCGGCGCCGGTGATCAAGACATGGGGCGTGGTGTTCGCATCGTTCATCGAAATTCTCCTGGTTGAAGGGCCCTACCCTCTCGGGCGTGGTGAATCCTAACGCTGCGGCCACAAATTTTTTGGCCATGCAGAAATTCTGGGATATACTCGTGGTCTTGCCAGAAAACACCAAACGTTTTCAACGCAAGGGCTCTTAGCTCAGTTGGTAGAGCAGCGGACTCTTAATCCGTAGGTCGAGTGTTCGAGTCACTCAGGGCCCACCACCAACACTGGAAACTGCGCGGCTTCCGCGCTATTTCTTAAGGAGCACTGTTCCGCAGACGCCGAACGTGTTCCGCAAAGCAGAAAAACCTCCCGTCGAAAGACTGGGAGGTTTTTTCTTTTTCAGCCAGAGTATTCGGTGAAGCCGATGAGCGCTTGGCGCCGAAGCACCGCAGCTGGGTAGGATGACCAAGTCCGCGTCATTCGCCTGAAGTCCATGGCAGAACCGACAAAGGGACTCCATCAAGCCTCGGCGGGGAGGCTATGCCTTGATCTGCGCAACATCTCAACACGCGTAAAGAACGCAACCAGATGAGCTGCGAGCGCACTCGCTCCTTCTTCGCTTGCTGAAGCCCGGATGCCGGCCCGCGCACATGCCGCTCCAAGTCCTACATCCGGGCTCGCTTTGGCAGAGCAGAACTTTGACGCTCGGCGCTGACTCGCGCATCGCGACGGTCAAGCTCGGCAAGGAGAATCGAAATGAACCTCACACGACGTCTTCTGGCTACCGGCCTCGCCCTTTCCGGCGTATTCGGCTTCATCGATGCGAGCTTCGCCAAGGGAAAGCATCACCACCACAATGGCGCGAAATTGGTGGGCGACAAGCTCAAGAGTAACGGCCAGCATGTCATCGACAAGAGCGGGCCGCACACGGTCTCCGTGGACATCAAAGACACAAAAATCGCTGCGTTCCACGTCAAGCATGCAAACAAGGGCGACCTGCCGGTCAAGAAATACAAGACGAACAAGAAGATGGCCCGGGCGGACGGAATGCAATACGCCACCTTCATCCACGTTCAAGACACGTACCTGGGAACGACATACATCGGGTACAGCTATGTCGACGACTATGGCGACGAGCAGATCTACTGGTATCCCTACGACATGATCCTGGACGGGGACACCGGTGCGGTCGAGTACGTGGCCGTCTGAACCCGACGCTCAGGCTGGTCATTCTGCGTGGTCGCTGCGGTTCGCGCTGCGCCTAGCCCATATCACCGGCCAGCGGCCCGCCGACGTGCTCGGCATGAGCAAGGACCACATCCGCGGCGAGTACCCGCGGTGCACCAGGGCAAGACACAGACGAAGCTGCGGATCGTGGTCGAAAACGCGCTGGAAGAGCTGATCGAAGAAATCCGCGTGTTCAAGGCGGCTAGGCCAAAGCAGTCGGCCCCGCTGCTGGCGAACGAGCGCGGCGCCCCGATGACGGCCGCGATGCTGCGCAAGCGCTTCGACAAGGCCCGCAAGAGCGCGGGGATCGACATCACCACGTTCCAGTTTCGCGACCTGCGCGCGAAAGCGGCAACGGACACCGACGAGTCAGCCGTCGAGTGTTCGAGTCACTCAGGGCCCACCACCAACACCGAAAATAGCGCGTTCTTCGCGCTATTTTTTTGTCAAAGCCTCCTCACGGTCCACGCGAGGAGGCTTTTTCTTTGGCTCGCCGGCCCCAGGAAGTAGCCCCTGCCGCGCGATCCAATCGGCGACGCAGCGTTCGAGCAGATCGTGCCGCTCACCCACCTCGGCCATCAGGTACTGGCCACCCGATTGATGCACTGCCAGAGCTGCATTGCAGAAGCACAGCGACCCCGGCGCTCAAGTGCACGCGTCAAACCTTCGAGGAAGATTTCCTTTCTCATGCGGGAATATTTCACGATTTGTGCGTCACTTACAAGCTGCTCCGGGTTCAACCTGCAATAGGTCCCCATCCGGCATGGCATCTTGTACCGGCTGTCACGCAGCACAACAACAATGACACAGGGAAATCACTTCGAAGCCATAAAGCTCGTTCAACCCGCTCAGGCGGGTATTTTTTTGTCCAGCCGCAGCCAAGGTCGACAACGATGTTCGGAGGCCACAGGATGCAGCCAGGCCCCGACCGCGCCTTCACGCGTGAGCTATATTTCCTCTCATGGAAAAGGCGTCCGACATAGGCAAACCCACCGTCCCCATCGACCTGATCGGGCCGGACCACTGGCCCCGCTCGAAACGCGGTTCGGGTCGTGCCACCAAGGTGATTCTCGCCATCGCGAGTGGCTTGGCGGCCGCCGGCCTGATCGCCTATCGTCTCTTCGGACGCTGAACACCGGCGCCTCACACTTACAAAAGCCCGCCGCCTGGGAGACAGGCAGCGGGCTTTTTTCATGGACAAAGACCAGGATCGCAGCCCTGCCCTCACTGAAGCCGCGAGCCCTTGGGCAGCCGCTTTGCCAGCCACTCGTGCACATCCACACGGATGTTGCGTCCTTCGAGCAGGAAGTTCTCGTAGCGGTTCGGCACATAGGGCAGATAGACCAGTGGCATGCCCGCCTCCTCCGGCGTGCGCGCTGCCTTGCGGTTGTTGCAGACCCCGCATGCGCTCACGAGGTTGGTCCAGGTCCACGGACCTCCGCGGGACTCGGGCAGCACGTGTTCGCACTGCAGTTCGCGTTCGTGGAACACCTCGCCGCAGTAGGCGCAGGTGTGGCGGTCGCGGCGCAGCAGTTTGCTCTTGGTGACGCTCGGAATCACGTCGAAGAGGTTGATCTTCGACGCACCGCGCAGCGCAACGATCGGCGCCACGTCGATGCGCGACTGCACGCCGCGCGCCACGTTGAAGCCGCCGCGCAGCGTGGCGAGCGGCAGGCCGCCGTCTTCCCATGCGACCGAGCCGGTCGCGTAGTGCAACACCGCCTGCTCCAGCGAAATCCAGGCTTGCGGCGTGCCCTGGATATCGAGTTGCAGGACGTGGGGATGCATGTCTCGCCTCCTTTTGCGGCGATGGTTGTTGATGAGGTCGAATGAAACGAAGTGGGGTGCACGAACGGGATCGAACCGTCGTCAGCGGGACCACAACCCGCGGCTCTGCCATTGAGCTACGCGCACCATGAAAAACAAGGAACAGGCGGCCGGCCTACCATTCGCCGACTGCGCGAACGCGCTGGTCGGGATCGAGTCCCTCCGGCAGCGGCTCGCGCCCCGCGGAGTCCGCCGCGCATTCGCCTGTGCGACGCGCGTCGACGGCAATGCCGAAACTGCGGGCCAAGGCCATCATCATGCGGTTGCGTGGCTGTGCCGGACGCACGGTGATCATCCGGATCGGGGTATTGCGCTTGCGCATGGTGGCTCCTTGGTTGGCGTGACAGCTCGAACAAAAAAAAGGCCCCACGTGCACGACTCGAACGTGCAACCCCTTGCTTCGTAGGCAAGTGCTCTGATCCATTGAGCTAACGCGGGTCGAAAACAAAAAAGTGTCCGGTTACGGGTTCCGGCGCCGCCCAATCTTTGCGGTCGGTTTCCGCGGGAGGGCCATCTGCATGGCCCGGTCCCGCTCGGGTTCGGTGGTTCGAAAAAAACGGTGTCCCGCTTTCCATTTCGGTTGTGTCCTCACGCGACGGACAGCGCGCTGGGCGCTGTCCCGTACGACGTCGCTGCACAGGAGTGATCGGTTCCTGCACATCCCGCCAGACCGTCTACGCGGTGGGCTCTGGCGGTGTGGTGAAGGCACACCCGAAATGGCAAACAAGCACGACAGACAAAACAAAAAGGCCCGGAACCTTGCGGTTTCCGGGCCTCTGCATGAGAGAGCTTGGAAGGTGTGCGCCTACGCGCAACCTCCACCCGGTAGCACTTGATCCTCGACTTTTCCAACGCGCAGGCTGGCTGCGGCTTTCGTGGAATACACGTGGTTCTGGTGCTGGTTCGGTCGGACCGACAGCATGCTGTCCAAACCACCGCACGACCAGACGCGCACGAGCGATCGGCCCAAGGCGGGTCGAATGCTGGTGAGGTTCAAGGCGGTGTTCACGATGGTTCCTGAGTCAAAAAATTGCCGCTGTCGGCTGTAAAGGGTTGGACAAAAGGGACGGCCTGGGCCGCGAATGAAGGCAACTGTAAATAGTGTTTACGACGGCGTCAACAACCGGGACAATCTTTTCTTGTCTTGTTGTTGTTTTTGAACAGTGCCCAATATCACCGTCGCGCGCCGCCGCAATGCCCTTGCGTTGCACCGCCGCTTTCTCGAAGAGGCCATCGCCGCGGGCCTGCCAGCCAAGGGGCTGGACCAGGCGTTTGCGAAAAAGCTCGAAATTTCTCCGAGCATGTGGAGCCAGATCAAGAGCTCGCGGCCCATCGGCGACAACCTGGCACGGCAGATCGAACGGCATTGCAGCGTCGAGCCCGGCTGGCTCGACGAAGAAGACCGCCTCAGCGAAGTACCCGATGCAGCGGAAGAGCGCTTCATTGCGGCCGCGCGCAACGCATGGCGCGCCGCCAATGCCAAGGGAAAGAAGGAGCTCGGCGGCTGGCTGAAGAAGCGCGCGCAGGACGCGGCGGGCAGCGAGCCCGCCCCCTAGGACGCTCAGCCCAGCTCGGGCGCGTTGCGCAGGATGGCTGCGCGCATGTCGTCCGGAATGGCGACGGCGCGATGGGTTTCGAGCGACGTGGTCACGAGCACCTGCTGCATCTGCATGCGCAGTTCTCCGGTCGCCGGCTCGAAGCAGCGCACAAGCAGCGTCATCGAGCGCGACCCCAGCCGCTGCACGGTAAGGCCGAGCGTGACCTGGTCGCCCATGCGGCTCACCGCACGGAAGTCGGCTTCGAGCTTCACGGTGGGCAGGCCAATGCGCCGCACGGCCACCAGCCCGTGGTAGCTGAGCCCCAGGCCCTCGTTGACCCAGTCTTCGACGAGCCCGTTGAGCATCACGAAGTACTGAGGGTAGAAAACGATGCCCGCCGGGTCGCAGTCCGAGAAGCGGATCAGCCGCGCGCGGCGGAACTCGCTGCCCTGGGCCGGGAGATCGACAGGGGTGGCCGCGCTCATGCTCAGCCCTCCTCGGCCGGCGGCTCGCCGCGCATCACGTGCACACGCAGCAAGCCCAGTTGGGTGTGCATCTGCTTGACGGTCTTCATGTCGAGCCCCGAGAACATCTCGAGGATCCATTGTTCGTGCTCGCTCGCCATCGTCTCGAAGGTGCGGCGCCCTGTCGGCGTGAGGCTCACGATCCACGCGCGGCGGTCGTCGGGGCTGGGCGCGCGGGCCACCATGCCTTCGCGCTCGAGTTCGTCCGTCAGGCCTGTGACGTTGCCGCCGGTCACCATGAGGTAGCGCGAGAGCACGCGCATCTTGAGCCCGTCCTTGTAGCGATGGAGCTGCGCCATGTAGTCGAAGCGCGCGAGCGAGATGCCGAAGCGCTCGCGCAGCCGGCGCCGGATCTCGGCCTCGATCTGCGTGGTGCTGGCCAGCATGCGCAGCCAGAGCTTGAGCATCGCGTGGTCCTCGTGGCCCGCGCGGGCTTCGTGGCCCAGTTCCTCCGCATCGCTCAGCACCGCGTGCGAGGCATCGTTGTCGCGCGTCATGTCACCTCTCCCCCTGAAACCGAGATCGACTGGCCGGTGACCGACGCAGCGCCCGTGCCGCACAGCCAGCGCACCGCATCGGCGACTTCGGCCGGCTGCACGATGCGCCGCTGCGGATTGACGCTGGAGAATTCGGCCAGCGCGTCGGCCTCGCTGCGCCCGGTCTTGCCGACCACGTTGGCGACGCTGTTGCGCAGGATGTCGGTGTCGGTGTAGCCCGGGCATACGGCATTCACCGTGATGCCCTTGCGCGCCACTTCGAGCGCCAGCGAACGCGTGAGCCCGACCACACCATGCTTGGCCGCGGTGTAGGCCGACACGTAGGCGTAGCCCTTCTGCCCCGCCGTGCTGGCGATGTTGACGATGCGGCCCCAGCCCGCATCGAGCATGTCGGGCAGCGCAGCCTGCGCGCACAGGAAGCTGCCGGTGAGGTTCACCGACAGCATGCGCTGCCAGAGCTCGAACGAGGTCTTGAGGAAAGGCGCGCTCTCGGCGGCACCCGCGTTGTTGACGAGCACGGCAACAGGGCCGCGCGCTGCTCGGGCCTCTGCGAAGGCCGCCTGCACCGCCTGCGGATTTGCCACATCGGCTGCAGCCACGCCATGCCCGCTGCCCGCGAGCGAATCGGCCACACGCTTCAGCGCTTCGCGGTCACGCCCCAGCAGCGTCAGAACGGCGCCTTCGGCGGCCAGGGTGCGCGCGATCTCCGCGCCGATGCCGCGCGCCGCGCCCGTGACGAGTGCATGGCGGCCGGTCAGTGAATTTGATTGCATACCTGAATGTTTTAGTTCTGAATCATTTTAGCGAAATGTACCGGCGAAGCTGTCAGCGCATGAAACAGCCGGAAAGAAAGGAACGCGTTGCGTCTGCCGGGAGCCTCAGGCCCTTGCGGGCCGGCCGTCCCAGGTCTGCGGACTCACGCCGCGCTCGCGCAGCTTGAACTTCTGCACCTTGCCGTTCTCGGTGCGCGGCAGGTCGGCCAGCACGTCGATGTAGCGCGGCACGGCGAAGTAAGGCAGCCGGCTTTCACAGAAGCGCACGAGTTCGGCCGGGTCGATCGGCACGCCGTCGCGCGCCACCAGCGCGGCCATCACCTCGTCCTCGGCCAGTTCGGATTGCACCGGGTACACCGCGCACGAAGCCACGCCCGGATGGCTCAGCAGCACCTGCTCGACCTCGAACGACGAGATGTTCTCGCCGCGCCGGCGAATCGCGTCCTTGATGCGGTCGACGAAGCGGAACGCACCGTCGGCGTCCTGCACCACGCGGTCGCCGGTGTGGAACCAGAGATTGCGCCAGGCCTCGACCGTCTTCTCCGGCATGTTGAAATAGCCGCTCGCGAAGGCATGGGGCTCGTCCGCGCGCAGCAGCAGTTCGCCGGCCTCGCCGGGTGGCAGCGCCGCATCGCCTTCGTCGGCCACGCGCGCCTGGAAGCCTGGGCGCAGCCAGCCCATGACACCGCCGCGCGGCGAATCCGGCGCGGTCGCGATGGCGAAATTGGTTTCGGTCGAGCCGTAGCCTTCGAGCAGTTGCACGCCGGTGCGCGCCTTGAATGCGGCACCTGCGGCGGACGGCACACCGGGCCCGAGGCCGATGCGCACCCGGTGATCGCGTTCGCCAGGCCCTTCGGGCTGCGCGAGCAGGATCGGCACCATTGCGCCCAGCAGGTAGACCACCGTCGCCCCGCTCGCGCGCATCGCCGGCCAGAAGCCCGAGGCCGAGAAGCGCGGCGCGAACACCACCTCTGCGCCCGTCAATGCGGCCTGCGCGAAGGTGTTGAGCGCATTGATGTGAAAGAGCGGCAGCGTGGTGCACAGCACGTCGTCGACGCCGACTCCGAGCACCTCCGCGCTGCTCACGCCCCACCAGAAATACTGCGCATGCGGGCAGACGACGCCCTTGGCTGGCCCCGTCGTACCGGAGGTGTACAGAATCGCGAGCGGGTCGCCAGGTTGCACCGCTGCGGGCGCCAGCGCCTCACCGCCCTCGGGGTAAGGCGTTACGCGCACGCCCTGGGGCGCCTGCCAGCCGGAGGACTCCGCCTCGCCCACCACCCAGACCTCGCGCAACGCGGTGCGCGCCAGATCCGCCGTCGCGAGCCGCTCAAGAAAACCCGCCTCGATCACCAGCAGTTTCGCCTGGCTGTTCGCGAGGAAGTATTCGATCTGCGGCCCCATCGACGCGGTGTTGACCGGCACCATCGACGCACCCAGCCAACCCGCGCCGAGGAAGCTTTCGAGAAACTCGATGCGGTTGCCGCACATCACGGCGAAGCGGTCGCCGCGCACCACGCCGGCCGCGGCCAGCGCACCGGCGCGAACGGCTGCAGCCTGCGCAGCGTCGCGATGCGTCCACTCGTCGCCACCGATCCGAAGCAACGGACGCGAGCCGAACAGCCCGGCCTGCCGCTGCAGCATCGCCGGCAAGGTGCGCTGCACGGGCGGCACAGCCCGCGGGTCACTCGTCATCGTGCGTGCCTCCGCCGAGATAGGTCGCCTGCACGCGCGGATCGCTCGCCAGCTCGGCCGAGGCACCCGACAGCGCGATCTCGCCGGTCTCCAGCACATAGCCTTCGTCCGAGCTTTCGAGCGCCGCACGCGCGTTCTGCTCGACCAGCAGGATCGAGACGCCGTCTTCGCGCAGCTTGCGCACGATGGTGAGGATGTCGCGCACGATCAGCGGCGCGAGGCCGAGGCTCGGTTCGTCGAGCATCAGCAGGCGCGGTGCCGACATCAGCGCGCGCCCCACCGCCAGCATCTGACGCTCGCCGCCCGAGAGCGTGTCGGCGCGCTGCGAACGCCGTTCGGCCAACCGCGGAAATCGGTCGTACACCGACTGCAGCCGCTTCTTCATCGCATCGCCGCGCAGCCGCTTGGCATAGGCGCCGAGCTGCAGGTTGTCGAGCACGGTGAGTTCGCCGAACAGCTCGCGCTTCTCGGGCACGAGGCACAGGCCGCGCTCCACACGCGCTTCCACGTCGAGCCCCTGCAGGTCTTCGCCCTCGAAGCGCAGCGTGCCCTTGCAAGGCAGCAGACCCATCGCGGCCGCCAGCAGCGTGGTCTTGCCCGCGCCGTTGGGACCGATTACCGAAATGATCTGGCCCGGCTGCAGGTCGAGCGACACGCCGCGCACCGCCTCCACCTGCCCGTACGACACGTGCAGATCGCCAATCTCCAGCATCGCGGTCATTTCGCTACCCCCAGGCTTGTCACTTCGTGTACTTCTCCTACCCCCTGAAGGGGGCCCGCGCCTTCGGGCGGCCGTGCGGCGCTCATACAACACTCCCCAGGTAAGCCGCCTGCACCCGCTCGTCCGCGCGCACCGCCGACGGCACGCCCTCCACGAGCTTGGAGCCGAAGTTCATCACCACCAGCCGGTCCACCAGTTTCATCACGAAGTCCATGTCGTGTTCGACGATCAGGATGGTCACGCCCTCCTCGCGCAACTTGCGCAGCAGGTCGCCGAGCGCCATCTTTTCCTTGCGGCGCAGGCCGGCGGCGGGCTCGTCGAGCACCAGCAGCACCGGGTCGGCGGCCAGTGCGCGCGCGATTTCCAGAATGCGCTGCGTGCCCAGCGGCAGGCTGCCCGCCAGCTCGTGCGCGCGGTCGCCCAGGCCGATGCGGTCGAGCTGGCGCTGCGCCTCCTGCAGGATCTGGCTTTCTTCCATGCGGTCGAGCCGCAGCCCCGCCTTCAGGATGCCCGAGCGCGTGCGCGAATGCGCGCCCAGCGCCACGTTGTCGAGCAGGCTCATGTGCGGGCGCAGCTTCACGTGCTGGAAAGTGCGCGCCAGCCCCAGCCGCGCCACCTCGCGCTGCGGTTTGCCTGCGATGTCGTGCGCCAGGAAGCGCACCTGGCCCGCGCTCATCGGCAGCGTGCAGGTCAGCAGGTTGAACATGGTCGACTTGCCCGCGCCGTTGGGCCCGATCAGCCCGACGATCTCGCCGGCCTTCACGTCGAAGCTCACGTCGTTGACGGCCACCAGCCCGCCGAAGCGCTTGACCGCACCGTTCACCGACAGCACCTGCGAGCCGCGCTCGGGCAGCGTGCGGTGAGGCAAGGGATCGACCGGCGGGGCCTCGTGGCGCGAAGGCTCCTGCGAGCCGCTGCGCCGGTGCGTCCAGCGGCGCAGCAGGCCCATCACGCCGCCGCGCGCGAAGTGCAGCAGCAGGATGAAGAGCGCGGCGAATGCCACCGCCTCGAGCTGGCCGGCGCGCTGCGTGAGCATCGGCAGCACGTCCTGCAGGCCGTTCTTCAGCACCAGTACCAGCGCGGCGCCCACCAGTGCGCCCGCCAGCTGGCCGAGCCCGCCGGCCACGGCCATCAGCAGGTACTCGATGCTCGCGCGCACGTCGAAGGGCGACGGGCTCACGAAGCGGTTCATGTGCGCGTAGAGCCAGCCCGCCAGCCCCGCGAACAGCGCGGCCGTGACGAACAGTGACAGCCGCACGCGGTAGGCGTCCGCCCCCACGCTCGCCAGCAGCGTGGCACCGCCGCGAAGCCCGCGAATCGCGCGCCCCGGCCGCGACTGCAGCAGGTTGTGGCTGAACAGGCAGGCCAGCCCGACCACCACCCAGATCAGGTAGTACATCGAACGCGGATCGGCCAGCGACCAGCCCGCGACCTGCAGCGGTGGAATGTTCGACAGGCCCGTGTGCCGCCCAAGCGCATCGACATTGCCGAACAGCATTGCGATCGACAGTCCCCAGGCGATGGTGCTGAGCGGCAGGAAGTGCCCGCCCAGGCGCAGCGTGAGCATGCCGATGGCCAGCGCCGAGAGGCCGGTGAGCAGCAGCGCGAACAGCAGCCCGATCCACGGCGACATGCCCTGCGTGGTCGTGAGCCATGCCGTGGCGTAGGCTGCGATGCCCACGAAAGCCGCCTGCCCAAACGAGGTCGCGCCGCCCACGCCGGTGAGCAGCACGAGGCCCAGCGCCACCAGCGCGCCGATGCCGATGTCGTTGAGCAGCGAGACCGTGAAGCTCCCCGCCACCACCGGCACCAGGGCCAGCACGACCACCACCGCGGCGATCCACGTCATGCGTTTGCGGTTGGCGCTCATTGGTCCACCTCGTCTTCTTCCTCTTCGGCATGCGTGGCCATGAAGGAGCGCAGCATGAGCACGGGGATCAGCAGGCTGAACACGATCACGTCCTTCAGCGCACCGCTCCAGAACGAGGCGAAGCTTTCCACCACGCCGACTGCGAGTGCACCCACCGCAGTCATCGGGTAGCTCACGAGCCCGCCGATGATCGCGGCCACGAAGGCCTTCAGGCCGATGATGAAACCCGAGTCGTAGTACATGGTCGTCACCGGCGCAATCAGCACGCCGATCAGCCCCGCCAGCAGCGAGGCGCATCCGTAGGCCAGCAGTGCGGTGCGCACCGGCCGGATGCCGACCAGCCGCGCGCCCACGCGGTTGACCGCCGTGGCGCGCAGCGCCTTGCCGGCCACCGTGCGCTCGAACACCAGGAAGAACAGCCCGCTCAGCACGATGGCCGCGCCCACCATCAGCACCACCTGGCCGCTGACCGTGAAGCCGTCGCCCAACGTGAACACGGCGCTGGTGAGCGGCGTGGTGCGCGAGCCTTCAGGTCCGAAGAACAGCAGGCCCAGGCCAGACAGCAGGAAGTGCAGCGCCAGCGACACGATCAGCAGCACCAGCACCGAGGCGTCGGCGATCGGCTGGAACACCACGCGCGCCAGCAGTGGTGCGATGGGCACCACCAGCAGCACGGCCACCGCGATGTGCACCGCGACCGGCACGCCGGGCCGCGCCGCAAGCCACGCGAGCAGGCAGGGAATCGCGGGCAGCACGCCCCACATCAGCACCGCCTTGGGAATGCGTGCAGCCTCGCCGCGCCGCAACAGGCTGCCGATTTCCGTTGCCAGCGCCAGGGCAGCGAGCACGGCGACCATGCCTATGGTCGGCGGGACGCGGCCGGTCTCGAAGGCCGCGAGCGACAGCGCCGCAAAGGCCGCGATGTCGCCGAAGGGCACGAACACCACGCGCGTGACGGAAAAGATCAACACCAGCCCCAGGCCGGCCAGCAGGTAGACGGCACCGTTGGCCAGGCCGTCGGTGAGGAGAATGAGCGCCACGTCCCAGGTCATCGCGCGGCCCTCCGGAAAATCAAGGGCGAGCGGTTCAAGGTGCGAGCTTCCATTGGCCGTTGTCGAGCTTGACGATCACGCGGGCGCGTTCGTCCACGCCGTAGAGGCTGCCGGGCTTGAAGGTGTAGACGCCGTGCGTGCCCACCACTTCCTTCGTGCTGAAGATGGCGTCGCGCAGCGCCACGCGGAACTCGGGCGTGCCCGGCTCGGCCTTCTTCATGGCGCGCGATGCGGCGTCCGCAAACACCAGCCAGCCGTCGAACGAATAGGCCGAGTAGGCGTCGCCGGTTGGCGCGTTGTTCGCCTTCTGGAACACGGCGCGAAACTCGGTCGCGATCTTCTTGGTCGGGTAGTTGTCGGGCAATTGCTCGGCCACGATCACCGGGCCGGTGGGCATCAGCGCGTTCTGGCCGGCCGCGCCGACCACCCGCACGAAGTCGGGGTTGATCAAGCCGTGCTGGCCGTACACGCCACCCTTGAAGCCGCGCTCCTGCAATGCGAGGAACGGCAGTGCGCCCGGCGTTCCGGCGCCGCCGGTCATCACCGCATCGGGCCGCAGCGCCACGATCTTCAGCACCTGCCCCGTCACCGACGCGTCGGCGCGCGCATAGCGCTCGTTGCTCACCACCTTGATGCCGGCTTCGGGCGCAGCCTTCATCAGTGCGTTGTAGACCAGGTCGCCCCAGGCATCGGAGAAGCCGATGTAGCCCACCGTCTTCACGTTGTTGCGCTTCATGCGCTCGACGACCGCATCGATCATCAATTGCGTGGGCTGGGCCACGGTCATGACCCAGGGGTTGTCGTTCGGGTCGAGCAAGATGGGCGTGAGGCCGATCATCGGCGTCTTCGCTTCCTTGCCAACCTGCGCCATCGCGATGGCGGCGGGCACGCCCGAGGTGCCCATGAGCACGTCGACCTTGTCCTCCTCGATCAGCTTGCGCGCGTTGCGCCCGGCCGTGGTCGGGTCGGAGCCGTCGTCCAGCACGATGAGCTGGACCTTGCGGCCGTTCACCTCCGGCTTGTACGCCAGCGCGGCCTGCATGCCCTTGGCATAGGGCACGCCCAGCGAGGAATTCGGCCCTGAGAGCGACACGCTGAGACCGACCTTGAGGTCGGCCGCCAGCGCGCTCCCAACACCACAGGCAATCAGCGCCGCGGCGAGTGCACCGCGCGTCAAGGTCTGCATCAGGCTCTTCATGTCGTAGCTCCGGTGAGGATGGTTGGAATGGACAGGTAACTCAGATGAACAACTGGATGGCCGGCAACGCACGCGTGGCGTTGAGCAGGTCGATGCGCTTCTCGCGGATGCGCCAGCCGGCCGGCGTGCGAACGAGGTGATGGCGCGCGGTGCCGCTCAGCAGGATCTGGGATTCGCCTCGCGCTTCGACGTACAGGAATGGCGTGCGCAGGCGCGCTTCATCGGCGTTCTCGTGCTCGATGCGCGAGGGCTGCAGCACGTGCTGGCTGTGGCTGGCTGGATGCTGCGAATGCGCGCGCGGGCTCTTGAGGCGCTCCACGCGCAACTGCAGCAGCAGCCGGTCTTCATAGGCCAGCGAGTTGTGCGAGAACGGATCGGCCTGCGCAGCGCCGAGCAGCGGCACCCAGTAGTGGCCGTCGCCGGCAAAGAGCGCCAGCCAGTCGTCGAAGCGCCGCTCGTCGAGCAGGGCCGCTTCGTGGGCGGCGAAATCGCGCGGAACGGTCATGGCGCGGCCTCCACGGACATCGACTTCGCCCAGGCGCGGAATTGATTGCGCATGAGCAGCTCGTTGGTGCCGTTGGTGGTGATGGTCGACTGCGCGAGCTCGGCCGCATCGAAGTTGCGGTGCAGGCTCACCCATTCGTTGCCGCCCGCGCGCAGGCCCTGCTGGATGCTCTCGAACAGGTGCACGTCATCGTGCGCCACTACCGACATCGGTGAGAAAACAAGCCGGTTGTAGCTCATGGCGCGCTCGAACAGCAGCGCGGGTGCGCCGGCCGCGCGGAAGCTCCACGCCTCGATCAGCGTGCGGTCGGCGGCCAGCGGACGGATCACGCGGATGGCCTGCGGCGAGCCCTTGACCGACAGGCTCGGATAAAGAACGGAGTTCTGCGGCGATCTCTGCAGAATTTCGGTGGCGCGCCCAATGCCGTGCGCCGCCTGCATCGCGGCCTCGTACTCCGGCAGCTGCGCATAGTTGGAGTGGATGCTGAAGTTCACGCCCAGCACACTGTGGCCATTGGCGAACACGCGCCCGCCCATCTTGTCGAAGAACTCGTAGCCCGAGCCGAAGGGCAGGATCTGCTCCATCGCCATGGGCTTGGGGTCGGTGGGCGCATGGCCTTCCCACAGCGCCTCGGCCGCCTTGGTGGCCGACTCGTGCGTGGACATCGGGTGCACCGTGTCGTTGATGTTCTCGAGGTACATCTTCCAGTTGCAGTGGACGATGTTGCGCAGCACGCCGCCGCCCACGATGAGCTTGCCCTCGGGCGAGCGGTCGACCATGTTGTCGATGGCGCCCAGCACCTCGCCGAAGTAGTCCTCGAACGAGGGCCCCGTGTCGGATAGGCGCACGAACACGAAGTCGCGGTACACCTTCACGTGCCTCACCACCGACAGCCCCTGCCCCGACTCGCACGCCTTGAGCTGCGTGCCCTCGTAGCCGTTCTTCAACGGTACCCCGAGCGGCGCGCCGTCGAGCTTGTAGGTCCACGCGTGATACGGGCAGCGGAAGAAGCGGCCGGTGTTTCCGCTCTCGTCCGTCACCAGTTGCGTGCCCTTGTGGGCGCAGCGGTTGTAGAGCACGTGCACCGCGCCGTCGGGCTGCCGCACCATCAGCAGCGGCCGGCCCGCGATGTCCTGCGCCACGAAGTCGCCGGGCTCGGGCACCTGGCTCGCATGGCCGAGGAAGACCCAGTTGTTCGCGAACAGGCGCTCCTGCTCGAGCGCGAAGATCTCCTCGCTCAGGTACAGGTCGCGGTGCACGCGGTCGTGCTGCACGAGGGCGGCGACGCGTTCGGGATGGTGGCGGTAACTGGTCATCGACGTGGGCCCGGGTCTTTTTTCAGGGAACCAGCTTCCACTGCCCCTTGTTCATCTGCACGATCACCACGCCGCGGCGGTCGGAGCCATAGCTATCGCCGGGCTTGAAGGTGTAGATGCCGTGCGTACCCACCAGCTCCTTGGTGCTCACGATGGCGTCGCGCAGGGCGGTGCGGTATTGCGGTGTGCCGGGCTCGCCCTTGGCGCGCGAGGCGGCATCCGCCAGCAGCAGGTAGGCGTCGTAGGTGTAGGACGAAAAGGCGTCGGTCGGCACCGCGCCGTTCACTTTCTGGTAGGCGTTGCGAAAGCCCATCGACACCTTCTTGATCGGGTTGCTGTCGGGCAACTGGTCGGCCACCAGCACCGGTCCGCTGGGCACCTGCAGGCCTTCGACGGAGGCGCCGCCCACGCGCACGAAGTCGGCGTTGATGAGGCCGTGCGTGCCATAGATCTTTCCCTTGTAGCCGCGCTCGGCCAGTGCGATGTAAGGCAACGCACCGGGCGTGCCGGAATTGCCCGCGAACACGGCGTCGGGTCGAGCCGCGACGATCTTCAGCACCTGCCCGGCCACCGAGGAATCGCTGCGCGCATAACGCTCGTTGGCCACCACCTTGATGCCGGCAGCGTCGGCGCTCTTCACGAGCGAGTCGTAGGCCAGGTCGCCCAGTGCGTCCGAGAAGCCGATGAAGGCGACCGTCTTCACGCCGGACTTCTGCATGCGGTCGACCACGCCCGCGACCATGAGCGGGAATGGCTGCGACACCGTCACCGTCCACGCGCCCTCAGGGCCGGCGATGGTGACCGGCGTGGGCGAGATCAACGGTGTGTTCAGTTCCTTGGCCACCGCTGCGATGGCCATCGCACCTGGCACGCCGGAGGTTCCTATGAGCACGTCGACCTTGTCTTCGGTCACCAGCTTGCGTGCGTTGCGGCCGGCGGTGGTGGGGTCTGACGCGTCGTCGAGCGCGATCAGCTGGACCTTGCGGCCGGCGATCTCGGGATGCTCGGCAATGGCAGCGCGGATGCCCTTCTCGTACGGAATGCCGAGCGCAGCCACCGGACCCGAGAGCGAGCTGATGAAGCCGATCTTCAGGTCAGCCGCCATGGCCTGCGAAGCTGCCAGAGCAAGCACTGTGGCGCCAAGGATGTGGGCTAGCTTGTTCTTCATCTCAGGGCACCAGCTTCCATTGACCCTTTTCGAGCTTCACGACGACGCGCGAGCGATCATCCGAGCCATAGCGATCAGTGGGCTTGAAGTTGTAGACCGAATGCGTGCCCACCAGCTCCTTGGTGCTCACGATGGCATCACGCAGCGCCAGCCGGAATTGCGGCGTGCCGGGCTCAGCCTTGCTGGCCAGCGCACGCTGCGCAGCATCGAGATAGATCAGCCACGCATCGAAGCTGTAGGCCGAGAAGGTATCAGTGGGCGCCGCGCCGTTGGCCTTCTGGTAGGCAGCGCGAAAGTCCATCGCGATCTTCTTCATCGGGTTGTTGTCGGGCAGCTGCTCGGCCACCACCACCGGGCCCGTGGGCGCCAGCAGGCCTTCGACCGACGAACCGCCGACGCGGATGAAGTCGGGGTTGATCAGCGAGTGCATGCCGTAGATCCTTCCCTTGTAGCCACGCTCGGTCAACGCGAGGTACGGCAACGCACCGGGGGTGCCCGAGGCACCGGTAATGACCGCATCAGGCCGCAGCGCCACGATCTTCAGCACCTGCCCGGCCACCGACGAATCGCTGCGCGCATAACGCTCGTTCGACACCACCTTGATGCCGGCCGTGGGCGCCGATTTCATGAGCGCGTCGTAGACCAGGTCGCCCCAGGCGTCGGAGTAGCCGATGTAGGCCACCGTCTTCACGCCGGCCTGCTTCATCTTCTCGACCATCGCACCCATCATCAACGGCGCGGGCTGCGGCAGCGTCACCATCCAGGCGCCGTCCTCGCCGGCCAGGTCGGCATTGGCGATGGAGATCAGCGGTGTCTTCGTCTCGCGCGCCACGCCGGCAATGGCCAGCGAGCCGGGTGCGCCGGCCGTCCCGATGATGACGTCGACCTTGTCTTCCTCGATCAGCTTGCGCGCATTGCGCGCGGCCGTGGACGGGTCGGACGCATCGTCGAGCTGGATCACCTGCACCTTGCGACCGCCGACTTCGGACTTGTAGGCCAGCGCGGCTTTCATGCCCTTGTCGTAGGGAATGCCGAGCGAAGACACCGGTCCCGACATCGAGGTGATGAAACCGACCTTGAGATCGGCGGCCCATGCGCCCGCGGCGCTCAGCGCGCCGAGGCCCGCGGCAATGGCCGCGAGTGTGCGAATTCGGTTCAGGACTTTCATGGCGATGCTCCAGGGATGGTTTGGGATGAACGTGGAAAAGCGAAAGAAGAATTCAGAGGGCCAGGCTGCCGACGCTGGTACCGCCGCACACGTACAGCACCTGGCCGGTGACGAAGCTGCTGTCGGCATCGGCGAAGAAACGTACGGCGCGTGCCACATCGGCCGATTCGCCGAGGCGCTTGACGGGCACCGAGGCTGCGAGCGCGCGTTCCTTCTCGCTGCCGGCTTCGACCACGTCGTAGAACATGTCGGTGCGGATCGGCCCCGGGGCCACCACGTTCACCGTGATGCCGTCAGCGGCAAGCTCCAGCGCCCAGGTGCGCGCCATGCCCAGCATGCCGGCCTTGGTGGCCGAGTAGCTGGTGCGCGTGGCCAGCCCCAGCGCGGCGCGTGACGACAGCAGCACCACGCGGCCGAAGCGCTGCGCACGCATCGCGGGCAGCGCACCTTGCACGAGCTGAATGGCACAGCCCAGGTGCAGGTCGACCAGTGCGTCGAGGTCGTCGAGCTTTACTTCGGGCAGCAGCGCGGCGCGGATGACGCCTGCGTTGTGGACGATGGTGGTCGGCGCGAAGCGTTCGACCAGTTCGCGCACCGCCTCGCCCGTGGCGGCGCGGTCGCTCAGGTCGACCTCGATGCTGTGCAGCTTCGGGTGGTCGATCTCGGCCTTGCGGCGCGCGAGCGACACCACCTCGTAGCCCTGCGCGAGCAGGTCCTCGCAGATCGCCTTGCCGATGCCGGCGCTGCCGCCGGTGACGGCCGCGACCTTGGGCGCCGCGCCGCTCATGCCGATGCCCCCACCAGCGCGAGCACCCGCAGCGGGCTGCCGCTGCCCTTCTCGATCTTCAGCGGCGGGCAGATCAGCACCGCACCCACGGGCGGCAGCAGGTCGAGGTTGCTCAGGCACTGCAGCCCGTAGCGCCCCGCGCCGTGCATGTAGTAGTGGCACGGGTACGGCGGGCGCAGGTGATAGCCCTGCCCGGCATCGGTGCCGATGGCCTCGGAGCCGAAACCCAGCACGTCGCGCTGCTCGACCAGGAAGCGCACGGCCTCGGTGCTCGGGCCGGGCGTGTGCTGACCGGTTTCGTCGAAGTTCTGGTACGCCTCGGGGTCGCTGCGCTTGGACCAGTCGGTGCGCATCAGCACCCACGCGCCCTTCGGGATGCGGCCGTGCGCCGCCTCGTAGGCCTCGATGTCCTCCAGGGTCAGCAGATAGTCGGGGTCGTCCTTGACCTGCGGCGAACAGTCGATCACGCAGGCCGGCGCCACGAAGTGCTGCACCGGAATGGTGTCGACCGAGTTGTTCGGCAGGTCGCGGCCCGAGATCCAGTGGATCGGCGCGTCGAAGTGCGTGCCGGTGTGCTCGCCGCACGAGAAGTTGTTCCAGTACCAGCCCGGACCGCGCTCGTCGTACTTCGACACTTCCTCGATGCGGAAGGGCCAGCACTGCCCCATCTCGGGCGGCAGCGCGATCTGCGGAAACTCGGGCGTCAGCGTCTGCGTGAGGTCGATCACGCGGATGCGGCCGCTGGCCATCGCGGTCACGAGGCCGCTGAGGATTTCGGCGGTGGACATCAGTTCGGTGGTGATGGTTGTCATCGTGATGTTCCTCGATCAGCCGCCCGCCGCGAGTTCGCGCTCGAGCACCTTGGGGTTGTCGCGCCAGCGTTCCAGCCACTCCTGCGCCACGTCGCCGGGGTAGACGTCTTCCACGCCGTCACGCAGCGCCTTCACGATGGCATTGGCCAGCGCGGTGGGTGCGAGCTTCGGTGGTGGCGTGTGCTGGTTCCATTCGTCGTCGATGGGCCCCGGGAACACATTGATCACGCGGATGCCGGCCGGCCGCATCTCGGCACGCAGGCACTGCGCAAGCGAATGCGCAGCGGCTTTCGACGCGCTGAAGGTGCCGTGCGGCGGGAAGTTGCTCAGCGCGTAGATCGACAGCAGGTTGACCCAGGCCGTGGCGCCCGTCGCGCCGTCGGCCGAGCGGCCCTTCAGCGCAGGGCCGAACTCCTGCGCCAGGCGCAGCAGGCCGAAGTAGTTGATGTCCATCTCGGCCTTGGCCACGTCGGTGCCGCGCCGCGCGCCGATGCCGAAGGTGCGGTGCACCTCCGCGTTGTTGATCACGATGTCGACCTTGCCGCCGATGGAGCCCGCGAGCTCGGTCACCTGCCGGCCGTTGGTCAGGTCCAGCGGCACCAGCGTGACTTGCGGCAGCGCCGAGATGTCGTCGAGCCCGTCGCCCATCTTCTTCCACGGCTCGGCATGGCCGACCCAGACGATGTCTGCGCCGGCCTTGACCAGCGCACGCACGATGGCCTGGCCGGTCTCGGTCTTGCCATCGGTCACCAGCGCCTTGCGGAACTTGGGGTCGCTGGTCATTTCTCGCAGCATCTTGTCGTCGGCCATATGGGCACTCCCTTCATTCGGAAAACCAATGAGAACGGCCTGTCCCGCGCGGTCGAGCCGGGCGCCGACACGCACGCGTTGCGGTGCATCGCCGACTTCGCCGTGCAGATGGACCATGAGCGTCGGGCCCGCATCCAGGTGCACCAGCCCCAGCCGCCAGGGCAGCCGCTCGCGGAAGAACAGGTCGTTGCTGTGGTGCAGCGTGGTGCTGCCGAGCAGTTCGCCCTCGCCGCTTTGCTGCCGCCAGCGCAGTGCGGCCGAAAGGCACTTGTGGCAGACCTCGCGCGGCGGGTACTGCACCGTGCCGCAGTCTTCGCAGGTCTGCAGTTCGAAGCGGCCTTCCGCGGCGGCGGCCGTGAGGCCGAGCGCCACACGGCCGCGCGCGCCGGGCGGCAGGTTCATCTGCCGGGTGCGCAGCACCGGGTTCTTGCGCGGGGGGCGCATCAGGGGCATCGTCATGCCGATCTCCCGAGAATGACGGCGCCTGTGCACAGGCAGCGGTCGTAAGTGACCATGCCGAAGCCGGCGACGAGGCCCAGCCGGGCGTTCGGCACAGCGCGTTGTCCGGCTTGGTCCGTGAGCTGCCGGATCGCCTCGACCATGCCGAGGAAGCCGCCCGCTGCACCGGCCTGCCCGGCCGAGAGCTGCCCCCCGCTCGTGTTGTTCGGAAAGCTGCCGTCGAAGGTCATGGTGTTGGCCTGCACGAAGGCCGGGCCCTCGCCCTTCTCGCAGAAGCCCAGATCCTCGAACTGCATCATCACGATGACGGGATAGTCGTCGTAGGTCTGCACGAAGTCGAGTTCCGCGGGCTGGACGCCGGCCTGCGCGTAGAGGTCGTCGCGGTCCATGCGCCAGCCGCCCTGCACCATCACCGGGTCTTCGGCATAGGCGTTATGGCGCTCGATGGCACCGCGGATCACCACGTGCGCCAGGCCCAGGTCGCGTGCGCGCTCCTCGCTCATCACGAGGAAGGCATCGGCGCCCGCACAGGGCATCACGCAGTCGAACAGGTGGATCGGGTCGGAGATGGGCCGCGCGGCCATGTACTCGTCGAGGGTCAGGCCCTTCTTGAACATCGCGTTCGGGTTGCCCAGCGCGTTGGTGCGCTGGTCCACGCAGATACGGCCGAAGTCCTCGCGCTTCGCGCCGTAGGTGCGCATGTAGTTGGCGGTGATGAACGCGAAGATCGAGTTCGGGCCGCCCGAGCCGTAGGGGTAGCTCGCGTCGCGCGCGAAGTTGCTGAAGCTGCCGAGCGTCTGGCGGAAGGAATCGACGTGGTTGGTGTCGGCGCCCACGCAGGCCACGATGTCGGCATCGCCCGCCTGCACCGCCCGCGCCGCGCGGCGCAGGCACATCACGCCCGAAGCACCGCCGGTGGGCACATGGTCGAGCCAGCGCGGCGACAGGCCCAGGTGCTGCGTGACGCCCACGGCCGTGTCGGGCGCGAGCGAAAAGCTGCTGAGGCACAGGCCGTCGATCTGTTCCTTGGCCACGCCGCTGGCCCGGACCAGCGCCTCGATGGCCTGGCCGATGAACCAGTGGGCGGTGCGCGTGGAGTAGCGCACATAGGGCACCGTGATGGGCACGGCCACCGCGACGCCTTCGTAGGAGAGCCGGCTGCGGGTCATGACTGCCTCTTCTTCATCGCGCGGGTGTCGATGCAGTGGCCCTGCCCCGGCAGCGACTTCGCCATCTCGCGCAATTGCCCGCGCTGGATCTTCTGCGACGGCGTGAGCGGCAGCGCATCGACGAATGCCACATAGCCGGGCGCCTTGTAGTACGCCAGCTGGTCCAGCGCATGCGCGACGATGCTGGCTGCGATCTGTTCACGCTGCGATGCGTCGGCGCCTTCGCGCATCACGATGCAGGCCAGCACCTCGTCGCCGCGCACCGCATCGGGTGTGGCGGCCACGGCCGAGGTCTTCACGGCCGGATGCTGGTTGAGCACACTCTCCACTTCAACCGCGGAGATGTTCTCGCCGCTGCGGCGAATCACGTTCTTCTTGCGGTCGACGAAGAAGAAGTTGCCTTCGGGGTCGCGCCGCACCAGGTCGCCGGTGTGGAACCAGCCGTCGGCCCAGGCTTGGCGCGTGGCTTCCTCGTCCTTCAGGTAGCCGGAGAAGAAGTAACGCTTCGGGTCGTCGCCGGCCGAACGCACGAGCAGTTCGCCCGGCGCATCGACGCCGACATCGTTGCCGTCTTCGCCCACGAGGCGGATCTCCACGAAGTCTTCCTGCCGTCCGAAGCAGCTGGTGCCCACGAGACGCGGTTCGCGGTTCGCCATGATGCAGGCGGCTGCGCCGGTCTCGGTCATGGCCCAGGCCTCGACCAGCGGGAAGCCGAAACGCTCTTCGAAAGGTGCGTGGTTCTTGCGGTCCACACCGGCGCCGAAGCCCCAGCGGATTGCATGCTCCCTGTCGGCCGCAGACGCGTTGGCCGACAGGAGCATCGCCGGCACCACGCCGAGGTAATGCACGATGGTCGCGCCGCTTTCGCGCGCGCTGGCCAGCCAGGTCTTCGGATGGAAACGGTCCAGCTGCACCAGGCACCCGCCCGCCACCAGCACCACCATGGTGGAGAACGCCATCGCGTTCATGTGGTTGAGGGGCAGCGGCGTGATGACGCGCTCGGCGTCGGGCCGGATGCTGCAGACACCGTCGAGCGCGGCGTACCACTCGCCGGCGCGCAGGAAGTAGGCATTGCTCAGGATGCAGCCCTTGGGGCGCCCGGTGGTGCCCGAGGTATAGAGCAGGCCGCATTCGGTGTCGACGCTGATGCGATCATGGGCTCGCGGTGCAATCGTCTTCGCACTGGGCACCGCGTCGTCGGGCCCCATCGTCTCGAAGGCCACACCGGCCTGCGCAGCCGCAGCGCGCAGGTCGCCGGCACGTTCAGGCAGCGTCACGGCCAGGCCGATTTCGCTGTGGCCGATCAAATAGATCAGTTCCGCCGAGCGCATCTCGGCGTTGATCGGCACCACGCTCACGCCCAGGGCGTTCAACGCGAACCAGTGGAAGAGGAATGCGGGACGGTTCTCCAGCAGCAGCCCGACACGGTGGCCGTGTCCGTACCCGGCTTGCGCATAGGCCGCGCGCAGACGCTCGACCTCGGCCGCGGCCTCGCCCCAGCGAATGACGCCGGCAGAAATACCGTAGGCGGCGGCCGTCACCGATTCGGTGAACAGGAACTCGGCCTGCGGCGTGCGCGCCGCGGTGGCCGCGAAGACTTGATGGACGGTGGCGTGTGTCATCGCGTCCCTAGATGAAAAGCTGCACGGCTGGCAGCGCCGCGTCGCAGTTGAGCAGGTTGACGCGCTTGAGCGCCATGCGCAGCGCGCCATCCTGCACCCTGAGATGATGGAAGAAGGTGCCGACGTAGAACTGCAATTCGTCGCCCTGCGACTCCGTGTAGTGGAACCCGGTGCGCACCACGTAGCGGTTCGCCTCGGCGTCGAATTGCTCGATCACCGGCATCTGCAGCAGATGATGGCAGCGGCTCGGCGGTTGCTGCGAAAAGGCACGCGGACTCTTGAGGCGCTCGATGCGCAGGTCGCGCAGCAGCTTGTCCTCGTAGAGGTGCGAGGTGTGGTTGAGGCCGTCTTCCTGGTCGGGAACCAGCGGCACCCAGTAGAAGGCATCGTCGGTGAAAAGCGCGTTCCACTCCTCGTAGCGGCGCGTGTCGAGCAGGTGTACTTCGTTCACGACGAAATCGATCAAGTCCTGGCGGGTGACTTCGATGCCGGTCATCACATGGTCTCCGTCATGCGCTGGACCCATGCGCGGTACTGGTTGCGCATCGGCAGCTCGTTGGTGCCGCCCGTGGTGATCTCTCCGCCCTTCAGCTCCGACGGGTCGTAGTTGCGATGCAGGCTCACCCACTCGTTGCCGCTCGCATGCAGGCCGGCCTGCATGCCGCGGTAGGCCTGCAGGTCGTCATGCCCCACCACCGAGAACGGCGAGTTGATGAGCCGGTTGTACATGGTGGTGCGCTGCAGCAGCTCGGGCGGCGCGCCCTTGAGGCGGAAGGTCCAGCTCTCGATCAGCGTCCTGTCGGCCGAGATCGGCTTGACCACGCGGATCGCCTGGATCGCGCCCTTGATCGTGAGGTTCGGGTAGTACACCGTGTTGTGGCGCGCCATGCCGAGGATCTGCGCGGTTTTTTCCTCGCCGTAGCGCGCCTTCATGGCGTCGTCATAGGCCGGGATCGCCTTGTACTTGCTGTGGATGCTGAAGTGCACACCCGTGAAGCTGTGGCCGTTGTCGTAGGTGCGGATGCCCATGTCCTCGAAGAACTTGTAGTCGGACATGAAAGGCACGAACTGCTCGACCGCCATGGGCTTGGGCTCATCGGCGGGCTTGTCGGCCCACATGCGCTTGGCGGTTCCGGCCGAGGATTCGTGCGCCACCATGGGGTGCATGGTGTCGTTGAGGTTCTCGACGAACATCTTCCAGTTGCACTGGTGCATGAAGCGCAGGCAGCCGCCCGCGATCTCGAGTTCGCCCTCGGGCGAACGGTCGGCCATGTTGTCGATGGAGCTCAGCGAGTCGCCGAAGTAGTCGTCGAAGTCCGGCCCGGCGTCGTTGATCTTCACGAAGATGAAGCCGCGGTGGCTGCGCACGTGCTTCAGCGTCGTCAGGCCCTTGACCGATTCGCACGCGTGCAGTTCGGTGTTCTCGTAGCCGGTCTTCAGCGGAATGGCCAGCAGCGAGCCGTCGGTCTTGAAGGTCCAGGCGTGGTACGGGCAGCGGAAGAACTTGCCGGTGTTGCCGCAGGGCCCATTGACGAGCCGCGAGCCCTTGTGGGCGCAGCGGTTCATCATGGCGCGCACGCTGCCGTCGGCGTGGCGCACGACGATCAGCGGGCGGCCGGCGATCTCGTTGCTGATCCAGTCGCCCGGCTTGAGCAGTTGGCTCTCGTGGCCGACATAGTTCCAGGTGTTGGCGAAGAAGTGCTCCTGCTCCAGCTCGAACAGTTCCTGGCTGGTGTACAGATCGCGGTGCACCTGGTCGTTGCGCACCAGCGCGCGGACGGCTTCAGGGTTGTCTCGGTATGAAGGCATGGTTCTCGTGGCTCCTTCAGAGGTCGAGCACCAGGCGCGCACCCTTGGCGCGCGAGATGCAGATCTGGATGACGTTGCCGGCCGCTTTCTCGCGGGCGGTGAGCACGTAGTCGCGATGCTCGATCTCGCCTTCGATGACGGGCACGGCGCACACGCCGCATTCGCCGCGCTTGCAGTCGAACATCGGGTCGCAGCCGTGCTCGATCAGGCAATCGAGGATGCTCTGGTCGGCCGGCACCGTGAAGCGCTGGCCCGACTGGGCGAGTTCCACCTCGAAGGGCTGGTCGCCCGCTTCCGCGACCGGCTCGGTGAAGAGTTCGAAGTGCACGCGGTCGTGCTCCCAGCCGCGCGCCTGGGTGCGGGCCAGCACGGCGTCCAGCATGAGCTTGGGGCCGCAGACGTAGAGGCGGTCGCCAGCGGGCACGCCGTCGAGCAGCGCGTCGATGTCGAGAGGCGCACCGGTTTCGGCATCGGCGTGCACGCGCAGGTCGTCGCCGAGCAGCGCCTGCAGCTCGGGCAGGAAGGCCATCAGCTCGCGGCTGCGGCCGGCGTAGTGCATGCGCACCGGCGCCTCTTCGGCGCGGCGGCGCGCGGCCATGGTGGCGAGCGGCGTGACGCCGATACCACCCGCCACCAGCACGGTGCCGCCGGGACCGGTGTGCAGCGGAAAGTCGTTCTTCGGCGCCTCGATGGCGACGGTATCGCCTTCTTTCAGCTGCTCGTGCATGAAGCGCGAGCCGCCACGGCCTTCGGCCTCCTTGCGCACGGCGATCACGTACTCGGTTGGTGCGTTGGTGGCGTTGCGCGCGGTCGCGAAGTTGATAAGCGAGTAATGGCGCCAGTCGGTCTTGCCATCGGGCAGCGACACCTGCACACGGATGTGGGAGCCGGCCGCGAAGCCTGGCAGCGCGCGGCCGTCTTCGGCGCGCAGGCGCAGCATGCGGATCAGCGGATTCAATGCCCGCGCTTCGACGACGCGCAGCGAGAGGATGGCGGAGGGTGCGGTCATCTTCGTTGTCTCTTCGTCAGGCCAGTGCGTGCAGCGCCAGTGCAGCCTGCAGCTTGTGGCCGTGTTCGTCGGCCAGTGCCGCGTCGCGCAGTTCGCGCAGCGTGGCCGGTGCCAGCCCCGCGCCGGCGCGCTCGACGGCACGCATCACGGTGTCGTAGTTGCGAACGCCGCGCTCGTGCGTGTCGCTGTAGCCCTTCACGAGCCGCTGGCACTGCGCGAGTTCGACGGCGAGCTCCGGGTTGCGCTGCGCAGTCGCGGCGATGCGCTGCAGCCATTCCTCGATGCGGCGGTTCTCTTCGGCATAGCGCATCGTCGACAGGCGCCAGCGCTTCATGGCTGCCACCGTGCGCAACATCAGGTAGCCGCGCAGCGAGCTGGTCCGGATCACGCGGCCGTGCTGCGTGAAGCGCTCGACGAGCTTCTTCGGCAGCGTCGAATCCATGAGCCAGCGGCCGATGCCACCCGGCAGCGTCTCGCAGATTTCCTGCAGGCGTGGGTGCATGTATTCGTTGATGGCCAGCACCTGGCCCGGCTGCACGCGCGCCTCGCCGCGCACGCGCTCGAAGCGGGTCGCGCGGGTCTTCAGGGCCGCGACGCGGGCGGTGTCTTCGTAGGACATCCAGAGCGCAAGATGGCGCGCGGTTTCACGCAGCAGCCGGTGGTCGCCGGCCGGCAAGGCCGCCATGCGGTCGAGGTACAGGCCGGCGTAGGCCGGGTCCTGGTAGTCGATAAGGCGGCGCACGCCTTCGAGCAGGAAGTCTTGCGCGGCAGCCGGAAAGTCACGCTGCACGCGCTCGACCAAGGCACGCACGGCCGGGTGGCGGGGTTGCGGTGCCGGCGTGGCGAGCGGGGCCTCTTTCACCGGCTCGCCGTCGTCGCCGCCCTGCGCGCGGGCGAATGCGGCACCGAAGGCCTTGAGGCTGGGCTTCACACCTACGCCGCCGCGTTCGATCGTCGCCTCGAACTGCGCACGGCTGAACGGCAGTACGCCTGATCCTGCCAACGCACCAAAGAGCACAGCGCTGATCACGCTGCCCGAAGCCTCGGCCGCCTGTGCCATGTCGAAGCGGATGAAGCGCTTGGCAGCCCGCGCCGTGTGCGCGAGCAACTGGTCGCTGTCGACGCGGCCGTCACCCAGCGCACTCTTCTCCGCGATCGAGAACACGCGGTGCGTGGAGGCGATCAGCGTGGTGCGGTCGTTCGTGACCAGCCCGCGCTGAACTGCGCGTCCGGCCTCCATAAGTTCCGACGCCAGCACCACGTCGACATCGCCCGGCAATGGCATCAATGCGAGCACGGGTCGGCCGCCGTCCGCCTCGGCCTGCGCGCTCGGATAGAGCTCGACGTAGTAGATGGTTGCGCCCGTGCGCTGCGCCACGCCTGGCACCGACGTGGTCTGCGCCACGTAGCCATTGGCCTCGCCCATGTCGACGATCCAGTCGGCCAGAACGCCGCCTCCCTCCCCGCCCATGGCGAGGATCGCGATCTTGATCGGGCTCATGGCTCCCCCCCAGTCTTGCTCACTTCGTGTAGCCGCCAACCCCCTACCGGGGACGATACCTGCGGCCCGGCAAAGCCGGTTCCGCGGCATCCCTGGCACTTCGACGCAATGTCTTCGCTTTGCATGGAGGGACTCATTCAGAAGGCATAGGCTTCACGGCGGCGAGCTTCGCCGCGCTGCAGCCAGCCGATGACGGCAGTGCGCACACGCTCGCGCAGCAGGTCCCAGCGGCTCGGGTTGCTCACGATCTGCGCCTTGTAGAACGAGGGGCACAACACGGCGGCGTGCGAAACCTCGCCGCACACGCCGCAACCCACGCAGCTGTCGAGCACGGTCGCGACCGGGTCGGTGCGCAGCGGATCGGGGTTGGGCTTGATCGACAGCGACGGGCAGCCCGACAAGCGGATGCACGAGTGGTCGCCGGTGCAGGTGTCGGCGTCGACGCCGAACTTCTCGCGCACCATGCGCTTGCCGTCGGCGATGGCCTTGCGTACCAGCGGCTTCTCGCGGCGTTGCTTGTTGAGCATGCATTCCGACTGGGCGATCAGCACTTTCGGGCCCCGGGTCTTGGTGGTGAGCGCTTCTTTCAGCGCATCGCGCATGCCGGCGACGTCGTAGGTTCGGCGCAATGTCTTGACCCACTCGACGCCCACGCCGCGCACGGCGCGCTCGATTTCGTGGCCGGTGCTGCGCGTCTTGTTGACGGCGTTCGACGAGAGGATGTCCTGCCCGCCCGTGGCCGAGGTGTAGTTGTTGTCGACGACGATGGTGAGGTTGTCGCTCTTGTTGAAGACCGCGTTCGCCACGCCGCTGGTAAGGCCGTTGTGCCAGAAGCCGCCGTCGCCCATCATCGAGATCGCGCGCTTGCCGGCCGGCGCGTTGAGCGCGGAAGCACCTGCGCCGCCGAGGCCGTAGCCCATGGTGGTGTTGCCGATGTTGAAGGGCGGCAGGATGGAGAACAGGTGGCAGCCGATGTCTGCGCTCACGTGGTGCGGGCCCAGTTCGCGCTCGACCAGCTTCATGGCGCTGAAGATGGGGCGCTCGGGGCAGCCGGTGCAGAAGCCCGGTGGACGGGCGTGGACCACTTCACCCAGCGCCGTGGACGGCGGTGCGGGCTCGGGCGCGGCATCGACGCCGATCGCTGCGACCTCCACCAGAGGGATCACCTTGCGCACGGGGGCGGGCACCGGCAGCGGCGCGAGCCGGTCGTAGCGCTCGCAGAAGCTGCGCGCGCCCTTCAGCAGTTCGGATGCGGTGTACTCGCCGGCCACGGGCAGCATGTCCTTGCCATGCAGCGCGGTGGTGGAGCCGGCCTGGCGCAGGATGGTCGCGAGGTTCTGCTCGACGAAGTTGGGCTGGCCCTCTTCCACGACCAGCACTGCGCGCTTGCCTTCGCAGAAGCGGATCACCTCGCTCTCGATGACCGGGTAGGCCACGTTCATCACGTAGAGCGGCACCTGGGTGTTGCCGTACACGTCGGCCAGGCCGAGCCGCTCGAGTGCGCGCAGCAGCGTGTTGTAGCTGCCGCCCTGCACGATGATGCCGATGTCGTCGGCGTCTTCGGAGAAGAATTCGTTGAGCTGGCGCTCCTCGATGAAGCGCACGGCCGCGGGCCAGCGGTCCCGCACCTTCTCCTGCTCGTGCACGAAGCTCGCGGGCGGCAGCACGATGCGGCCGACGTCGCGCTGCGGATTCTCGAGTGCGTCCTTGAGCGTGAACTTCGCGCGCTTGTTGTCGCCGGCGATGAAGTGGCCGTGCACATGGCAAGCGCGGATGCGCAGCTGCAGCATCACGGGCGTGTTGCTGGCTTCGGAGAGATCGAAGCCCTGCTTCACCGCATCGACGATGCTCGGCAGGTTGGGCCTCGGGTCGAGCAGCCAGATCTGCGACTTCATGGCGAACGCATGGCTGCGCTCCTGCATGATCGACGAGCCCTCGCCGTAGTCCTCGCCCACGATGATGAGCGCGCCGCCGGTCACGCCGCCCGACGCCAGGTTGGCCAACGCGTCGGAAGCCACGTTGGTGCCCACGGTGGCCTTGAAGGTGACGGCGCCGCGCAAGGGGTAGTTGACCGACGCCGCAAGCGTGGCGGCAGCAGTGGCTTCGCTTGCACTGTTCTCGAAGCGGATACCCTGCTCGGCAAGGATGTCCTGTGCGTCGGCCAGCACATCCATCAGATGCGAGATGGGCGCACCCTGGTAGCCCGCCACATAGGAAACTCCGGATTCGAGCAAGGCCTTGGTGACCGCCAGAATGCCCTCGCCACGAAAGACATCTCCGCCAGAAAGCCTCAGCTTCTTGACTTCTTCGACGAACGAACGCTCAGCCATTGGGGGTCCTTCTTCCTTCGCGTGGGAGGATGCGCTTCAGGTGCCACATCACGCTTCCTATAATGTTGACAAATGAATGTATCCACAATCATGAATTACCCTAGACATGCAAGCCGCGTGCCCGCGGCGACTGTGAGGTGCCTTCATGGCTGAACCAGATCCATCCACCGAATCGCATCGCTTCGTCGACGACTACCTGCCGGCGCTGCTGGCACAGGCCAGCCAATTGATTTCCTCGGAGTTCCACGAGGTTGCGCGGCAGCAGGGGTTCTCCGTGTCGGAGTGGCGCGTGATGGCATCGCTTGCGGGCAGCGAGCCGATCAGCATCGGCCAGCTCGCACAGGTGACTGTCACCAAGCAGCCGACGGTGACGCGGCTGCTCGACCGCATGGAAGCGCGCGGACAGGTCGAACGCCTGCCCCACGAAAGTGATCGCCGCATCACGCTGGTGCGCATCACGCGCAAGGGGCTGAAGGCGGTCGAGCATCTGATGGAACTCGCGCGCGACCACGAGCGGCGCGTGCTCGAACCCTTCGGGCTGCGGCGCGCCGAAGAGCTCAAGCAGACGCTGCGGCAGATGATCGACCTGCATGTGCACGTACCGGTCGAGGGGCCGGAAGAAGACTGAGTCTCCGCGCCTCGCTGGTCAAAGGCGAGGCACGAGAACAGCCCGTCCGCGGTGGCCGCGTTGCGCAATCCAGTCGAGCGCGCCGGCCGCATCGTCGAATGCGAAGAGCCGAACGTCCAGATGCAGGCGGCCGTCGCCCAGCCTTGCGAGCAACTCGGGGGCAGCGGCGCGGCCGGCCGATTCACGCCGGAACATATTGAGCGGCAGAAGCGCGACATCGCGTTGCAGGAAGTGTGCAATGTCCAGCTGCAGCGTCGGGCCGGCGGTGTAGCCGATCAGCACCGCGCGCCCACCGGGACGCACCGCGGGCAGGACTTTCGCAAGGACGTCGCCGCCGACGGTGTCGATGAGCAGGTCGGCGCTGGCCGCGGGCGGCGCTTCGGCATTCGCATCGACGGCCGTCGCTGCGCGGCCCAGGCTGCCTGCCAGCTGCATCACTAGCGAGCCGACGGCACCGCTCGCGCCGGTCACCAGCACCTGTTCACCGGGCCGCAGCTTCGCGACGTCGTGCAGCGCCACCCAGGCCGAGGTGCATGGGGAAAAGAACGCGGCACCCAGCGTCATCGGAACGCCGTCAGGCAAGAGTCCCAACGCTTCGTCGGGCGCATCGACAAGTTCGCACCAGGTGCCATCGAAGAGCGTGCCAAGTCCGCCACCGCGCAGCCACACGCGCTGGCCGACGTCGTAACGTTCGCTCGCGACGACGGTGCCCGCAGCCTCCACGCCGGGCGTGTAAGGCAACGGCGGATGCCGCAGGAAGCTGCCGCGCCACACGGTGCGGTCGATGTGGCCGACCGTCGCGGCTTCCATGCGCACGATGGTGCGGCCCGGCCTTGCGACGGGATCGGCCACCTCTTCCAGCACGGGGACTGCATCGAAGCCGTGGACGCGCACGGCCTTCATGGCAGCGTCGCCAGAAAGTCGAGTACCGTGCGCGCGAAGGTATCGGGCATCTGATCGGGCAGCGGCACCATGCCGCCTTCGATGTCGACGATGCGCGCGTGCGGCAAGTGATGCCGCAGCTGCGCCGCATGCGGCGCCGCGAACGGATCGTCGGTGGCGCGCACGATCAGCGTGGGGTGTGCGACAAGACCGATGCGTTCTTCCATGCGGTACGACGCGACGGCGCGATGGCCCTCTTCGACGCGTTCGACCTTCAACGCATCGCGCACGAAGGCTTCGAGCAGTTCGGGCCGCCCCGGTGGATAGAAGCTCTGGCGCTTCTGCCACAGCGCAGCGAGATGGGAGCCGTCTTCGCTTGGCGCGACTTCGTCGATGGGCGGGTGCTGCGCACGCACGCGGCGAAAAGCTTCGTCGGTGCAAGGCGTGGAAGACAGCACCAGGCTGCGCACGCGATCGGGAAACGCGGCTGCAAGCTCCACTGCCACGACGCCGCCGGTGTGGTGGCCCACCACGTCGGCCTGCGCGATGTTCAACACGTCCAGCAGTTCGCACGCCACGCGCGCCCATTGCCCGATGCTCGCGGGCACGCCGCCGTCCGCGGAGTCGCCGAAGCCGGCAGTGTCCATCGCAATGGCCCGGCGCTGCGCGCCGATCAACGGCAGCACGGCGCGGTACTCGGCCCAGCTGCGCGGCGACTGGTGCAGCAGCAGCACCACCGGCGCGCTGCGGTCGCCGCATTCCGCAAAGTGCACCTGCCCCACCGACAGGTCGGCAAAGGCGCGGCGGATGCTCATGGCAAGGTCTCGTCGGCCGGCGCGCGCCACAGGCCCGCGTGCCGCAGTTCGCCGAGCGTGCGCGAAAGCACGTCGCGCCGGTAGGCCGCGACGTCGCGGCCCGCGTAATCGTAGAAGCCGCTGCCGCTCTTGAGGCCGAGCCGCCCCTGCTCGACCATGCGCCCGACGATGGCCGGCGCGGTGTAGCGGCCGGCATCGAGCGAAGCCGACATCTCGCGGCTCGCGTGATGCAGGATGTCGCAGCCGCCGAAGTCGATGAACTCGACCACGCCAAGCGCGGCGAAGCGCAGGCCGAGGCCGTAGCGCGTGGCCTTGTCGATCTCCTCGGCTGTGGCGGAGCCCTCCTCGATCATTCGCGCGGCTTCGTTCATTACCAGCGCCTGCAGGCGCGGCACGATGTAGCCGGGCGACGCGCCGCAGACCACGGGCAGCTTGCCGATCTCTTCCATCAGCGCCTTGGTGCGCGCGAGCACGGTGGCGTCGGTGCCCGGATGGCAGCTGAGCTCCACCACCGGGATCACGTAGGCCGGGTTGAGCCAGTGCATGTTGAGGAAGCGCTCTGGCAGCCGCACGAGTGCGGCCAGCTGCGTCACGAGGATGCTGCTGGTGGTCGAGGTGAGGATGGCGTCGTCGCGGCAATGGCGGTTGAGATGCTCGAAAGCCTCGCGCTTGGCCTCCATGGTTTCGGGCACGCCTTCGAACACGAGTTCGGCGGCGGCGAGCACCTGCGGTGCGGCGGCAGCGTTGACGAATTCGATACGCGCGGCGACGCGTTCGACCTGCGAGGCATCGATCACGCCAAGCTGGGCGAGACCCGAAAGGCTGGCTTCGATCTCCGCCCTGGCCTCGTCGCGCAAACGACGCCACGCATCGTCGCTGCGCGGGCGCAGGTCGATCAGCGAGATGCGCCGGCCGGCATAGGCGAACGCGATGGCGATGCCGCGTCCCATGCGGCCCGCGCCGACGGCCGCGAAGCGCGGGAGCACGGCCTCATTCGCCATCGTGCAGCCTCTGCTTGAGTTGGGCGGCGCTCAGGCCGGCAAGGCCGAGGCTTTCGAAAGTGCGAGGCCCGCGCCGAAGGTCGCGGCCGAGAAAGCCGCCGACGATGGCCAGCAGGCCATGGGCGATGGGCGCATCGACGCCCGCATGGCGCGCGGCGGAAGCGAGGAAGGCGAGGCCGAGCTCGGTGTCCTCGGTGATGTAGCGGTGCGTGTGCAGGTCGATGTTCTCACGCCAGTCGCCCGACTTCACGAGCTGCTTGTGCGCGTCGCCGTACATCCACTGGTCGTTGTTGTAATGGTCGGCCAGCGGATAGTGCGGCGCGCCCTGCCCGAAGGCTTCGCGCACGGCGATGCGCTCCTGGTCGAGCCGGTCGGTCACATCGCGCACAGCGCGCTGCGTGCCTTCGTTGTGGATGTCCCAGCGCTCGAAGTGCTGCAGCGGCGCGGCGTTCATCACCATCAGCGGCGGATGGATGACGGGGCCGGCGTTCATCAATGCGCCCGAGAGCGCGTCGCCGCAGCCGTGCACGGCCGGGTAGGCCTTGCGGATCACCTCGATCGCGTCGGCTTCCTTGCGCGCCGGATAGACGCCGGTCGGCAGGCGGATGGCGCGGATGGTGACGTTCACCTCGCGTTCGCCGTGCTTGCGCGCGAGGTACGGCAAGGTGCCGGTCTCGGCCCAGGCGACGTCGGCGCGGCTGCCGGCCTCCTTCACCGTCCTCGCCATCACGTAGCTGCCGAAGGTGCCCGGCGGCAGGAACACGACTTGGCCATCGACCAGATGCGGCGCCATCGCGAGCGCGATGTCGTGCTGGGCGATGGCGGGCGTGGGAATGACGATCAGCTCGGCGCCCTTCAGGGCAGTGCCGATGTCGGCGGTCGCCAGCGCAATAGGCACCTCGCGGGTGCCTTCGGCGTCTTTCAGAGTGATCGCGCCGGCGCGGACGACGGGCTCCAGTGCGGCGGCATCGCGGCGCCACAGGCGCACCTCGTGGCCGGTTTCAGACAGGTCGGCGGCGGCCGCATAGGCGCCATGACCACCCCCAAGAATCGCAATTTTCATGTCGAAAGTCGAAAAGCAGGTGTCGATGAACCGGCGGCCGCAGGACGGACCCGGGGAAGCAATGCGCCATTACATTACTTTTCATCGATTCAGGTGTCAATCAAAATCAAGCGACACCGCACTGCTCGGAAACCCGAAATGAAAAAGCCCGCGTTCGTGAGAAGCGCGGGCTTTCGAGGGGGCGAGGCGGCTGTCAGGCCGCTCGGCAAGGATCAGCGGCTGGGCTTGAACGAGCGCTTCTGCGCGTCGCGGGGCACGAACACCTTGCCCTGGCCGCCATGGCCTGCGCCATTGCCGCGGGGCGCGAAGCCTTCACGCGGTGCGAAACCTTCGCGGGGAGCGAAATCACGGCCACCGCCATTGCCGCCGCGCGGGGCGCTGTCGCCCCAACCCGGCTTGCGACCATAGCCGCCGCCTTCGTCACGGCCGCCGCCGAAGCCGGCGTTGTGACCGCCGCCATGGCCGTGGCCCTGGCCACCGAAGCCACCGCCGCGCGGTGCCGGGGGACGCGAGCCGCGGTCGTTGAAGCCGCTGGCGCCTGCGTAGTTGCTGTTGCCGCCGCCGAAGCCGCCGCCATTGCCACCGCGATGACCGCCGCCGCCGAACTTGCGGTCACGCGAATGATTGTCGCCGCGGCCGCCGCGGAACTCGCCTTGTGGCGGGCGCGATTGCGGCATGCGCTGTTGCGGTTCCATGCCCGGCACCACTTCGGCCTTGAACTGCTGGCGGCTGTAGTGCTCGATGTCCATGATCTTGCGGCGATCGCGGAACTCGGCGAACGTGACGGCAATGCCGTCGCGGCCTGCACGGCCGGTGCGGCCGATGCGGTGGGTGTAGTCCTCGGCCTTCATCGGCAGGCCGAAGTTGAAGACGTGGGTGATGGTCGGCACGTCGATGCCGCGGGCGGCAACGTCGGTGGCCACCAGGATCTGCACCTGGCCCTGGCGCAGTGCCATCAGGCGGCGGTTGCGCAGGCCCTGGCTCAGGGCGCCGTGCAGCGCCACGGCGCTGAAGCCGTCCTGCTGCAGGTCGTTGGCGAGGCCGTCGCACTCGACCTGCGTGCTCGCGAACACGATGGCCTGGTTGATGGTGGTGTCACGCAGCCAGTGGTCCAGCAGCTTGCGCTTGTGCTGGCTGTTGTCGGCCCAGAACAGTACTTGCTTGATGTTCGCGTGCTTTTCTTGCGGGCTGTCGATGGTCACACGCTGCGGCTCGCGCATCACGCGCTGGGCCAGCTGCTGGATGCGCGGCGCGAAGGTGGCGCTGAACATCATCGTCTGCTGGCGCTCGATGGTGAGCTGGTTGACTTCGGCCAGGTCATCGGCAAAACCGAGGTCGAGCATGCGGTCGGCTTCGTCGACCACCAGGAACTTGACCTGGTCGAGCTTGATTTGCGACGAGCGCTGCAGGTCGAGCAGGCGGCCCGGCGTGGCGACGACGAGGTCGGCGTTCTGCAGGCGGGCGATCTGGAGCTGGTAGGGCATGCCGCCCACCACGTTGGCGATGCGCAGGCCGCGGCAGTGGCGAACCAGTTCGATGGCGTCGTGCGCGACTTGCTGCGCGAGTTCGCGCGTCGGGCACAGGATCAGCGCGCCGGGGGTGGCGGGCTTGAAGTGACGGGCGTTGGTCGGGTCCTTGCGCTTCGGCTTCTTCGGCACGGCTTCGCCGCGGGCAGCGGCTTCGGCGGCGAGGCGCTGGAATTCGGCCTTGGCTTCGGCTTCGGCTTCGGCCTGGCGCTTCAGCAGCGTGTGCAGCACGGGCAGCAGGAAGGCGGCAGTCTTGCCCGAACCGGTCTGGCTCGAAACCATCAGGTCGACGAAACGAGCGGTCTGGGCGGCGCCCTCTTGCTCGCCCATGGCGATCGGGATGACCTTTTCCTGGACGGTCGTGGGCTGGGTGAAGCCCAGGTCGGCCACGGCGGCGATCAGCTCGGGCGCGAGGCCCAGCTTGATGAAGCCGTTGGGCTGGGCGGGCTCTTCGGCCACGGCCACTTCGGGAGCGGCTGCATCCAGCGCTTCGAGGATGGGCGATTCGGACACGGTGTCCGAAACAGCGGTGAATTCGTTATGGGTAGCGGATTGCACAGGCGCGAACTCGCCCTGCGCTTCAAAAGCGTCGGTCATGAATATCAATCTCAAACGCGAGCGCTGCCGTAAGCGGCGCCCCGTTGGTGGTTAAAAACATCAACCATCCAACGACATTCAACTTCGGGCTGGTGCCCAAGGCTGCGGCCCTTTTTGATCAGCGAATGCGATCGGGCGCGGTGTGCAAGATAGGGAGATGCAAGAGACGCTGGCCGGGCTTGAAATACCCGCCCGATCAGCGAAGCCTGCGATTATGGCATGAACTCGGGTTTTTACCTAATTCCCGGGTTTCTCAATCCGTGAGGCGCAGGAAGGTCTCGCGGTAGTGCGCCAGTTCCTCGATGGATTCATGCACGTCCGCCAGCGCGGTATGCGCCTGCTGCTTCTTGAAACTGTTGTAGGCCGTGGGTTTCCAGCGCTTGGCCAGCTCTTTCAGCGTGCTGACGTCGAGGTTGCGGTAGTGGAAATACGCCTCGAGCTTGGGCATGTACTTGACCAGGAAGCGGCGGTCCTGCCCGATGGTGTTGCCGCACATGGGCGAGCCGCTGCGCGGAATGTACTTGGCGATGAATTCCAGCAGTTGCTGCTCCGCGGCGGCTTCGTCGAGGGTCGAGGCCTTCACTTTGTCGATCAGGCCGCTGCGGCCATGGGTGCCCTTGTTCCAGGCATCCATGGCGTCGAGCACGGCGTCACTCTGGTGGATGACAAGAACGGGGCCGTCGATGCGGGGCGTGAGGTCGGGGCCGGTGACGACCACGGCGATTTCGAGCAGGAACTCTTTCTCGGGGTCGAGGCCGCTCATTTCGCAGTCGAGCCAAACCAGGTTCTGGTCGCTCTTCTTCAGGGTGGGCACTGCGGCGGGAGGCGTCGGGTCAAGGAATTCGGGCATCGCAGGATTGTCGTCGAAGGCCCCGCGGCGCCAGATACCGAGGACTAAACTCACTGCTTCATGTCCTATTCGCTCATCTTCACCCTGGCCTTTGCGGCCGCACTGGTTGCAGGCCTGCTCGTGAAGTTCTGGCTCGCCTCGCGGCAGGTGCGCCATGTGGCGCTTCACCGCGGCGCCGTGCCAGCCGCTTTCGCGCAGACCATCACCCTCGCCGCCCACCAGAAGGCAGCCGACTACACCATCGCAAAGGCCCGCTTCGGCCTGATCGAGATGGCCTGGAGCGCGACGCTGCTGCTCGGCTGGACCCTGCTCGGAGGACTCGACGCGCTCAACAGGCTGCTGCTGGCGTGGATCGGCGGCGGCATGGTGCAGCAGCTGGCGCTGTTGGCTGCCTTCGCAATCATCGGCGGACTGCTCGAACTGCCCTTCACTCTCTGGCAGACCTTCAGGCTCGAAGAGCGCTTCGGCTTCAACAAGATGACCTGGAAGCTCTGGCTCGCCGACACGCTCAAGTCGACGCTGCTGGGCGCGGTGATCGGCCTGCCCATCGCGGCGCTGATCCTCTGGCTCATGGGCGCGGCCGGCCAGCTGTGGTGGCTCTGGGCCTGGGGCGCGTGGATGGGCTTCAACCTGCTGCTGATGCTGATCTACCCGACCTTCATCGCACCCCTGTTCAACAAGTTCAAGCCGCTCGACGACCCCACGCTCAAGGAGCGCGTGACGGCTCTCATGAAGCGCTGCGGCTTCGCAGCCAAGGGCCTTTTCGTGATGGACGGCAGCACGCGCAGCGCGCACGCCAATGCCTACTTCACGGGCTTCGGCGCCAGCAAGCGCGTGGTGTTCTACGACACGCTGCTGCGCCAGCTCAACGCGGGCGAGGTGGAAGCCGTGCTCGCGCACGAGTTGGGCCACTTCAAGCATCGCCACATCGTGAAGCGGCTGGTCGCGATGTTCGCCCTGAGCCTGGCCGGCTTCGCGCTGCTGGGCTGGGTGTCGACGCAGGTCTGGTTCTACACGGGCCTGGGCGTGCAGCCCAACATGACGGCGCCCAACAGCGCGCTGGCGCTGCTGCTGTTCATGGCCGCCGTGCCGGTGTTCGGCTTCTTCGTTGCCCCACTGCCCGCACGGCTGTCGCGCAAGCACGAGTTCGAGGCCGATGCCTATGCGGTGGCGCAGACCAGCGGGGCCGACCTGTCGGCCGCACTGCTCAAGCTCTACCAGGACAACGCTTCGACGCTCACGCCCGACCCGGTGTTCGTCAAGTTCTACTATTCGCACCCGCCGGCTTCCGAGCGCCTTGCGCGCATGACGGCGGCCTGACCCATTACCCTTCGACGAAGCCCACCATGAGCAGCATGTTCAAGCCCAAAGACTGGAAGAACCTTCCTCCCCGCAAGTCGCTGAGCGCTACCGAGATCGTTTCGGGCCTCGCAAAGCTCGACGGCTGGAAGCTCACCGGCGACGGCGCCAATGTCGCCATCGAGAAGACCTTCACCTTCGCCAACTACTTCGAGACCATTGCCTTCGTGAACGCGCTGGCCTTCGTGGCGCACACGCAGGACCACCACCCGGACCTGTCGGTGCACTACAACCGCTGCGTGGTGCGCTTCAACACGCACGACGTGGGCGGCCTGTCGGTCACCGACTTCGACTGCGCTCGCCAGGCCGACGCGCTGGTCGCCAGCCCCGCCGCATGACGGACCACGCCCTTGGCTAAGCCCGGCCGCGCCGCGCCCACGGCAACCGCTGCGAAGGCACTCCACGAGGGCCTTGTCGTTGCCAGCCATGGACGCCACTGCCTGGTCGAAACACCCACGGGCGAACGGCTGATCTGCCATCCGCGCGGCAAGAAGAGCCAAGCCGTGGTCGGCGACCGTGTGCATTGGCAGGCCAGCGAGGACGAAGGCACCATCGAGCAGGTGCTGCCGCGGCGCAACCTGTTCTACCGGCAGGACGAGATCCGCACCAAGTCGTTCGCGGCCAACCTCGACCACGTGCTGATCCTGATCGCGGCCGAGCCGGAATTCTCCGAACATCAATTGGCGCGCGCGCTGATCGCGGCGCAGGCCGAGCGCATCGCACCGATCATCGCGCTCAACAAGAGCGACCTGGTCGAGCCCTTCGAGCGCGCGTGGAACAAGCTGGCGCCCTACCGCCGCATGCACCACGGCGTGCTGCCGCTGTCGCTCAAGGCATCGGGAGAGGCGGACTACGCGTCGCTGATGAAACTCCTGGCCGGCAAATCCACCCTCGTGCTCGGTCCGTCCGGATCGGGCAAAAGCACCTTGACCAACTTGCTGGTGCCGGGCGCTACGGTGTTGACGCAGGAGATTTCGCAGGCGCTGAACTCGGGCAAGCACACGACCACGAGCACCACCTGGTACTGGATCGACGAGGCCCGCACCACCGGTCTGATCGACTCGCCGGGCTTCCAGGAATTCGGCCTGAACCACATCGCGCCGATGCAGCTCGCGGGGCTCATGCCCGACATCGCCGAGCATGCGAGCGACTGCAAGTTCTACAACTGCACGCACCTGCACGAACCGGGCTGCGGCGTGATCGCGAACGTGGAGACGGCGAACGGGCCGGGCGCCATCAGCGCGAGCCGCTACAGGATCTACGGCGAGCTGTTCGCCGAGCTGAGCCAGAAGCGGTACTGACCAACGGCTGCCTCAGCCGACCCAGATCCGGTATGACTTCCAGGTCGGATCGAAGGCAAGGTCCAGCGTCGCCGGCAGGTCCATGTCATCCTGCAACGATTGCGCATGCGAGATCGCCGTCTCGGGATCGGCCACCTGGAAGTGCACGGTGCGAACGCCCTCCTCCAGCACGACGTGCGTGCAGCAGCCCGCTTCGTGCGTCTGCAGCCGCGCCGTCAGCCGGTCTTCATAGGTGCGCGCTTCTTCCAGCTCCTCGCCCGATTCGATCGGCGTGGCGACCGACAGGCGGTGGCACAGGTCGGCGCGCCCCAGCAGTGCGGTGGCCGCGTCGTTGCGCATGACGATCACCTCGACCTCGCGGCCGTCTTCGGCCTCGCGCGTCGCGCTCACGCCCGACCACGCGTGCTCGCCCGGAGGAAACACACCGGTGTGGCCGAGTTCGTCGCGCCAGCAGGCGTCGAACAGCGGCACGAAATCGTCGAGCGGCACGCCATCGAAATCCGCCTGCGCATCGACCTCGACGTGGTCGACCGCCCCGACCTTCACCGCAAAGTCGTACTCGCCCAGGATGTGGTCGAGCATGATGAGGCTCATGTGGCGCGCGTGGTCCTGCATGTCCATCGGAATGGGCTTGGCGAAGCCGATCTCCAGCGCCACCCGGCCCCGATAGGGTTCATGCTTCACGAGGACTTCGGAGCTCGCCAGTTCGAAGTCGTTCATGCGCATGCCGAAACCGTCGCTCGAACGCTGGCGGAAAGCTTCCACCTCCACCTGCGGCAGCCTGGGGCTGCTTTGCACCAGCGCCATCAGGTCCTCGAAGTCGTCCACCGAACCGTGCGCCGTCAGCACGAGCTTGAACGCGGGCGGTTCGCCCGCCACCTCGGCCGACAGCCGAGGAAAGAAAGGCTCCAGCAGTTCGTTGAGCCCCTCCATCAGTTCGCGGGCAGGCAGGGCGCGAAGGCTCTCGAGTTGATCGCTCACTGCCTGCCAGAAGCCTGCGCAGGCCGCCGCGCGCGGGTCGGTGTCGTGGGTCGGCATCGCCAGGGTTCCTTCAGGGAGTCAGGTCAAGAATGTCCTGCAGGCGCTGCACAAGCAGGCTGCATTGCTCGCGTGTGCCGATGCTGATGCGCAGGTACTGTGTGATGCGCGGCAGCCTGAAATGCCGCACCAGCACCGCACGCTCGCGCAGCAGCGCCGCCAGCTCGGCCGCATCGCGCTGCGGATGGCGTACGAAGATGAAATTGGCCTGCGACGGCAGCACCTCGAAGCCCAGGTCTTCGAGCTGGAGGGCGAGGCCCTCGCGGGTGTCAACGACCTTGTCGCGGCTGCTGCGAAACCAGTCTTCGTCTTCCAGCGCGGCCACGGCACCGGCCGAGGCCAGGCGGTCGAGCGGGTACGAGTTGAAGCTGTCCTTCACGCGCACCAGCGCGTCGATCAGGTGCGCCTGGCCGCAGGCGAAGCCGACCCGCAGGCCGGCCAGCGAGCGGGACTTGGAAAGGGTCTGCACCACCAGCAGGTTCGGGTACTTGCCAATCAGCGGCAGCGCACTCTCGCCGCCGAAATCGACATACGCCTCATCGACCAGCACCACGCGATCGGTGCAGGCTTCGAGCAGTTGCTCGATGCGCGCGAGCGGCAGGCCGATGCCGCTCGGCGCATTCGGGTTCGCGATCACGACGCCCGCACAACCCTTGCGGGCGCGCGCCACGAGGGCGTCGACGTCGATGCGCAGGCCATCGTCGACCGGCTGCAGCTCGCACGCGATGCCATAGAGCTGCGCATAGACCTTGTAGAAGCTGTAGCTCACATCGGGCATCAACAGCGGTTCGGCCTGCTGGAAGAATGCGAAGAAGGCATGCGCGAGCACCTCGTCCGAGCCATTGCCCGCGAACACCTGATCGGCTTGCAGGCCGTGCCGCCGCGCCACTGCTTCGCGCAGCGCGAGCGAGGTGGGATCGGGATACAGCTCCAGGCCGTTCTCGGCCGCACGCCGAACGGCCTCGATGGCAAGCGGCGACGGCGGGTACGGGTTCTCGTTGGTGTTGAGCTTGACGAGATTCGCGATGCGCGGCTGCTCGCCGGGCACATAGGGTTCGAGCGCGCCGATGCGCGGGCTCCAGAAAGCCGGGACGGGTTTTGCCATTGGGGTTCTTTTTTGCTCAGCCCAGCAGGCGAGCCAATGTGAGCAAGGCCAGCAGCACCATCCACATCACGACCGAGCGCCAGACCAGGCCCACCACGCTGCGCAGATGGCCGGGCTCGGGCTCGCGCCCCGGCGTGCTGCCGCTGTCGATGCGGCGGCCATCGGCCAGCGATTCACCGGCCTGTGCGCGGGGCAGCGGATCGGCAACCGGGATCGGGCTCAGCGAGCCGCCGCCCAGGCGAACGTTGACCGCACCCGATGTGGCCGCAAGGATCACGCCGTCGTTCTCGTTGGGAAAGCGCTGCGCGTCATTGCGCCAGCAATCGATCGCTTCCTCGAAGCTGCCGACCACCGCGAAGCCCAGCGCCGTGATGCGGGCGGGCAGCCAGTCGATCGCATGCCAGGCGCGATCCGCGGCCTCCTGCACCGAGACGCTCGACGGCTGCACCGCGGCGCCGTTCTTGTGCGCCCAGTAGCGCGAGACGAACTCGCTCATGCGATAGAACACCGCGCCCGCCGGTCCGAGGCCGATGGCCGCGACAATCGAGAACCACGCGAGCACGCCGAACACATGGCGATGCGCGGCGATCACCGAATGCTCGATGACGTGGCGCACGATCTCGCTGCGCGGCAGGTCGGCCGCGTCGACGCCCTGCCAGTGCGCGAGCAGCGAGCGCGCGAGCGGCTCGTCGCCTTCGTCGAGCGCATCGCGGATGTCGGTGAAATGGTGGCTGAACTGCCGGAAACCCAGCGTGACGTAGAGCACCGCGATACTCCAGAGCACCGCGAAAGGCAACCCCAGCGTGAGCACGAGCAGCCAGTGCACGCCCAGCGCGCCCAGCGTGGGCACGAACACCGCGAGCCCCCAGGCGATCCATCCGTGATGCGGCTTGCCCGCGTCGAAGTTGCGGCTGGTCCAGCGTGTCCACGCCAGCACCGCGCCATACACGGGGTTGTGCGGGCCCAGAGGCCGCACCTGCTCGATCAGCAGCGCGCACAGGATGGCAAAAAAGCTCATCCTTCGATGATAGCGAGGGCGCCTGGAGATTCAGGCGGGATTCAGGCGCTCAGGAAACGGTAAAGATTGCGCAGCATGCCGGCGGTCGCACCCCAGACGAAGCGCTCGTCGGCGCCGTCCTGGTAGGGCATCGAATACCACTGGCGCCGGGTGCCATCGGGCGCGGGCACGGTGTGGTGGCGGTGGTTGGCGGGGTCCATCAGCCACGCGAGCGGCACCTCGAAAGCCTCTGCCACTTCGTAGGGATTGATGGTGAGCTCGAAGTCGGGTTGCACCAGCGCGACCACGGGCGTCACGATGAACGAGGTCACCGTCGTGTAGGTCGGCAGGTTGCCGAGCACTTCGATGTATTGCGCAGAAAGGCCAACCTCTTCCCAGGCCTCGCGCAACGCGGCGGCCGCGATGTTGGCGTCCTCCGGATCGACACGGCCACCGGGAAACGCAACCTGCCCCGAGTGGGTCGACAGGTTCGAGGTGCGCTCTGTCAGCAGCACGGCCGCGCCCTGCGGTCGCTGCACGATCGGCACCAGCACCGCGGCCTGCGCGGGAATGCGATCTGTCATTCGCGGTTCGTGGCGCAGTTCGGGTGTCCAGGCGGGCGGCGTGGCGAAACGCGTCCGCAGTGCCTGCGCAGTCAGTTGCGCAGGCGGCACTGCCGGCAATCCCTCGGGTCCGGCCACGAAAGGCACCTGGCGCGGGTCGAACTGCAGCAGTGCGGGCGGCACCACGGCATTGACGGGTTCGACGGAGGTGGCCTGCAGGGGGGCGGATGAGTTGGTCAAGAGATGAAAGGTACCGGAGCCGGATGGAAGAAGTAGAGCGGAAAAATGGAAAGTTGTCTTTGAGCGGGAGCAACAATGCAAAAAGCCGCCAGAGCGGCGGCTTTCTTGCACGAAGGCGAACTGCTTACTTGGCAGCAGCCGTCGACTTGCTCGGCAGCTTTTCCTTGATACGTGCCGAACGGCCGCTGCGGTCGCGCAGGTAGTACAGCTTGGCGCGGCGCACATCGCCGCGGCGCTTGACTTCGATGCCGGCGATCAGCGGGCTGTAGGTCTGGAACGTACGCTCCACGCCTTCGCCGCTGGAGATCTTGCGCACGGTGAAGCCGCTGTTGAGGCCACGGTTGCGCTTGGCGATCACGACGCCTTCGTAGGCCTGCACACGCTTGCGGGTGCCTTCGACGACGTTCACGCTGACGATGACCGTGTCGCCGGGCATGAAGTCGGGGATGGTCTTGCCGAGACGGGCGATTTCTTCCTGCTCGAGGGTCTGGATGAGGTTCATGATTTCCTGATGTTCGATCGTGCCGGGCTACACAAAAGGCGCCTTGGACTTTCGCGGGACAACCGCAAGAAGACCGGGCGCGGCCGGGCAGAGGATCGGGGAGCCGGGGATTATAGCTTTTTTTTCAGCGCGGCCTCATCGGCCTTGCCAAGACGCCCCGCCGCCCGGGCCGCATCGATCAGTTCGGGGCGCCGCGCAGCCGTGATGGCCAGTCGCTGGTCGCGCCGCCAGCGCTCGATCTGGGCATGATGGCCCGAGAGCAGCGGCGCCGGCACGCCCTGCCCGTTCCACTGCTCGGGCCGCGTGTAGTGCGGGCAGTCGAGCAGGCCGTCGAGCGCCGGGTTGAAGCTGTCCTGCACGTGGCTGGCCTCGTCGCCGAGCACCCCGGGCTGCAACCGCGCGACGGCATCCAGCAGCGCCATGGCGGCGATCTCGCCGCCCGAAAGCACGAAGTCGCCAAGGCTGACCTGATGGGTGACGCGTGCGTCGATGAAGCGCTGGTCGATGCCTTCGTAGCGCCCGCAGATCAGTACCGCACCCTCACTTGCCGACCAGCGCTCGACCGATTCATGGCGCAATGCCTCGCCGATGGGCGAGAACAACACCACGGGAGCTTCTGCGCCGCGCGCCGCCAGCGCCGCATCGAGGCAGGCTGCAAGCGGCTCGGCCATCATCACCATGCCGGGGCCGCCGCCGAAGGGGCGATCGTCCACGCGCTTGTAGTTGCCCTGCGCGAAGTCGCGCGGATTCCACAGAATGACTTCGACCTGCTTCGACTCGTAGGCACGGCGCGTCACGCCGCTGGCCATGAAAGGAGCGAACAGTTCGGGGAAGAGCGTGAGGACGTCGAAGCGCATGCGCGCAAGCCTCGAATCAGAAATCGGGTTGCCAGTCGACGGTGATGAGCCGGCCGGCCAGGTCGACCTTGTCGACGAAGACCGAGACGAAAGGCACCATCCGTTCGATGGCCTTGCCGTCTTCTTCGGCGGCCAGCACCAGCGTGGTCTGCGGACCAGTGGCGAGCAGTTCGCGCACCGCGCCAAGCACGACGCCTTCGCGATTGACCACCGACAGGCCGATCAGGTCGACCCAGTAGTACTCGTCGTCGCCCGCCGTTGGAAAGCTCGAACGCGGCACGAACACGCGCGCACCGCGCAGCGCCTCGGCTGCGTTGCGGTCTGGCACATCGTCGGACGTGGCGACGATGCAGTCGGAATGTTCTTTGGCTTCGCGGATCGCGAGCCGGAAAGCGGCGTTCGCAACAGCTCCGGGAGCTTGCAGGAACCAGCGCTTGGAAGAAAAAAGCGCCTCGGGCTGGGCGCTGTGGGGCAGGACCTTGAACCAGCCCTTGATGCCCCATGCATCGGCGATGCGCCCTACTTCAATCGCATCCGCCGGCAATTCGGCGGTTTCGAGTGCGGGCAGCATCGCCGTGCGGGGACGGCTTAGGCCGCCGCCTTGGGAGCCGCGGCAGCGGCTTGCTTGATCAGGCGCAGAACGGTGGGCGAAGCTTGTGCGCCGACGCTCTTCCAGTACGCCAGGCGGTCCTGGGCGATACGGATGCTTTCTTCGTTTTCCTTGGCGGTCGGGTTGTAGAAACCCAGGCGCTCGATGAAACGGCCATCGCGGCGAACGCGCTTGTCCGACACGACGATGTTGAAGAACGGACGGCCTTTGGAGCCGCCGCGGGAGAGTCGAATGACGACCATGATTTATCCTTGGGTGGTCAGCAGGCCTTGTGGATGAAGAAAAGGCCCGCTCACAATGTTCTTCCAGCGTCGAGACACGCGACATGGCCACCCGGCCAGCGACACGCTGAAAAGCCTGCGATTATAGCCCGTCCCGCGTTTTCTTCGAATTCCGGCCTTGCGCCACCCGCTTCCACACGCATGCCCCTCACCATCCGCCCCAGCCGCGAAGAAGACATCGCAGCCATCACTTCCATCTACGCCCATCACGTGCTGCACGGCACCGGCACCTTCGAAACGGAGCCGCCCTCCCCTGCCGACATGAGCGCCCGCCGTGCCGACGTGCTGGGCAAGAACCTGCCCTACCTCGTGGCTGAAGAAAATGGCGAAGTGTTGGGTTTTGCCTACTGCAACTGGTTCAAGCCGCGCCCGGCCTACCGTTTTTCGGCCGAAGACTCGATCTACATGTCGGAGTCAGCACGCGGCAAGGGTCTGGGCGCCAAGCTGCTCGCAGCGCTGTCGCAGGCCGCCGAAGCGGCCGGCGTGCGCAAGCTGATCGCGGTGATCGGCGACTCGGCCAACGCGGGCTCGGTCGGCGTGCACCGCAGCCAGGGTTTCACGCACGTGGGCGTGCTGAAAGACTGCGGCTGGAAGTTCGGCGAATGGCGCGACGTCGTATTGATGGAGAAAGTGCTTGGCGAGGGCAGCACAACCCGCCCCGAGTGACACCCGAATGAAAAACAAGACCACCGCCGCCTGGCTCTCTTTCCTCGGCGGCCCGCTGGGTCTGCACCGCTTCTACCTGCGCGGCATGGGCGACTGGCTCGGCTGGCTGCTGCCCATTCCCACGGCACTGGGCATCTACGGCATAGAGCGCGTGCGCATGTACGGCGTGGACGACGGGCTGAGCTGGGCGCTGATCCCGCTGCTGGGTTTCACCATCGCGGGCTGCGCGCTGACGGCCATCGTCTATGGCCTGATGACGCCCGAGAAATGGAACACCCGCTACAACGCCGGCGCCTCTGCCGACGCCGAACCTGGCCGCACGAACTGGTTCACCATCGGTGCAGTGGTGCTGGCCCTTTTCTTCGGCAGCACGATCCTGATGGCCAGCATCGTGTTCAGCTTCCAACGCTACTTCGAACACCAGATCGAAGAGGGCCGGAAAATCTCCCAGTAGCCGTCAGAACACCTGCAGGCTGATCCAGTAGGCGATTGCGGCGACGAACGCCGAAGCGGGGATCGTGAAGATCCACGCCCACACGATGTTGCCCGCCACGCCCCAGCGCACCGCGCTCGCGCGCTGCGCGGAACCCACGCCGACGATGGCGCCGGTGATGGTGTGCGTGGTCGACACCGGAATGCCCAGCGCCGTCGCCAGGAACAGCGTCAGCGCCCCGCCCGTCTCGGCGCAGAAGCCGCCGACCGGCTTGAGCTTGGTGATCTTCTGGCCCATCGTCTTCACGATGCGCCAGCCGCCGAACATGGTGCCCAGCGCGATCGCGGTATAGCAGCTCACGATGGTCCAGGTCGGCGGGTTCGCGTCCCCGGCGTTGGCATAGCCGGTAGCGATCAGCAGCATCCAGATGATGCCGATGGTCTTCTGCGCATCGTTGCCGCCGTGGCCCAGGCTGTAGGCGCCGGCCGAAACCAGCTGCAGCCGCCGGAACCAGCGGTCCACCCGCGAAGGCGTGGCACGCCGGAAGCCCCAGGCGACCAGCACCATCATCATCGAGCCCAGCACGAAGCCGAGCAGCGGCGAAACGAAGATGAAAGCGACTGTCTTCCAGATGCCCGCGGCGACCAGCCCGCTGGTGCCGGTCTTGGAGATCACCGCGCCCACGATGCCGCCGATCAGTGCGTGCGACGAGCTGCTCGGGATGCCGTAGTACCAGGTCACGAGGTTCCAGCTGATGGCGCCGACGAGCGCGCCGAACACCACGTGCACGTCGACCACTCCCGGCTGGGCAATGCCCTTGCCCACGGTGGCCGCCACGCTCAGGTGGAAGATGAAGATCGCGATCAGGTTGAAGAAGGCCGCGAACACCACGGCCTGCCCCGGCTTGAGCACCCCGGTGGACACCACCGTCGCGATCGAATTGGCGGCATCGTGGAACCCGTTCATGAAGTCGAACAGGATCGCGAGCACGACCAGCACTATCACCACCCAGAGGGCGACCTGAACCGTTGCCATCGGTCGCTACCCGCTCAGGAATTCTCGAGGACGATGCCCTCGATCACGTTGGCCACGTCCTCGCACTTGTCGGTGATCGTTTCCAGCAGCTCGTAGATCGCCTTGAGCTTGATCACTTCGCGCACGTCGGGCTCCTCGCGGAACAACTTGCTCATGGCGCTGCGCATCACACGGTCGGCGTCCGACTCGAGGCGGTCGATTTCCTCGCAGGTCTTCAGCGTGGCCTCGGCCACGGCCGGGTCGGCGATCTTGCCGAGGAACTTGACGGCGTCCTTCAGGCGGTCGCAGCACTTCACGCTCAGGGCCGTGAGGCGCACGATCTCTTCGGTCATGTGGCGCACGTCGTACAGCGCCATGGTCTCGGCGGAGTCCTGGATCAGGTCGGCCACGTCGTCCATCGTGTTGATGAGCTTGTGGATCTGCTCGCGGTCGATGGGTGTGATGAAGGTCTTGTGGATCAGCCGGTTGACGTCGTGCGTCACGCGGTCGGCGGCTCGCTCGGCGTTGTCGACGTCGCGGTTGTACTGCTCGCGCAGGTGCACGTCGTTGTAGTTGGCGACCAGTTGCTCGAACGCGCGCGCTGCCTCGACGATGCGCTCGGCGTGCTGGTTGAACATCTCAAAAAAATTCCCCTCGCGGGGCAGCAGCTTGCCGAACATGGCGCTCTCCTGGGATCTCGGGTCTCGCCCAGCCACAAACGTGTGACGGAGTCGTGAAAAACCGCGCAAGTGTAATGGGAGCCCGGAACCGGACCGCTGCGCCGGGGTTCCAGGCCCGTTGCCCGGTCAGTTCCGGATGCGTTCGATCACCTGGCCCGACACACGGGCCAGCGCAGCGCGCGGCACCTTGTCGGGCGCGATCTCGGCCAGCGGCTTCAGCACGAAGGCGCGGTCACGCATGCGGGGGTGCGGCAGGGTCAGCTCGGGCGTATCCATCACCGAATTGCCGTGCATCAGCAGGTCGAGATCGAGCGTGCGCGGCGCGTTGGGAAAAGCCCGCTCGCGCCCGGCCTGCGTCTCGAGACGCTGCAGGGCGACGAGCAGCTGCTCGGCGTCGAGCCCGGTGCGCAAGGCCACCACGGCGTTGATGAAATCGGGGCCCGTGGCATCGACCGGCGCGCTGCGATAGAGCGACGAGCGGGCCGTCACCTGGGTTCGCTGCAATGCGCCCAGAGCATCCATGGCCGCCTTGACGGCCGCCTGGGCATCGCCGAGGTTGGCGCCGATGGCGACGAAAGCCTGCACGGTCGGATAGTCCTCCCGCACGCGGCCCGGAGACCGCGTGGGCGCTCGCCGAGCCGCGGGCGCGCCCTTGGCACCCGCGGGCCTGGCCCCTGCCGGCTTGCCCGTGGGGGCGCCGCTTTTCTTGCCGTCCTTCGGCTTGCCGGACGCGCTCATGCGCCTGCGGCGCTCTCGCCGCCTCCACCCGCGGAACGCGGCTTGCGGCGACGCCGGCGTTTGCGCGGCACGGCCTCGCCATCGGGCGGCACGGCGCCGGCTTCGACTTCGACCTCGTCCTCGGCGTCCGAATCGGCGTCCTGGCGCGCCACCGGCACGCTGCGCGGCTTCGGCGGCGGGGTTTCGCGCACCCGCACGCGCTGGCGCACCTTCTGCTCTTCGCGCACCTGCTCCAGCAGGTCCTGCCGGCGCACGTCGTCGGCGATGCTGAACTCCTGCCACCACTCGGCAATCGCCTCGCCGACTTCACCCACGTCGGCGCGCAGGCGCATGAAGTCGAAGGCGGCGCGGAAGCGCGCCTGCTCGACCAGGCTGTAGGGCGTGGAGCCGGTGCGCTTGTCGAAACGCGGCTGCATCATCCAGATCTCGCGCATGTCGGCGGCCAGCTTGCCGCGGCCCGAGACATCGCCGATACGGGCGTTGAACACGTCGTCGATGGCGTCCTGCAACGCCGGGAACGGCGGTTGCGCGCGCTGGCCGTGCCGGCCCTCCTGGCGCTGGGCCCAGCCGTCGCGCACGTCGGCCCACAGCACGCAGGCCAGCAGGAAGCTGGGCGCCACGGGCTTGCCTTCGCCGACGCGGCGGTCGGTGTCCTGCAGGGCTGCCTTCACGAAGGGCTGGTCGGCGCGCTCGACCACCACGTCGAGCAGCGGGTAGATGCCACGGGCCAGGCCGAGCTTGTTCAGTTGCTCGACCGTCGCGATGGCGTGGCCGGTCTGCAGCAGCTTGAGCATCTCGTCGAACAGGCGGCTCTGCGGCACGTCGGCCAGCAGCTTGCTCGATTCGACCAGTGGAGCCGCCGTCTTGGCTTCCATCTTGAAGCCCAGCGCGGCGAGCTTGGCCGAGAAGCGGATGGCACGAATGATGCGCACCGGGTCTTCGCGGTAGCGCGTGGCCGGGTCGCCGATCATGCGCAGCGTGAGCTTCTGGGCGTCCTTGATGCCGTTGTGATAGTCGACCACGACCTGGTTGGCCGGGTCGTAGTACATCGCGTTGACGGTGAAGTCGCGGCGCGCCGCGTCTTCTTCCTGCGGACCCCAGACGTTGTCGCGCAGCACCCGGCCGCTGGCGTCCACGGCGTGTTTCATGCTCGCGAGCTCGCCCTTGCTGGTGCGCTCGTTGCCTGCAACCTGCTCGGCGGCGGCGTTGTCCATGTAGGCGCGGAAAGTCGAAACCTCGATCACCTCGTGCTCGCGCCCACGGCCGTACACCACGTGCACGATGCGAAAGCGCCGCCCGATGATGAAGGCGCGACGAAACAGCGACTTGACCTGCTCGGGCGTGGCGTTGGTTGCCACGTCGAAGTCTTTCGGTCGCAGCCCCAGCAGCAGGTCGCGCACCGCGCCGCCCACCACGTAGGCCTCGTAGCCGGCCTGCTGCAGTGTGGTGACCACGTTCTTCGCGCGTTCGTCGACCAGGGCCGGATCGATCTTGTGAACCTCTGCCGGCACCTCCTGGCGCTTGCCGAAGCGGCTCTTGCCCTGTGCGCCGCCGGCGTTCTTGCCGAGCAGCTTGTCGATGAATTTCTTGATCATTGTTGGTTGGAAGCCTTGTTCGCTCTTTATTCGTTCTCGAGCATGGAGCGGATCAGCGGAATGGTGATCGCGCGTTGCGTCTGCAGGGCATAGCCGTCGAGCTGCGTGAGCAGCTCCATCAGGCTGCCGAGGTCGCGGCTGAAGCGGTGCAGCATGTAGTCGAGCACTTCGTCGGACAGCATCACGCCGCGTGCATCGGCGGCTTGGCGCAGCACCGCGCGGCGTTCGCTTTCGCTCAGCACCTGCAAGTGGAACACGTGGCCCCAGCCGAGGCGGGTGCGCAGGTCTTCGCGCAGCGGCAGGTCGGCCGGCGGCAGGGCGCCGGCGGCGACCACGCCGCGCTGCAGGGTCTGGGCGTTGACGAACCAGTTGAAGGCCGCGTGCTGCTGCACGGCGGTATAGAGGTGGACGTCGTCGAGCAGCACGGCGCCCCAGCGCTCGTCGAACTCGGGCGGCTCCAGCAGGCCGGCGTGCAGCCAGCCCACGCTGGCGCCCTGCTCGCGCAGTGCGACACGCACCGATTCGAGCAGATGGGTCTTGCCGCTGCCGCCTTCGCCCCACAGGTAGGTGGGCACCGGCGAGTGCAGCGCAGGGCTGCCGGCGCCGCCCACCCACACTTGCAGGTGCCGCAGCGCCGCCTCGTTGGGGCCGGCAAAAAAGGCGTCGAAGCTGGGGCCCGTCGCAATGCCGATATCGAGCGCGAGCTGTTTCATCCCGGGAAGGTTCATGGAGGGGGCCGCGAGGGCCCTTAAAATCGTGAGGAATTCTATCGGCCCGGCCAACATGGTTACCGGAGCCGCCTTCCGCTCCTACTCTCCGCATCCTTTCGCGTCCCTCCCGACCTCGACCACCCATGACCTCCTCCACGCCCACCCCGCTCAGCTACAAGGACGCCGGTGTCGACATCGATGCCGGCGATGCGCTGGTCGACCGCATCAAGCCGCTGGCCAAGAAAACCCTGCGCGAGGGCGTGCTGGCCGGCATCGGCGGCTTCGGCGCCCTGTTCGAAGTGCCCAAGCGCTACAAGGAGCCGGTGCTGGTGAGCGGCACCGACGGCGTGGGCACCAAGCTCAAGCTGGCTTTCGAATGGAACATGCACGACACGGTCGGCATCGACCTCGTGGCCATGAGCGTCAACGACGTGCTGGTGCAGGGCGCCGAGCCCCTGTTCTTTCTCGACTACTTCGCCTGCGGCAAGCTCGAAGTCGACACGGCCGCGGCCGTCATCGGCGGCATCGCGCGCGGCTGCGAGCTGTCGGGCTGCGCCCTCATCGGCGGCGAAACCGCTGAAATGCCCGGCATGTACCCGGCCGGCGAATACGACCTCGCGGGCTTCGCGGTCGGCGCGGTCGAGAAGTCGAAGATCCTCACGGGCCAGAACGTCAAGCCCGGCGACGTGGTGCTGGGCCTGGCCTCGGCCGGCGTGCATTCCAATGGTTTCAGCCTCGTGCGCAAGGTGATCGAGCGTGCCGGCGCCGATTTGCCCGCCACGCTCGACGGCAAGCCCTTCCGCCAAGCCGTGATGGAACCCACCCACCTCTACGTGAAGCCGGTGCTCGAGGCGCTGGCCAAGCATCCAATCAAGGCGCTGGCCCACATCACCGGCGGCGGCCTGCTCGAGAACATCCCGCGCGTGCTGCCCGAAGGTACAGCCGCCCACCTCAAGAAGGGCAGCTGGCCGCAGACGGAGCTGTTCGCCTGGCTGCAGAAGGTGGCCGGCATCGACGACATCGAGATGAACCGCACCTTCAATAACGGCATCGGCATGGTCGTGGTGATCGATGCGGCAGAAGCCGCCGCCTGCGCGGCCACGCTGCGCGCCGCTGGCGAATCGGTGCATGAAATCGGCGTGATCGCCGCGCGCGGCGAAGGCGCCGCGGTGGTCGTCGGCTGAGCGGCGGCCGCACCTTCCACTTTCCCGAACAGAGCGCCTGACACCCCCGGATGGCCAAGAAGCCGCAACCCGTCACCACCGCCGTTCCGACGGTCCCCATCCACCGCGCCACGGCCTCGCGCGGCGTGACGATCGCAAGCTACCTGCTGATGCTGGGAACGCTGATGCTGGTGATGTGGGAGCACCTGCTGCCAGGATTGCTCTGCGTATGCATCGGCTTCCTGGCCACGCGGTGGTTCGCGCGGCTGCTGGCTGGCGACACGCGGCGCAATCCGGCCCCCAGCCAGCGCACCGACGGCTGGGCCCGCGTGCTGGCTGTCGTCGTCGTGCTGGTGGGGCCGATTGCGCTGATCACGCTGCTGCTGTCGCAGGCCCGCGAATACATCGTCGACGCGCCCGACCAGTACCGCGAGCTGCTCGACTACACGGCGCGCACGGTGCTCGAGCTGCGCTCCAAGCTGCCGGTCGAGATCGCGGTCTACCTGCCCGAGGGCGCCGCCGAAATCCAGCGCGTGATCGCCAACTACCTGCGCGCGCAGGCCGGTTCGCTCGCCGTGGCCGGGCGGGCCTGGCTGCACGGCATCCTGTTTTCGTACGTGGGCCTGATCGTGGGCAGCCTGGCCGCCGTGTCGCACGCGCCGCTGCGCCGGATGCCGCTGGCCGAGCAGCTGCACCAGCGCGTGCAGACCTTCGGCGAGGCCTTCGGCCAGATCGTGGCGGCCCAGTTCTGGATTGCGGCCTTCAACACGCTGCTGACCGCCATCTTCCTGCTGTTCGTCATGCCGCTGTGGGGCGCGCACCTGCCGTACACGCCGGCGCTCATCACCCTCACCTTCCTGGCCGGACTGGTGCCGATCGTGGGCAACCTGGTCTGCAACTCGGTGATCACGCTGGTGGGCCTCTCGGTGTCGCCGGTCACGGCGCTGGCCTGCCTGATCTTCCTGATCGTGATCCACAAGGCCGAGTACGTCATCAACGCCAAGGTGGTCGGCGCGCGCACGCAGATGAGCGTGTGGGAGCTGCTGGCCGTGATGTTCGTGGCCGAGGCGGTGTTCGGGCCGGCCGGGCTGGTGGCGGCGCCGCTGTACTACGCGTACCTGAAGAAAGAGCTGCAGGCGGCGGCGCTGGTCTGAAAAGACGGTACCCGGCGATGTCCTGATCTGATCGATTCTGGTCCGCTCCCGAACGGACCCTGGGCTGGCAACGCACAAGAATAGGCGCATCATTCATTCCGCCCTTGCGAGCCACCGCCATGAAAACCTGTCTGATTGTGATTGACGCCCAGGCGTCGTTTCGCCAGCGCCCCTACTGGGACGAACGCCAGGCCGCTCCCTACCTCGCCGCGCAGAACACGCTCATCGCAGGCTGCGCCGCTGCCGGCACGCCGATCGTGCGGGTCTTCCACGTCGACGAACCGGCCGACGCAAGCAATCCCTTCGCGGTCGAATCGGGCCACATCCGGCCCATAGAAGGCCTGGCTGATTTCGAGGCCGCGGCCACCTTCACCAAGCACCGCCACAGCGCGCTGGTCAACAGCGGACTGGACATCTGGCTCACGCAGAACGGCATCGGCCGGCTCATCGTGAGCGGCATCCGCTCCGAGCAATGCTGCGAAACCACCACACGCCATGCCTCGGACCTGGGCTGGGAAATCGACTACGTGACCGACGCCACCCTGACCTTCGACATGACCCAGCCCGACGGCCGGCCGCTGGCCGCCGCCGACATCAAGGCGCGCACCGCCACCGTGCTGCACGGCCGGTTCGCGACGGTCTGCAGCGTGGCGCAGGCGCTGGAACGCGCCGGCGCGGAGGCAAGCGCATGAGCCTGCGCGTGCTGATCCTGGCCTACGACGGCGTCGAAGCACTCGACTTTGCCGGTCCCTTCGAGGTGTTCACCACCGCCAGCCGCGTCAGCCAACGGATGCAGCCCGGCACGGCCGCGCCGTTCGAGGTGGCCCCGGTCGCACAGGCATCGCCCGTGCAGGCGCGCGCGGGCCTTCGCCTGCTGGCCGACCAAACGCTCGAAGGCAGCCCGAAAGCCGACGTATTGATCGTTCCCGGCGGCGTGGTCGATGTGCCGATGGCCAGCCCCGACACCTTGCGCTGGATCGCGAAAAGCGCAGCCGGCGCGCAGCTCGTGGCATCGGTCTGCACCGGCGCCTTCCTGCTCGCGAAGAGCGGCGTGGTCACGCACCAAGCAGTCACCACGCACTGGGAAGACATCGCCGACCTGCGCGCGCAGTTTCCGCGACTCGACGTGCGCGAAGGCGTGCGCTGGGTCGACAGCGGCCGCATCGTCAGCTCGGCCGGCATCAGCGCGGGCATAGACATGAGCCTGCACCTGGTCGAACGCCTGGCCGGACGCGAACTGGCCGAGCGCACCGCGCGCCAGATGGACTACGCATGGACCCACAACAGCAGCAACAGCCCATCCGCGTAGTCTTCGCGCTCCTGCCCGGCAGCCTGGTGCTCGACTGGGCCGGGCCGGCCGAGGCCCTGCGCATCGCCAACCAGCGGCTGCGCGCAACGGGCCAGCCTGAGCGCTTCACGCTCGAGTTCGCGAGCCCCCGGCCCGATTCCCTCAGCTCGGTCGGCGTTGCGCTCACCGGGCTGGCGTCGCTGCCCACGCGGTGGGACGGCCCGGCCTGGGTGGTGCTGGTCGGCCTGCCCGGGAACAGCATCGCCATCGACAATCCCGAGGCGCAAGACCTGTTGCACTGGCTGCGCGGCCTGCGCTTCGAGCGCAGCCGGCTGGAGCTGGTGACGATCTGCGCCGGCGCCGTGCTTGCGGCGCATGCCGGCGCGCTCGCGGGCCGACGCGCCACCACACACCACCATCACCTGGACGAACTGCGCACGGTGGAGCCACGCTGCGACGTGGTGGCCAACCGCGTCTTCGTGATCGACCCACCGCTCTACAGCAGCGCGGGCGTCACGACCGGCATCGACCTCGTGCTGCACCGCATCGGCGAGATTTGCGGCGAAGCCCTCGCGGCCCAGGTGGCGCAGACCATGGTGGTAGCGCTGCGGCGCGGCCCGAACGATCCGGAGCTGTCGCCCTTTCTCGCCTACCGCAACCATCTGCATGCCGCGCTGCACCGGGTGCAGGACGCGGTCAGCGAACAGCCTCAGGCCGAGTGGAGCGTGCCGCGCATGGCGGAGGTGGCGCACACCTCGGCGCGGCATCTCACGCGCCTGTTCGTCGAGCATGCGGGCGTGGCGCCGCTGGCGTACCTGCGCCGGCTGCGGCTGGCGGCCGCGCAACTGGCGCTGGCCTCGGGTGCGAACGTCACGCGAGCGGCGGAACTGTCGGGCTTCGGCTCCGATACGCAGTTGCGTCGCGCGTGGCACCAGTTCGGCTTGCCGGGTTCGCCGTCCGAGGCGAATACGCCGCTGAAAACCTGACGGGTGTTCGGGCTGCGCCCCGGGGGCGCTCAGTGCCAGACGCCCGCAGGCGCGGGGCCGGTCACGCGCAGCAGCTTGTCGTCGCCGATCTCCAGCAGGCGGTTGGCCGCATAGCTGTTCTGCGAATCGGGCTCCAGCGCGACGCTGACCAAGGGCGACAGCGGCTGCGCCAGCGACACATAGAAGCTGCCCGGCGGCATCACGGCACGCCCCATCCTTGGCCGCACGCGGAAGGCGCGGATCGCCTCGCCGTCCTCGATGGCGCCGCGCGCGTCCTGGCGCCGGCCGTCGCTCTGCGACAGGATCTCGTAGCGCTCGACCTGCCACGGCGCGGCGCTGTCGATGCGCTCGACGCGCACGCCCAGCATCTGCAGGCGCTGCACGGCCACCGTTTCACTGGCCGCCAGCAGATAGCCGCACGGCCGCGGGCGCGCATTGGCGACCTTCAGCGGCTCGGCCGCGCGCCACTCGACGTCGACCGCCTTTTCTTCCCCGCTCTTCTCGTCGAGAAAGTCCAGGCGCTGGCGCGTCGTCGTCTGCCAGGCCTCGACCACGAGGTCTCCGTGGCAGGCGTCGGCCTTGGCGCGCTGGCCGGCCTGCGCGGTGAGCTGCATCAGCGCCGGGCCCTGGCGCGCCGCCGTCTCGATGACGGTGGTGGCGGCCAGCACCTGCGTGTACACGCGACGGGCGAAATGCGCGCGGCCCAGCCCCACGCCCCGCACTTCCAGCAGCAGGCTCACGGCCTGATGCAGGCCGCTCACATTGCGGCCGGTGTCGGGCTGCACACCGCCCATCGAGACGGTGCGGTCGGCGCTCTTGCCGCCAGAAGTGGTGTGGTACTTGAAGCCCTGCAGCCCCGCCTGCGTGAACGCAGCCTGGATGGCGTCGACGTAGTCGCGCTGCGCGCTCGCGGCAATGGCGGCATCCAGGTTGCCCACGGTGGCGGGCTGCAGCAGGCCGTCGTACTTCATGACCGCGCCGAACTTGTCGATCCAGCGACCGCCGACGGTGAACTCGTGCAGGTCGAGCACCACCTGCGGCCGAAAGCGCAGGGTGGCGGCCGCGATCGAGCGGGCCTCGGGCGTGCGCAGCAACAGGTGGTCGCGATTCACGTCGATGCCGTTGGCGGTGACGCGGGTGAAGTGCTCCGCGCCGTCAGGGTTGCCGCGCGGCAGCAGCACGAGGTTCACCTTCTGCAGCAGCGCCGCGCCCGGCCCGCTGGCGAACTGCTGCGCCAGGGCCAGCACCGCTTCGCCGCCGGCTGGCTCGTTGCCGTGTTGCTGGCCGATCACCATGACAGTGGGCCGCGCAGGATCGACGCGACCCTGGTCGGCAAGCAGCACCAGAGGCATCTCGCGCCCCTGTTGCGACACGCCCAGGCGTTCGACGCGCACGTTCGGCGACTGGCGCGCCAGGTCATCGAGAAAGGCCAGCACCTCGGCGTGCGAAGCGAAATCGGTGCGGCCGGCGCGAAAGCCCGGCGTGGCGTAGCTCACGGGCGGATCGGGAAAGCGCGCCGCGATGGCCGGCGGTTCGACCCACACCTTGGCAGGATCGAACTGGGCACAGGCCGATGCGGCCGACAGCAAGGTCAGGCCAAGGATGCACAGGAAACGGAAGGCAGGGGTGCGGCGCATGGCGCGCATTTTCCTCTCGCCCAGGCTGCCGCAGCTTCAGCAACCGTTCAGTTCAGGGTGCACGCCCGCGCACGTGCCAGCAGGAGCGCCCGTTCGCGCGTGTTGCGGGTGAGCGAAGCCGCGCGATCGAATTCCTTGCGCGCCTCGTCGCGGCGGCCGAGCTTGAAGAGCAGGTCGCCGCGCACGGTCGGCAGCAGGTGGTAGCCCTGCAGTGCCGGCTCGCCCGTGAGCGCGTCCACAACCTCCAGCCCCGCGGCCGGCCCGAACGCCATCGACAGCGCCACCGCACGGTTGAGTTCGACGATGGGCGACGGCGTGAGCTCGGCCAGCGCGTCGTAGAGCGCGGCGATGCGGCCCCAGTCGGTTTCGTCGGCGGTGCGCGCGCGGCCGTGGCAGGCGGCGATGGCCGCCTGCAGCGCATAGGGGCCGAGCGCGCCGCCGAGCGACTCGGCGCGCGTGAGCGCCGCGAGGCCGCGGCGGATCAGCATCTGGTCCCAGCGCGCCCGGTTCTGTTCGAGCAGCAGCACCGGTTCGCCCGAGGCACCCACACGCGCGGCGGTGCGGGAGGCCTGGATTTCCATCAGCGCCACGAGGCCGTGCACTTCGGATTCGCCGGGCACCAGCTCGGCCACGATGCGGCCCAGGCGCATCGCTTCGTCGCACAGCGCCGGACGCATCCAGTCGTCGCCGGCGGTGGCCGAATAGCCTTCGTTGAAGATCAGATAGAGCACTTCGAGCACCGAGGCGAGCCGTGCCCCGAGCTCGTGCCGGCGCGGCACCTCGAAAGGCACGCGCGCCTCGGCCAGGGTGCGCTTGGCGCGCACGATGCGCTGCGCCACGGTGGCTTCGGGCACGAGGAAGGCGCGAGCGATCTCGCCGGTGGTGAGGCCGCCCATCAGCCGCAGCGTGAGCGCCACGCGCGCCTCGGTCGACAGCACCGGGTGACAGGCGGTGAACACCAGGCGCAGCAGGTCGTCGCCGATGTCGTCGTCGAGCGCGGCATCGACCGCTTCGGCGAAATCGTCCTGCGCCATGTCGTGCCGGGCGTCGAGTTCGCGGCCGATCTCGCCGGCCTTGCGTTCGGCCAGCTGCAGGTGGCGCAGGCGGTCGAGGGCGCGGCGCTTGGCCACTGCCGTGAGCCAGGCCGCCGGGTTGTCGGGCACGCCCGATTCGCTCCATTGCTCGAGGGCCGAGACCAGCGCGTCCTGGGCCAGCTCTTCGGCCAGCCCCACGTCGCGCACCATGCGCGCGACAGTGGCGATGATCTTCGCGGACTCGATGCGCCATACCGCCTCGATGGTGCGGCGGATGGCGCCGGTGTCCGCGCGGCCCTCGCCGTGGCTCATGCGCCGGTCTTCTTCACCGTCTGCATCGACGTGAATTCGGTGGCCACGGCCTGCACGTCGGCCGGGAAGTCGCCGATCTCCTGGATCTGGCGCACCTCGATGACCTCGTTGTCGCCGCCCGGGCAGCGGCTGGCCCATTCGATGGCGGCGGCGCGCGAGGGCACGTCGATGATCCAGAAGCCGCCGAGCACTTCCTTCGCCTCGGCAAAGGGGCCGTCGACCACGGTGGGCTTGCGGTCCTTGAAGCTCACTCGCGCGCCCATCGAGGGGGGATGCAGGCCGTCGCAGCTGATCAGCACGCCGGCTTTCTGCAGCGACTCGTTGTAGGCCATCATGGCCGACACCGCCTCGACGTCGTCGGGCATGGTGCCGGGCGCGGCGGTTTCGTAGCCGTGGGGAATCATCAGCAGCATGAATCGCATGGCAGTCTCCTTCGGTCCGGTTGCGTTGTGCTGGCGGCCGCTTCAGCCGCCGGCCTTGGCGCGGGCTTCAGTCTCGGCCCGCAGGCGGTCTTCCTGGGCGAGCAGCTCGGGCGTCATCGAGTCGCCGAAATCGGCCGCCTCGAACACCTGGCGGATCTCGATCTCGCCTTCCTGGAACGGGCTGCGCTTGATCCATTCGATGGCTTCTTCCTTCGACTTGACCTGGAACAGCCAGAAGCCGGCCAGCAGTTCTTTGGTTTCGGCAAACGGTCCGTCGATGACGGTGCGCTTGGTCGGGCCCTCGAAGCGTACGCGCACGCCCTTGGAGCTGGGGTGCAGCCCTTCGCCGGCCAGCAGCACGCCGGCCTTGACTAGTTCCTCGTTGAACTTGCCCATGGCGGTGAGGATTTCGGTGCTGGGCATCACGCCGGCTTCGGAATCGGCGTTGGCCTTGACCAGAATCATGAATCGCATGTCGTTTCTCCTGAAGGTTAATGAGCTTGGGAGCGGCTCGATGGAATTTGCCTGCTCCTGTTCACACGTCGGACGAGCGGAAGACGGATCGACACGCTCGCGTCGATCTATTTGTAATTTTGTGCTTCAGAAATTCGAGGCTTCAGGGCAGGTAGCCGCAGAAGCGCAACACATGCCCGTCGGGCTCGCGGATCGCGAATTCGCGCAGGCCCCAAGGCTGGGAGACCGGCGGCTCGATGATCGTCACGCCGCGCTTCACGTAAGCGGCATGCAGCCCGTCGATGTCCTTGCCCACGTGGATCACGATTTCGCCGCGCCAAGGTTTGGCCTCGCGCGCGTTGCACTGCCACAGCCGCAGGTAGACCGGGTCGCCGTAGCTGCGGTCGCCCTTCTTCACGCGGGCGTAGCTGGGCGGCTCTCCCGCGATGAAATCGAGCTCGAAGCCCAGCACATCGCGAAACCAGCGCGCGGCGCGCGAGACATCCGACACCGGCAGCACCGGCTGAACGCCATGGAATTCATGCAGGGTGCCCAGATCGGGCGCCGGGCTCACACCGGCCTTCGCGTCCATTTCAATTGGCCGTGCGGCGAAGGGTGGCGACGCGCTCGGCAATCGCGTCGATGTCGAGGGCGTCCTCGGCCTTAGCCAGGTAGGTTTCCAGGTCGCGCACGGCCTGCGTCGTGTTGCCCTGTTCGGCGTGCGCGACGCCGCGGTCGCGGTACTCGCCCCAGGCGCTGGGCAGCAGCGCGATCAGGCGGTCCTGCACGGCGATGACGCGCTGCCAGTCTTCCTGCGCGTGATGCACTTCCTTCAGGTTGCGCAGCATGCGGGCGATGATTTCGCGCGGACTGGCAGGCTGCAGGTACAGGCCCAGCGGCACGTCGAAATCGCCGACGAGGCCGTTGCTGCGCTTGTAGGGCTCGAGCCGCTCGCCCAGTTCCTCGCGCGACAGCGACTTGCCGGTGAAGGGATCGATCACCACCTGCCCCTTGGGCAGCGTCACCTTGAGCATGAAATGCCCCGGAAAGCCGATGCCGCGCGCCTGCAGGCCCAGGCCCTGCGCCAGCTCCATCCACAGCACGGCCAGCGAGATCGGAATGCCGCGGCGGGTGCGCAGCACGGCGTTCAGGTAGCTGTTGTCGGGGTCGTAGTAGTCGTTGACGTTGCCGCCGAAGCTCAAGTCGTTGAAGAAGAACTGGTTCAGGGCGCGCAGGCGGGCCAGTGGCGCGGCGTCGGCCGGCAGGCGGCGCTTGAGGCGGGCGAGAAGTTGGTCGACATCGCCCAGCACCTGCTGCACATCGAGTTCGGGGTATTCGTCCTGCGCCAGGCTGGCGGCCGCTTCGAGCAGCGGAAAGTGATCGTCGCTGCAGACCAGCGATTCGAAATACTCCAGTGCGGTGGGAACCTGAAAGCTGAACGTCATGTGTCTTTGTAGAGGAGCCCGCCAGGGGCGTCAAGGCGGGACACGTGCGGATTGCGGCGCCTGCGCGCGGGGGTTCAGCGGCGAACGAAGCTGCGCAGCCGCACACCCACCGCCGCCAGCACGGCGAAATAGAGCAGCGCGGCGCCGGCGATCAGCGCGGCGAGCAGGCCGATGCGCAGCAGGCGCTGGTCGCGCAGGGCGATCCAGTCGAAATGCGCCGAGCCCCAGGCCAGCAGGCCCGCCAGCATCAGCGTGCCGGCCAGCACCTGCAGCGCGAACCTGCCCCAGCCCGGCTCGGGCTTGTAGCTGCCGCGGCGAATCAGGCCGACCAGCAGCCAGGTCGAATTGACCAGCGCGCCGATGGCGATGGTCAGGGTCAGCGCTGCGTGCTGCAGCACCGGCACCAGAAAGATGTTGAGGATCTGCGTCAGCACCAGCACGCCCACGGCGATGAGCATCGGCGTGCGCGTGTCGTGCTTGGCGTAGTAGCCGGGCGCCAGCACCTTCACAGCCACGATGCCGACCAGCCCGACGCCGTAGCCCATCAGCGCCAGGGTGGTGCGGCCCACGTCCTCTCCCGAGTAGGCGCCGTTGTGGAAGAGCACCGCCACCAGCGGTTTTGCGAACAGCAGCAAGGCGACGGCGCACGGCGCCGACAGCAGCACTACGAGGCGCAGGCCCCAGTCGAGCAGCGAGGAATAGCGCGCGTCGTCCTTGGCGGCGCGGGCGCCGGCCAGCTGCGGCATCAGCACCACGCCGAGGGCGACGCCGAGCATCGCGGTGGGAAACTCCATCAGCCGGTCGGCGTTGGTGATCCAGGTGACGCTGCCCACCGCCAGGTGGGAGGCGATCTGCGTGTTGATGAGCAGCGATATCTGCGCAACGCTCACGCCCAGCAGCGCGGGCAGCATCAGCCTGAGCACCTTGCGCGTGTTCGGGTCGGTCCAGGCGGTGCGCAGCGCCCGAAGGCTGGTTCCCACGCGCGGCATCAGCCCCAGCTTGCGCAGTGCCGGCATCTGCAGCGCAAGCTGCAGCACGCCGCCCACCATCACGCCCACGCACTGTGCGTAGATCGGCTCGATGCCCCAGTGCCGGAAAAGCGGCGCCCCGACCAGAATCGACAGGATCAGCGCCACGTTGAGCAGCACCGGCGAGGCCGCCGGCACCGCGAACTTGCGCCAGGTGTTGAGAATGCCGCCCGCCAGCGCCACCAGCGACATGAAGCCGATGTACGGGAACATCCAACGCGTCATGACGATGGCGGCGTCGAAGCCGGGCAGCCCGCTGGCCATGGCCCAGACCAGCAGGGGCGCGCCGGCCACGCCTACCACGCAGACGATCAGCAGCGTCCAGGTCAACAGCGTGGCGACGTGGTCGATGAGCTGCCTGGCGCCCTCCTCCCCGGCTTCGGCCTTGCGCGCGGCCAGCACCGGCACGAAGGCCTGGCTGAAGGCGCCTTCGCCGAAGACCCGCCGGAACAGGTTGGGGATGCGGAATGCGACGTTGAACGCGTCGGTCAGCGCGCTGACGCCGAAAACCGAGGCAAACAGCACGTCGCGCACGAGGCCCGTGATCCGCGAGGCGAGGGTCAGCAGGGAGACGGTGGAGGCGGATTTGAGCAGGGACACGGGGGCCGAGTGTAGGGCCCGCCAACCCCCTGAAACGGGCCGATTCGGCGGAAAAGGCAACCCGGCCTATAATCGAGGGCTTTGCTGCATCATCCTCAGACACCTAAGGAACATTAAATATGGCATCCGCCAAGCCCAAGAAGAAGAACCCGCGCCTCGCCTCCGGCCGTAAGCGCGTCCGCCAGGACACCAAGCTCAACGCTGCGAACACCTCGCTGCGCTCCAAATACCGTACCGCTGTCAAGAACGTCGAAAAGGCTGTTCTGGCTGGCGACAAGACCAAGGCAAGCGAACTGTTCGCGAAGGCCCAGAGCATCGTCGACACCGTCGCCGACAAGGGCATCTTCCACAAGAACAAGGCCGCCCGCGACAAGAGCCGCCTGTCGGCCAAGGTCAAGGCCCTCGCCCTGGCGCCTGAAAAGGCCGCCGCCTGACACCTGTCAGGCAAGCCCGGATCGGAATCCTCCGGTCCGCCGTTTGATCGGGGTGCGCTGCAGCAAAGTGTAAAAAACCGCCTTCGGGCGGTTTTTTCATGCCCGGCTGGTTCATGAAGCCAGGGGACGGACAAGAAAAAAGGCCGGTCAGGCCTTTGGGGGTGGGGTGTCGGGAACCAGACAGGCTTCGGCGACCTGCAGATCGTTGTCCTTGGCGAAATTCACACAGAAGTCCCAAGCCATGGGCTCGGCGTCGCGCAGCGCTCGGTTCACGACCACGCACTTCACGCCGTTGATGGTCGTCGGCACGCACCAGGGCGAATAGCTCAGGTAGCTGCCCGGAAAGGCGCCGCCGGGGCGAAAAGAGCTCATGACGCCGGCCAGGCGCTCGGCCCAATCGCTCGGGCGAAAGGTCCGGCCATCCTTGGTAATTCCCTGGATGAAGATTTCTTTGGCAGTGGAGGAAATCATCGTTGAATGAGGCGACCGGAGCAGGTGCTGCGGTGCAGCAAGCGATTCTATCCGCGGCCCTTTTTGCATCCTGAACACGGGGCATTGCTGTAATGCGCAATCCTCAACGAAGCCGTCAAACCGCACGCCTAGAATCCGCGTTCCCTATCTGGAGAACCCGAATGAGCGCTACCGCCCAGCCCACCTCGCCCCACGTCATGAACACCTACGGTCGCCTGCCGATCGCGCTGTCGCACGGCCAGGGCTGCCGAGTCTGGGACACCACGGGCAAGGCCTATATCGACGGCCTCGGCGGTATCGCAGTGAACACCCTGGGCCACAACCACCCCGAGCTGGTGCCCGCCCTGCAGGACCAGCTGACCAAGCTGATCCACAGTTCCAACTACTACCACGTGACCGGCCAGGAGCAGCTCGCCACCAAGCTGACCGAAATCTCGGGCCTCACCAACGCGTTCTTCTGCTGCACGGGTCTCGAAGCCAACGAAGCCGCATTGAAGCTGGCCCGCAAGTTCGGCCATGACAAGGGCATCGAGCGTCCCGAGATCGTCGTCTACGAAGCCGCCTTCCACGGCCGCAGCATCGCCACCCTCTCGGCCACCGGCAATCCCAAGGTGCAGGCCGGCTTCGGCCCGCTGGTCGAGGGCTTCATCCGCGTGCCGCTGAACGACATCGAGGCACTGAAGAAGGCCACCGAAGGCAACCCCAATGTTGTGGCCGTGTTCTTCGAAACCATTCAGGGCGAAGGCGGCATCAACCCGATGCGCTGGGAATACCTGAAGCAGGTGCGCGCCCTGTGCGACGAGCGCGACTGGCTCATGATGATCGACGAGGTGCAGTGCGGCATGGGCCGCACCGGCAAATGGTTCGCCCACCAGTGGGCGGGCATCAAGCCCGACGTCATGCCGCTGGCCAAGGGCCTGGGCTCGGGCGTGCCGATCGGCGCCGTGGTGGCCGGCCCCAAGGCCGCCAACATCTTCGGGCCCGGCAACCACGGCACCACATTCGGGGGCAACCCGCTCGCGATGCGCGCCGGCATCGAGACCATCCGCATCATGGAAGAGCACCAGCTGCTCGAGAACGCTGCCACCGTGGGCGCCCACCTGAAGGCCGCGCTGGAGCGCGAAATCGGCGGCCTGCCGGGCGTGAAGGAAATCCGCGGACAGGGCCTGATGCTCGGCATCGAGCTCGACCGCCCCTGCGGCGTGATCCTGAACCGCGCCTGCGACGCCGGCCTCCTGCTGAGCGTGACGGCCGACAAGGTGATCCGCCTCGTGCCGCCGCTCATCCTGACCACGGCCGAAGCCGACGAGATCGTCGCCATCCTCGCGCCGATCGTGAAAACCTTCCTGTCGGAGCCTGCAGCGCAATGACGACCGCCGCCACCCCCAACGCCATCCGCCACTACCTGCAGTTCTCGGACTTCACGGCCGACGAATATGCCTACCTCTTCGATCGCATGGCGATCATCAAGAAGAAGTTCAAGACCTACGAGAAGCACCAGCCGCTGGTCGATCGCACGCTGGCCATGATCTTCGAGAAGGCCAGCACGCGCACCCGCGTGAGCTTCGAGGCCGGCATGTACCAGCTCGGCGGCAGCGTGGTGCACCTGACCACCGGCGACAGCCAGCTCGGCCGCGCCGAGCCCATCGAGGACAGCGCCAAGGTCATCAGCCGCATGGTCGACCTCGTGATGATCCGCACGTACGAGCAGACCAAGATCGACGCCTTCGCCGCGCACTCGCGCGTTCCGGTCATCAACGGCCTGACCAACGAATTCCACCCCTGCCAGATCCTCGCGGACATCTTCACCTACATCGAGCACCGCGGTTCGCGCGACGCCGGCGGCGACGCACTTTCCTGCCTCAAGGGCAAGACCGTGGCCTGGGTCGGCGACGGCAACAACATGGCCAACACCTGGCTGCAGGCGGCCGAGATCCTGGGCTTCACGGTGCACGTGAGCACGCCCAGCGGCTACGAGGTCGACCAGTCGATCGCGGGCATTCGCTCGGGCGACAGCTACAAGGTCTTCCAGGACCCGATGGAAGCCTGCCGCGGCGCCGACCTCGTCACCACCGACGTCTGGACCAGCATGGGCTACGAGGCCGAGAACGAGGCGCGCCGCAAGGCCTTTGCCGACTGGTGCGTCGACGAGGACATGATGCGCATCGCGCAGCCCGACGCCCTCTTCATGCACTGCCTGCCCGCGCACCGCGGCGAGGAAGTGCAGGCCGAAGTGATCGACGGGCCGCAGTCGGTGGTGTGGGACGAGGCCGAGAACCGGCTGCATGCGCAGAAGGCGCTGATGGAGTTCCTGCTCCTCGGCAAGTTATAGGCACTCCCCCAGGCTCCGCGCACTTCGTGTCGCTTCGCCATCCCCCTCGCCGGGGGCAACACCTGCGGCCCGGCAAAGCCGGTTCCGCGGTGTTCCTGAGACAGATCGTCAACTGGGCCTTGCCATGAATGACTGCCAGCAATGCGGCGCCTGCTGCGCCAGCTACCGCGTCGACTTCAGCGTCCATGAGCTCGACGACAACGGCGGCAGCGTGCCTTCCGGCCTCGCGGTCGAGGTGAACGACGCCATCTGCCGCATGCGCGGCACCGACCACACGCCCATGCGCTGCGCAGCGCTCACCGGCAAGATCGGCCAGGCCGTGGGTTGCGGCATCTACGAATGGCGCCCCAATCCGTGCCACGAGCTGCAGGCCGGCAGCGACGCCTGCGAGCGGGCGCGCGCCCGGCACGGACTGCCCGCGCTGTCGCCGCTTCATTGACGGCTTCAACTCGTCACATAAGGTGTTGGAAATAACCGACACCACGACCGCTCGCCGGGCGCTAACTTCGCGCCATGCGTTCAAAGCAACCCCGCCCCCGAATCTGGGACATCTCGCCGCCCGTGCATGAAGGCACGCCGGTGTTTCCCGGCGATACGCCCTACCAGCAGCGCTGGGCAGCGACCATCTCGCCGGACTGCCCGGTGAACGTCAGCGAGATCAAGCTCTCGCCCCACGTCGGCGCGCACGCCGATGCGCCGCTGCACTACGACCCCGCAGGCCAGACCATCGGCAACGTCGACCTCACGCCCTTCCTCGGCCCCTGCCGCGTGATTCATGCGATCGACAAGGGCCCGCTGATCGAATGGGAGCACATCTCCCACGCCGTCGACAGCAACCTGCCGCAGCGCGTGCTGGTGCGCACCTACACCGCCATGCCGGTGGACCGATGGGACCCTCGGCTTGCCGCCTACGCCCCCGCCACCGTCGAGCGCCTCGCGGCCATGGGCGTGAAGCTCATCGGCATCGACACCGCCAGCATCGACCCGGCCGACAGCAAGACGCTGGACAGCCACCAACGCATCCGCCGCCTCGACCTGCGCGTGCTCGAGAACCTCGTGCTCGACGACGTGCCCGAAGGCGACTACGAACTCATCGCGCTGCCGCTCAAGCTGGTCAGCGCCGATGCATCCCCCGTTCGCGCGGTCCTGCGCGAACTCCCCCGCTGAAACCTCCAACATGACGACCCTTGCAGACTGCCGCGCGCTCGACGCGCAAGACCCGCTGCGCGCCTTGCGCGACCAATTCACCATTCCCGAGGACGTGCTCTACCTCGACGGCAACTCGCTCGGCGTGATGCCCACGGCCGCCGCGGCGCGCATCGCCGAAGTCGTGACGAAGGAATGGGGCGAAGGCCTGATCCGCTCGTGGAACACCGCAAGCTGGTTCGACCTGCCGCAACGCCTGGGTGACAAGGTAGCCCGACTGATCGGCGCCGCGCCCGGCGAAGTGGTGTGCACCGACAGCACCTCGGTCAATCTCTACAAGGTGCTGTTCGCTGCGCTGTCGCAGCACAAGGACAGTGGCCGAAAGCTGGTGGTGAGCGAACGCAGCAACTTTCCGACCGACCTCTACATCGCCGAGTCGCTGTGCCGCGAACGCGGCTTCACGCTCAAGCTGATCGATGCGAGCGAACTGCCGGACGTTCTGACCGACGAAGTGGCCGTGCTGATGCTGACGCACGTGAACTACCGCACCGGCGCCATGCACGACATGAAAGCCGTCACCGCCGCCGCGCACGCCGCGGGCGCGCTCACGGTGTGGGACCTCGCGCACAGCGCGGGCGCGGTGCCGGTCGCGCTCAACGAGAGCAACGCCGACTACGCGATCGGCTGCGGCTACAAGTACCTCAACGGCGGCCCCGGCGCACCGGCCTTCGCATGGGTGCACACGAAGCATGCGGGCCAGTTCGAGCAGCCGCTGTCGGGCTGGTGGGGCCACGCGGCGCCCTTCGAGTTCACGCCGCACTATCGCCCGGCCCCAGGCGTCGGGCGGTACCTCTGCGGCACGCAGCCGATCATCGCGCTCGCGGGCCTGGAATGCGGTCTCGACACCGTGCTCGCGGCCGAAGCCTTCAACGGCGATCACGGCGCGATGGCAGCGCTGCGCACGAAGTCGCTCGCGCTGACCGATCTCTTCATCAAGCTGGTGGAAGAACGCTGCGCCGGCCAGGGCCTCTCGCTCATCACCCCACGCGATCACGCCCAACGCGGCTCGCAGGTCTGCCTGAGCCGTGAAGAAGGCGCCTACGCCATCGTGCAGGCGCTGATCGCGCGCGGCGTCATCGGCGACTACCGCGCCGGCGACTCGCAGATGCCCGACATCCTGCGCTTCGGCTTCACGCCGCTGTACATCGGCTTCGAGGACGTGTGGAACTCGGTCGAGCACCTCGTGCAGGTGCTCGAGACGGGCGAGTGGAAGCGCGAAGAGTTCAACCGCAAGAACGCCGTCACCTGAGCGGCGCCGCATCATGAAACACGCATTGCTCGCTCTTTCCGCCGCGCTGCTGATGGCGGCAGCCCCCGCCCTTGCACAGCAGCCGAACTTCACGCTGCCGCAACTGAAGGCCTTCGTCGTCCTGTCGCCCGACGCCTTCCGCCAGGAGATCAGGCGCCAGGGCTTCTCGTATGCCGACAAGACCGTGACCGACGAGGTCAGCATGATCGAGTACGAGAAGTTCGTCGACGGCCAGACCACGCATCTCATGAAGTCCACCTATGTGGAAAGCCGCGGCAGCGAGAACAGCATCCAGCTCTCGCTGACCGACAAGGCCGCCTTCGATCGCCTCGTGAAGGAAGTGCGCAACGCCGGCTACGCACCGGCCGAGAAAGGCCGCATCCCGGGCGGCGAAACCTACCAGCAGTTCAAGCGCAAGGACGAAGCCGTGCGCTTCGTCTACCCCAGGAAAGAGTCCGGCATGGGCCTCCCCTCCTACACCGCCGTGGTCTGGCGATGACCAACCAGCAAACATCATGAGCACCGAAAAAATCGTACACGAAGAAAAGGCGCAACTGGATTTCAGCAAGTCCATGAGCTACGGCGACTACCTGCACCTCGACGAGATCCTCAACGCCCAGCACCCGCTATCGCCCGCGCACGACGAGATGCTGTTCATCGTGCAACACCAGACCAGCGAACTCTGGATGAAGCTCATGCTGCACGAGTTGCGCGCGGCCATCGGCTGCATCGCCGACGAGAAGCTGGCCGACGCCTTCAAGATGCTCGCGCGCGTGAGCCGCATCATGGAACAGCTGGTGAGCGCATGGACCGTGCTCTCGACCATGACGCCGCCCGAGTACACGGCGATGCGCCCCTACCTCGCCAACTCCAGCGGCTTCCAGAGCGCGCAGTACCGCTGCATCGAGTTCGCGCTCGGCAACAAGAACGCCGCCATGCTCAAGCCGCACGCGCACCGTGCCGACCTGCTCGCGCAGGTCGAGGCGGCCTATCGCGCCCCCTCCCTGTACGACGAGTCGCTTCGCCTGCTGGCGCGCCGCGGCCTTCCTGTGCCCGCCGACCGGCTGGAACGCGACTGGACCCAGCCCTACGAGGCGAGCGACGGCGTCGAAGCCGCGTGGCTCACGGTCTACCGGAACCCGCACGATCACTGGGACCTGTACCAGCTCGGCGAAAAGCTCACCGACCTCGAAGATGCATTCCGCCTCTGGCGCTTCCGCCACGTGACGACGGTGGAGCGTGTGATCGGCTTCAAGCGCGGCACCGGCGGCACGGGCGGCGTGAGCTACCTGCGCAAGATGCTCGACGTGGTGCTGTTTCCCGAGATCTGGAAGCTGCGCACCGATCTGTAGGCGCACAAGCCACGCAAACGCCCTAATAAAGCTGGGGTGGTCCGGATTGCTCCGCTGGCGCAAAGCGCTACATTTTTGGAAACAACGGAGGCCACCGCCATGAACGACATCCGGTTCACACCCGACGAGCTTTCCACCTTGCGCGAACATGGCGTCGTGCTGTTCGCCGACCGCGTGATCTTCGATGCGCAGCCGCCGATGCCGCGGCAGCAGATCGATGCCGTGCAGGCCCAGTGCGCGGGCCCGGTCCCCGAAGCGCTGCTCGCGCTGTGGCTGCAGACCGCGGGCGGGCGGCTCGACTACGACCTGTCGCTCGAGATGAACGGCAATCTCGAGGCCATCAGCTGGAACGAGCTGTTCTGGAACGGCAGCGACGGCTACCACGACCTGCAGGGCTGGATCGCGCACGAACTCGAACTGGCCGAGGAAGCCGCGCAGAAAGGCGGCACGGCGTGGAGCGGCAAGCTCACGCACCTGCCTTTCGGCGGCTTCGAATACACCGACCGCATCTACGCGGTGGTGGAGCCCGGCGCCGGGCACGGGCAGGTCATCGCCTGGAAGAAGGGCCTGCCGCCGGCATGGACGCATGCGCTGCACGAAGACAGCGTGAACACCATCGCGCCCGACCTCATGGGTGCCTTCGCGGCTCTGCACCTGGAAGAAGACCCGCTGGCTCCCACGGGCGATTACTTCTCGGGGCAGACGCTGCTCGAATACCTCGACGACCGCCACGAGGAGCACGGACTCGACCTTGACCTGATGGACAAGCTGGTGGCCTTCTATTCCCGTGCCGTGGCCGACTGGCGCTCGCCGCTGGCCGCGGGCACGCTGCGCCACCAGCCCTCGCTTGCACGCGTGGCGCTGCGCCATGCCATCGCGACCGACGATGCCGAGCTGGTCGCCGAGCTCGCCGCCGCGGGCGTGGACTTCGACGGCCCGCTGCAAGGTAGCGCGCTCGCGACCGACGTCGCGGTGGGGCACGGCGCTTTCGCCGCGGCCGCGGCACTGGTGCGTGCGGGTGCGCCAGTGGCGGCCGATGCACTGCGCAACATCGATGGACAGATCGCGCCCGAACTCACGAGCGCGCTGCTGGCCAACGGCGCGGAGCCCAACGTGGCTGCGATCGTCAAGTGCGCGGCCTGCGGTGCGCCCGCGAGCGCGCACCTGATCGCGGATGCCTGTGCGCGGGCGGGCATCGACGTGCAGCCGGCCTTCACCGCGGACCGCGATGCGATGCTGCTCGAACTGAAGACCACGCTCGCCGACAAGCACGGCCACTACCTGGGGCAGGAAGGGCTTGCAGAGCGCATCGAGCACCTGCAGACTTTTCAGCTGTGAAACGAACTCTCCTTGCGTGATGCGTGGCCTGTGCACGCACCCCGGGGGACACAAGCATCAACCGCCGTACAGCCACGGCTGGTCGAGCAGCTTTGCTCCCAACAAGCGCATCGCCATGTCGCGCCCCAACCGCATTGCGCCCGTGGCGTGGAAGATCTCGCCGTTGCGGCGCGCACGCGCCTGCACCTGCGCATTGCGTGCCCAGCGCGCCTCGGCATAGCGCGCGAACGCGGCGGGTACGTCGGCGGCGCTGCCGTCGCCCAGCGCATCGGCCAGCGCCACCGCGTCTTCGATGGCCATGCCCGCGCCCTGCGCGAGGTACGGCACCATCGGATGCGCCGCATCGCCTACCAGCGCGATGCGCTCGTGCGCCATGTCGGCCGCGCCGCTCAGGGGTGCGCGGTCACCGAGCGACCACGCGCGCCAGCCGGGCATGGCGTCGAGCAGCGCCTGCAGGCCCGCGCAGCTGCGGCCCATGGCCTGCTTCAGCGCGGCGATGCTGCCGGCCTGGTCCCAGTCGCGCGCATCGCCTGCGGGGGCGGACTCGGCAATGACAACCACGTTGAGCCAATCGCCGCCGCGCACCGGGTACGCCACCGCATGCAGGCGCGGGCCGAGCCAGACGTCGACTTGCCGGCGGCGCAATGCAGCGGGCAGCCTCGCCTGCTCGGCCATGGCGCGCCAGGCCGTGTGGCCGGTGACGCGCGGCGGTTGCGCGGCAGACGCGGAGTCGAGCTCCTGCCGCACCATGCTCCATAGGCCATCGGCCCCGACGACGGCTTCGCCTTCCCAGGCGCGCGCATCGGCGCTCGACAGGCACACGAGGTCGTCGCTGGTTTCCACCTGCGTGATGTGCGCCGCGGTGACGAGCGTGCCGGTGCCGCGTGCGCGTACGGCATCGAGCAGCAGGCCGTGCAGATCGGCGCGATGCACGCAGAAATAGGGAGCGCCGTAGCGCTGCTGCATGGCGTCTCCGAGCGGCATGCGAGCCAGCTCCGAGCCGCCTTCGGCGCTGTGCACCGCGAGCGCATCGGGCCGCGCCGCAATGGCCGCGAGCCCGGAGCCCAGGTCGAGTTGCTGAAGGCGCCGCGTGGCGTTGGGGCCGAGCTGCACGCCGGCGCCGATTTCGCCGAAAGCCGCGGCCTGTTCGAAGACGTCGGCCCGGTGCCGTTGGCGGGACAGCGCCAGCGCAACGGCCAGCCCTCCGATGCCGCCCCCGGCGACGAGGATGTGCGCGGGCATCGGCTCAGCGGCCGTGCGTGGACGACGGCGCGATAGCGCCCTGGTCGGCTTCGGGTTGCTTCAGGGGAGTCTTGGGAGCGCAGCTTCCACAGCTGTCGCAAGAGCCGCAGCCCGAGGTCTTTGCCAGCGAGGCGGCCAGCTCCTTCGCGCGGACTTCGTCGACCCAGCCCGCGCGGTGCGTACCGGCCGCGAGCTTCTGCGCCGCACCGCGGCGCCAGCCCGCGGGCATCCAGCGCCAGACCGCATAGAGCGCGGCTGCCGCGACGATCAATCCGACGATCAGTTGTTGCGTCATATCTCAAATACTCCAATCCCGAAGCCTATACCGCGGGGAATACCGCGGAACCGGCTTCGCCGGGCCGCCGGTATTGCCCCCCTGCAAGGGGGTGGGCAGCCACACGAAGTGGGCAAGCCTGGGGGTTTGCTTTTTTACCCCGCTCCGAGTGCCAGTGCAACGCGGTAGGTGATGAAGCACGCCATGTAGGCCAGCGCAAAGAGATAGCCGGCCATGATCCAGACGTACTTCCACGAGCCTGTCTCGCGCTTCACGGCCGCGAGCGTCGAGATGCACTGCGGCGCGAACACGTACCAGACCAGCAGCGACAGCGCGGTAGCCAGCGACCAGCTGCCCGCGATCAGCGGCTCCAGCTGCCCCGCCACGTCGTCGCCCGTGGCCGACAGCGCATACACCGTGCCGAGCGCTCCCACGGCCACCTCGCGCGCCGCCATGCCCGGCACCAGCGCGATCGAGATCTGCCAGTTGAAGCCGATGGGCGCGAAGATGTGCTCCAGCCCGCGGCCGATCATGCCGGCCAGGCTGTACTGGATGGCCGGCCCGGTCGCGCCTTCCGGCGGCGAGGGGAAGGTCGACAGGAACCACAGCAGGATGGTCAGCGTGAGGATGATCGTGCCCACGCGCTGGATGAAGATCCAAGCCCGTTCGTACAGGCCCAGCGCCAGGTTGCGCGGGTTCGGCCAGCGGTAGGCGGGCAGCTCCATCAGCAGCGGCGAATGCGAGGTGCTGTCGCGAAAGCGCTTCATCACCCAGGCCACGGCCATCGCCGAGACGATGCCGAACACGTACAGCGCGAACAGCACCACGCCCTGCAGGTTGAACACGCCGCCCACCGTGCGCGCCGGAATGAAGGCCGCAATCAGCAGCGCATACACCGGCAGCCGCGCCGAGCAGGTCATGAGCGGCGCGATCATGATGGTCGTGATGCGGTCGCGCCAGTTGCTGATGGTGCGCGTGGCCATCACGCCGGGAATGGCGCAGGCGAAGCTCGACAGCAGCGGAATGAACGAGCGGCCCGAGAGGCCCACGGTGCCCATCACGCGATCGAGCAGGAAGGCCGCACGCGGCAGGTAGCCCGAGTCTTCCAGAGCGAGGATGAAGAGGAAAAGAATCAGGATCTGCGGCAGGAAGACGATCACGCCGCCCACGCCGGCGATGACCCCGTCGACCAGCAGGCTCTGCAGCATGCCCTCCGGCATGTGCGCCTTGAGCAGGCTGCCCAGCCCCTCGGTGCCGGCCTTGATGGCGTCCATCGGCACATTGGCCCAGCTGAACACGGCCTGGAACATCAGGAACATGGTGACGGCGAGCACCAGCATGCCCCACAGCGGATGCATCACCACGCGGTCGATGCGGTCGCTGGTGGCGAGGCTGCCCGCCGGCTCCTTCACCGCCAGGCCGAGGATGCGGCGCACCTCGCGCTGCGTGGCCAGCACGTCGTCGAGCCCCGGTGCCTGCCAGGGCCGCGGCGCAGCGGCGGCCACGGGCGTGTCGAGCGCTTCGAGCAGGCCCTGCGCGCCACCGCTGTGCACGCCGACCGTCTCGATGACCGGCACGCCCAGTTCGCGAGAGAGCACCGCCGTGTCGACCGCGATGCCCTGCTTCCTGGCCATGTCGGTCATGTTGAGCGCCACCACCATCGGCAGGCCCAGCCGCCTGGCCTCGAGCACCAGCCGCAGGTTCAGGCGCAGGTTGGTGGCGTCGGTGACGCACACCAGCAGGTCGGGCAAGGCTTCCTTGCTCCGGCCGGTGACGACGTCGCGGGTGACGGCCTCGTCGGCGCTCAGCGCGTTCAGGCTGTAGGCACCCGGCAGGTCGAGCACGAACACGCGGCGGCCCGATGGCGTGCGCAGCGTGCCTTCCTTGCGCTCGACCGTCACGCCGGCGTAGTTGGCCACCTTCTGGCGGCTGCCGGTGAGCAGGTTGAACAGCGCGGTCTTGCCGCAGTTGGGGTTGCCCAGCAAGGCGATACGGCCGGGCTGAGCGGTAGGCGCGAGGCGCCCGGGACCCTGGATGACGGCTTCAACCATGGTTGGCGGCTCCCGGCGTGACGTGGATCAGCGCGGCCTCGTGGCGGCGCAGTGCGAAGGTGGTGTGGCCGAGGCGGACCGCCAGCGGTTCGCGGCCCGGAATGCCGCTGGCGACGATGCGCACGGCCTCGCCGGGCACGAAGCCGATTTCCGTCAGGCGCAGGACCAGTTCGCGGCCGTCCGCATCCTCGGGGCGCGCCACGTCGAGCACGGTCGCCCACTGGTTGTTCGGAAGCTGGTCGAGGCGCAGGGCGACGGCGGTGGTCGGTGCTGCGCCGAAATCGATGGTTCGCACGGTGAGATGACGCCCGGAATATCGGGCGCGCCGGTAAGCAAAGGCTAGATGCTAGCAATTCTCACTCACAAAAACCTGACCAACCCCCTCAAAAGCATGGAAGCCCGGCAAATCGGGGGGTTTTCGCTCGGTTCGGCCGCCCCGTGCGGGGCTCAAGCGGCCAGTTCGACGACGCGTGCGGTGACGGCATCGCCGTCGATCAGCAGTTCGGCCACGGCGATGGGCAGCTTGAACCGGCGCGGGCCCGCGCTGCCCGGGTTGACGTACAGCACGCCGCCGCGCTCCGCGATCTTCGGCTGGTGCGAATGGCCCGAGACGACCACGCGCACGCCGGCCGCGGACGGGTCGATCCCGAGTTGCGCGAGGTCGTGGATGGCATGGAGGCGCACATCGCCGAATTCCAGCAGTTCGGTTTCAGCGATCGCCTCGGCCCAGGGCTCGCGGTCGTTGTTGCCGCGCACGGCCGTCAGCGGCGCGATGGCTGCGAGCGCCTCGAGGATGCCGGCGCTGCCGATGTCGCCGCCATGCACGATGAAGTCGCTGCCTTTCAGGAAAGCGACGGCCTCGGGCCGCAGGAGCCCGTGGGTGTCGGAAATGAGGCCGATGCGGAGCATGGAAGAAGAAAGGCCTCTCGGAAAAACAAGCCCGTGCTATTCCAGCAGTTGCCGCAGCACGAAGGGCAGGATGCCGCCGTGCTTGTAGTAGTCGACCTCGATCGGCGTGTCGATGCGCAGGCGCACCGTCACCTCCTGATGCGTGTCGTCGGCGCGGTGCACGACCAGCTTCACGTCCATCTGCGGCTTCAGCTCGCTGCCGATCACCACGTCGATCTTCTCGTCGCCGGTGAGGCCCAGCGTCTGCCACGAATCGGCGCCGCGGAACTGCAGCGGCAGCACGCCCATGCCGACCAGGTTGGCGCGATGGATGCGCTCGAAGCTGCGCGCCACCACGGCCTTGATGCCCAGCAGCTGCGTGCCCTTGGCCGCCCAGTCGCGCGAGGAGCCGGTACCGTACTCCTCGCCGCCGAACACCACCGTCGGCACGCCCTGCGCCATGTACTTCATGGCGGCGTCGTAGATGAACATCTTCTCGTTGCCGGGCTGGAACAGCGTGACGCCGCCCTCTTCCTGCGTGCCGTTGGCGTCCGGCGGAATCATCAGGTTCTTGATGCGCACGTTGGCGAAGGTGCCGCGCATCATCACGTCGTGGTTGCCGCGGCGCGAACCGTAGCTGTTGAAGTCGGCCTTGGCCACGCCATGCGCCTTGAGCCAGATGCCCGCGGGCGAGCTTTCCTTGATGGAGCCGGCCGGCGAGATGTGGTCGGTGGTGATCGAGTCGCCGAACAGCGCCATGACGCGTGCGCCCTTGAAGCCCGCGTCCGACGCGTGCGGCGTCATCCTGAAGCCCTCGAAGAACGGCGGCTCGGCGATGTAGGTCGACTTCGGCCAGTCGTACACCTGGCCGTTGGTGCCCTCGATGCTGCTCCAGAACTTGCCCGGGTCGGTCTTGACCTTGTCGTAGTTCTCGCGGAACGATTTCGCATTCATCGCGTAGCGCAGGTTCTCGTCGATTTCCTTCGGCGTGGGCCAGATGTCGCCCAGGTACACGTCCTTGCCGTTCCGGCCCTTGCCCACGGGCTCGGTCATGAGGTCGGTCATCACGTTGCCGGCGATAGCGAAGGCCACCACCAGCGGCGGCGAGGCGAGGAAGTTGGCCTTCAGGTTCGGATGGATGCGCGCCTCGAAGTTGCGGTTGCCCGACAGCACGGCCGCGCCGATCAGGTCGTTCTTGGTGATGGCCTCGTTGATCTCGGGCGTCAGGTCGCCGGCGTTGCCGATGCAGGTGGTGCAGCCGTAGCCCGCGAGGTAGAAGCCGAGCTTTTCGAGGTACGGCAGCAGGCCGGCCTTCTCCAGGTATTCGGTGACGATGCGCGAGCCGGGTGCCAGAGAGGTCTTGACGTGCGGCTTGACCGTGAGCCCCGCCTCCACAGCCTTCTTCGCGAGCAGGCCGGCGGCCAGCATCACGCTCGGGTTCGAGGTGTTGGTGCACGAGGTGATGGCCGCGATCAGCACGTCGCCGTTGCCGATGGTGACTTCGCCCTTGGGCGCCGGCGGTGCGGTGGCGCTGGTGTGTGCCGCGGCGTGGGTCGAGCGGTTGGCCACCATCTCGATCACGTCGCGCGGCGCACCGGGCGGCGGCGCCGCGGCTTCGTCGTCGCCGCGCACGCCGTTCACGCTCAGCGGATAGCGCAGCTTGAGCTTGTCGGCCGGCTGGTTGAAGCCGTTGGCTTCGTTGGGCTTGCTGTAGAGCTCGGAGAACTTGGTGGCCAGGTGGCCAAGGTCGATGCGGTCCTGCGGGCGCTTCGGGCCGGCCAGGCTCGGGGACACGGTGCCGAGGTCGAGCCTGACGATTTTCGTGTAGTCGATGTCGCCCGGGTTGGGCATGCCGTACAGGCCCTGCGCCTTGTAGTAGGCGGCGAAGCGCTCGACCTCTTCCTTGGTGCGGCCGGTGCCTTCGAAGTACGCCACGGTCATGTCGTCGACCGGGAAGAAGCCCATGGTCGCGCCGTATTCGGGCGCCATGTTGCCGATGGTCGCGCGGTCGGGCACGGCGATGGAAGCCGCGCCGGGACCGAAGAACTCGACGAACTTGCCCACGACCTTCTCGGCCCGCAGGATGGACGTGACGTACAGCACCAGATCGGTGGCCGTCACGCCTTCGCGCAGCTTGCCGGTGAGCTCGAAGCCCACCACGTCGGGCGTGAGCATGTAGACCGGCTGGCCCAGCATGGCCGCCTCGGCCTCGATGCCGCCCACGCCCCAGCCGACCACGCCGATGCCGTTGATCATGGTCGTGTGGCTGTCGGTGCCGACCAGCGAGTCGGGATAGTAGGTGGGCACGTCGTTCGCGTCGCCCGGGCTCTTGTAGACGCCGCGGGCGAAGTATTCGAGGTTGACCTGGTGCACGATGCCGAAGCCCGGCGGCACGACGCGGAAGGTGTCGAAGGCCTGCATGCCCCACTTCATGAACTGGTAGCGCTCGTTATTGCGCTGGAACTCCAGCTTCATGTTCAGGTCGAGCGCCTTGGGCGTGCCGTAGTAGTCGACCATGACCGAGTGGTCGACCACCAGGTCGACGGGCACCAGCGGCTCGATGGTCTTGGGCGACTTGCCCAGCTTGGCGGCCACGCTGCGCATGGCGGCCAGGTCGGCCAGCAGCGGCACCCCGGTGAAGTCCTGCAGCACCACGCGGGTGACGACGAAAGGAATCTCGTCGGTGCGCTCGGCGTTCGGCGCCCAGTGGGCCAGCTCTTCGACATGCTTGGCCGAGACCTTCTGCCCGTCGCAATTGCGCAGCACCGATTCGAGCACGATACGGATGGAAACCGGCAGGCGGTCGATGGTCGGGTACTGCTTGGCCAGTTCCTTCAGGGACCAGTATTTGCCGGACTTGCCCGATGCGGTCTTGAAGGTCTTGAGGGTGGACGCAAAGGCATGCGCCGGCGCTTTGGCCATGGGGGAACTCCTGTTTGTTCGTGGAAGCCTCTCAAAGATATCAGGGTTCGATGTCAACGGCTGTAGTCGGTCTTCCCTGCTGACGCCTTGCCGGGCCATGTTCCTCATGGCGAAAAATGCCGGGGACAGGGGTGTCGCCGGCATTCCGCGATCTCACCAGCGGCCAGCCGGCTCCAGGCCGGAAACCACGCGGGCACCGCCGCGGGTGCGGCGCAGCCCGGTCCATTGCAGCTCGGCCAGCACGACCACGCAGGCCACCTGAGCCAGCACCCAGGCCATGCCCAGCGCAGTGACCGGGAAGATGCCGCTCACCAGCAGCGCGACGCTGGCCACGGCCCAGCCGAAGTTGCCGGCGACGACCAGGCCGATGAGGGTACGCGGCGGCGCGCGGCGGCTGGCCATGAAAGCAGCGGCAGCCGCATAGGCCAGCAGAAAAACGCCCGTACCCGTGAGCAGCGGCGCCGGCAGGCCGGTCAACCTGGCCAGTGCGCCGGTGAACGCCACTTGCAGCGCGCCCGTCGCGGCGCAGGAAGCGGCATCGGCCCACATCACGTTGGGCAGGAAACGGGGGGATGCGAAGACGGACATGTGAATCTCCTTGGGGGGTTACGCCGCAAGCCAGCCCTGCCGCGTTGGAGCCCATGATTCCGGCCGGCGTGGATCGCGTCGATGACCTGGGAGGTCATGGCGCCGCGCCGCCGGCGCGCCAGAATGCAGCCCCATGAACATCACCCGCTCCCACCTGTCCAAGGCCAGCCAGCCCGGCGCGCGCGACCCGTTCGGCGCCCACCTGCGGCACTGGCGCACCCATCGCCGCCTGAGCCAGCTCGACCTGGCGCAGGAGGCCGAGGTCTCGACCCGGCACCTGAGCTACGTGGAAACCGGCCGCGCCGCGCCCAGCCGCGAGATGGTGCTGCGCCTGGCCGAGCGTCTCGAGGTGCCGCTGCGCGAACGCAATGCGCTGCTGGTGGCCGCGGGCTTTGCGCCGATGTACCGGCAGCGCTCGCTCGACGATCCGGCGATGGCCGCCGCACGCCGCGCTGTCGACCTGGTGCTGAAGGGGCACGAGCCCTTTCCCGCGCTGGCCGTGGACCGCCACTGGAACCTGGTGGCGCACAACGCGCTGGTGCCGATGCTGATGGAAGGCGCCGCGCCCGAGTTGATGCAGGCGCCCATCAACGTGATGCGGCTGAGCCTGCATCCCGACGGCGTGGCTCCGCGCATTGCCAATCTCGCCCAATGGCGCACCCATCTGCTCGAACGGCTGCAGCAGCAGATCGCCGCCACCGGCGACGCGGTGCTGCAGGAATTGCATGACGAGCTGGAGGCCTACCCTCCACCCGCGGTCAGCCACGACCTGCCCGCCATCGACACGGCACTGTCGGCCATTGCGGTGCCGATCCAGTTCGTCACGCCGAACGGGGTGCTGAGCTTCATCAGCACCACCACCATCTTCGGCACGCCGGTGGACGTCACGCTGCAGGAACTGGCTGTGGAATCGTTCTTCCCGGCCGATGAGCAGACCGCTGCGGCGCTGACGGCGTTGGCGGCGCAGGCGACGGCTTGAAAGCCTGTGACTGGCTCAGCGCTTCTTCGGAGGCTGGCCCGCGGCACCGGCCGGGGCTGCGCCAGTAACTGCGGCCGGGTCCCGCCAGCCGTATTCAACGTAGCGGCGGATGATCAGGCAGCCCGGCGGCGAATCGATCAGCGAGACCGAGGAGGTGGGCTCCTTCTCGTCGGTGTAGACCGCGTAGTTGGGCAGCAGCCGCGTCATCTTGTAGCTCGCCAGCTCCTGCTGCCCGACGCTCGCGCAGGTGAAGGGCGCGACCGAGATGCGCTCGGCCGACACAGTGCAGGCGCCGCTGTCGTCGGGAATGGCGGTGATCGACGCGGCCACGCCGGCGTTCGGAAACTCCATGCCGATCAGCGAGAACATCGGCCCGGCGTCGGGGCGCTTGCGGTCCCAGTCGAGCAGCACGTCGTGGCTGCGGCTGCCCTGCACGGTGAGCGTGGAAAGCCGCGTGATGGCGGGCAGGCAACGCTTGATGCCCACGCTGGTTGCTGCGCGCGTGAGCGTGTCCTGCGGCGCCGCCGGTGGCGCCTGGGGCACCAGCACGCCCTGCGCGAGTGCAACACCTGCAGCGCCCCACGACAGGGCGGCAAGCAGCAGGCGGGGGAATCGTTGGTTCGGCGTCATCCCGGTCCTCGTGCGTAAAGGTTCTCGATGGCGGCGGTGTACGTTCGCACGTTGTCCTCGCCCTCGGGGTCGAGCGTCGCGATGAAGCGGCGCGCGCGTTCGCGGTAGGCCGGCAGATCGGCGTCGTGTTCGGCGAAGGCGCGCTGCAGGGCGCGACCGCCCTCCTCGCAGTCGAAGCCGTGATAGCGGTAGCCGCAGTCGCCGATGAGGTGCGAGTTGTGGATCAGCGGATAGCCGCCGTACAGGGCCTCGTAGTAGAGGTAGTTCTGCGCGTTCTCCCAGTGGTGCGCGAACACGGCGTCGATCTTGCCCGGCATCACCTGGTAGACCGGGAAGCGCCCCTCGAAGGTGGCCAGCCCGTGCTGCACGATGTCCAGGCTTTGCGCGAAGCCGATGAACAGCGGCTTGTCCTTCAGATGGAAGCTGTTGTAGACCCACATCTTCTCGATCAGCCGCGGCTGCGCGCGGTGCGCCGCCTCGCAGCCGAGCATCGGGATGAAGCTCGTCTTCACCATGCAGATGTTGGGCTCGAAGATGGCCACGCGCCACTGCTTGCGGCCGGGTTCGTAGGCAAACGGCGGACTCTGCGGCGCGCGGGCCATGGCGCGCTCCAGCACCATCGGGCTCCAGAGGTGAGGCATCAGCCGCACTGGCGCGCGGAAGGTGCTCTCGAAGTAAGGCTTGCACGACACCTCGTACTCGGGGATCGTCCAGACCTCGTCGTATGGTGCGCCAGAGACCAGCAGGCCGTGCGGCTTGTCGAAGATCATCCGCTCGATGTCGATCACGTAGTCGTTGCCCACACGCATCGAGACGATCTTGCCGCCGCGTTCGCGAAACGCCACGGACCACGACATGGCCAGCTGGGCACTCATCTCGATCATGAGATCGAGCTCTTGTGCGGCCGTGGCCATGTCGATGATGGGCACCGGCGAGTCGGCCAGAAAATTGGTTGCATCCGCAGGACCGCCGTCGCCGCCGCCGGCCACCAGCACGGCGCTTTCCACGCGCGGCGAACGCAGCAGCAGCATCACGAGGAACAGGCAGTTCTGGTAGACGCCGTTCTCCCACAGGCTCTGCTCGCCCTTGCGGATAAAGATGGAAACGCCGACCTTCAGCTTGGCCGGCATGGTGGTCTTTTTCTGCGCTTCGCTCATGCGGCGCTCCTCACGCCGTCGGCACGGAATGCGGCATTGCCGCCCACCAGGTGCAGCAGGCGCTGCGCATAGCCGTCGACGTTCGCCCGGTGGAGCGGATCGAGCGTCTCGAAGACCCGCAGGGAGCGCGTGCGGTAGTCGTGCAGTTGCCTGTCGTGGCTGCGCACCGCCTGCAGCAGTTGCGCCGCGCCGGCGGCGATGTCGAAGTCGGGGTAGTAATAGCCGGCATCGCGCAGCCAGGGCGAGTTGTGCACCAGCGGGTAGTTGCCGTAGAGCGCATCGAGGTAGCTGTAGTTCTGGTCGTTCTGCCACTGGTGCGAAACCACCGCATCGGCGAACTGCACCATGAAGCCCGCGAAGTCGTGCCGGCCGTGGAAGATCGCCTTGTGCTGGCGCACGATGTCGAGCGAGTTCGCCAGGTACAGCATCGTCGGGTGGTCCTTGACGTGCAGGGTGTTGAGCACCTGCATCGAGGCCACGGCGGTTGGGTCGGCGCGATAGGTCCCGTCGCAGATCAGCATGGGCACGCTGCTGGACTTCACCACCGAGATATTGGGCTCGAAGATCGCCACCCGAAACCCCGGCTGCTCGGCCGTGCGCGGCGTGTAGCCGAAACGGTGGCCCGCGGCCTCGACCTCCGCGACGCGCTGGGCCAGGAACTGCGGCGACCAGAGATACGGCACCTCGAACACCGGGCAGCGGTGCATGGTGCGCATCATCGGCGCGAACACCGCGTCCTTGGGCAGCAGCCACACCTCGTCGCAGCGGTCGGGCTTGCTGAAGTGGCCCTTGTCGGTGAACACGATCGGCTCGGCCAGCGCCGCGAAGGGCTGGCCCACGCAATGGAACACCACGCGGCCGCCGCATGCGCGGAAGTAGGAGAGCCATTGCACGTCGAGCGCGCCGGCCATCTCGATGACCACGTCCAGCGCATCGGTCAGGTCGCGGGCCCGCCCGAAAGCCAGGCCCATGGCGGCCAGGTCGACCTGTGGCGGCATGCTCGGCTGGTCGCCGGCGTCGACCAGGGTCACGGATTCGACGAACTCGATGCGTTGCAGCAGCCGGGCGAGAAACAGGACGTTCTGCCCCATTCCGTTTTCCCAGATGTTCTGCCCCGCGTGGGTGAGGACTGAAATACCAATGCGCATGGGGGCGAAGTGTGTACCAAAAAAAAAACGGCTCCCGCACCGTCAGCGCGGGAGCCGCCCGGTCAGGGGCGATTCAGCGGCTTGCTTACTTCCACTTCCAGCCGATGCCGGCGTTGATGCCCCACTCCTTGCCCGTGGTCGTCAGGCCCGCGCCCCAGGACATCTTGCCGTCATCGGACAGCGCCTTGAATGTCAGCGCAACGGCGCTGTAGCCCTTGTAGCTGCCGAGACCCACGCCCACGGTCTTTTCGCCGGGGTACAGCGTCGGCAGGTACGTGCCCGACATCGCGAAGGCCATGGCCGTGCCCGAGTAGGCGATGCGCGCCACGTCGCCGACCTGTCCCTTCACCTGGTTCAGCTGGTTCAGGTTCACGGCGTCCGTCGGCAGCACGCCCGGCGCCACGTTGCTGATGCGCGTGCCGCCCGGTGCCTGCCCGCCGCCCAGCGTGACCTGGTTGTAGTTGACCGAGCCGTCCGGGTTGGTCGCGTACTGCACGCCGCCGGCCGCAACCGCATTGGCCGTGGCCCTCAATTGCGCCACGTTGGTGGCGTCGCTGTCGGCCGTACCTGCCGCCACGCCGGTGATCTGGCGATACTGGCCGGAGGCCGCATCGCCCACCGACACCGCGGCCTGCGTGCTGGTGGTTGCCCTGATGGCCGCCGCCTGCTGCGCCGTCGCGCTGCCCGGCACGTAGCCGGCCACACCCGCCGCGGTGGAAGCCACCGAGCCCGAGCCCAGCGCCACGCCGCCGCTTTGCTGCACGATGGCGCCGAAGCCGATGGCCGTGCCCTTGGAAATGTTCTGCGCCTGGCTCAGCGCCGTACCGCCTGCGTCGGCGTTGTCGCCCAGCGCCACGCCACCGCCGCCTGCGCGGGAGTTCACACCAATGGCCTGCGAGCCCGTGGCCAGCGCCCCGGTACCGATGGCGATCGCGTTCGCACCCGTCGCCTGGGCGCCGAAGCCCACCGCCACCGCGCCGTCGGCCGTGGCCCGGGCGCCGTTGCCGGCTGCAAACGAGTTGGCGCCGCTGGCCACCGATTGCGGGCCGATCGCCACGGCTTCCTGGCCAGAGGCTTGGGCATCCGCCGCCGTCGAGTTGGCGTGGAAGTACTTGGTGCCGGTGTTGTAGATGTTGTTGACCGACGTGCTCAGGCTGTTGACGTTGACGTTGGTCGTGCTCAGGCTGGTCGACAGGCTGCCGACACCGGTCGACAGACTGGTGATGCCGCTGGTCGCGGTGCTCAGGCCCGTCGAGGTCGAAGTCGACAGGCTGGCCACGTTGCTGTTCGTCGTGCTCAGGCCGGTGGACAGGCTGCTGATGCTGCTCGTCGCCGTGCTCAGGCCGGTCGAAGTCGAGGTCGACAGGCTGGCCACGTTGCTGTTCGTCGTGCTCAAGCCAGTCGACAGGCTGCTGATGCCGCTCGTCGCGGTGCTCAGGCCCGTGGACAGGCTGTCGACCGTGCTCGACACCGTGCTCAGGCCGGTGGACAGGCTGCTGATGCCGCTGGTCGCGGTGCTCAGACCTGTGGAGGTCGAGGTCGACAGGCTGGTCAC
>NZ_AKIW01000028.1 GCF_000282635.1 Variovorax sp. CF313
ACCGGCTTTGCCGGGCCGCAGGTATTGCCCCCTGCAAGGGGGTTGGCGAAGCGACACGAAGTGCGCGCAGCCTGGGGGTGTGCCACGTTCAGGCGTTGAAGTACCAGCGGATCGAGTGGAAGAAGATCGGGGCGGCGAAGCACAGCGCATCGACCCGGTCGAGAAGGCCGTTGGCTCCCGTCACGCCCACGCCCTTCTGGCCCCAGTTCGGAATCCCCCGGTCGCGCTTGAGCGCCTTCATCACGAGGTGCCCCATCGATCCCGCGATGCAGGCAATGACCGATACCGCCAGCGCTTGCCCGAACCTGAACGGCGTGATGAACGAGAACAGCGCGCCCACCAGGCTGGCCACGACGATGCCGATGCCCCAGCTGGTCCAGTTGAAGCTGCGGCTCACGTTGGGCGCGAAGGGCGTGCGCTGCATGCGGCGCGAGATCAGGTGCTGCACCAGCACCGAGGTCTGCACCACGAACACCAGGAAGAACACGAGGAACGCGCTCTTGCCTTCGTAGCCCGGAAAGCTCAGCAGCAGCAGCGCAGGCACGTGGCTCATGCCGTAGACGCAGACCATGATGCCCCACTGCAGCTTGGCGTTGCGCTCGAGGAACTGGCTCGGGTCGTCGGCCAGCGCGCTCGCCACCGGGATCGCGAGGAACACGTAGACCGGGATGAACACGGTGAACAGGTCGAAGCGCGCGGTGGCCACCAGCCAGAACTGGATCGGCAGCACCACGAAGAAGGCCAGGATCAGGCTGCGGTGGTCGCCGCGCCGCGTGGGCGAGAGCGTGATGAACTCGCGCAGCGCGAAAAAGGAAATCAGCGCGAACAGCACGGTGGCCACGGTTTCGCCCAGCGCCCAGCCGATCCAGAAGATGATCACCATGAACCAGGTGGTGCCCAGCAGCGCGCGGAAGTGCGCCAGTTCGGCTTGCCAGGCGGCGTCGTGCACGGGGTTGCGGCGCTCCCGGAAGGTGAGGAAGAACGCGGTGGCGCTCACGATTGCGAGCAGGCCGAAGACGATGAGGAAGAGTGCAGCGACCTGTTGGGTCGGGGTGAGGCTGCGCAGGAACTGGTTCATCTGTCGGTCATTTCAGACATCGCGCAAGGCAATCACCGCGGCACGCGCACGATCAAGGAAGGGCCGGCGCTCTTCGCCTTCTTCGACACGGATCGGCGCGCCGAAAGTGACCGAGCAGAGGATGGGCACTGGCACGATCTCGCCCTTGGGCATCACGCGCTGCACGTTGTCGATCCAGGCGGGCACCAGCACCACCTCTGGGAACATCGTGGCTAGCGTGTAGAGGCCCGACTTGAACTTCTGCGGCTCGCCCGTGTGGCCGCGCGTGCCCTCGGGAAAGATGATGATCGAGTCGCCGCTTCGCAGGGCTTCGACGAGGGGCGCAAGCGGATCGGGGGCAGGAGCTGCCGCGACGGGCGGGGCTTCGGGTTCTGCCGACGGAGGCGGCGGGGCAGGGGGCTCCGGCAGGTCGAGCCGGCCTTGCGCTTCGGGCACCGTCTCGGCGGGCGGTTCCGGTGTCGTCAATGGCAGCAGGGGCTCCATCGACGGCTCGATGCGCTCGGCCGGTGAGGGAGCGACGGCTCGCGCAGCGGGCGCTGGCGGCGGGGCCTCGACCGCCACAGGGGCAAGGGATGCCGTCGCAGCAGGCGCCGCCTGGCGCTCCACGTACACCGCGTTGAACACCTCCGTCGTGATCCAGCGCTTGACCGGCGTGTTGGCCCAGTAGTCGCGCGCCGCGATCGGCCGCGTGATGCTGCGCAGCTCCTCGGGCAGCGCCGCCCAGATCATCACCAGGTCGGCATGGCTCTGGTGGTTGGCGAAGTAGATGCGCTGCTCGGCCTTCGGCGGACAGCCATACCAGCGCGCCTGGGCGCCTGTGAGCAACCGGACGATTCCCAACAACAACCAACCCGTGAGCTTTGCCAGCATATGGGCGCGATGATACGGGCCATGCGATGGCGTCTCGATCCTCTTTCACTCGTGTGGGCGGTGGCCCTGTTCTTCGTTCTCGTGCTGCTGGCCACCGTCGGCGCGCGCTGGGGCTGGCTGCGCAGCTTCTTCGGCGACGTGCTGGCCGTGGTGTGGGTGTACTTCGTCTTCAGGACCGCGATCGCCGCACGCGTATGGCCGCTGGCATTGGCCGCGCTGGGCGTGGGGCTCGCGGTCGAGCTCGGGCAATACCTCGCGGCGGCGTGGCACCTGCACATCCCGAACCGCGCCTTGCGCATCGTGCTCGGCAGCACGGCCGACTGGTGGGACGTGCTGGCCTATGTGATCGGCTTCGGTGCGGTGCTGGCCATCGAAGGCCTGCGCGGCACGCTCAGGGCAGTTCGGCCGCAGGCATCCGTGCCATGACCGTCGACGCCCGCCCGCTCAGGTAGGGCGAACCGAGCCGGCGCTCGAAGAACCTGGGGCTCGGCAGCATCACCGCGAGGCGCGCGGCCTCGCTGGTGCTCAGGCGCGACGCCGGCTTGCGGAAGTAGTACTGCGACGCCGCCTCGGCGCCGAACACGCCTTCGCCCCACTCGACATTGTTGAGATAGATCTCGAGGATGCGCCGCTTGTCCAGCAGCACTTCGAGCAGCGTGGCGAGCACCAGCTCCTGGCCCTTGCGCAGCAAGGTGCGTTCGCTGGACAGCAGCAGGTTCTTCGCGAGCTGCTGCGTGATGGTCGATCCGCCGCGCAGCTGCACGGGCCGCACCGGCTTGCCGCGTGCCAAGGCGCGCGCCGCGCGTTTGGCGGCCAGCTCCTCGGCCTTGGCGTTGCGCTGGCGCGCGCGCTCGATGGCTTCCCACTCCACCCCGTTGTGGTCGACGAAGCCGGCGTCCTCGCTCGCGATGACGGCGCGCTTGAGCGTGTCGTTGATCTGCGAATAGGGCACCCACTGCTGCCGCCAGCCGCCGCCGCTGCCCTGGTGGATGGCAATCTGGAAGGCTTCGGAGCGCTGGAACGCGGTGCTCTGCGGATCGACCACGGCCATTGCCGCGATGCGCGCCACGAAGAACAGCTCGAGTGCCGCGCCCGCCACCACGAGGCAGGCGATCAGGCGCAGCACGGCTTTCATTTTTTCGCAGCGGCAAGCGATGCGCGCACTTCGGCCAGCACCTGTGCGGAAGGCGGGCGCACGCCGCGCCAGATCTCGAACGACTCGGCCGCCTGCTCGACGAGCATGCCCAGCCCGTCGCGCGCCACCGCGCCATGCGCCTCGGCCCAGGCCATGAAGCCCGCGGCCGCGGGGCCGTACATCATGTCGACCGCGAGCCCGCCGGCGCGCAGCACGCTGGCCTTCACCGGCACCGCGTCGCCCGCGAGGCTGGAGGCGGTGGCGTTGACCACCACGTCGAAGGCGCCCGGCACTTCGTCGAGCGCCCAGGCCTCGAGCGAGGCGCCATGGCGCAGCGCGATGGCCGCATGGTGGCGCACCAACTCGACGGCCTTGCCGACGGTGCGGTTCGCGACCACGACGCGCGAGACGCCCGCATCGAGCAGCGGGCCGAGCACGCCGGCTGCCGCACCGCCCGCGCCGATCAGCAGCAGCGCCTTACCTTTCAGCGGCACGCCCGCGTTGCGCACGATGTCGTTGACCAGGCCGATGCCGTCGGTGTTGTCCGCGTGGATGCTGCCGTCGGCGTCGAAGCGTAGCGTGTTGGCCGCCTGCGCGAGCAGGGCGCGTTCGCTGGTGTGCTGCGCCAGCGCAGCGGCTTCGAACTTGAAGGGGACCGTGATGTTGCAGCCGCGCGCGGTGTCGCCGCGTTCGGCGGCTTCGCTGCGAAAGGCCGCGATGCCTTCGGCGAAGGCGCCGAGCGGAATCAGCCGCCGGCCGTAGTCCAGCTGCTGGCCGCAGAGTTCGGCAAAACGCGCGTGGATGCCGGGCGAGCGGCTGTGCTCGACCGGGTTGCCCATGACGCAGTACAGGTCCATGGCGTCTGCCTCCTTGGGTTTTCTTGTCGTCTACTGCGAGGAGAGTTCGACCGACCCGTCGTGTGCAAACCGGAAGTGCGGCCGGATCACGATCTGGTCCGCATGCTCCTTGCGCATCGCATCGGTGAACTTGCCGAAGTTGCCGACGCTGGCGACGATGGCCTGGGCGCGGCGGTCCAGCACGGGAGCGCCCGAGCTTTCATCGACCACCGTCGAGAGCAGTCGGCCGTCGAAGTTGACCGTGATGGTCATCGTGAGCTCGCCATAGAGCTTCTTGCCGGCGAGCGTCGGAAAGTTGGCTGTGCCCTGGGCTTCCACCCGGCGGCGCAGCGAGTCCACGTAGCTCGCGAAGGCCGCTTCCCGCGTGAAGGGGCTCAGGAAGCGCTTCTTCGGGCGTGCGTTTTCCTCGTTCACGCGGCGCTCGATCTCGGCCAGCAGGTTGATCATCTGCCGGCGCTTTTCTTCCTGCGCCGTGGCCTCGGTCGGGTCGCCGGGGTTGCGCGGGTCGGGCGCAGGCATTGCGGCGAGCTCGCGCTTGAGCTGGGTGAGCATCTGCAACTGCTCGGTCTGCATCGCATCGACCTTGCGCTGCGCGTCCTCGAACGAATCACCGACGGTGGTGAAGCTCGACGGCGGCAGCGGGCTGGTCGCGCGGCCCTTGTCGAGGTCGCCGCCGCCCGCAAGCGAGGTCTGCGCCCGCAGCCGGGCGCTGGGATCGGGCTTGTCGTTGGTCCTTGTGTTGACCAGGATCACTTCGAGCGGCGTGTCGCTGAAGACCTTGTTGAACGATTCGGGATCGACGAAGCGCACCGCGAGCAGCACGGCATGCGCAATGACCGACACGCCCAGTGCAATCTGCAGCGTGCTGAGGTCCTTGAAGTTCATTCTCGAAATTCCTCCAGGGGGCGCATTTCTCCGGACGAGCTGCCGAAGTTCATGCTGGCGTGTTTTCGGGTGCGGCTTCGCTGTCGCTCAGGTCGACGGCAATGGCGATCGGGCCTGCGACCACCTCTTCCTCCTCTCCGCTCTCTTCGTCGACGGCCGCATCGGCCTTCGGCGCGTCGAGGCGTTCGAGCACGGTGCCGGTCACGTCGAGCGCGATCTCGTCGATCTCGCCGAGCTTCACGCGCAGCCGTGCGCCGCGTTCCTGCTGGCCGGCCACCGGGAACACCAGCGGCAGCGTGTCGGCACGCACCAGCGCGCCGTTCGGCAGGTCCTTGATGACGGTGGCTTCGAGTTCGGTGATGCCCTGCTGCTGCAGGTACTTCAGCGTCCAGAAGCGTTCCATGCCGCCCTGGTAGGCGTTGTACGTGGCATAGGCCGCGTCGAAGCCGGAGAGGATCGAGAACAGGTCGGCGTCCTTCGGCTTGAAAGGCGCGGCCAGTGCAGCGGTCTTGCCGTGGCGCGCCGCCGCGATGATCTGCCACTGGTTCACGAGGTCGGTATAGCGGCGCAGCGGCGAGGTGCTCCACGCGTAGCTCTTCACGCCCAGGCCCGCATGCGGCAGCGCGCGCGTGCCCATGCGCACCTTGATGCCGGGCGCGAGGCTCGCCTGGCTGCGGTAGAGGCCGGGCACGCCCAGTTCGCCGAGCCAGCCGCCCCAGCTGCTGTTGGCCAGGATCATCGCCTCGGACACGATCAGGTCGAGCGGCGCGCCGCGCTCGCGCGTGCTGATCTGCACCTGCTCGCTGCCGGTGGGCTCGCCGTCGTTGCCGACGAGGCGGAAGTTGTAGTCGGGCCGGTTGAAGTTCTCCGGCTTGCCGCGCACCACTTCGCGCTGCGCCTTCAACTGCTTGGCGAGGCGGAACAGGAAGGAGAGCGGGGCGCGCAGGTTCGCGGCGGCTTCCGGAGTGTTGTCGCTCTGGCAGGACGCGTCTTCGAGCCAGGGCTGCGTGACGACGGTGTCGAGCTGGTCGTGGCGCAGGTTGGCCACGATGGGCACGCGCTCCAGCTTCGTTTCGGTGCCTTGCAGCTCCAGCGTGGCTTCGTCGAAGCGCGCGTACAGCGACACGGCAGGCCGGTCACCGCCTTCGAGCAGGGTGTAGGTGTTGACCACGTCGTCGGGCAGCATCGTGATCTTGTAGCCCGGCATGTAGACCGTCGACATGCGCGCACGCGCCACGTTGTCGATGGCGCTGCCCGGCGTCAGCGCCAGAGCCGGCGCCGCGATGTGGATGCCGACCGTGACGGTGCCCGTGCCCAGGCCTTGCACCGAGAGCGCGTCGTCGATCTCGGTGGTCTGCGAATCGTCGATCGAGAAGGCCTGCAAGCCGGACGCCACCGGCAGGTCGTCCACGATGGCCGGTGCCGCGAGCGCGGGGAAACCGGTGCCCTTGGGAAAGTTCTCGAACAGGAAGCGGCGCCAGTGGAACTGGTAGGGCGAGTCGATGGCGCCGGCGCGCTCCAGCAGATCGAGCGGCGGGCGCTGCGTGGCGCGCGAGGCGTCGACCACGGCCTTGTATTCGGGGGCGTTCTTGTCGGGGCGGAACAGGATCTTGTAGAGCTGCTCGCGCACCGGTGCGGGGCACACGCCTTCGGCCAATTGCGCGGCCCATTCGGCGATCTGCGCCTGGATGGCTTTTTTCTTCTCGATGGCGGCCAGCGCCTGCTGCACGATCTCGGCCGGTGCCTTCTTGAAGCGCCCCTTGCCCGCGCGGCGGAAATAGTGCGGCGCCTCGAACAGCGCGAACAGGGCGGCGGCCTGCTGCGCCAGCGAGGGCTTGTCGCTGAAATAATCGGCTGCGAGATCGGCAAAGCCGAATTCCCCCTCGGCCGCGAATTCCCAGGCGAGGTCGAGGTCCATGGCGGCGGCGAGCGTGCGCGCCTCGGCGATCAGGTCGGTGGGCGACGGTTTCTCGAAACGCAGCACGATGTTGGCGCCCTTGACCTTGACGCGCTTGCCGGTGTCGAGTTCGACCTGTGCCGACGCCTCGGCCTCCGATAGCACGCGGCCGCCGAGGTACTTGCCGGCTTCTTCAAACAATACAAACATCCCTCGATTGTCCCACGCTGAAAACCGGCGCGATCCAATTCCAGGATGCAGCGGAACCGGCCTTGCCGGGCCGCAGGCATCGCCCCCCTGCAGGGGGATTGGCGCAGCGACATGAAGTGCGCGAAGCCCGGGGGTGTACCTAGATCGGGTTGATGAACGCCATGACGTCGTCGAGATGCGCTTTCTCGAAGTCGGAGAGGGCGTGGTCGCTGCCTTCGAGCAGCTTGATGTTGCTGTCGGGATAGCGCGCGGACATCTCATGCCAGTCGAGCGCTTCGTCGCCCTTGGCGATGATGGCGAAGACGCGCTCGGGCCGCGTGAGCGGGCCGACTTCCATCGCACGCAGTTCGTGGATGTATTCGGGGCGGAAGTAGAAATGCTCGGCCGGGTCGTGCCAGAGGGTCTGGTCGCCGATGTAGCGCGTGAGGTCGCGTGCGGGATGCACGGCCGGATTGAGCAGCACCGCGCGGCAGCGCGTCATGCCGGCCACGTAGGTCGCGTAGTACCCGCCGAGCGACGAGCCCACCACCGCCATCGACTTGCGCGGCCAATGCGCGATGCCCTTCATCACCATGTCGATGGCATCGTGCGGCGACGGCGGCAATTGCGGGCACCACCACTGCAGGTTCGGGTGGCGCTGCGCCACGCGTTCCGCGACGATCCGGGCCTTGGTCGAACGAGGCGAAGAACGGAAGCCGTGCAGATAGAGCAGGTGAGTGGTGTGCGCATCCATGCGAGGAAAGGACGGGAGGTGCGGCTGTTGCACCTCGCTTGGCGGGACCGGGTAATTCTGCATGAGGTCTGTTCTCGCGAGGCCGCTTCCAACATACGAAAAGCCCGCTGTGCGGGGGTTCTTCGGGAACGCTATAGCTTACTGAGGCCTGGGGCGCGTGGGCACCCTGTGTACGCGGAATCCAAAAGTACTCATGTGATGGCCGAGGGGTGCAGGTGGCCTGCGTTCGGGCTACGTCACATGCGAGAGAGGGGCTCGCCTCGGAAAAGCGCGGTTTCGTGGAGCCTTGCGATGTGCATCCCATGAACCGGGTAGGCGCGTACGGATTCGGTGGGGGCGCCGAGGCTTATGCTCTGCCCATGAACACTGAGGCTCAGGAGGACGCGACGCTGCACCGCTGGGGTGTGCTCGTTGTCGAAGACGACAGCCGCGCGCGTGCCTTTTTCGAGGCCAGCGTGCAGCGCAGCCCACGCCTTTTCTGGCTCGGCAGCGCCGGAACGGTGCAGGAAGCGCTGGGATGGCTGGCCCGCACCGCCACCATTCCCGACGTGCTGCTGGTCGACCTCGGCATGCCCGACGGCACGGGCCTCGACGTGATCCGGGACGCGGTCGCGCGCTTTCCTGGCTGCGAGCCGCTGGTGGTGTCGGTCTTCGGCGACGAGGAGAACGTGCTCGCCAGCATCGAAGCAGGGGCCGTGGGCTACATCCACAAGGACGCCGCACCGGAGGACATCGCGCAGACCATCGTGGAGATGAAGGCTGGCGCCTCCCCGATCTCGCCCATGATCGCGCGGCGCGTGCTCGCGAAGTACCGCAGCCTGCAATCGGCAGCCCCTCCCGGCGCGGCGCCGGGGGCAGCGCCCGAAGCCGCCGCGGAAGAGTCCGACCGCGGCCTGCTGTCGGCGCGCGAGCACGAGGTGCTGACGCTCATCGCTCGCGGCTTCTCGTACGCGGAAATCGCGCGGCTCAAAGGCCTGAGCGTGCACACGGTGCAGACCCACATCAAGAATCTCTACGGAAAGCTCGCCGTGCATTCCAAGAGCGAGGCGGTTTTCGAAGCGACGCGTCTCGGCCTGTTGTCTCATCCGGGCTGAACGCAGATGCGACCAAGTCGGGTGCTGCTGCTGGTGCTTTGGCTGGCGATGCTCTTCGCGGGTATCCCCGGCGTCTGCGGCGCGGCCGCGTACGAGGCACCGATCGAACTGCGCCAGGGCACCGTCACGACCTCTGTCGACGGCACCACGCGCACGGGGCCTGTCGAGCTGCCCTACCACTGGGACCGCCGGCACCAGGGGCGTCCCGGCCTGGCGAGCTTCGATCTGCCGTTCAGGCTCGAGGCCGTGCCCGAGACGCCGTGGGGCATCTTCATCCCGCGCGTCGGCAACGTTTTCGAGGTGCAGCTCAACGACGCGCTGCTGCAGGTCTACGGCGACCTGAGCCGCGGCAATGATGCCGACTACGCCAAGGCGCCCATCTACGTGCCGGTGCCCGGGCGCCTGCTGCGAACGGGCGACAACCTCCTGCAGATCCGGCTGCGCGCCGACACCGCGCGGCGCGCGGGGCTTTCGCGGGTGGTCATCGGGCCGGCCACGCCGGTGCGCAACGAACTCTTCGAGAGTGCCTACGCATGGCGCTTCACCGGCTCGGTGCTGCTGATGGCCTTCAGCCTGATCGTGGGCGGCATCGCGTTGGCGCTGTGGCTGACGCAGGTCGACGCCGATGCCAGGGGCGCGCAGCGGCGCGACGGCATTTACTTCTGGGCCGCGCTGGCCGAGTTCTGCTGGGCGCTGCGGGTGGCCGACGGCGTGATCGCGGAGCCGCCGCTGTCCTGGGGGCCATGGGGCGTGCTGATGGCCGCCTGCTATGCGGGCTGGGCAGCCTCTTCCATGATGTTCGTCTATCACCTTGCGGGATGGGCGCGCGAGCGCCGCGGCCGGTGGGTGCGGTGGCCGATCGCGGGCGTCGTGGCCGGGACGGTGTTGTCCAGTGCGCTGTCGCTGCAGCGCGACGAGCCGATGTGGCTCACCGGCTGGCTCGCCGTCGAGATCGTTTTCGTCCTGGCCTTCGCCGGTGCCTTCGCGGTCGCCACCCTGCGCAAACCGAACGCAGAGCGGCTGCTGGTGGCCGGCGCTGCCCTGGTGACGGTGGCCTTCGGCACGCGCGACTGGCTGGTGATCCGCCTCGGCGACGCCTATGGCGAGACCACCTGGGTGCGCTATTCGTCGGTGTTCTTCGGCGTGGCGCTGCTGCTGATCGTGCTGCGGCGCTTTCGCGCGGCGAGCGTGCAGGCGCGCGGCTCGGTCGCGGCGCTCGCCGAGCGGGTGGCCCAGCGCGAGCGCGAGCTCGCGGCCACCTACGCAGAGCTCGAAGCGGCGGCGCGCGACCAGGCGCGCACCCACGAGCGCGAGCGCATCCTGCGCGAGATGCACGACGGCGTGGGCTCGCACATCAGCTCGGCGATCCGGCAGCTGCAGTCGGGTCAGAGCAGCTCGGGCGACCTGCTGCGCACGCTGCGCGATTCGCTGGACCAGCTGAAGCTGTCGATCGATTCGATCCATCTGCCGCCGGGCGACGTGGGCGCGCTGCTGGCGGCGGCGCGCTACCGGCTGGAGCCCCGGCTGGCGGCGGCGGGCATCGAGTTCGAATGGGCGGTGGACGAGGTGGAGCCGGTGGAGGGGCTCGACGCGCTGGGCATGCGGCAGTTGCAGTTCCTGCTGTTCGAGGCGATCTCCAACGTGCTGCAGCATGCGCAGGCCACCGTGCTGCGGTTCGAAGCCGGCATGCAGGGCAAGACGGTGCAGCTGCGGGTGATCGACAACGGCAAGGGCTTCGACGCGGTGAAGCACCTGCCGCGGTCGCTGGCGGAGCGCTCGGGGGCCATCGGGGCCCGGCTGGCGGTGGAAAGCCGACCCGGGCGCACGGTCGTTCAGCTCGAATTCGATTGAGGGGGCTGGCGGGGCAGGGATAATCCGCCCCCATGTCTGCCGTGTTCAACCAGCCCTCCCTGGCGCGTCGCATCGCGCCCATCTTCCAGGGCTTCGACGGCTTTCTGGCCTTCGCCGTGCTGCTGCTCGCGTTCGCCGGGCTGCTGACCATGTATTCCTCCGGCTACGACCACGGCTCGCGCTTCGTCGACCATGGCCGCAACATGCTGCTGGCCGGCTTCATCATGTTCGCGGTGGCGCAGGTGCCGCCGCAGCGGCTGATGCTGGCGGCCGTGCCGCTCTACACGATGGGCGTGGCCCTGCTGGTGGCGGTGGCGCTGTTCGGCATCACCAAGAAGGGCGCCACGCGCTGGATCAACGTGGGCGTCGTGATCCAGCCCAGCGAAATCCTGAAGATCGCGATGCCGCTGATGCTGGCCTGGTGGTTCCAGCGGCGCGAGGGCCAGCTGCGGCCGCTCGATTTCGTGGTGGCGACGGTGCTGCTGGCGGTGCCGGTCGGCCTCATCATGAAGCAGCCCGACCTCGGCACCTCGCTGCTGGTGCTGGCGGCCGGGCTGGCGGTGATTTTCTTTGCCGGGCTGCCGTGGAAGCTGATCGTGCCGCCGGTGCTGATCGGCGCGGTAGCCGTCACGCTGATCGTGGGTTTCGAGTCGAGGCTGTGCGCCGACGGGGTCGACTGGCGCGTGCTGCACGACTACCAGAAGCAGCGCGTGTGCACGCTGCTCGACCCCAGCAAGGACCCGCTGGGCAAGGGCTTCCACATCATCCAGGGGATGATCGCCATCGGTTCGGGCGGGGTGGGCGGCAAGGGCTTCATGCAGGGCACCCAGACGCACCTCGAGTTCATTCCCGAGCGCACCACCGACTTCATCTTTGCCGCGTATTCCGAGGAGTTCGGGCTGATGGGCAACCTGGCGCTGATCTCGGCCTTCATCCTGCTGGTCTTTCGCGGGCTGGTCATCGCCACCAACGCGGCCACCCTGTTCTCGCGCCTGCTGGCGGGAGCGGTGACGATGATTTTCTTCACCTATGCCTTCGTGAACATGGGCATGGTGAGCGGCATTTTGCCGGTGGTGGGGGTGCCGCTGCCGTTCATCAGCTACGGCGGCACCGCCATGGTGACGCTTGGGTTGGGGCTGGGCATCCTGATGTCTATCGCCCGGGCCCGAAAACTGGCTCAAAGCTAGCGCGCCCCCAGGCCAGGAACACCGGGGAACCGGCCTTGCCGGGCCTCTGGTGTCCCCGGCAGGGGGAAGGCGAAGCGACGCGAAGTGCGCGCAGCCTGGGGGCGAGCCATAGAATCCTGAAATGATCTCTCGCGAACCCACCATCGAGCGCCTCGCCACGGCGCAACAGCTCCTGCTCACGCCGTTCGGACTCGACGAATCGCACCTGAGCAAGGCCTTGGCCGAGATCACCGCGCACCGGGTGGACGACGCCGACCTGTACTTCCAGTACACCCGCAGCGAAGGCTGGAGCCTCGAAGAGGGCATCGTCAAGACCGGCAGCTTCAGCATCGACCAGGGCGTTGGCGTGCGCGCGGTCAGTGGCGAGAAAACCGCCTTCGCTTACTCCGACGATATTTCCGAAGCCTCGCTGCTCGACGCGGCGCGCACGGTCCGCTCCATTTCCTCCGCTGGCCGCACCGGCCGCGTGAAGACGGCGACCCGCAAGATCGCCTCCAGCCGCTCGCTCTACGACGGCATCGACCCCATCGCCACGCTCGACAGCACCGCCAAGGTGAAGCTGCTCGAAAAGGTCGAAAAACTGGCCCGCTCGCGCGATCCGCGCGTCGCGCAGGTCATGGCCGGCCTCGCAAGCGAATACGACGTGGTGCTCGTGGCCCGCGCCGACGGCACGCTGGCCGCCGACGTGCGCCCGCTGGTGCGCTTGTCGGTCACCGTGATCGCCGAGCAGAACGGCCGCCGCGAAATCGGCTCCGGCGGTGGCGGCGGGCGTTTCGGCCTGGCCTATTTCACCGACGAGCAGATCGCCGAATACGTCGGCCACGCCGTGAAGGCCGCGCTGACCAACCTCGACGCGCGCCCGGCCCCGGCCGGCGAAATGACCGTGGTGCTCGGCTCCGGCTGGCCCGGCATCCTGTTGCACGAGGCCATCGGCCACGGGCTCGAGGGCGACTTCAACCGCAAGGGCTCCAGCGCGTTCTCGGGCCGCATCGGCCAGCGCGTGGCGGCCAAGGGCGTCACCGTGCTCGACGACGGCACCATTGCCGACCGCCGCGGCTCGCTCAACGTCGATGACGAGGGCAACGCCAGCCAGCGCAACGTGCTGATCGAGGACGGCATCCTCAAGGGCTACATCCAGGATGCGCTCAACGCGCGCCTCATGAAGGTCAAGCCCACCGGCAACGGCCGCCGCGAGAGCTACGCCCACGTGCCGATGCCGCGCATGACGAACACCTACATGCTCGGCGGCGACAAGGACCCGAAGGAAATCGTCGCCAGCATCAAGAAGGGCCTGTACGCCACCAACTTCGGCGGCGGGCAGGTCGACATCACGAGCGGCAAGTTCGTGTTCTCGGCCAGCGAGGCCTACTGGGTCGAGAACGGCAAGATCCAGTACCCCGTGAAGGGCGCGACCATCGTGGGCAACGGCCCCGACGCGCTCACCCGCGTGACCATGATCGGCAACGACATGGCGCTCGACTCCGGCGTCGGCACCTGCGGCAAGGAAGGCCAGAGCGTGCCCGTGGGCGTCGGCCAGCCGACCCTGCGCATCGATGGTTTGACCGTAGGCGGAACGGCCTGAGAGCTTGCTAAGCTGCGCTCCTTCACAAACTAGGAAGGAGCTTTCGATGATGAGGATCAGGATCAATTCGTCCGCGACCCTGTGGGCCGTGACTGCAGCGGTGGCGCTGGCAGGCGCAGGCTGCGCGTCGCGCGGCGGCAGCCAGGGCGCGGCTGCGCCGGCACCCGCGGCCGCTCCCGCCGCACCGGCCCGCGGCGGCGCGAAGGCCGGCATGGATGCCCAGGGCAACGTGGTCGATTCCTCCAAGGTCGAGGCTGGCAGCGGCCGCACCGTCAAGGGCCTGAACGGCTACGAAGGCGAGATCACCGGCAACCCGGCGCGCAACAGCAAGTTCGCGCGCCTGCAGATCGGCATGAGCGCCAGGCAGGTCACGGACCTCGCGGGCCCGCCGACCGACCAGGGGGCCTACGTCACCGGCAAGGCCTTCATTCCGTTCTATTTCGGCAGCGACCGCCACCGCTACGAAATGACCTACAAGGGGCAGGGGCGGCTGGTCTTCGCGGGCGGCGGCATGGGCGACTACTCCAGCGGCAACCTGATCTGGATCATCCACAACCCGAACGAATCGGGCTACCGATAAACAACGCACATCCCGGCCGCTTGACCGGGATTTTTCTTTCCGTGCTACATTTCGCCTCCATGTCCGCTCTTCGCGCTTATTTCTTTGCCTACTTTTGGTTCCCGGTTTCCGGCGGACGAGAGGCGAGCGCGTAAAGCAAACGAACACCCTCCCAAAACCGCCGGTGGCCTCAAGCCCCCGGCGGTTTTTTTATGCCCTGACGACATTCACTCCAACAAGGAAGCACCCATGAGCACGAACACTGCCCCCGCCAGCGACAGCTGGTATGCGAGCGTCGAAAAAACCAGCAAGACCGACGACGAACGCATCAAGGACATCAACGTGCTGCCCCCTCCCGAACATCTGATCCGCTTCTTCCCGATCCGCGGCACGCCGGTCGAAACGCTGATCGAAGGCACGCGCCGCAGCATCCACAACATCATGGCCGGCAAGGACGACCGGCTGCTGGTGATCATGGGTCCCTGCTCGATCCATGACCCGGCCGCCGCGCTCGAATACGCCCGCCGCCTCAAGGTCGAACGCGAGAAATACGCCGGCACGCTCGAGATCGTGATGCGCGTGTACTTCGAGAAGCCGCGCACGACGGTCGGCTGGAAGGGCCTCATCAACGACCCGTACCTCGACGAGAGCTTTCGCATCGACGAAGGCCTGCGCATCGCGCGCCAGCTGCTGATCGACATCAACCGCCTGGGCCTGCCGGCGGGCAGCGAGTTCCTCGACGTGATCTCGCCGCAGTACATCGGCGACCTGATTTCCTGGGGCGCCATCGGCGCGCGCACCACCGAAAGCCAGGTGCACCGCGAACTGGCCTCGGGCCTGTCGGCTCCGATCGGCTTCAAGAACGGCACCGACGGCAACATCCGCATCGCCACCGACGCCATCCAGGCGGCGGCGCGCGGCCATCACTTCCTGTCGGTGCACAAGAATGGCCAGGTCGCCATCGTGCAGACCAACGGCAATCGCGACTGCCACGTGATCCTGCGTGGCGGCAAGGCGCCGAACTACGACGCCGCCAGCGTCGAGGCCGCCTGCAAGGACCTGGAAGCCGCCAAGCTGCCGCCCACGCTGATGGTCGACTGCAGCCACGCCAACAGCTCCAAGCAGCACCAGAAGCAGATCGACGTGGCGCAGGACATCGCTGCGCAGATCGCCGGCGGCTCCAACCGCGTGTTCGGCGTGATGGTCGAAAGCCACCTGCAGCCGGGCGCCCAGAAGTTCACGCCGGGCAAGGACCAGCTGTCGGGCCTCGAGTACGGCAAGAGCATCACCGACGCCTGCATCGGCTGGGACGATTCGGTGCAGGTGCTCGACACGCTCTCGCAAGCGGTCAAGCAGCGCCGGGGTTAAAGCATTTCGGCCAGGTCGGGCCAGTGGTGCCGCATCGACGCAGCCTCGCTGCTGTCGGTCGGGACCATCGAGAAGTCGGCGAAATCGAAGCCCGGCCCGACCATGCAGGCGACCAGCGTGTAGTCGCCCGAGCTGTGGCCCTGAATCGGCCGGGCGGCCTGCCATTGGCCGGCGGGCACCACGTGCTGGGGGCGCGTGCCGTGTACATCGACCGGGCCCAGCTTCACGTGGGCCGGCGCCGTGCGCATCGCGGCGTCGCAGGTCCACAGTGCCAGCGGCACGCCTTCAAGATGAACCCAGACCTCGTCGGACAGCACCCGGTGCCAGCGTGAATGCTGGTTTGCTTCGAGCAGGAAGTAGATGCTGGTCAGCGCACTGCGGGGCGCGCGGCCGTCGACGGGCTCCACGCTGGCGGGCGATCGGAACACCTCGGCATACCAGCCGCCCTCGGGGTGGGGCTGGAGCTTCAGGGCGTCGATCAGCTCACGCGCGCGCATGGCGCTCATGATGCGTGGGTGGCGCGCAGCGCCGCAAGCAGTTTGTCGTGCACGCCGCCGAAGCCGCCGTTGCTCATGCAGACGATGTGATCGCCCGGCCGGGCAGCGGCCACGACCTGCCTCACGAGCGGCTCGATGGCTCCGGCCACCTGCGCACGCGCGCCCATCGGCGCAAGCGCCGCCGCCGCGTCCCAGTCGAGCCCCGCCGTGTGGCAGAACGACAGGTCGGCCGACTCCAGGCTCCACGGCAACTGCGCTGCCATGACGCCCAGCTTCATCGTGTTGCTGCGCGGCTCGAAGGCCGCGAGGATGCGCTCACTTTGCTTGCCGGCCGCGTCGAGCTTCTGGCGCAAGCCGTCGAGCGTGGTGCGGATGGCCGTCGGATGATGCGCGAAATCGTCGTAGACCGTGATCGCCCCGCCGTCGCGCTCGACCGTGCCGCGCAGTTCCATGCGCCGGCGCACATTGCGGAAGCTGCCCAGCGCCCGGGCCGCTTCGGCCGGCGCCACACCCACGTGCTCGGCCGCGGCGATGGCGGCCAGCGCATTCATCTGGTTGTGCAGGCCCGAGAGCTCCCATTCGACCCGGCCGACGACTTCGCCCCGCTGCAGTACGTCGAAGGCGTCGTGCGAGCCGCGTGCCTGCCATTCGCCGCCGGCACCGAAGCGCGCGAGTTCGCTCCAGCAGCCCTGGGCCAGCACGCGCTGCAGGCTTTCTTCGGCAGCGTTCACCACCACCCGGCCGGTGCCCGGCACCGTGCGCACGAGGTGATGAAACTGGCGTTCGATGGCGGCAAGATCGTCGAAGATGTCGGCATGATCGAACTCGAGGTTGTTCAGCACGGCGGTGCGCGGCCGATAGTGCACGAACTTGCTGCGCTTGTCGAAGAAGGCCGTGTCGTACTCGTCGGCCTCGATCACGAAGGCAGGGCCGTCGCCCAACCGGGCCGAGACGCCGAAGTCCAGCGGCACGCCGCCCACCAGGAAGCCGGGTGCCTTGCCGCCTTTTTCCAGCACCCAGGCCAGCATCGACGTGGTCGTCGTCTTGCCATGCGTGCCGGCCACGGCCAGCACATGGCGGCCCAGCAGCACGTGTTCGGCCAGCCATTGCGGGCCGCTGGTGTAGGGCTTGCCGGCGTCGAGGATGGCCTCCATCAGCGGGAACTTGGGGCTGCCGTCAGGCAGCCGTGCCCGGGACACCACGTTGCCGACCACGAACATGTCCGGTGCCAGGGAGAGCTGGTCGGCGCCGAAACCCTCGATCAGGTCGATGCCGAGGGCGCGCAGCTGGTCGCTCATCGGCGGGTACACGCCGGCGTCGCAGCCCGTGACCCGGTGGCCTGCCTCGCGCGCCAGGGCGGCCACGCCGCCCATGAACGTGCCGCAGATACCCAGAATATGAATGTGCATCGGTCGATTCTAGGGAAGCGGCACGCCGCGCCCGTGCCGGGGCCGCGTGTTTCTCCCGCTCTTCGTACTGATGTTCATGTGAGGGGCGCCCACTGCGGGCAAAATGCCCCGATGGACACGTCCAAGCGTGAAATTGCCGCTGCTGCTGCCCGCCTCGTCGTCGAGGAGGGGTTGGAATACGGCCCGGCCAAGCGCCGGGCCCTGCGCGACCTGGGCCTTTCGGCGCGCACCGCGCTGCCGAACAACGACGAGGTCGAGGCCGAGGTGCGCGAGTACATCGAGCTTTTCTGCGCCGACACCCAGCCGCAGGAACTGCATGTGTTGCGGCTGCTCGCGCTCGAATGGATGGAGCGGATGGCCGCGTTCCGCCCCCATGTGGGCGGTGCCGTGTGGCACGGAACGGCGACACGGTTGTCGGACATTTATATTCAGTTGTTCTGCGATGACTCCAAATCAGCCGAAATCGCCTTAATTGATCACCATGTGGACTATGAGCCGCGCATGGTGACCGGCTTCCACGGCGAGCAGGTCGAGGCCCTGAGCGTGCATGCCCCGAGCCGCGTGCTCGGCGAGGAGATCGGTGTGCACCTGCTGGTCTACGACCTCGACGACCTGCGCGGTGCCCTGAAGCCCGACGCCCAGGGGCGCGCGCCGCGGGGCGACCTGCCTGCGCTGCGCCGACTGATCGAACAAGAAAAGGACAAGTGAATGACTTCTTCGCCCACCCGACGCGGCATGCTTTATGCCGGCGTGGCGGCAGCGGCTGCGGCCGCCGGGTTTGGCGGCGCCTGGTGGAAGGAGCGCAGCAGCGGCGCGGGTGGTGAGATGCTCGACGCGGCCTTCTGGGCCCAGAGTTTCGAGCGGCCGGAGGGTGGTGACCTCGTGCTGTCGAGCTTGCGCGGCAAGCCGCTGCTGCTCAACTTCTGGGCGACGTGGTGCCCGCCATGCGTCGAGGAAATGCCCCTGATCGACGCCTTTTTCCGCGAACAGGGTGCCAATGGCTGGCAAGTGGTCGGATTGGCCATCGACCAGCCGAGTGCCGTGCGCAAGTTCCTGCAGCGTACGCCGGTGACCTATCCGACGGGCCTGGCCGGTTTGCAGGGCACGGAGCTGGTCAAGAATCTAGGCAACACGGGCGGCGGTTTGCCCTTCACGCTGGTCCTGAATGCGAACGGCTCCGTGGCCGCCCGTAAAATGGGCAAGCTCGATGCTGCCGACCTGAACACTTGGCGGCGTGAACTGGTTCACGGTTAGAATCACTTCCTTACGCTGGCGTTAGACGCCGAAAGCCGAAAATCACCGATTTTCGAACAAGTTATATCCTGAAGACCGGCTCAGCCGGCACTGGAGTCCCATGGATCTGCGCAAACTCAAGACACTGATCGATTTGGTGTCCGAATCGAATATTTCCGAACTGGAAATCACGGAAACCGAAGGCAAGGTTCGCATCGTCAAGGGCGGTGGTGCCGCCCCCGTGCAGTATGTGCAAACCCTGGCAGCGCCTCAGGCGGCCGCTGCACCGGCAGTCACCGCTGGTGCTCCGGCGGCATCCGCCGTGGCCGGCGCACCGGCAGCCGAAGCCGCTCCGGCAGGCCATGCCGTGAAGTCGCCGATGGTCGGCACCTTCTACCGTTCGTCCAGCCCGGGCGCCCCGGCGTTCGTCGAGGTCGGCAGTAAGGTCACCGAGGGCGACACCGTCTGCATCATCGAAGCGATGAAGATCCTCAACGAAATCGAAGCCGACAAATCCGGCACGATCACCCAGATCCTCGGCGAAAACGGCCAGGCGGTCGAATACGGACAGCCGCTGTTCATCATCGAGTGACCATGTTCAAGAAGATTCTGGTTGCGAACCGGGGGGAGATTGCACTCCGGATTCAGCGTGCCTGCAGTGAACTCGGCATCAAGGCCGTGATGGTCTATTCCGAGGCTGACCGCGAAGCGAAGTACGTCAAGCTCGCCGAAGAAGCGGTGTGCATCGGTCCGGCCCCGTCGGCGCAGAGCTACCTCAACATGCCGGCGATCATTTCGGCGGCCGAAGTGACCGACGCCGAAGCCATCCACCCCGGCTATGGCTTCCTGAGCGAGAACGCGAACTTCGCCGAACGCGTGGAGCAAAGCGGTTTCCAGTTCATCGGCCCGACGCCCGACAACATCCGCACGATGGGCGACAAGGTGTCGGCCAAGCAGGCCATGATCAAGGCCGGCGTGCCGTGCGTGCCCGGCTCCGAGGGCGAACTCTCGGACGACGCCGCCACCAACAAGCGCATCGCGCGTGCCATCGGCTACCCGGTCATCATCAAGGCGGCGGGCGGCGGCGGTGGCCGCGGCATGCGCGTGGTGCACACCGAGGCGGCGCTGGTCAATGCGATCCAGATGACCAAGGCGGAAGCCGGCGCGGCCTTCAGCAACCCGGCCGTGTACATGGAGAAGTTTCTCCAGAACCCGCGCCACATCGAGATCCAGATCCTCGCGGACAAGCACAAGAACGCGGTCTACCTGGGCGAGCGCGACTGCTCCATGCAGCGCCGCCACCAGAAGGTGATCGAGGAATCGCCCGCCCCGGGCATTCCGCGCAAGCTGATCGAGAAGATCGGCGAACGCTGCGCTGCCGCCTGCAAGAAGATCAACTATCGCGGCGCCGGCACCTTCGAGTTTCTCTACGAAAACGGCGAGTTCTATTTCATCGAGATGAACACGCGCGTGCAGGTGGAGCACCCGGTGACGGAGTTCACCACGGGCATCGACATCGTCAAGACGCAGATCATGGTCGCGGCCGGCGAGAAGCTGCCGTTCACGCAGCGCCAGATCCAGATGCACGGCCATGCCATCGAGGTGCGCATCAATGCCGAGGACGCGTGGAAGTTCACGCCGTCGCCAGGCCGCATCACGATGTGGCATCCGCCGGGCGGCCCGGGCGTTCGCGTCGATTCGCACGCGTACACCAACTACTTCGTGCCGCCGAACTACGACTCGATGATCGGCAAGATCATCGTCTACGGCGACACGCGCGAGCAGGCCATGGCCCGCATGCGCACGGCGCTCAACGAGACCGTGATCGAAGGCATCCAGACCAACATTCCGCTGCACCGCGAACTGATGGTCGATTCCAAGTTCATGACGGGCGGCACCAACATCCACTACCTCGAAGAGTGGCTGGCTGCACACAAGCGCTGACCCGGGACGTCGCGATGTTCGAACTCCGCCTGATGGCGCCGGAAGACCGGGTCGAAACGCTCGGTGAAGCGCTCGATGCACTCGATGCATTGAGCGTGTCGGTGGAAGACGCCGACGCGCAGACCGATGCAGAGCAGGCACTGTTCGGCGAACCGGGCATGCCGCCGCCGAAAGAAGGCTGGCAGCGTTCGCGCGTGATCGCGCTGTTCCCCAACGAGGCGCTCGCGAAAGAGGCCGCGTCGGTGCTGGTGCTGCAGGACTTCTTCGAAGGCTGCGAGGTGCTCGGCATCGCGCCCGTGCCCGAGCAGGACTGGGTACGCCTCACGCAATCGCAATTCGCGCCGGTCGAGATCACGCCCGAGTTCTGGATCGTGCCGACGTGGCACGAGCCGCCCGGGCAGGCCAGGCAGGTGATCCGGCTAGACCCCGGCTTGGCCTTCGGCACCGGCACGCATCCCACCACGCGCATGTGCCTGCGATGGATCGCCACGCAAGGCACGCTCGGCAGCCAGCGCGTGCTCGACTACGGCTGCGGCTCCGGCATTCTCGCGATCGGTGCGGCGAAGTTCGGTGCAGCCGAGATCGACGCCGTCGACATCGATGAAGCCGCGGTCTCCTCGACCCGGCTCAATGCCGAGGCCAACGGCGTCCGGCTGAACGCCGGCCTGCCCGAAGCGGCCAAGGGCCACTACGACACCGTGCTCGCCAACATCCTGGCCACGCCGCTCAAGGTGCTCGCGCCGCTGCTGCGCAGCCATGTGAGGGCGGGTGGATCGCTGGTGCTGGCCGGCATTCTCGAGCGCCAGGCCGACGAGTTGAAGGAAGCCTACGCGCCTTACGCCGCGCTCGAAGTCAGCGACACCGAGGACGGCTGGATCCTCATGACCGCGCGCTGCTGAGCCACCGCATCGCGCCCCTCTCGCGGCGAGGGCGCAACCCTACAATCGCCCGGTCATGAGTCTCGTCACGCGCTGCCCTGCCTGCACCACCACCTTCAAGGTGGTGCGCGACCAGCTTCGCATTTCGGACGGCTGGGTGCGCTGTGGCCGGTGCAGCCACGTGTTCGACGCCACGCTCGATCTGCACGAGGCGCCAGATGGCGCCCCGGCAAATGCGTCGCCGCCGGTGCCGGGTGGCGGCTACATGCCGGGACTGGTCGAATCTTCCCCGGAGTCCGAAGCGACGCCCCCTCCGGAACGCCGGCAGCCGGCGGAAGATGCGGATTTCGTCGGCGACGAGCCCGAGCCACAACCTCTGCACACGCTGCCACCGGGAGTTCCGGCATCCGCACCGTCACCCGCGGCTGTGTCGCCGCCGGCGTTCTCGCTGTCATTGCCCGAACACGGCATTGACGAGCCGTGGTCCGACCTCGACGCCAGCGAACCCGCGTGGAAGCCGCCGCCGAGCACGCTGCCACCGTTTCCGAACATCGACCTGAACCTCGCTTCGCCGCCCCCAGCGCCGTCGCCTCCAGCGCCGCCGCTGCCCGTTGCCTCGCGCATCAGGACGCGCGCGCTGATCGAGCATGCGAGCATCGACGACGATGGGGAGGGAGAGCGCCAGCAGCAAGAGAAGGACCATGACCAGGTGCAGATGCAGAAAGCGCTGCGCCGGGCCCGCATCAAGTCGGCCAAGATCGCGAGCGCCAAGGCCCGCGAGGAGCGTGCAGCCGCGAAGGCGCCGGCCGTGGTGGTGCAATCCGAGAGCGAAAGCGAGCCTGCCCCTGCGTTCTCCTCGGACTTGGAGCTGCCGGTGGGCCATCCCCTCGCGGACGAGGACGAGCTTGCCGAGAAGGCGCCCAGCTTCTGGCAGCGCAAGGGTGTGCGCATCGTGCTGATCTTGCTGGCGGTGCTCGCCGTGCTGCTGCTCGTCGTTCAGGTCATTCGCCATGAGCGCGACGGCATCGCGGCGCGCCAGCCGAACCTGCGGCCTGCCCTCGCGGCGCTGTGCCAGCACACCGGCTGCGAACTCGCTGCCCTGCGCCAGATTGGCGACATCGTCATCGAAGGCGCGGCCTTCGCGCGTGAGAAGAGCGGAGGCAACGACTACCGCCTGAGCTTCACCCTGCGCAATGGCGCGACCGTGCCGCTCGCCATGCCGGCCGTCGAGCTCTCGCTGCTCGACACGCAGGAGCGCGCCGTGGTGCGTCGCGTGCTGATGCCGGCGGACTATGGCGCGCCGGCGGTACTGCCGGCCCGCGCCGACCGCGCGGCCTCGCTGCCCCTGGCCTTGTCCGCCTCGGAGGCCGCGGCGCTGCCGCCCATCGCGGGCTATCGCGTCGAAGCTTTCTATCCCTGAGCGGCGGCGCCTGCCTGCACGCGTCCTTTTTCCTCCCCAATTCTTTTACCAACGGTGCACCCATGGCAGCAGTGATTTGCGGTTCCCTCGCATTCGACACCATCATGACTTTCGAGGGCCGGTTCGCCGACCAGATCCTTCCGGACCAGTTGCACATTCTCAATGTGTCGTTCCTGGTGCCGACCCTGCGTCGTGACTTCGGCGGCTGCGCGGGCAACATCGCCTACAGCCTCAATGCATTGGGGGGCACCGCGCTGCCCATGGCCACGCTCGGCAGCGACGGCGCGTCGTACCTTGAGCGCATGCGCTCGCTGGGCATCGATACCGGGTTCGTGCGCCAGCTCGACGACACCTTCACCGCGCAGGCGATGATCATGAGCGACGTCGACAACAACCAGATCACCGCCTTCCACCCCGGAGCGATGCAGCAGGCGCACATCACGAAAGTGGCGGCGCGTGACGACATCAAGCTCGGCATCATCGCGCCCGATGGCCGCGACGCGATGCTGCAGCACGCGGAGCAGTTCGCCGCCGCGGATGTCCCGTTCGTGTTCGATCCGGGCCAGGGCCTGCCGATGTTCGACGGCGAGGCGCTGCGCCATTTCGTCGACCTTGCGAGCTGGGTTGTGGTGAACGACTACGAAGGCAAGATGCTTTCGCAGCGCACCGGCTGGAGCCTGGCCGAGATCTCGAAGCGCGTGCGCGGCCTGGTCGTTACGCTGGCGGCCGAGGGCTGCGAGGTATGGATCGATGGCGAGCGCGAGCATGTGCCTGGCGTGGTCGCGACCGAAGTGGTCGAGCCCACGGGTTGCGGCGACGCCTGGCGCGGCGCGCTGCTGTTCGGTCTGGAAAAGGGTTGGCCGCTGGCGCGATGCGCCGCACTTGGCAACAAGGTCGGTGCGCTCAAGATCGCGCAGCGCGGCCCGCAGAACTACGAGATCGACCGAAAGGCCCTGGGCCTCTGATCTTCCTTCTTCCCGAAGCACCAATAAAAAAGCCCGGCACCGCAAGGTACCGGGCTTTGCGCCTTCAAGGCCGCTGAGAAACTCAGGGCTTGCTGGCCGTGGGGAACGGCCAAGCTGCCTGAGGATTCAGCGTCGTTTGCGCTGCAGGGGCAGGCGCTACGGCTGCGGCCTTGGCGGGCGCAGCGGCCTTGGGAGCCTTCTTCGCAGCAGGCTTCTTGGCAGCAGGCTTTTTCGCGGCTTTCTTGGCCGCAGCCTTTTTCGCAGGCGCCTTCTTGGCAGCAGCCTTCTTCGCGGGGGCCTTCTTGGCGGCTGCCTTCTTGGCAGGAGCCTTCTTCACCGCCGCCTTCTTGGCGGGAGCCTTCTTTGCTACGGCCTTCTTTGCCGGAGCCTTCTTGGCAGCGGCCTTCTTGGCCGGTGCTGCCTTCTTCGCGGCTACCTTCTTGGCAGGCGCCTTCTTCGCTGCGACCTTCTTGGCCGGAGCCTTCTTCGCAGCTACCTTCTTGGCGGGAGCCTTCTTGGCTGCGACCTTCTTTGCCGGAGCCTTCTTTGCAGCGGCTTTCTTAGCCGGCGCTTTCTTTGCAGTTGCCATTTCTATTTCTCCTTGATCAAGTTGAAAAAATCAACCTATTGAAGCACTCCACGCACGTTGGGTAGCGTGAAGCGATTCATGGCGTTGGAATCTGAGCCCAGCACCATGAACACCTGAGCCCTCGTCCATGCCGCGCTCTTCGGCGCGATCGGTGGCAAGGGCAATTCTTGAATTCATTAATTATTGTCGGAAAGATTCAATCCCAGGAGAGCGCACCACCCGACTGGTACTCGATCACGCGGGTTTCGAAAAAGTTGCGCTCTTTCTTCAGGTCAATCATTTCGCTCATCCAGGGGAAGGGATTTTCTTCGTTCGGGAAGAGCGTTTCGAGGCCGATCTGCTGCGCACGCCGATTGGCGATGTACCGCAGGTAGCCCTTGAACATGGAGGCGTTCATGCCGAGCACGCCGCGAGGCATGGTGTCTTCGGCGTATTTGTATTCGAGCTCGACGGCGCGCATGAAGAGCGCCTTGATCTCGGCCTTGAACTCCGCCGTCCACAGGCCGGGGTTCTCGAGCTTGAGCTGGTTGATCAGGTCGATGCCGAAATTGCAGTGCATCGACTCGTCGCGCAGGATGTACTGGTACTGCTCGGCGGCGCCGGTCATCTTGTTCTGGCGGCCGAGCGCAAGGATCTGCGTGAAGCCGACGTAGAAGAACAGGCCCTCCATCAGGCAGGCGAACACGATGAGCGACTTGAGCAGCGTCTGGTCGGTCTCGTGGGTGCCGGTCTTGAAGTTCGGGTCGCTGATGGCGTCGATGAATGGGATCAGGAACTGGTCCTTCTCGCGGATCGACGGCACTTCGTTGTAGGCGTTGAAGATCTCGCTCTCGTCCAGGCCGAGCGACTCGACGATGTACTGGTACGCGTGCGTGTGGATCGCTTCCTCGAAGGCCTGGCGCAGCAGGAACTGGCGGCATTCGGGGGCCGTGATGTGGCGGTAGGTGCCCAGCACGATGTTGTTGGCGGCCAGCGAGTCGGCGGTCACGAAGAAGCCGAGGTTGCGCTTGACGATGCGGCGCTCGTCTTCGGTCAGGCCGTTCGGGTCTTTCCAGAGCGCGATGTCGCGCGTCATGTTCACTTCCTGCGGCATCCAGTGGTTGGCGCAGGTGGCGAGGTACTTTTCCCAGGCCCATTTGTACTTGAACGGCACCAGCTGGTTGACGTCGGTCTGACCGTTGATGATGCGCTTGTCGGAAGCCTTGACGCGCTGGGCGACGGGTGCCGCGGCACGCATCGCGTGTTGCTGCGCAAGCTGTGCAGTTTGCGCGAGCGACGAAGTCGGAGCATCCACCACACGGCCTGCGGGCGAACCGCTGGTCGATGCGTTGTGGTGCTGCAATCCTTGCTGCATATCCTTTGGTAAGGAGGGCTTGACTTCTTCGTCCCAGGTCAACATAGAAAAATCCAATGCTCAATTATCGGAGCAACGCGTGAGAGTTGCAAAGTGCTCGTTCACACCGTGCTCCATTTATGTGGTTGTTATGTTGCTCGCATGCGTCGCGCGGTGTCGGTCAATGCCTCGATTGACCGAACGCCGCGCGATTTTTTTTCTTCGCACGCGCCTCGCTGATTCAGCGCAGCGTCACTGGCACGCTTCGCAGGTCGGATCGTCGACACCGCAGAACGCGATGTCGGTGGCGGGCATCGCGCTCATCTGCGCCTTCGCTGCGGCAGCGGCGGCTTCGAGTGCGCTCATGCCCGAGGGTGCGTCGTTGCCCGACGACACTGCGTTGAGACGGCCCGATTGCACCGTCGATTTTTCGGCGTGCGTCGCGCTCTGCGTGCGCAGGTAGTACGTGGTCTTCAGGCCGCGCACCCATGCGAGCTTGTAGGTGTCGTCGAGCTTCTTGCCCGATGCGCCGGCCATGTAGATGTTCAGCGACTGCGCCTGGTCGATCCACTTCTGGCGGCGCGCGGCAGCTTCCACCAGCCATGTCGTTTCGACTTCGAACGCGGTGGCGTAGAGCGCCTTCACGTCCTGCGGCACGCGGTCGATGGGGCGCAGCGAGCCGTCAAAGTGCTTCAGGTCCATGACCATCACGTCGTCCCACAGGCCCAGGCGCTTCAGGTCGCGCACCAGGTAGTGGTTGATCACGGTGAACTCGCCCGACAGGTTCGACTTGACCGACAGGTTGCCGAAGCAGGGCTCGATCGAAGCGTCCACGCCGATGATGTTCGAGATGGTCGCGGTCGGGGCGATGGCCACGCAGTTCGAATTGCGCATGCCGTCGGCCTTGATCTTCTGGCGCAGCGTGTCCCAGTCGAGGGTGGCCGAGCGGTCGACCTCGACGTAGCCGCCGCGGGCCTTCTCGAGCAGGTCGAGCGAGTCGATCGGCAGGATGCCCTTGTCCCACAGCGAGCCCTTGTAGCTCGAGTACTTGCCGCGTTCGCGGGCCAGCTCGGTCGAGGCCCAGTAGGCGTGGTAGCAGATGGCTTCCATCGACTCGTCGGCGAACTGCACGGCTTCCTGCGAGGCGTAGGGAATGCGCAGCTCGTACAGCGCGTCCTGGAAGCCCATCAGGCCCAGGCCGACCGGACGGTGGCGCAGGTTGGAGTCGCGCGCCTTCTTCACGGCGTAGTAGTTGATGTCGATCACGTTGTCGAGCATGCGCATCGCGGTCGAGATCGTGCGCTTGAGCTTTTCCTGGTCGACCTTGCCGTCCTTCAGGTGCTGCAGCAGGTTCACCGAACCCAGGTTGCAGACGGCGGTTTCGGTGTCGCTGGTGTTCAGCGTGATCTCGGTGCAGAGGTTCGACGAGTGCACCACGCCGGCGTGCTGCTGCGGCGAGCGCACGTTGCAAGCGTCCTTGAACGTGATCCAGGGGTGGCCGGTCTCGAACAGCATCGTGAGCATCTTGCGCCACAGGTCGGTCGCCTGGATGGTGCGCGCGGGCTTGATGTCGCCGCGGGCAGCCTTCTCTTCGTAGGCCACGTAGGCCTTTTCGAAGTCTGCGCCGAACAGGTCGTGCAGGTCGGGCACGTTGGAGGGCGAGAACAGCGTCCAGGTGCCCTTTTCCATCACGCGGCGCATGAACAGGTCGGGAATCCAGTTGGCAGTGTTCATGTCGTGCGTGCGGCGGCGGTCGTCGCCGGTGTTCTTGCGCAGCTCCAGGAACTCCTCGATGTCGAGGTGCCAGGTTTCCAGGTACGTGCAGACCGCGCCCTTGCGCTTGCCGCCCTGGTTCACGGCCACGGCCGTGTCGTTCACCACCTTCAGGAACGGCACCACGCCCTGCGATTCGCCGTTCGTGCCCTTGATGTGGCTGCCCAGCGCGCGCACGCGGGTCCAGTCGTTGCCCAGGCCGCCCGCGAACTTCGAGAGCAGGGCGTTTTCCTTGATCGACTCGTAGATGCCGTCCAGGTCGTCGGGCACGGTGGTCAGGTAGCAGCTCGACAGCTGCGAGCGCAGCGTGCCGGCGTTGAACAGGGTGGGCGTGCTCGACATGAAGTCGAACGACGACAGCACTTCATAGAACTCGATGGCGCGGGCTTCGCGGTCGATTTCGTTCAGCGACAGGCCCATGGCCACGCGCATGAAGAAAGCCTGCGGCAGCTCGATGCGCGTCTTGCGCACGTGCAGGAAGTAGCGGTCGTACAGGGTCTGCAGGCCGAGGTAGTCGAACTGGTTGTCGCGCTCGGCCTTCAGGGCGGCGCCCAGGCGGGGCAGGTCGTACTGCAGCAGCTTCTCGTCGAGCAGCTCGTTCTCGACGCCCTTCTTGATGAACTGCGGGAAGTAGTCGGCGTAGGCGGTGGCGCGCTCGACCGGCATCACTTCGCGGCCGATGATTTCCTTGAAGATCGTGTGCAGCAGCAGGCGCGCTGTGGCGAAGGTGTAGTCGGGGTCCTTCTCGATCAGCGTGCGGGCTGCGAGGATGGACGCCTTGTAGACCTCGTCGAGCGGCACGCCGTCGTACAGGTTGCGCATCGTCTCGGCGACGATCGGCGCGGCCGTGATGCTGTCGCCCAGGCCTTCACAGGCGGACTCGATCAGGCCCTTGAGTTCGTTCAGGTCGAGCGCGACCAGTTCGCCGTTGTCCAGCACGTGCAGCGCGGGCGCGGCCGGCACGTCCTGTTCGCCCTGCTTCGAACGCTCTTGCGAGCGGCGCTCGCGGTACAGCACGTAGGCGCGGGCGATTTCATGGTGGCCGCCGCGCATCAGGCCGAGCTCGACCTGGTCCTGCACGTCCTCGATGTGGAAGGTGCCGCCGCCCGGACGCGAACGCACCAGCGCGCGGATCACACCCTGCGTGAGCACATCGACCGTTTCGCGCACGCTGGCGGAAGCCGCGCCCTGGGTGCCGTGCACGGCCAGGAAGGCCTTCATCATCGCGATCGCGATCTTGTTCGGCTCGAAGGGAACAACGGCGCCGTTGCGCCGGATGATCTGGTAGTGGGCGAGGTTCTGGCCGCTGGGGGAGCCAGCAGTGTCTCGCTGCTGTTGCAGTGACGTCGAGGGAACGGCACGCGGGGTCGATTGGGGGTTCAGGGCTGTTTGCATTCGCTTCCTCTCGGTTGGCAATTCTTGTTGGATGGCGGCGCCTGGTCGGGGCACCGCGCCGGTGTGGATGACCGGACGGAGGACACTATATCTAGGGTGCCGGGGGTCTACAAGCCACTACAGGTAGTGTTTTGCGGCAATTTTTGGTAGTAGGGGTAACTATCTAGGCATCGGCACGGCCGTCGATGCCGCGTGGACACTGGACTATGGTCGCGCAACCCGCATGGAGCTTGGCTTGCAAGACGATTTGGGCCTGCAGGGCGCATGGTTGCTGCATCGCGCGTTCGCAACTTTCGTATTGCTGCGCTGCACGAGTGGCGCATCGCGGGGCGCCGGGCGATTGAAAAAATTAGCGCTGCGTCACCTGCGGCGGAAACATCTGTGGATTCCAGCCGAGCTGTTCACGCAGCCGACGCCACTCGAAGCCCGCGCCTGGGTCCTGCTTGCGGCCCGGCGCGATGTGCTCGTGGCCGGCGATGTGCGCGATCGGATAGTGCTGCGCGACCGCTGCGCACAGGCTCGCGAGCGTCTCGTATTGCGGCTCGTCGAACGGCTGGCCCTCGAGTCCTTCGAGCTCGATGCCGACGGAGTCATCGTTGCAGTTGCCGCGGCCGCGCCACGACGATGCACCGGCGTGCCAGGCACGGTCGTCGCAGCTCACGAACTGCCAGAGTTCGCCGTTGCGGCGCACGTAGAAATGAGAGGACACCTCGAGCCCGCGGATCGACTGGAAATAGGGGTGCGCGTCCCAGTCGAGCTGGTTGGTGAAGAGCCGCTGCACCGCATCGCCGCCGTATTCGCCGGGCGGCAGGCTGATCGAGTGCAGCACGATGAGGTCGGTCTGCGCGCCAGCGGGCCGGGGCCCGAAGTTGGGCGAGCGCAGCGCCTTCGCGAAGCGGTACCAGCCGGCTTGCCAGAGTCCGTCGTCGCCGTTGTCAGGAGCGCCGGGCGTGGGTGCTTCAGTCGTCGGCATGGTTGCTCGCGCCATCGTCGCCGTTGGGCGTGGTGATGCCCAGCCGCGCGATGCGGTAGCGGATCTGGCGCAGGCTCATGCCGAGCCGTGCGGCGGCCGCGGTGCGATTGAAGCCGCTCTCGTGCAGCGCGCGCACGAGGATTTCGCGCTCCTGCTGGTCGAGGTAGGCCTGCAGGTCGGAGGGCAGCGGCGGCGGTGCGGCCTTGGGTGGTGCGACCGGCGCCATCGGCAGCGGAGCCGGCGCGGCAGCAGATGCATCGGCAGCGGGCGACAGCGGCGCCGGCGCGGATGCCGCGGCTTCGACGGAGGCGGTGAAGCCGCCCATCAGGTCGAGGTGCAGTTCGTCGCCGTCGTTCAGCGCCACCGCGCGGTGCAGCAGGTTCTCGAGCTCGCGCACGTTGCCGTTGAGCGGGTGCTGCGCGAGGCGGCGCAGCAGGTCGTCCGAAAGGTGCGGCACCGGCAGCCCGCCGTCCTGCGCGATGCGCGACAACAGCGCGGCGCACAGCGCGGGCAGGTCCTCGCGGCGCTCGCGCAATGCGGGCACCGCGATCTCGATCACGTTGAGGCGGTAGAAAAGGTCTTGCCGGAAACGGCCTGCCTGCACTTCGGCGTGCAGGTCTTTATGGGTGGCGCTCACGATGCGCACGTCGACGGCGTCTTCCTGCGTCGAGCCGATCGAGCGCACGCTGCGCTCCTGGATCGCGCGCAGCAGCTTCGACTGCATGGCCAGCGGCAGGTCGCCGATCTCGTCGAGAAACAGCGTGCCGCCGCGCGCGGCCTGGAAGTAGCCGTCGCGGTCCTGCGACGAGCCGGTGTACGAGCCCTTCTTGGCACCGAAGAACTCGGCTTCGAGCAGGTTCTCGGGAATCGCGCCGCAGTTCACCGCGACGAACGGCCCCTCGCTGCGCTGGCTGCAGGCATGCACCGCGCGCGCCACCAGCTCCTTGCCGGTGCCGGACTCGCCGCGTACCAGCACCGGTGCCATGCCGCGCGCCACCTTGGCGATGCGCGACTTGACGAGGCGCATGGGCTCCGACTCGCCCACGAGACGGTCGAGTGCGGCGATGCCGGTGCTGGAGGTGGCCACCACGGCGTCGCTGATGACGTTGTTGTTGACGGCGGGCGCAGCCTGCGCCAACTTGGCCATCGGCTGCGGCGCGTGCCGCGCCTGCACCGCGGAGGCCACCACGGCGCGGAACTGCTTCAGATCGACCGGCTTCGTGAGGTAGTCGAAGGCGCCGGCCTTCAATGCTTCCACCGCGTTCTCGGCGGAGCCATAGGCCGTCATCACCACGCAGCGCTCGCTGCGCTGGTCTTTCTGGATGCGGTGGATGATTTCCATGCCCTGCCCGTCGGGCAGCCGCATGTCGGTGATCACCGCGTCGAAACGGCCGGCCTCCAGGTGCTCCCACGCTTCCGACACGCTGCCGGCGGCCTCGACGCGATAGCCCTCGCGCAGCAGCGTCAGTTCGTACAGCGTGCGCAGGTCGGGCTCGTCGTCGATGACCAGGATCTGCGCCGGCCGCTGTGTGGAAGGGGTGGAGTTGCTCACGGGCGTTATTGTGTCAGCCGGTTTTCGCTGGCGGCAAAGCTGACGAAGAATTCGTTGCCCTCGGGTCCGCCCGGCACCAGCGCGCGCCGCTCGTAGCCGATGGTGGCGCCGTGCCGCCGGCACAGTTCGCGGCACAGGAACAGGCCCAGCCCGCTGGAGCGGCTCTCGGACGAGAAAAAGGGTTCGAACAGGTGCCGCTGCACCGCCGGTTCCAGCGGCGCGCCGTCGCTCCACACCATCAGGCTCGGGCGGTTGCTGCCGCCGCGCTGCTGCGCGGTCAGCACCTGGATCGAGCCTTCGCTCTTGCCGGCGTAGCGTGAGGCGTTGTCCAGCAGGTTCACGATCAGCCGGCGCAGGTGCTCGGCGTCGAAGCGCACCTCGCTGCCGGGCGCGTCGAGCGACACCAGTACGCCCTTGCGCTGGGTCTGGCGCACCCATTCCTCGGCCAGCACCTGCACCGCGGGGTCGAGCACGACCTGCTCGCCGAGCGACAGCACGCGCTGCTGGCGCGCGCGCGAGACGTCGAGCACGTCGTCCACGATGCGCGCGAGCCGCTGCGCGTTGTGCTGCACCATGCTCGTGAGCTTGCGGTGCGCGGGATCGGTCAGGTCTTCGTTGAGCAGCGCGCTGGCCTGCGTGATGGCGGCCAGCGGATTGCGGATTTCATGCGCCACGGCGGCCGACATGCGGCCCATCGCGGCCAGCTTCTCGGTGCGGATGCGGGCCTCGAGCTCGCGCAGGTCCTGCAGGAACATCACGCACAGGCTGTCGAGGCGCTGGTCGCTGGTGGGCGTGAGCCGCGTGCGCACGCGCACTTCGCGCGCCGCACCGCGCGCCTGCGCGACGGGAATTTCTTCCGTCTGCGGCGCCCGGCGCGCGAAGGTCTGGCGCGCCAGCGCGGCCAGTGCATGCCAGGCGGGCTGGGCATGCAGCGGGAACGGCAGCGTCAGCTTCGCCAGGCCCTGGCCGAGGATCGCGTCGGCCGCCGGGTTGGCCGCATGCACCAGGCCTTCGGCGTCGATCACCAGCACGCCTTCGCTCAGGGTCTCGATCACCAGGTCGTTGACCTGCGCCTGCATCTGCGCGCTGCTGCGGCTGCGCTGCGCCACGGCTTCCTCGCGCGCCAGCCGGCGGGCCATTTCGTGCGCGAGCAGCGCCACCACGAACAGTCCGGTGCCGGTGAGCGCCGCCTGCACGAAGCGTGCCGACGAATCGACCGGCTGCTGCAGCCAGTGCCAGCCCGCGTCGGCCAGCAGCAGCAGCGTGACGGTGGCGGTGGTGCCCAGGCTCACGATCATGGTGCCGAGCACCGCGCTCATGAGCACCGGCAGCGCGAACAGCGGCGTGTAGTTGACGCTGCCGCCCTGCAGCACCTGCAAGGCGGTGAAGGCGGCCAGGTCGATGCCGATGGTCAGCAGCCAGAGCGCGGCGAAGCCGCGGATCGGCGGCTGGACGCGCCTGTAGCGCATGCCCAGCCAGGTCGCGACGAGGTACAGGGCCGAGATGGCGATGGCCACCGGCTGCATCGTCTGCCCGATGGCAAAGGCCACGCCCTGCAGCAGCACCAGCACCAGCGCGACGAAGCAGCGCGCGCCCATGAAGCCGCGCCAGAGCCGGATCAGCGCCGTGCTCTCGTCCGGGTGCTGGTCGAGCACGTCCCAGTCGGTGACCGGCTCGCCGCGCGCCCAGAGCGGGGAACTCATCGCGCGGCGGCCGCTTCGCGGTGCGCAGCGCTGCAATAGACCGCGCCGCCTGGGCCGGAGAGGGCGTCGGTCGCGGGCAGGTGCAGCCCGCAATGAGCGCAGCGCACCATGGCCTGCGGCGGCCCGGGCGGAGTGGGGACGCGTTGCTGTGCCTTGGCCGCGCGCTCGCGCATGGCGTCGCGCATTTCTTCGCGCCGGTTCTTGCGCCAGAGCCAGATCGCGACCCAGAGCACCGCGAGAACGAGGAGGTATTTCATACGGGAGGCCGGGCCAGCACCACTTCGAACACGAAGCGGGAGCCCACGTAGGCCAGCAGCAAAAGGGCGGAGCCGGCATACAGCACGCGCCGCGCCGTACGGCCGCGCCAGCCGAAGCGGGCCCGGCCGGTCAACAGGATCGCGAAGGTGAGCCAGGCGAGCACCGAGAAGGTGGTCTTGTGGTCCCACTTCCAGACGCGGCCCGCGGCGCCGTACAACTGTTCGCTGAACAGCAGGCCGGCCAGCAGCGTGGCCGACAGCAGCACGAAGCCGGCTGTGACGAAACGGAAGGTGAGCCGCTCGAGCGTGAGCAGCGGCACGCCGCCCTGCGGTTCGGCGGTGGCGAGCCGGATCTGCTTTTCGGCGCGGGTGATCAGCCAGGCGTGCACGACCGCAGCGCCGAACAGGCCGTACGAGGCGATGCCGAGCGCCAGGTGCAATGGCAGCCACGGCGAGGCCGTGACATGCAGCGGCGTGCCCGGGAACAGGATGGCCAGCAGCACCGCGGCCGCGCCCAGCCAGGCCAGCGCGCGCCGTACTTTCAATTGGGGATACATGCGGCTTTCGACCGCGTAGACGGTGAGCACCAGCCACGCGGTGACCGACAGGGCGGGCGCAAAGCCGAAGCGCGGCTCGCCGCCGATGAGGCCGTGGACCAGCACGGCGGCATGCAGAAGCCATGCAATGCCGAGTGCCCACTGGGTCGATTGGCGGCTCAGTCTTGCGCCGGCAGCGGCGACAAAACCGTAGGCAGCCCCGGCGGCGATGCCCAGCGCCACGCCGAGTGGGGAGGGGATCGCTAAAATCATCGGCTGGAGTTTATCTCCCCCAGGCTTGCGCACTTCGTGCCGCAGCGCCAACCCCCTCACCGGGGGCGGCACCGGAGGCCCGGCCAAGCCGGTTCCCCGGCGTCTCGCGAAGGGGCGCAAGCCGCCGATTCAGGTACACGACTTTCCAATGACCCGCTGCGGCGGGCAGCAAGGCATCCCGCTCATGGCCACCGCCCTCACAGAAAAGTTCTCCCGCCTCGTCAAGACGATGAGCGGCCAGGCCCGCATCACCGAAAGCAACGTGCAGGACATGTTGCGCGAAGTGCGCATGGCGCTGCTGGAAGCCGACGTGGCGCTGCCCGTGGTGCGCGACTTCGTGGCCCGGGTGAAAGACAAGGCGCTCGGCCAGGAAGTGCTGGGCTCGCTCAAGCCGGGCCAGGCGCTGGTCGGCATCGTCAACCGCGAACTGGCCGCCACCATGGGCGAGGGCGTGTCCGACATCAACCTCGCGGCTCAGCCGCCGGCCGTGATCCTCATGGCCGGCCTGCAGGGCGCCGGCAAGACCACCACCACCGCCAAGCTGGCCAAGCACCTGATCGAGAAGCGCAAGAAGAAGGTGCTGACGGTGTCAGGCGACGTGTACCGCCCCGCCGCCATCGAGCAGCTCAAGACCGTCACCAAGCAGGCCGGCGCCGAATGGTTCCCGAGCACGCCCGACCAGAAGCCGCTCGACATCGCGCGCGCAGCGCTCGACCACGCCAAGCGCCACTATTTCGACGTGCTGCTGGTCGACACCGCCGGCCGCCTTGCGATCGACGAAGCGCTGATGACCGAGATCAAGCAGCTGCACGCGGCGGTCGACCCGGTCGAGACCCTGTTCGTGGTCGATGCCATGCAGGGCCAGGACGCGATCAACACCGCCAGGGCCTTCAAGGAAGCGCTGCCGCTCACCGGCATCATCCTGACCAAGACCGACGGCGATTCGCGCGGCGGTGCGGCGCTGTCGGTGCGGCAGGTCACGGGCGTGCCGATCAAGTTCGCCGGCACCAGCGAGAAGATCGACGGCCTCGAGGTATTCGATGCCGAGCGCCATGCGGGCCGCATCCTCGGCATGGGCGACATCGTCGCGCTGGTCGAGCAGGTCACGGCCGGCGTCGACGTGGCGGCGGCGCAGAAGCTCGCGGCCAAGGTCAAGAGCGGCGCGGGCTTCGACCTGAACGACTTCCTGGGCCAGCTGCAGCAAATGAAGCAGATGGGCGGGCTCTCCAGCCTGATGGACAAGCTGCCCACGCAAATGGCCGCCAAGGCGACCGAGGCCGACATGACGCGCGCCGAGCGCGACATCCGCCGCAAGGAAGGGATCATCCAGAGCATGACCCCGCTGGAGCGCCGCAAGCCCGAGCTGCTGAAGGCCACGCGCAAGCGCCGCATCGCGGCCGGCGCCGGCGTGCAGGTTCAGGAGGTGAACCGCCTGCTCAACGAGTTCGAGCAGATGCAGGGGATGATGAAGAAGATGAAGGGCGGCGGCCTGATGAAGATGATGAAGAAGATGGGCGGCATGAAGGGCATGGGCGGGATGGGCGGCCCTGGTGGCCCGAAGCTGCCGTTCTGAGCGAACGCCACACGCACATATATATAAGAAGGCCCGCCGGTTCGCACCGGCGGGCCTTCTGTCTTCAGGGCTGCACTTCGTAGACCTGCTGCGCCTCGGCGGCTGCGTGCACGCCAGCGCGACCTGCATGCCCGCCATGAAAAAAGCCGACCCTGAGGCCGGCTTCGGGGCGCTGTGTCTTCAGCGCATCAGGCGGTTGCCAGTGCAGCAGGCCGCGCGAGGCGAACCGCATGCATCCACGCACGGCGCAGCACGGCCGGCGAGCGCGATTCCTCTGGAATCAGCAGGAAGCCGCGGTCGCGCAGCGTGGTGCCCAGTGCGATCTGGCTGGTCAGCACCGTCAGCGGAATCGCCAGCAGCAGCGGCAGGCCGACGGGCATGAGCCAGATCAGCGCGCTCGGGTCGATCATCGCGACGCCGACGGCCAGCATGGCGATCACCAGCGTCATGGGGGCCAGCTGCGACGCGGCGACCTTCCACGGCACGGCGGCGGCTTCGCGCGGGGGCGACTTCCAGTCGAGCTTGATGCCGGTGAGGGCGACCAGCACGAACAGCGAGTGGGCCAGCATGCGGACCGGGGCCTGCACGATGGCGAGGCCGCTTTCCATCATGGAGCTCTTCACGAGGCCCCACACACCGCCGTACTGGCGTTGCTCGCCGCGCATCAGCACGGCAGCGATGCCCAGCACGCGCGGCAGGAACAGCAGGCACAGGGTCCAGACCCACAGGCCGGCCAGTTCGGCGGGCAGCACGCTCCAGCTCGACACGAGGCTCGAGCCGCTGAGCCACAGGGCGGTGCCCAGCGTCAGGAAGGCCAGCCACAGCGGGGCGGAGACGTAGGCCATGGTGCCGGTCACGAACATCGCGCGGTGCACCGGGTGGATGCCGGGCTCGGCCATCAGGCGGGCGTTCTGCAGGTTGCCCTGGCACCAGCGGCGGTCGCGCTGCAGTTCGGCCAGCAGGTCCGGCGGTTGCTGCTCGTAGCTGCCAACGAGGTCGGACACCAGCCACACGTTGTAGCCGGCACGGCGCATCAGCGCGGCTTCGACGAAGTCGTGCGACATGATGCCGCCCGACATGCCGCCGGTGCCCTTGATCGGGGCCAGCGCGCAATGCTTCATGAAGGGTTCGACGCGGATGATCGCGTTGTGGCCCCAGTAGTGCGATTCGCCCAGTTGCCAGAACTGCATGCCCAGCGTGAACAGGCGGCCCGTCACGCGGGAAGCGAATTGCTGTGCGCGGGCATGCAGCGTGACGTGGCCGATGGCCTGCGTCGCGGTCTGGATGATGCCGGCGGTGGGATTGGCTTCCATCAGCTTGACCATCGAGGTCAGGCAGTCGCCGCTCATCACCGAGTCGGCGTCGAGCACGACCATGTAGCGGTAGTCCTTGCCCCAGCGGCGGCAGAAGTCGGCCACGTTGCCGGCCTTGCGGTGCGTGCGGCGGGTGCGCAGGCGGTAATACACCTCGACCTGCGGCTGGTTGGGGCTCTCGGCCAGGGCGGCACGCAGGTCTTCCCAGGCGGCGCGCTCGGCGGCGGCGGTCTCGGGGTTGTAGCTGTCGGACAGCACGAACACGTCGAACTGCTTTGCGTGGCCGGTGGAGGCGACCGATTCGCAGGTGGCGCGCAGGCCGGCGAATACCGTGGCAACGTCTTCGTTGCAGATCGGCATGATGATCGCGGTGCGGGCCTCGGGGTTCATCGGGTGGTTGGCCACCTGTTTCGCCGACAGGGCGTGCTTGTCACCGCGTACCGAGACGTAGAAGCCCATGAGTGCGGTCACGAAGCCGGTCACGACCCAGCCCGAGAGCAGGCCGTACAGGCCGATCTGGCCGTATTCGAGCCAGACGTTGTCGTAGTCGGGTTGCACGCCGGCGAACAGCGTCGAGGCGATCACGGTGCTCAGCACGGTGAGCAGCATGAACGCGTTGCGGCGCTGGGCCGCGGCACGCTGCCACGGTTGGCGGGCTTCGGCCGGGCCGGCGCTTTGGCGCTTGCCGCCGGCACCGAGCCTGACCAGCAGGGCGGTGCCGATGCTGTTCCAGAAACCGCGCCAGGGGCGGGGCGTCATCGAACCGCGGTTGACCGGCGGGGCGGTGACCGAATTGGGATGGCGTTCCTCGCGAACCGCGCTGCGGTGCGAAAAATCGGTGTCGGCCAGCACGTTCAGTTGGGAGAAGTCGTTCGGCTTCATGTGATTTACCAACGTTGCTTGTCGAGGGAAGGGGTGTCGCCAATGGCAGGAAAGCGCTTGATCACGCAATCCGGCTCGGCGCCGCCAGCGCTTGCGAGCGCGGCGAGCGAATGGCCCGCGGCACGGGGCCGCGAGGAGGAAAACTGCTTTTGACGCAGGCCGTCGCGCTGCTGGCGCAGTGCGAAAGATGGGCTGGTTAGTGCTGTCATGCCAGTACAGGGGCAAACCCTGTGCCAGGCTGGAAAAACGCTTTCAGATCAATGACTTGGACCGATCCGGAGGTGTTTTTCGCGGGAGGAGGCTGCCGGAAGGCCTCCAAACCCCTGTTTTTGTCGCCGAATCCCGACAAGCCTCCTGGGCGGGTAGGGATTGGCTATATAAATCAATGACTTAGGGGCGTCGCTACTCGGCGACAGGGTCCCCGCCAGGAGCGACAGCGTCGGCCTTGAAGTGGCCTGGCGTGAGTTCGTGCTTCTGCAGAAGCCGGTAGAACTCCGTGCGGTTGCGATCGGCCAGGCGGGCCGCATCGGCCACGTTGCCGTCGGTCAGTTTCAGCAGGCCGACGAGGTAGTCGCGCTCGAAACGCTGCTTGGCCTCGGCGTAGGTCTGGACCTCGACCGTCGGCACGCGCAGCGCGCGCTGCACCAGCGCCAGAGGAATCAGCGGCGAGCTCGACAGTGCGCAGACCTGCTCGACCACGTTGAACAGCTGGCGCACGTTGCCCGGCCAGGCGGCCGTGGTCAGCGCCTTCAGCGCCTCGGGTGCGAAGCCCGACAGCCGCTTGCCGTACTTGGTCGACAGGCGCTGCAGAAAGTGGTTGGCCAGCAGCGGAATGTCCTCGCGCCGCGCCGACAGCGGTGGCAGCGTGAGCGTCACCACGTTCAGGCGGTAATACAGGTCTTCGCGGAACTGGCCGGCCTCCATTGCGGCGTCGAGGTCGCGATGGGTGGCCGAGACGATGCGCACGTCGACCTGGATCGACTGGCTCGCGCCCAGCGGGCGCACCGCGCGCTCCTGCAGCACGCGCAGCAGCTTGACCTGCAGCGCGGGCGGCATGTCCCCGATTTCGTCGAGCAGCAGCGTGCCGCCGTCGGCCTGCTGGAACAGGCCCTTGTGGTTGGCATGGGCGTCGGTGAAGGCGCCCTTCATGTGGCCGAACAGCTCCGACTCGAGCAGCGCTTCGGGAATGGCACCGCAGTTGACCGCCACGAAGGGCTTGTCGGCACGCGCGCTGGCCTTGTGGATCGCGCGCGCGAGCATTTCCTTGCCGGCGCCCGAGTCGCCGCGCAGCAGTACCGAGGCGTCCGACTTGGCGACCATGCGCGCCTCGGCCAGCAGTTCGGCCATGCGGTTGCTGCGGCTCACGATCTCGGAGCGCCAGCTGTCGTCGCCGGCCTTGCTCGGCGTGGTGGCGGGCGCGCCGAGCGCCAGCGCCTGCGCGATCTTGTCGAGCAGCTCACGGCCGTCGTAGGGCTTGGTGAGGTAGGTGAACACGCCACGCGCCGTGGCCTCGACCGCGTCGGGGATGGTGCCGTGCGCGGTGAGCAGGATCACCGGCAGCGAGGGATGGCGCTTGCGGATCTCGTCGAAGAGCTGGAGGCCGTCGCGCCCGGGCAGGCGCACGTCGCTCAGCACGAGCTGCGGGTGTTCGATCTCGAGCTGCGTGAGCGCAGTCTCGGCCGAGGTGACGGCCGTGACCTGGTAGCCCGCCGAGCTGAGCCGCATCGAGAGCAGCCGCAGCATGTCCGGGTCGTCGTCGACCACGAGGAGGCGGGCGCCGGTAGTGCTCATGGGGTCGGTTTGCTTCCGTTGGGCGCCGCCGGTGCTGCGGGCGCCGTGTTGGGCCGCGCGAAGCTGCGCTCGATGGCGCGCAGCGCTTCGATGCGGTCGTTCAGCTGGTCGATGCGGCGCTGGCTGTCGCGCAGCTGCTGCACCTGCTTGTCGCGATCGTCCTCGACGCGGCGCTGCTCCACGTAGCGCGCGGCCAGGGCGCGTGCCAGCGGGTGCAGGGCCTGGGCCTCGGGTGCGGGGTTGGCGATCACGCGCTGCAGCAGGCCCAGGGCACGCGCCAGGTCGGCCGGCACGCGGGTCTGCGAGAGCAGCAGCGCCAGCTGCATCTGCGTGGTGGGCGAATCGCCCGGGTCGCCGATGCGCGAGATTTCCGTGCTCAGGTCGGCGCCGTTCAGCGGGCGCACCTTGTCGGCATACGACAGCATGGCCGCCTGCGGTCCCTGCGTCATCAAAGTAAAGAGCGACGAGGCGGGCTGCGTGGCCGGCGCCTTCGGCTCGGCCTCCACCGGCATCACGCGCGGCACGACCGGGGGCGGCGGCAGCGCCTCGGCCTCCGCGGGCGGCTTGGGCTGCGTGGCGCAGGCGGCCAGCAGCAGGACGAAAGGCACGGTCATCGCCCCGGCGAAGGAGGAACGGCGGACGAACGAAAAAGACATGGGTCGAAGAAAGGACGCGAGGCGGTGAGGCAGTGTTGGAGAGGAGAAGACGCCAGGGTGGTCAGGCCGTGCGCGGCAGTTCGATGCGAAAGCGAGCACCGGGTCCGCCCGGCTGCAGGGTGATGCGGCCCCCGTGGGCTGCAATGTACTCCTGCACGATGGAAAGTCCGATGCCCGTGCCTTTCACCGTGTGCTCGGGCTGGCGCTCGCCGCGGAAGAAAGGTTCGAAGATCCGGTCGCGGTCGCCCTCGGCGATGCCCGGCCCGGCGTCGTTGACGTCGATGTGCACTGCCTCGGGCGTCCCCGATACCGCCAGGGTGATGACACCGCCCGTTACCGAAAAGCGAATGGCGTTGCTCAGCAGGTTGGCGATCGCGGTGCCGAGCTTGGTGCGGTCGACCGTGATCGCGATGGGGTCGCCCTCGGCCCGCACGCGCAGGCCATGCGACTGCCATTGCAGGCGCTGGGCCTCGATCTGCTCTTCAATCAACGGCAGCAGCTCGGTGCGCTCGCGGCGCAGTTCGCGCGCCTCGAAGGCGGCGGCGTTGAAGCGCAGCAGCGCCTCGATCTGGCCCTGCAGCGACACGGTGTTCTGCTGCAGGATCTGCGCAACCTCGAGCTGCGCCGGGTTCAGCGGACCGGTCACTCCGTCTTCGAGCAGCGAGACACCCTCGCGCAGCGCGGCCAGCGGCGTCTTCAGCTCGTGCGACACGTGGCGCAGGAAGCGCGCCTTGTCGGCATCGAGCTCGGTCAGGCGCAGCCGCAGCCACTCGAGCTGCTGCGACACGCGCCGCACGTCGGCCGGGCCGCGGATGTCGATGGGCTCGTCGAGCCGGTTCTGGCCGAGGCCGACGATGGCGTGCTCCAGCCGCTTGAACGGCCGAGCCAGCCAGATGCCGAAGGCCAGCGCCAGCGACACGGCCAGCACGCTGGCGGCCACCACTTCGCGCATCAGCCGGCGGCGCGCGTTCTCGATGCGCCTGGCCAGCGCGTCGTTCTGCGTTTCGATCAGGAACTGCGCCTGCTGCGCAAGGTTGGTGTTGAGCGCGTCGAGTTCGCGGAATTGCATCGCCATCGTGCTCTCGCGGGCCAGGGCGCTGTCGGCGTTGCCGCTCATCAGGCCCTCGATCACGCCGAGCTGGGTGCGCCACATCTCGATGCCGGCGGGCGCCAGGCCGTTCTTCTCCAGGCGCTCGAGCACCTGGTGCGCCTCGCGCGCAGCGTCGTCGAAGCGGCGGCGCAGCACTGCGTCGTTGAGCACCAGCGACTGGCGCCCGGCGCGCTCCATGGCCGCGCTGCGCTCGGCCAGCGACTGGGCCGCGCCCGACAGGCGCAGCGCGCGCGCGGCCGCGTCGCGGCTCTGCGTCATGAGCGCGTCGTACTGCAGCACCGAACGCAGCGCCACGCCGACCAGCAGCGCGGTGATCAGCAGGAAGGCAAACAGCAGGAGCTGCTGGAACGAGCCCCGGGTAGACGGTCGCTTCGCCATCAGTGGGCGAGCACCGGCATCAACGATTCGTTCGTCACGACCTCGCCGCGCAGCGTGTAGGCCAGCGAGCGCGTGATGCGCAGGTCGGCCATCTGGCCGACGAGGCGCGCGTCGCCTTCGAAGTTGACGACGCGGTTGCAGGCGGTGCGGCCCATGAGTTCGTTCGCGTCCTTGCGCGAGGCGCCTTCCACCAGCACGCGCTGCGTGGTGCCGACCAGCGCCTGGCCGAAGCGCTTCACGTTGACGTCGATCACGGCCTGCAGCGTGTGCAGGCGAGCGAGCTTCACTTCATACGGCGTGTCGTCCTGCAGTGCGGCGGCGGGCGTGCCGGGGCGCGGGCTGAAGATGAAGCTGAAGCTGGCGTCGAACTGGCAGTCGTCGATCAGCTTCATCATCTTGTTGAAGTCGTCGTCCGTCTCGCCGGGGAAGCCGACGATGAAGTCGCTGCTCAGGGCGAGCTCGGGGCGAATGGCGCGCAGCTTGCGCACCGTGCTCTTGTATTCCATGGCGGTGTAGCCGCGCTTCATCGCCATCAGGATGCGGTCGCTGCCGTGCTGCACCGGCAGGTGCAGGTGGCTCACGAGCTGCGGCACCTTGGCATAGGCCTCGATCAGCCGGGGCGTGAACTCGTTCGGGTGGCTCGTGGTGTAGCGGATGCGCTCGATGCCGGGGATCTCGGCGACGTATTCGATCAGCAGCGCGAAGTCGGCGATCTCGGCGGTGTCGCCCATCCTGCCGCGGTAGGCGTTCACGTTCTGGCCCAGCAGCGTGATCTCGCGCACACCCTGCTCGGCCAGGCCGGCGATCTCGACCAGCACGTCGTCGAGCGGGCGGTTCACCTCCTCGCCGCGGGTGTAGGGCACCACGCAGTAGCTGCAGTACTTGGAGCAGCCTTCCATGATCGACACGAAGGCCGTCGCGCCCTCGACGCGCGCGGGTGGCAGGTGGTCGAACTTCTCGATCTCGGGGAAGCTGATGTCCACCTGCGGGCGGTTCAGGCGCTCGCGGTCGTTGAGCATCTCGGGCAGGCGGTGCAGCGTCTGCGGGCCGAACACGATGTCGACGTAGGGAGCGCGCGCGATGATGGCCTCGCCCTCCTGGCTCGCCACGCAGCCGCCCACGCCGATCTTCACGCCCCTGGCCTTCAGGTGCTTCACGCGGCCGAGGTCGGAGAACACCTTTTCCTGTGCCTTCTCGCGCACCGAGCAGGTGTTGAACAGGATGAGGTCGGCCTCGTCCACGTTCTGCGTGGGCTCGTAGCCCTGCGCGGCGTTGAGCACGTCGGCCATCTTGTCCGAGTCGTACTCGTTCATCTGGCAGCCGAAGGTCTTGATGAATACTTTTTTCATGGGGAGCTCTCTCTCATGCCCTCCGCAACAACGGGGAGGGCTCGGCGGCGGTCAGCGCATGGGCCGCGCCGCCGTCTTTGCCTACTGCGTGTTGACGGTGTCGTTCGAGGTGAACGGCCAGATGTTCAGGAACGGCTTGTTCAGCGATTCGCGTGGGGCCGAGGCTTCGTCGGCCGTGAGGATCCAGACCTCGCGCAGCAGGCCGGCGGCATCGCGCGTGTAGTTGACCAGGTACTTCTGGCCGGTGATGGCGCCGGGCATGACCAGCATGTTCTGCGGGCTCCGGATGCGCGCGCCGGCCCCCAGCCGATCGGCATGGCCGTCGAGGTCGACGTCGGGCGCGTTGAGGACCGTGAACTTGCCGCGCAGGGTGCCGATGGGGAAATTGCGGCCCCCAACGAGCGATTCGTTCTGGGTCTGCGGCCGGGGCACTTCGTCCTGCGCGCTGGCGGTGAGCGGAAAAAGGCCTGCCGCAGCAATGGCTGCTGTGCAAAGCGCTATGAAGGTGAGAGCATTCGTGGGTGTCTTGCAGCGGTTCATGGGGTTTATCCAGAGGCTGTGGAGCGGCGATTTTAGCGAGGGGGTGCGGTTCCCCGGCGCCGGCCACAGCAGGTAGTGCGGGGCTTTCGGTTGACTGGCTTTACATTTCTTTACGGGGGCCACGAACACCGGGAGTCGGCCGCTGATCCAATAGCCGCTGTCAGCCCAAAGTGCACAAAGAACCCATGAAGAAAAATGTCGCTGTCGCCCTTGCGGGCGTATTGATCGTAGCCGTCGCGGGCGGGTGGTGGAGCATGTCCGGGGACAAGTCTGCCGGCAAGGACGCGAAGGCTCCGGCTGCGAACAGCAACAGCGGCGGCGCCCCCGCACTCGTGACCCTGGCCACCGCGCAGAAGCAGGATGTGCCGGTGACTGTGCAGGTCAACGGCAGCGTGGTGTCTCTCAACAGCGTCGACCTGCGTCCGCAGGTGACGAACACGGTGAGCGCGGTGCATGTGAAGGAAGGCCAGTTCGTCAAGGCCGGCCAGCTGCTCTTCACGCTCGACGACCGCAACGACCAGGCCAACCTCGCCCGCGCCCGCGCGCAGCAGCAGAAGGACGAGGCCACCATGGCCGACCTGGAGCGCCAGTACAAGCGCAGCCAGGACCTCGTGGCGCAGAACTTCATCGCCAAGAGCGCGGCCGACGCCACGCTCTCGCAGCTCCAGGCTCAGCGGGCCTCCGTGGCCGCCGACCGCGCGGCCGTGCAGTCGGCGCAGGTGGCGCTGGGCTACGCAACGCTGCGCGCGCCCATCGCCGGGCGCATCGGCGCCGTCAACATCTACCCGGGCACGCTGGTGCAGCCGACGCTGTCGCTCGTCACCATCACGCAGCTCGACCCGATTGCCGTGAGCTTCCCGGTACCCGAAGGCAACCTGCAGGATCTGCTGGAAGCCGCGCGCTCGCACGCCAAGGTCGAGGCCGTCGTCTCCGGCGGCAAGGCGCCGCTGAGCGGCACGCTCGACTTCGTCGACAACACCGTCGACCCGCAGATCGGCACGGTGCGCGCCAAGGCTGTGTTCGCGAATGCCGACCAGAGCCTGTGGCCCGGCCAGTTCGTGGGCACGCGCATCACGGTGCGCACGCTCAACGGCGCCACGGTGGTGCCGGCCGCGGCGCTGATGATGCTGTCCGACGGCACTTCGCTCTATGTGGTCGACGGGGGCAAGACCGCCACGCGCCGCAAGGTGAAGACGCTGCACACCTTCGGCACCAATGTGGCGGTGAGCGGCGTGGAGCCGGGCGAGCAGGTGGTGATCGAGGGCAGCCAGAACGTGCGCCCGGGCGGCAAGGTCCGCGTCGATGCCAAGGCGCCGGGTGCGCCTGGCGCAACGGGCAACGGCACCACCGGCGTCACGCCCGGCAGCGCCGCTTCTTCCGACGGCGCCGACATCAAGCCGCCGCAGCGGGAACGCGCATGAACATCTCGGAGCTCTGCATCCGCCGTCCGGCGATGACGGTGCTGCTGTCCGCGGCGGCCGTGGTCGTCGGCATCTTCGCGTACTTCAGCATCCCCGTCGCCGCGCTGCCCAGTTACAACACGCCGGTCATCAACGTCAATGCGCAGTTGCCGGGCGCGAGTCCGGACACCATGGCGAGTTCGGTGGCACTGCCGCTCGAAAAGCAGTTCTCCACCATCCCGGGCCTGCAGACCATCAGTTCGGTGAACACGCAGGGCGTGTCCTCGATCACGCTCGAATTCGTGAGCAGCCGCGACATCGACGCCGCCGCGGTCGACGTGCAGGCCGCGCTGCTGCGCGCCCAGCGCCAGCTGCCGCAGGAGCTCACGCAGCTGCCCTCGTACCGCAAGGTCAACCCGGCCGACGCGCCGGTGCTGTTCATCGCGCTGATCTCGCCGTCGATGAACCCGTCGGAGCTCAACGACTACGCCGAGAACCTGATCTCGCCCACGCTGTCGACCATCGATGGCGTGGCGCAGGTGGGCGTGTACGGCCGCAAGGCTTTCGCGGTGCGCATCAAGGCCAATGCCGACCTGCTCAACGCGCGCAACATCACGCTCGACGAATTGGCCAAGGCCGTGAACTCGGCCAACGCCAACACGCCGGTCGGCGTGCTCGACGGCCCGCGCCAGACGCTCACCATCCAGGCCAACCGCCAGCTCCTGAAGGCGGCCGACTTCGCCAAGCTGATCGTCGGCCAGCACAACGGCGCGCCGGTGCGGCTCGACGAAGTGGCCACCATCGAGGACAGTTTCGAGTCGGTGAAGACCGCGAGCAGCTTCAACGGGCAGGACTCGATCTCGCTGGCCGTGCAGCGCCAACCCAACGCCAACACCGTGCAGGTGGTCGATGCGGTGCGCGCGCTCATCCCGCGCTTCAAGGCGGAGCTGCCGCAGTCGGTCGAGATCCAGATGGTGAACGACCGCTCCATCTCCATCCGCGAGGCCGTGCACGACGTGCAGCTCACGCTGCTGGGCACCATCGCGCTGGTGGTGCTGGTGATCTTTCTGTTCCTGCACCGGCTGGTGGCCACGCTGATCCCGGCCGTGACCATTCCGATTTCGCTGATCGGCGCGGTGGCGCTGCTCTATGCCTTCGGCTACAGCCTGGACAACATCTCGCTGCTCGGCATCACGCTGGCCGTGGGGCTGGTGGTGGACGACGCCATCGTGGTGCTGGAGAACATCATGCGCTACGTCGAGAAGGGCATGGACCCGTTCGCGGCGGCGCTGCGCGGCGCGCGCGAGGTGGGCTTCACCATCGTGTCGATCTCGATCTCGCTGGTGGCCGTGTTCATCCCGATCTTCTTCATGCCCGGCGTGATCGGCCTGCTGTTCCACGAGTTCGCGGTGGTGGTGGCGCTGGCGGTGCTGGTGTCGGCCGTGGTGTCGCTCACGCTGGTGCCGATGCTCGCGAGCCGGCTGCTCAAGCAGGTGCCGCGCCGTGCGGGCGCGCTCGATCACGAAGAAGAGCATCCCGAGCCGGGCACGGCCATCGGCCGAGCCTTCGAGCGCGGCTACCGCGCGGTGCACGCAACCTACATGCGCTCGCTCGGCTGGACGCTGATGCACCGCAAGGTGATGCTGGCGATCGCGGGGCTGACCTTCGTCGTCACCGGCTGGCTGTTCGCGACCATCCCGAAGGGCTTCTTCCCCGAGGAGGACATCGGCCAGATCCAGATCACGACCGAGGCTGCTGAGGACATTTCATTCGGCGCCATGAAGGCGCTGCAGGACCGCGTGGCCGCCACCCTCAAGGACGACGCGAGCGTCAACTACGTGAGCTCCTTCGTCGGCGTGGGCGGTCCCACGGCCACGCAGAACTCCGGGCGGCTGTTCGCGGTGCTCAAGCCGCGCAGCGAGCGCCCGCCAATGGCGAAGGTGCTCGAATCGCTGCGCCAGCGCTTCCGCGAGATCCCCGGCATTGCCGTCTACATGCAGCCGGTGCAGAACCTGCGCCTGGGCGGACGCCAGAGCAAGGCGCGCTTCCAGTACACGCTGCAGAGCGTGAACGCGGGCGAGATGGTGCCGTGGGCCACGCGGCTCATGGAGCGCATGCGCGCCGACCCGGCTTTCCGCGACGTGACCAGCGACTCGCAGAACCGCGGCCTGCAGGCCACGCTCGACATCGACCGCGACAAGGCCGGCGTGCTCGGCGTGGCGGTGGGCGACCTGCGCACCGCGCTCTACAACGCCTACGGCGACCGCCAGATCGGCAGCATCTACGGCACGAGCAACACCTACCAGGTGATCCTTTCGGCGGCCGACAACGATCGCCAGTTCGAGGAAGACGTCTCGCGCCTGTCAGTGCGCAGCACCACGGGCAGGCTGGTGCCGTTGTCGGCCTTCTCGACCGTCAAGCGCACCGTGGGGCCGACCGCGGTCAACCACCAGGGCCAGCTGCAGGCGGTGACGGTGTCGTTCAACCTCGCGCCCGACGTGCCGCTGGGCAACGCGACCGCGAAGATCGACCGCTTCAAGGACGAGCTGAAGATGCCGCCCTCGATCATCACCACCTACGGCGGCGATGCGGCGGTGTTCCAGAGTTCGCAGTCCAGCCAGGCGGTGCTGCTGGTGCTGGCGGTGCTCGTGATCTACGTGCTGCTCGGCGTGCTGTACGAGAGCTACATCCACCCGATCACGATCCTCGCAGGGCTGCCTTCGGCGGCGGTGGGCGCGCTGATCTCGCTGAAGCTCTTCGGCTTCGACCTGACGCTGATCGCGACCATCGGCATCCTGCTGCTGATCGGCATCGTGAAGAAGAACGCGATCATGATGATCGACTTCGCGCTCGATGCGCAGCGCACCGAGGGCCTGCAGCCGGTGGACGCGATCCGCGAGGCCTGCCGCCTGCGCTTCCGGCCGATCATGATGACCACGCTGGCCGCGCTGATGGGCGCGCTGCCGCTCGCGCTAGGCCTGGGCGCCGGCGCCGAGCTGCGCCAGCCGCTGGGCGTGGCGGTGGTGGGCGGGCTGATCTTCTCGCAGGTGATCACGCTGTACATCACGCCGGCGATCTACCTCGCGCTGGACCGCTACAGCGGGACGGGGCCGATGGTGAATCTGCCGGACGAGGCGAAGGCGGAAGCGGGCCATGGGGCTGCTTCGCACGCTTGAGGGATTCGGGGGCGTGTGCGAAGGGCGCACCTCGGACAACACACAGCGCATCGTGAAGAGCGATGCTTAGCTCGTCGTCTCGTCGAGCGCGTCACCTGCCGTCAGATGGGCGGTGTCGCTCCAGCCCACGAGGCTGAAGCCTTCCGGCGTCCAAAGCATGCGGTTGATCGCGGCATTGCCGAGTTGCCAGGTGCGCGGCGCCTGCAGCTCCTGGCGGGTGGCGGCGCGGTAGAGCACGTCCATCACGCCGCCGTGTGCGACCAGAACCACCAGTTCGCCCGGATGGCGCGCCGCCAGTTCGGCGGCCACGCCCGTCACACGGTCGCGGAACATCAGCAGGCTCTCGCCGCCCTCGGGCTCGAATTCGGGATCGCGCTCGCGCCAGAGCCTGGCCTGCACGGGCAGCGTGGCTTCGATCTCGGCAAAGCTCAGGCCCTCGAAGTTCCCGAAGGCCCGTTCGCGCAGGCGCGGCTCGGGCTGCACGGGCAGGCCGTGGGGCCTGGCGATTTCCTCGGCGGTCTGCCAGGCGCGCGAGAGGTCGCTGGCATAGACGACGCCGATGGGCTCGTCGGCCAGCGCACTGCCGGCGCGCTGTGCCTGCCAGATGCCCGTGGCGTTGAGCCCGATGTCGAGCTGGCCCTGGATGCGGGTGTCGACGTTCCAGGCGGTTTCGCCGTGGCGAACGGCGATCAGGCGGGTGGCTTCTTCCATCCGGGGAATTCTAGAAGGCGCTACTTCCGGGCCTGCGCCGTCGGCAGTTCGATGTTGACCCGGCGCTCGCCCTGCGGCGGGTTCGGAAAGCCCTGCAGCGCGGCCTGGAACATCACCGGCAGGATCGCCGTGCTCGAGGTGTAAGGGCCGTCGTTCCGGGCGCGAGTTTCGTACACCACGCGGTTGGAGCCTGCCTCGCGAAGCACGATGCTGACCTCGCGCTCGTACCAGGGGTTGGCCGGCGGCGCGAACATCGGGCCGCCATACCAGCCGCCGCCGTACCAGCGCCGGCCGTAGTTGCCATAGCCGCCGTAACCGTAGCCCCAGGGACCGTTGTAGAGCCACGGGTCGGCCCAGGGCGAGAGGCCTGCCGTCACGCGCGCGCCGATCTGCGCGGTGTACTGCGGCCTGGCATCGTCGCGGCGCAGGCCGACCTTGTCGAGCGCGGCGCCGGCCATGGCTTCGAGCGATTCCTGCCGCGCGCCGTCGGCCTGCTGCGAGGGCAGGCGGTCGAAGCGGTAGGAGGCGCCGGGGGCCACGGTGCCGATGGAGGAAAAGCTCTTCACGTCGCTGTCGACCACCCAGGAGGTGGCGCAGCCCGTCAGGCTTGCGGCAAGCAGAAAAGCCGAGAACGCAGATTTCATGAGGGTCTCCGGGCGCTGAAGCCCAAAATTCCCCTGGGTTGCCCGTTCAGCCCTGGACGATGCGCAGGGCGGCAGGTGCCTGGGAGAGCAAATCGAAGGAAGGCGGGTCGAAGGCCTTGTCGCCATCGTCGTCCGCCACGCCCGTTGCCTTCAGACCCTTGAAGTCATGCTGCGTTCCGTCGAGCAGGTGCGAAGGCACCACGTTCTGCAGCGCGGTGAACATGTTCTCCACGCGGCCGGGATACTTCTTGTCCCATTCGCGCAGCATTTCGCCTACCTGCTTGCGCTGCAGGTTTTCCTGGCTGCCGCACAGCGTGCACGGAATGATCGGGAACTCGCGGTGCTGGGCCCAGCGCACCGTGTCCTTCTCGGCCACGTAGGCCAGCGGGCGGATCACGACGTGCTTGCCGTCGTCGCTCACCAGCTTGGGCGGCATGCTCTTGAGCTTGCCGGCGAAGAACATGTTGAGGAAGAAGGTCTGCAGCATGTCGTCGCGGTGGTGGCCCAGCGCGACCTTGGTGGCGCCCAGCTCGTCGGCCACGCGGTACAGGATGCCGCGGCGCAGCCGGCTGCACAGGCCGCAGGTGGTCTTGCCCTCTGGAATGACGCGCTTGACGATGCTGTAGGTGTCCTGGTTCTCGATGTGGAAGTCCACGCCCAGGTCGCTCAAATACCGGGGCAGCACCTCTTCGGGAAAGCCGGGCTGTTTCTGGTCGAGATTGACCGCGACGATGTCGAAGTGAATCGGCGCGCGCGCCTTCAGCTTGAGCAGGATGTCGAGCAGCGCGTAGCTGTCCTTGCCGCCCGAGACGCACACCATGACCTTGTCGCCCTCTTCGATCATGTTGTAGTCGACGATGGCCTGCCCGACCTGGCGGCACAGGCGCTTTTCGAGCTTGTGCGTTTCGCGCTCGATCTTCAGGGAATTGGCAGTGGCGTCGGCGGCGGCGGGCGCCTCGTCGATCCAGACGGCGTTCATGGGCAGCAATGTCTTGGGGGAAAAGGGGGATTTTGCCCCGGATCACCATTCCCCGGCTTCCATGCGGATCGCCACCTCGCAGTCGTCGAAGATTTCGAGCTTGGCGATCTTCACGCGCACGCCCAGCACGCCGGGCAGTTGCAGCAGGCGCTGCACCAGCTTGCCGATCAGGCTTTCGAGCAGGTTGACGTGCTCGGCGGTGCACTCCTCGATGATGATGCGGCGCACCTTGCGGTAGTCGAGCACGTGGAAGATGTCGTCGTCCTGCGGCAGCAGCGGCTGCGGGCCGAGGCTGAGTTCGGCATCGACCAGGATCGGCTGCGGCGCCGTCTTTTCCTGCTCGAGGATGCCCAGGTTTGCGTCGAAGCGCAGGCCCTGGAGGGTGAGTGTCTGGCGGCCTTGCACGGGCATGGGAATGGACATGGTGGTGCTCACATGAGCGAGAAATCGCGCTCGAATTTCATCAGGTGCTGGCCGCCGTCCACCAGCAGCGTGGTGCCGGTGATCGAGCGGTTCTCCAGCGCGAACCTCACCGTGGCGACCACGTCGTCCGGGGTGGAGGAGCGGCCCAGCGGCGACAGCTTGTGCAGCTGCGCGAACCTGTCGTCGTCCAGCATGTGGCTCGCCAGCGTAAGGCCGGGCGCCACGCCGACCACGCGCACGCGCGGTGCAAGGGCCAGCGCCAGCATCGGCGTGGCGGCTTCGAGCGCGGCCTTGGAAAGTGTGTAGCTCAGGAAGTCGGGGTTCGGGTTCCAGAGCTTCTGGTCGAGCAGATGGACCACCGCGCCTTGTGCGTCGCGGGCCGCCAAGTGCTCGTGCAGGGCATGCGCCAGCAGGATCGCCGCGCCGGTGTTGCTGCGCGCATGGCGCTCCATGAGTGCGTAGCTGAAGGTGGCGGCCTCGTCGTGCTCGAACAGCGCGGCGCTGTGCACCACGGCATCGACGCCGCGAAAGCGCGCGACCACGCGCGGCAGCAGGGCGCGCGTGGCCTGTTCGTCCTCGAGGTCGGCCGCGAAGAGCGCCGAATCGCCCGAGAGCGCGGCGCAGTCGGCCACCGTCTGCTCGGCCTCGGTGCGCGAACTGCGGTAGTGCACCGCCACCTGCCAGCCGCCCGCGGCGAGCGCCAGCGCGATCTCGCGGCCCAGCCTGCGGCCCGCGCCGGTGACGAGGACGGTGCGGCGGGAAGCGGAGGAGGAGGGCGCGGCGGGGCTCATGCGAGGAGGGAGAATGGCGCTGTGACGACAAAGACGACCCCCAGCAGTTTACCCACCGCCCTCGACCACCTCATCGCGCGCTCCGTCGAGCGCGCGGGCGGATGGATCGGGTTCGACCGCTTCATGGCGCTCGCGCTGTACGCGCCGGGCCTGGGCTATTACGCCAACACTTCGGCCAAGTTCGGCCACATGCCCTCGTCGGGCAGCGACTTCGTGACGGGGCCCGAGTTGACGCCGATGTTCGGGCAGACCCTGGCGGCGCAGGTGGCGCAGGCACTGGAGAAGACGGGCACCGACACGGTGTGGGAATTCGGCGCAGGCTCGGGGGCGCTCGCGGTTCAGCTGCTGCATGCGCTCGACGAGATGGGGCGCAGTGATGTGCGCTATCGCATCGTCGACCTGTCGGGCACGCTGCGCGAGCGGCAGCAGCAGGCGCTGGTGCGCTATGCGGACCGCGTTGAATGGCTCAACGAGCTGCCCGATTCGATGGAAGGCGTGGTGGTCGGCAACGAGGTGCTCGATGCGATGCCCGTGCAACTGCTGGCGCGTGTGGGTGGGCAGTGGTTCGAGCGCGGCGTGGTGCGCAACGCGCAAGGCGACGGCTGGGCCTGGGCCGATCGCGTCACCGAACTGCGGCCGCCGGTCGAGGTGCCCGGCGAGCACGACTACCTGACCGAGATCCATCCGCAGGCGCGGGCCTTCATCGCCACGCTGGCCGACCGGCTCGGCAAGGGCGCGGCCTTTCTCATCGACTACGGTTTTCCCGAGGCCGAGTACTACCACCCGCAGCGCCACATGGGCACCGTGATGTGCCACCGCGCGCACCAGGCCGATGGCGACCCGCTGGCCGACGTGGGCTACAAGGACATCACCGCGCACGTCGACTTCACCGGCATTGCGTTGGCGGGGCAGGACGCGGGGCTCGAAGTGCTGGGCTATACGAGCCAGGCGCGGTTTCTGCTGAACTGCGGGTTGCTGGCTCGGATGGAAGCGGGGTCCGTCGCGGAGCGGGCGATGGCGGCGCGGCTGATCCATGAGCACGAGATGGGGGAGTTGTTCAAGGTGATTGGCTTTGCCGTCGGCGAGGCTTGGGATGCGATGGGGTTTGCAGAAGGGGATCGCAGTCATACGCTTTGAGCGGTTGGCTTGGGTTGCTTTCCGGGGCCGGGACTCGCCCCGGCGGGCGACCTACTTTTCTTTGCTTCGCCAAAGAAAAGTAGGCAAAAGAAAGGCGACCCCACTGTCTGCGACCCTTCGCTTCGCTACGGGCAACCTGCGGTGCTCGCGTTTCGCGGGGTCTCGCAGAACTCGCTTCGCTCAAACAGCTGCGAGCCCTGATCCGCGAAACGCTGCGCTCCTCGGCGCAGCCAGAGGGGAGGGGAACCCTCCCGGGCCTTTGCTTCGCTTGGCCACCAAGCCACCGCAGGCGCAAAGCGCCTGCGGTGGTTGGTATTGGCTTTTGGTTTTGGTATTGGCTGTTCCGGAGCCGAGCGCAGCGACGGCGCGTTCCAAATCCCTTCTGGCTGCGCCGAGGAGCGCAGACGCAGGAGGGATCAGGGCCGCAGCTGTTTGAGCGAAGCGAGTTCTGCGGACCCCCTCCGGAGTCGAGCACCGCAGGCTGCCCGTAGCGAAGCGAAGGGACGCAGACAGCAGGGTCGCCTTTTCTTTGCTTACTTTCTTTTGGCGAAGCAAAAGAAAGTGAGTCGCCTGCCGGGGCGAGACCCGGCCCCGGAAAGACATCAGCCCCTCAAAACAAAGTCATAAGCTAGCAACAAAGAGTTCGTTGGCGATCCAAACCCCGCCCCCTACATTCCCGGCATGACTGCCGCCCCCATCAGCGAGGTAGATGCCCCTTCGCAGCACTTCGAAGTGCACCCTTTCGATGCCCCGGTCGGCGCCGAGGTAGTAGGCCTCGACATCTCGAAGCCCATCAACACCGAAGACTTCGCTCGCATCCACCGCGCCCACCTCGCCCACCACGTCCTAGTGTTCCGCGACCAGCAGATCACCCCGCAAGAACACATCGACTTCAGCCGCCGCTTCGGCCCGCTCGAAATCCACGTGCTGCACCAGTTCCAGCTGAAGAACCATCCCGAGATCCTCATCGTCTCCAACATCAAGGAGAACGGCGAGCCCATCGGCCTCGGCGATGCGGGCGTCTACTGGCATTCCGACATCTCGTACAAGCCCAACCCCAGCCTGGGCTCCCTGCTGCATGCCCAGGAACTGCCGAGCGAAGGCGGCGACACGTTGTTCGCCGACCAGCATCTCGCATGGGAGTCGCTGAGCCCCGAGCTGCAGCAGCGCATCCTGCCGCTGAAGGCCGAGCACAGCTACCTCGCCAAGTACGAAGAGTTGCGCGCGAAGAATCCGTGGCGGCCCAAGCTCTCGCAGGCGCAGATCGACCAGGTTGCGCCCGCCGTGCAGCCGGTGGTGCGCACGCACCCTGAGACGGGCCGCAAGGCACTGTTCGTCAGCGAGCATTTCACGACGCGCATCGTGGACCTGCCGCAGGACGAAAGCGATGCCTTGCTCGCCGAGCTGTTCGCGCACAGCGTGAAACCTGAGTTCGTCTATCGCCACAAATGGGCGCTGCACGACCTCGTGTTCTGGGACAACCGCTCGCTGATGCACCTCGCGGCAGGTACGCCCGACCACCTGCGTCGCCGCCTCAACCGCACCACCATCGTCGGCGGCACGCCTTTCTGATTTCTCTTGCGGACCGACTTCAAGGCGCTCAGCCGCTGGTCTTCTTCGCGGCCTGCCGCAGCGCGCGCAGCTCGCTGTTGAGAAACTCGTTGGCGTCGCGCACCATGCCATCGGTCAGCTTCACCTTGTAGGCCTGCCCCGTCATCTCCGAGCGCGAGGCGCAGCGCTCGATGAAGTCTTCGGCCGTCACCAGTTCCTTTTTGAAGTGGTCGTACTTCGCCTGCATGTGCTTGGCAGCATCCGCGGCGTTGTATTCGCTGCCGTTGCGCATGAAGACCATGGCCGACATCTTCGAGACGCGCTGGATCAGCGTGTCGATCAGCTTTTCCTCCGTGGCGGAAGGGGTGGCGTGAGCCAGCAGGGCCGAAGCGCCGAGCAGGAGGGCGAGCCACGCGCTCCGCAGGAATCTGAATGAAGTCATTTGTCGTGTTCCCTGGCAATTTCCGGGCCATGCTAGGGCTGGCGCCACTGCCGTGTCAAACCCGGCCCGGCTCGGGTCTAATCGCAGTTTTGGCACGTGTACTCCTCTCTCCCATGAGCTCCTCGACCCCCGATCTCCCGTCGATTGCCCAGGCGCTGGCCGATGCCGCGGCCGCGCAGTCGATGCGCTACTTCCGTACGCCGCTGGACATCATCACCAAGGCCGACGAAAGCCCCGTCACGCTGGCCGACCGCGCGGCCGAGACGGCCATGCGCGACATCCTTGGCGCTCGCGTGCCGGCCGACGGCATCTACGGCGAGGAGCATGGCCCCGAGCGGCTCGACGCCGGGCGCATCTGGGTGCTCGACCCCATCGACGGCACGCGCAGCTTCATCACCGGCTCGCCGCTGTGGGGCACGCTGATCGGCGTGCTGGAGGGTGGGCGCGTGGTACTGGGCATGATCGACATGCCGGTGCTCGAGGAACGCTGGATCGGCCACAACCCCAAGGACGGGGGCAAGGGCGCCACGCGCGACGGCCAGCCCGTGCGCGCGAGCGGCTGCACCGACGTGGCCAAGGCCCGCATCGTCACCACCTCGCCCGACATCTTCGCGCCGGCCGACTGGGCCGCCTTCGACAGACTCAGCCGCCAGTGCGCGATGCGCCGCTTCGGTGGCGACTGCTACGGCTACGCCCAGCTGGCGGGCGGCACCATCGACCTCGTGGTCGAAACCGGCCTGCAGCCCTACGACTACCTCGGCCCGGCCGGGCTGATCGAGGCGGCGGGCGGCGTCATCACCGACTGGCAGGGCCAGCCGTTGGGGCTGAAGTCCGACGGGCGGGTGATCGCGGCGGCAACGCCCGAACTCCACCGGCAAGCCATGGCCATTCTCTCGGCCTAGACTGTTGTCCATATGTTCCGCTGGCTGATCGTCGTCGTCCTGGCACTGGTGCTCATGAGCGGGCTGGCCGCCTGGCTGCGCCGCTTCGGCTTCGGACGCCTGCCCGGCGATTTCGAGTTCCGCGCCTTCGGCCGCGAATGGCAACTGCCGATTGCGAGCACGGTGGTGCTCAGCATGATCGCGGCGCTGGTCGCGCGCCTCCTGTAGACAAGAGACAAACAGCAATGAGAGCCTGCGTAGACATCGGCGGCACCAAGGTGGCCGTGAGCCTTTCCGCCTCGAGCGACGCGCCGCTGATCGGCCGCCGCAGCGAGCCCACGGCCAAGACCGGCGACAACGATGCGGTGGCAGTGCAGATCATGCGGATGATCGACGAAGTCTGTGCGCAGCAGGGCATCGATGCGGCGAGCATCGATCGCGTGGGCGTGTCGTCGGCCGGGCCTTTCGAGCTGCGCGACGGCCAGGTCGAACTGGCCACGCCCAACATCTGCGGCGGCATCGCCGGCCCGGCGCGCGGCCTGCCCAACACCTGGATGACCGCGCTGATCGAGGCCCCGCTGGCAAAGCGCTTCGCCCGCGTGCGGGTCGAGAACGACGCCGTGGCCGCACTGGAGGCCGAGCGCCATTGGGGTGCGCTCCAGGGCGTGGACGATTGCGCCTACGTCACCTGGAGCACCGGCGTCGGCGTCGGCCTGTGCGTGGACGGCCGCGCGCTGCGCGGCAAGAACGGCAACGCCGGCCATGCCGGCCACAGCTTCGTGGTGGACGACGCCAGCGGCGCGCTGTGCGGCTGCGGCAACGTCGGCGACGTCGAAGGGCTGATTGCCGGCAATTCGATCGCACGGCGCTTCGGCCAGTCCGCGGCCGATCTTTTCAGTTCGGCTGCGGGTGGCGAGCGGCATTCGCTCGAGATCGTCGATGCGCTGTGCCGCGTGATGGGCCGCATGCTCTACAACCTGATCGCCACGCTTGACCTGCAGCGCATCAGCCTGGGCGGCAGCGTGTTCTGGCACCACCGCGACTTTCTGCTGCCGAGGCTGCAGGCGCAGGTCGACGGCAAGCTGCCGCCGCTCACGCACGGCGTGCGCCTCGTGCCTGCCGGCCTGGGCGACAAGGTCGGCGACTACGCGGCGCTGGCGCTGCTCGACTGAACGGCCACGCGCGCCGGCGAAACCATGACTCAGCTGCCCCGCCGCCGCTCCTATGCCTACCTGCTGTGGCTGGTGGGCGGCTTCATCGGGGCGCATCGCTTCTATTTGGGGAGCTACCTGGGCGGCGCGGCGCAGCTGGCGCTGCTGCTGTACGGAATGGCGGGCCTGCCGGGATCGCGTTTCGGCCTGGTGCTCGTCCTGCCGTGGCTGCTGTTCGACCTGTACTGGATTCACCGGCAGCTGGCGCGGCAGGGTGCGGCCGGGGCCAGGAAGGAAGATGCCGCGGCCCGGCGCAACGTCCGCCGCGCCGCGGTGAGCGACGCCAAGGACTTCGACCTCGCCGCCCTCGCCGAAGCCAGCCGGCTGCAGGAGCGCTTCGTGGCCGCAGCCGAGGCCGACGACTGGGCCGGGGCCGTCGCCATCGGCGAGCAGGTCGTCGCCAGCGCGCGCCGCGTGTTCAAGGGCCCGCACCAGAACCTCGCGATGAGCCTGTGCATGCTGGGGCAGGCCTGCCACCAGCTCGGCGCCCTCGACAAGGCCCGGGCCTGCCTCGAGGAAAGCCTGTCCATTGGCCGCAAGATCGGCATGCCGGCGGAGGACATCGACATCGCCCGCAAGGCACTCGACCTGGCCCTGGCCGACATTGAGGAGCGCAAGGCCCGCGGCGCGGCATCCGACGAGCAGGGCGCATTGCTGAAGCTGCTCGAAGACCGCGAGGCGCGCTACCGCGACGCGCTGGCCCAGGGCGACCTGCCGAGTGCCGAGAAGCTCTGTGCCGAAACCGTCGCCGCCAGCCGCCGGCTGTACGGCGGCCCGCACAAGGCCGTGGTGCTCCACCTGTCCAGCCATGCGGAGCTGTGCCGCCGGCTGCACTGGAACGACGAGGCGCAGGCCGCGGCCGACGAGGCGCTGGCCATGGCCGGGCAGCTCGGCCTCGACGACAGCTGGCGGCGCGGGCCGACCAACACCCTTGCGCTGCTGCACGCCGCGGCCGGGCGCTCCGACGAGGCCGAGACGCTCTACAAGAAGACCATCGCCATGGCGGTTGCCGAGGCCCGGGGCGGCTCCAGCGACGGCGTGGTGCGCGCCTTCAACAACCTCGCGTTCCTTTACGCCGACTCTGGCCAGGACGAGAAGGCGGAGCTCTGCTACGCGCGCGCCCTCGTGCACCTCGACAAGCTCCCGCCGGGCGAGGGCGATGCCGAACTGCATTCCGACATGCTCAACAACTTCGCCGGCCTCTACATGGCGCGGCGCGACTTCGTCCGGGCCCGGGAACTGTTCGAGCGTTCGCTCGACATCCAGCAGCGCGACTGCCGCGGCATCTCCCCGGCGGCCGCCACCGCCCACAACGACCTGGGGCTGATCGCGCAGGAAGAGGGCGACCTGCGCCAGGCGCTGGTGCACTTCAAGCGCACGCTGCTGCTCAACCAGATCTGCTCGCCCGACCACTTCAGGAACATCGACAACGCGCAGCGCAACATCGACAGCGTGAGCATGGCGCTCGCGGCCGTCGCACGCGCCGCACGCATGGAGCCCAGCACTTGAGCATCGGCGCCGCCTTCTACGCCCTCGACCGCTACCGGCTGCGCGCGCTGGTGATCGATCCGTCCACCGTGTCGGACTTCCTGCACTCGGCTGCCGAGCAGGGCGGTCCGCACGATAGCCAGACGGTGGAACAGGCCTGGGACGTGGTACGCACGCTGATGCCCGAGGCGGTGGATGGCGAAGAGCTCGAAGGCACCGACGGCCTGGGCTGCATCTATCTCACGGCGGCCCACGTGGAGCGCGCGGCGGCGCGGCTCGCGCAGTGCGACGTGGCGGAACTGATGGGCCGTTTCATGGGCGAGCCGGCAAAGTTCGCCGAGCTCTACTGGGCCAGGGTCTGGCAGGACGGCACACAGGATCTCGCGGGCTTCATGGAAGGCGTGAAGCGATTCTTTGCAGCCGCGGCCGCTAGGCGCGACGCGGTCGTCTTCTACATCGTCTGAATCGCAGCTAGCCCGGCGGCCGCACGGCCGCCACGATCTCGCCCAGCCGCCTCAGCCCCGCATCCACCGCCTTCGAATACGGCCAGCCGCAGTTGAGGCGCAGGTAGTTGTCGAAGCGCCCCGAGTTCGAGAACTGCGCGCCCGGCGCCACCAGCACGTGCTCGCGCAGCGCGGCTTCGAACACGTCCACCGACGAGCGCTGCGCCGGCAGCTCGACCCACAGCTGCAGCCCGCCGCGCGGCAGGTTCAGCCGCGTGCCGGCCGGAAAATACCTGGCGATGGCGTCCGCCGTCTGGTCGCGCTGCACGTGCAGCCGCTCGCGCAGCCGGCGCAGGTGGCGGTCGTAGGCACCGCTGGCGATGAACTCGCCCGCCGCGATCTGCGCCAGCGCCTCGTTGTTGCGGGTCTGCGCGTACTTGAGCATTTCCACCTGCGCATGCCAGCGTCCGGCGGTGATCCAGCCCAGCCGCAGCCCCGGCGCCAGTACCTTGTGCAGCGAGGCGCAATAGATCACGTTGCCCGTGCGGTCCCACGACTTCATGGCGCGCAGCGGCGTGTCGCTTTCCACGAGGTCGCTGTAGGTGTCGTCCTCGACCAGCGCAATGCCATGGCTCTCGCACAGGTGCACCAGCCGCTGCTTGTGGGCGTCGGGCATCACGCTGCCGATGGGGTTCTGCAGGTGCGGCACCACCACCACGGCCTTGATGTCGTCGTAGGTGTGGATGGCGAGGTCGAGCGCCTCGAGGGAGATGCCGGTCTGAGGGCTGGTCGGGATCTCCAGCGCGCGCAGCCCCAGGCTTTCGAGCACCTGCAGCAGTCCGTAGAAGGTGGGCGACTCCACGGCCACCGTGTCGCCTGGCTTGGCGATCGCGCGCAGTGCGAGGTTCAGCGCCTCGATGCAGCCGTTGGTGACGAGCACTTCGTCGGGCGGCACCGTCATGCCGACGCGCAGGTTGCGCTGCGCCAGCGCCTCGCGGAACTGCTCGTGGCCTTTCTGCGACGAGGCGGTGGTCAGCAGCTCGGGCCGCTGGCGCAGCGCGCGCGTCATCGAGTTGCGCAGCGCCTCGGCCGGATAGAGCTCGGGGGCCGCGCGGGCGATGGCGAAGTTGAGCTTCACGCCGGTGTGCCGGCCGCGCGCCATGAAGTTGGCCATGCGCGCCCGCATGCTGACGAACTGCGCCGGATCGGGCGGCACGCCAGCCACCGGCTCTTCCATCGGCGCGATGGCCAGCCGCTGCGGCCGCCGCACGAAATACCCCGAGCGGTCGCGTGCCTCGACCCAGCCGTCGCTCTCCATCGCGCGGCAGACCTGCAGCGCGGTCGACAGGCTGATGTCGTGCAGCCGCATCAGGCTGCGCAGCGACGGCATCTTGTCGCCCTGCTTGAGCGAACCAATGTGGATCGCGTCCACGTAGTGCGCGGAGAGCTGGCGGTAGAGCGGTAGCGAGTCCATGGCGTCGATGTTCCCCGCATCGGGCATCCGAAAACAGATGCAGTTGCTCGGGAAAACGACCATAACAGATGCGTTCACAGCCGGGCTGTTCCGGTCGCAATAGCCGTGGCGTGTGCCTGTTTTTTGAGTGGCCGGATTTCTACGATCGATACCCGAATCACCGCTTTTCAAGGCACGCCATGATCACCACGCTCACCTCCGCACCTGCCTCCGTCATCCTGGAGCCGGGCCAGTCCCTGCGTACCGCTGTCGATGCCGGCACGTGGCTGCAGGTGGCCGAGGGCCGGGTGCGCGTAGTGTCCCCGCCCGGGTGGTTCGGCGAGACGGTGTTCATGGCGCAGGCGGTGCTGAACGAGGGCGATGTGCATCACCTGGCGCATGGCGGCTGGATCGAGGTGTCTGCGCTGGCGACGGCGCATCTGCGGATTCATGCGCCGGCGGCGGGGCTGGTTTCAGGACCCGAACAGGGCCGGCCGGTGATGCGTTTCGTGCGCTTGCTCACTGGCTGGTGAGCGTCTCATTCCGTGGCGTGTGCGAAGGACACCGGGTGCTCCCTCCCGCGAATGTCCCCCGGTCGGTGTGAGCACGCCCCCGAACTGAACTGAACAGACAGTTTCAGCGCTCGCTCGCAGCCTCCCGCAGCGCATCCAGAAAGCTCCGGCGCCACCAATGGATGTCCTGCTCGCGAATGCGAGACAGCAGCTTCTGGTGCCGTTCGCGCCGCTCCTCCAACGGCATCTGCAGCGCCTGCTGCACCGTCTCGGCCGTGCCATGGGTGTCGTACGGATTCACCAGCAGCGCTTCCTTCAGCTGCTCGGCCGCGCCGGCAAAGCGCGACAGCACCAGCACGCCCGGGTCGGCCGGGTCCTGCGCCGCGATGTATTCCTTGGCCACGAGGTTCATGCCGTCGCGCAGCGGCGTCACCAGCCCGACGGCCGCCGCGCGGCACAGCCCCGGCACGCGCTTGCGCGCCACCATGCGGTGGATGTAGCGCACCGGCATCCAGTCGAGCTCGCCGTAGTCGCCGTTGATGGCGCCGCACAGCGATTCGAGCTCGCGCCGGATGTCGCCGTACGCATCGACCGTCTCGCGCGTGGGCGAGGCGATCTGGATCAGCGTCGCGCTGCGCCGGTTCTCGGGGTAGTTGGCCAGCAGCTCGCGGAATGCGCGCACGCGCTGCGGAATGCCCTTGGAGTAGTCGAGCCGGTCGATGCCCAGCAACAGCCGGCGGCTCGAGTACTCGCGCTTCATGGTCTCGTACATGTCGCGCGACTCCTTCGCGTGCGTGAGCGCCGCGAACTCGTCGACGTCGATGCCGATCGGGAAGGCGTTGCTGCGCACCGTCTGCCCGTAGGCGCGGTACATGTCGTTGCCCAGGTACTCGCCGTGGGCCTCGTTGCGCACGTAGTGTTCGAAGTGCTGCACGTCCTGCTGCGCCTGGAAGCCGATCAGGTCGTAGGAGAACAGCGAGCGCATCAGCCACGCGTGCTGCGGAATGGCCGCGGTGATGATCTGCGGGGGCAGCGGAATGTGCAGGAAGAATCCGATGCGCTGCCTGCAGCCCATGGCGCGCAGATCGGCCGCCAGCGGGATCAGGTGGTAGTCGTGCACCCAGATGATGTCGTCGTCCTTCAGCAGCGGCAGCAGCTTGCGCGCGAACAGCTGGTTCACGCGCCGATAGCCGCCGATGAAGCCGGCGTCGAAGTGAGCGAGGTCCAGGCGGTTGTGGAACACCGGCCACAGCACGTCGTTGCTGTAACCGAGGTAGTAGCTGTCGTGGTCCTCGCGGCTCAGGTCGATGGTGGCCAGCGTGACCTGGCCGGCCTGCTGCCTGTGCAGTTCGCCTTCGCCGGTCGGGCCACCCTCGACGATCTGTCCGCTCCAGCCGAACCACAGGCCGCCGCTTTGCTGCAGGCTCTCGCCGAGCGCCACGGCGAGGCCGCCGGCCGCCGGCTTGCGCGGGTCCGCCACGCGGTTGGAGACGACGACGAGTCGGCTCATATGCAGGAATCCCAGGGCGCCGACAGGCGCACGGCCGCATTGATGATGCCGACCATCGAATAGGTCTGCGGAAAGTTGCCCCACATCTCGCCCGTGACCGGGTGCGTGTCTTCCGACAGCAGGCCCAGCGGGTTGCGCGCCGCGAGCATGGTCTCGAAGATCTGGCGCGCCTCGGCCTTGCGGCCGATCTTGGCGAGCGCGTCGATGCGCCAGAAGGTGCAGATGTTGAACGCGGTCTCGGGCTTGCCGAAGTCGTCGGCCGCCTCGTAGCGGCGCATGTAGGGGCCGTCGCACAGCGACTTCTCCATGGCGTCGACGGTGGAGATGAAGCGCGGGTCGCGCGCGTCGATCAGGCCCACCTCCACCATCAGCAGGATGCTCGCGTCGAGCTCGTGGCCGCCGAAGCTTTCGGCGAAGGCCTGGCGCTCCTCGCACCACGACTTGGCGAGGATCTCTTCCTTCATGCGCGAGGCATGGCCGTGCCAGTAGGCCGCGCGCTCGGGCAGGTTCAGCGCGCGTGCGATCTTGGAGAGCCGGTCGCAGGCGGCCCAGCTCATCAGCGCCGAGCTGGTGTGCACGCGGGCGCGCGTGCGCAGCTCCCACATGCCGGCGTCGGGCGTGCCGTACACGCGCACCGCCTGCTCGCCCACCGCCTCCAGGTGCGGAAACTCCGCCACGCCCGCGCGGCTGAGCAGCCGATGGTCGTGGAAGGCCTGTGCCGCACCGAGCACGATGTTGCCGTACACGTCGTGCTGGAAGTGCTCCTGCGCCTGGTTGCCCACGCGCACCGGACCCATGCCGCGGTAGCCCGGCAGGCCTTCGACGAAGGACTCGGGCAGCTCGCGCTCCAGCCCGATGCCGTACAGCGGCTGGATGTGCTCGCCGTGCGAGCCGATCACCACGTTGCCGAGCCAGCGCAGGTAGTCTTCCATGGTGCCCACTTCGCTCAGCGAATTGAGCGCGCGCACCACGAAGAAGGCGTCGCGCAGCCAGCAGTAGCGGTAGTCCCAATTGCGCTGGCTGCCCGGCGCCTCGGGGATGCTGGTGGTCATGGCGGCCACGATGGCGCCAGTGTCCTCGTACAGCGAGAGCTTGAGCGTGATGGCCGCGCGGATCACCGCCTCCTGGTACTCGAAGGGAATGGCCAGGCGCTTGCTCCAGGTGCGCCAGTAGGAGATGGTTTCCTGCTCGAACTTGCGCGCGGTGTCGGCGATGCCGTCGAGCAGCGTCTCGTCCACGCCGAACATGAAGTTGTATTCGCGCGAGATCACGAAAGGCTGGCGCGCGAGGATGTGCGAGATCGAGGCGTCGGTGTTCAGCCGCAGCGTCACGTCGGGACCGACGTAGCGGATGTGGTTGCTGCCGCGCGTCACCTCCTCCGGCGCCACGGCGCCCCATTGGAAGCGCGGGTCGAGCGACACGCGCACGCGCGGCGCTCCGGCGATCGGCCGCACGCGGCGCACCATCATCAGCGGGCGGAAGTAGCGTGAGCGGCTGTAGAAGCGCGGCGCGAAGTCGGTGATCTCGATGCCCTGGCCCGCGCTGTCGAACAGCTGCGTGCGCAGCACCGCGGTATTGGGTTCGTACCACTGCTTGCTGGAGGCGAAGTCCTCGATCTCGATGGCCCAGGCGCCGGCGTCTTCGCCGGGATGCAGCAGGGCATTGAAGACCGGATCGCCGTCGAAGCGCGGCAGGCAGCACCACACGGCCCGGCCGCGCGCGTCGATGAGCGCGCTGTAGGCGCAGTTGCCGATCACGCCCACGTTCAGCGAAGGTTCGGCCGGCGGCGCGAAGCCGCGCGTTCCGGGCGCGGCGGCCGCCTTTGCATCGACGGGGGCCTTGTCGTCGGGACCGGCGGCACCGGCCAGCGCCTCGCCCGCGCGGTCTTCGGGAGCCTCCATCAGTTGTCGTTCTCTCATCGGGGGCTCCTCGGGGGTTCGGTGTTCTTGTTTTCGGGGGCTGTCAGCAGGTCGCGTGCCTGCACCAGCCATTCATAGACGTCGCGCGGCGATTCGAGGCGGTGCAGCGCCAGGCTCGGCCCGGAGCCGACCTTGACGGCGATGCCGCCGCGCGGCTGTACCACGGCAAAACCGGTTTCGTCGGTGGTGTCGTCGCCGAGGAAAACCGGCGTGCGGCCCGCGAAGGGCGCTTCGCTCATGAAGGCCTCGATGGCGATGCCCTTGTGCACGCCGGCAGGCTTCACCTCGAAGACGAACTTGCCGTGCATCAGCTCGAGCTGCGGTTCGTGCGCGATGGCGCGCGACATCGCGTCGCGGCACACCGCCTCGAGCTGCGGCGCGAGCCGGTAGTGCAGCGCGATGGCGGCGTGCTTGCGCTCCACCAGCAGGCCTTCGTGCACACGCGCGAGTTCGTTGGCGATGTCGAGGATGGACACGAGGTCGGGCGCGCGCTGCTCCTGCATATGGCCCTCGGCGTCGCGGCGCTGCACGCCGTGTTCGCCGGCCGCGGGCAGGCGCAGCGGGGCCAGGAAGCGGTCGATGGAATCGATCTGGCGGCCCGACACCACGGCGAGCGCGCCGCCGAGCAGGTCGCGCAGATCGCCCAGCAGGGGCACGAGGGCAGGAGGAATCTCGATGGCTTCAGGCGTGGGCGCGAGTCCGACCAGCGTACCGTCGAAGTCGAGAAAGAGGGCTGCGTCCCGGCCTAACGGAGGAGGCAACTGCAAGTTGCTGGAGGACTTTGGCATTGGGAAAAACCATAACACGCGCCATCATGCGCGCGTGTCGGCAAATGCCGAATCTCCCTTTGGCGTCAGCGGGCGGCCGTTTCAGGTTCGTGCCGGCAGCGATGCCGCGACGGCTTCCACCCGCGCCCGGTGAATCGCCTCGCCGATCTTCGGGCCGGTGGCACCCGACTGCTGCGCAGCCTTCGCCACCGCATCGGTGGCCACTGCCGCCGCCGTTGCCAGCAGCGCGAGCAGGCGCTCTCGCTGCGGGTAGGTCGCGTTGCCGAAGCCGGGCCGGCCGCGCGCATCGCACTCGCAGGCCAGCAGCGCCTCGGCGAAGCGTGCGGGCTTGCGGAAAGCATCGCAGCGCTCCAGCAGGCGCACCAGCCCCGTTGCATCGAGTGCGCCGCTGCCGTCGACGTGGCCATGCTCGCGCGCCACCACCTCGGCCAGCTCCCGGATGTCCACCGGCACGCGCCAGCGGTCGCACACCTGCTGCAGCTGCGGTTGTCCAACGCTGCGCATGAGGCAGGCGAAGCGCACCGCCAGCGAGGCCCGCAGGCGCGCACCGGCATCGATGGCCGCCATGGCTTGCGTGCCGGTTTCGATCCCGGGCAGCAGCACGGCCAGCGCGCCGCAGTCGCGCAGCACCTCGAACATGCGCGAGGGATGCGCTTCCATCAGGCCGCGCGACAGCTCCTGCCACACGCGTTCGGGCACCAGCGCATCGGCCTCGCCGGCCGCGACCATCTCGCGCATCAGCGCCATCGTTTCCGGGGCGACGGAGAAGTCGTCGAAGCGGGCCGCGAAACGCGCCACGCGCAGGATGCGCACCGGGTCTTCGCGGAAGGCGTCCGTCACGTGGCGCAGCACCTTGTCGCGCAGGTCGCGCTGGCCGTGAAAAGGGTCGGCGAGCGCGGCGGGCGTGGGGTCGAAGCGGCCGTCGGCGCCCACCAGCTCGGCCGGCAACGCGATGGCGTTGACGGTCAGGTCGCGGCGCGCGAGGTCTTGTTCCAGCGTGACGTCGGGCGCGGCATGCACGGTGAAGCCGCGGTAGCCCGGGGCGCTCTTGCGCTCGGTGCGGGCCAGCGCGTATTCCTCGCGCGTCTCGGGGTGCAGGAACACCGGAAAGTCGCGCCCCACCGGCAGGTAGCCCCGGGCCACCATTTCTTCGGGCGTGGCGCCGACCACCAGCCAGTCGTGGTCGGACACCGGGCGCTCCAGCAGGCGGTCGCGCAGTGCACCGCCAACGAGAAAAATCTTCATGGGTGCAGTGTAGGGATACTCCCGGGTTCAAAAAATAGAACGGTCGTTCGATAATTTTCGAAGCAAACCGGGTAATCGTTCGTCGACCGGACGAAATGAAGCGGCAGACACAAGCCAGCTCCCGAATCCGCGGAGGGATCTTTCAATCAAAGGAGCAATTCGCATGAAGAAGACGATGTTTGCGCTGGCGACTCTGGGGGCCTTGGCGTCCGGAAGTGCGATGGCGCAACAGGCCGGCAACTGGGTCCTCGGCACGGGCTGGTTCCATCTGTCACCGCAGGATTCCAGCAAGCCGCTGACCGTGACTTCGCCCATTCCGGCCGTGCTGCCCGGCTCCGGCGCGAGCGCCAGCGACTCCGACACCCTCGGCCTCAGCGCCATGTATTTCCTCGACAGCCACTGGGCGGTGGAAGGCGTGTTCGGCGTGCCGCCGAAGTTCAAGCTCGACGGCACCGGCACCCTGGGCCGCGTCGGCCAGCTTGGCGAGGCCCGCCAGTGGAGCCCGACCATCCTGGGCAAGTACTACTTCAACGAGGGCAACGACGCCTTTCGTCCCTATGTCGGCCTGGGCGCCACCTACGTCTGGTACAGCGGCGTCAAGCTGACCTCGAACCTGCAGGGCGCGCTGGCCAGCCAGTTCCACCAGTCGCCGTTTGCGGTCAACACCACGGCCAAGCTCGACAGCTCGTTCGCACCCGTGGTCAACGTCGGCGTGGCCTACCAGTTCGACAAGCACTGGGGCCTCTCGTTCTCGGTGTCGTACATCCCGCTGAAGACCAAGGCCAGGCTGACCACGACCTCGGTCACCGGCCTGCCGGTGGCCACCAGCGAGGCCAGCCTGAAGCTGAACCCCATCGTGACCTACCTCGCGGCCACCTACCGGTTCTGACCTGCCACCTGCCTCGAAGACCCTAGCGCCGGGTGCGGTAGGGCTCTTCGAATGGCAGGAAGTCCTTCTCCGCCAGTGCATCGTCGATCCAGGCCTTGACGCCCGGCAGCGCCTGCACGCGCTCGATGTAGGCCGTGATGTGCGGCGGCACCGGCAAGCCAAAGGTCTTGATGCGCGTGCCGACCGGTGCGAAGTAGGCGTCGGCGATGCCGAACTGGGCGCCGAACAGCATCGGGCCGCCGTGCGCCTCCAGCAGGCCGCTCCACATCTGCACGATGCGCGCGAGGTCGCTGGCGACTTCAGGCACCTCCTTCATCAGCCGCGCACCCACTTCGGGCAGCGAAGCCTCGATGTTCATGCCGCAATGGTTGCGCAGGCCGCCGAAGCCCGAATGCATTTCGGCGCAGACGCTGCGCGCGCGCGCACGGTCGGCCACCGACCGGGGCCAGAGCTGCTTCTCGGGGAAGGCTTCGGCGAGGTATTCGGCGATGGCCAGCGTGTCCCAGACGACGAGTTCGCCGTCCACCAGCACCGGCACCTTGGCCACCGGGTTGAGCGCGCCGATGGTGTGCTTGAACTGCGAGTCGGCATCGAACGAATCGAAGCGCAGCACGACTTCCTCGAATTCGATGCCGGCCTGCTTCATCAGCACCCAGGGCCGCATGGACCACGACGAGTAATTCTTGTTGCCGACATAGAGCTTGCGCATAGGGAGGCCTCCGTTCGTTGCGGTGATTCGGGGAAATGCCTTCGATGCTAGCCGGGCGCCGCGCCGCGATTGATGCCGAACGCGGCGCGAATTGATGCGGGGCCGTGTTCGGCCTCAGGGCAGGTCCTTGTTCGGTTCCGGCTCGGCCGCGTCGCGCGGCCCCACGCGGCCCAGGCGCTCCTTCAGCGACTGCGGCCGGCCGCTGATGATGGCGGCATAGTTGGTGGTGTTGGCCAGCACCTTCTTCACGTAGTCGCGCGTCTCGGTGAACGGCACGTTCTCGGCCCAGATGGCGGCGTCGAGTACCGGCCCGTTGCGCCAGTTGCGCGGTCGGCCGGGGCCGGCGTTGTAGGCGGCGGCGGCCAGCGCCATCGATCCGTCGAAGTCGTCGAGCGCGAGCTTCAGGTAGTTGGTGCCGATGGTGATGTTGGTCTCGCGGTCGTTGATCTGGCCGGGCGAGAAGTCCGACATGCCGATCTTGCGGGCCGTCCAGCGCGCGGTGGCGGGCATGACCTGCATCAGGCCCGAGGCGCCGACGCCGGAGCGTGCATCCATGATGAAGCGGCTTTCCTGGCGGATCAGGCCGTAGACGTAGGCCGGGTCGAGGCCGATGTCCTGGGCCTTGCGCAGCACCGTGTCGTGGAAGGGCATCGGGAAGCGCTGCTCCACGTCGACCACGCCCTTGGTGCGCTCACTGGTGTTGATGCAGCGGTCCCACACCTCGCGCTGGCAGGCGAAGTCGGCCGCGGCCAGCAGCGCGCGGTCGTCCATGCCGCCCTTGTCGTGCAGGTTGGTGGCGTAGTTCCACTCGCGCGTGCCTTCGGGGCGCAGGCCCATCGCGATGGCGTAGAGGCCGCGGGCGAGCGCCGGGTTGTTGCGCGCGGCGGCCTTTTCCTCGGGCGTGAGCGGGGCGGGGCGCGTGGGCACCACGGTGCGCTGGCCCAGCTCTTCGAGCGCCAGCATTTCGTAGAAGCCGCGCGAGCCGGCGATGCTCTGGTAGAGCTCGCGGGCCTGGGCGCGGCGTTCGTCGCCGCCGACGCTGGCCAGGGCGCGGGCTTTCCAGTAGACCCAGGTCGGGTCGAGCTGGGCGGTTTCGCTCATGGCGTCGATGGCGGGCGCCACCTCCTTCCACTGGCCCGTACGCAGGGCGGCGCGCACGCGCCAGCCGAGCATGTCGTCGGACAGGTCGCCGTTCTTCGTGACGTTGGCGAAATAGCTGCCGGCCTGCGGCCACAGCTTGATGGCGGCGGCGCGGCCGATGGTTCCCCAGAGCCAGTTGCGCTCTTCGGCGGAGAGCATCGGGCCCCACTTGCTGTCGAGCTGCGAGGCGGCCAGTTCGGGATCGGCAATGGCGACCTTGATGAGCGCCAGCACCACCAGCTCCTTGCGCGACTTGGCGGCCACGAAGGCGCGGCCGGTCAGAAACTTGGCCGAGCTGGCGTTGAGCTCGTCGAACAGCGGCAGCGCATCGGGCGCGGCGATGGTGACGGCGGCGCGCGCGGCCTGCGGGCGGTTGGCCTCGATGGCCAGGCGGGCCTTTTTCCAGACGTCGTTGGTCGACATCAGGCGGGCGGCGACCATGCGGTCTGCGGCGGTGAGGCAGCCGTCGTCCAGGTCTTTCTGGGCGAGCCAGCTGCGACGCACCTCGTCGGCCTGCGCCTGCGTGGCGGTGCCGCTGCGCAGCGTGTCGACCAGGACCGCGTAGCAACGCACCTGTGCATCGTCGCCCATGCGGAAGCCGTCGAGCGAGGCGGAGAAGTTGTCCCAGTCGCGGCGCTGGCCGGTGAGCAGCAGCCAGTCGTTGCGCAGGCGGTCTTCCTGGTAGGTGCCGGGGTAGCGCGCGAAGAAGTCCTGCACTTCGTTGGGGGCGGCTTCCTGCAGGCGTGCCTTGAGTTCCCAGTAGGCGGCCCAGGGTTCCAGCGCATGGCCTCGGGCTTGCGGCAGCAGGGCGGCCAGGCGGGCTTTGTCGCCGCGCTGGAAGGCCTGCTTCATCTGGATCAGCACGTCGTCGTTGGTGTTGCCGTTCTGTGCCGCGGCGGGCTGCTGCGAGAGCAACGCGGCGAGGGCCAGGACAGCGGAAAAAACGAGTGCGGGGGTTGTGTTGCGCGGGTAGGCGCGCTTGGGTGCCAAAATGCTTGGGAACTGCATCGGGGGATTATGGACAAGTCAAAGGATGCCGGCACTTCGGCGACGGCGAGTTTTCTGAAGGATCAGCTGCGCAAGGCATTGATCGCACAACGCCTGGCCATGCCGGACCGGCTGACACGCGCAGACCTGCTGCAGCGCGTGATGCGCATCTGGCTGGTGGGCCGGCCCGACACCGTGATCGGCGCCTACTGGCCGATCAAGGGCGAGTTCGATCCGCTGCCCGCGCTACATCGATGGAAGGAAGACGGCGAGCTGATGGAGGAGGCGCAGCGTCGCCGCATCGGACTGCCGGTGATCGACAAGGTCCACAAGACGCTGACCTTCCATGCCTGGTACCCGGGCTGCCAGATGGAAGAAGACGCCTACGGCATTCCCAAGCCCAAGGACACCGAGCTGATCGTGCCGACCCTGCTGTTCGTGCCCTGCGTGGGCTACAGCGCGGGCGGCTACCGGCTGGGCTATGGCGGCGGTTTCTACGACCGCACGCTGGCCGCGCTGGAGCCGCGGCCGTTCACGGTGGGGCTGGGGTTCACCCACGGCTTCCTTGAAGACTTCGAGCCAGAGGCGCACGACCTGCCGCTCGACGCGATCCTCAACGACAACGGCGTCGTCTGGCCAACGAGCTGAGCGGCTCGGTCAGTCGATGTTGTCGACGGTGTCCGGATCGGGCACCTCGCCGATGGTCTCGCGCGTGGTCACGGCCTGCAGCTGCAGCCAGTCGCAGAAGGCCCTGATCTCCGGGCGAAGCGCATTGCGCGGCCCGGCGATGAGCCAGTAGGACATCGGCGAGTCCATGCGGTGCTGCGGCAGCACCTCCACCAGGTCGCCGTTGGCCAGGCTCTCGGCAATCAGCGAACTGCGCGCCAGCGTCACGCCCTGGCCGGTGAGCGCGGCCTGCACCATCTGGTAGGCGTAGTTGAAATAGAGCCAGCGCTTGGGCTGTGCGCGCTCCAGCCCGTTCACCTCGAACCAGCGGCGCCAGGTCAGCCACTCCAGGTGCGTGCGGTGCGCGTCGCCGGCCTCGATCAGCGTGAACCGGGTGATGTCCGCGGGCGTCTTGATGGGCGGGTTGCTCTTCAGCAGCCAGGGGCTGGCCACGGGTGTCAGCGTTTCGCCGAACAGGCGCACGGCGCCGGCGGGCATGCTTTCACGAGGGCCGTAGCGCAGGGCGATGTCCACGTCTGCCACTTCGAGGTCGACCGCGACGTCGCTGGCGTCGATGCGGATGTCGATCTCGGGGTTGTCGCGCTGGAAGGCCTCCAGCCGCGGGATCAGCCACATCGAGGCGAACGAGGCAAAGGTGGTCAGCGACACGCTCTGGCGTCCCGCGCTCTGGCGGATCTGGCGCACGGCCATGTCGATGCGCGGCAGCGACTGCTGCACCGCCAGCAGCAGCAGGGCGCCGGCGCTCGTGAGCTCCACCGCGCGCGTATGGCGCAGGAACAGGGCCACGCCCACCTCTTCCTCGAGCGATTGGATCTGGCGGCTCACGGCCGACTGGGTCAGCGCCATTTCTTCCGCTGCGGCGCGGAAGTTCAGGTGCCGGGCCACCGCCTCGAAGGCGCGCAGGTGCCCGGCGGAGATCGGGCGGGAGCGCAAATGGGTCTGCGAATGTTGCATGGGTATGACTTTGGAGGGCGAGTCGGCGTCCAGGTCGATTGATGCTGAACACGCATCAGTAGGCTAACTCGTTTTCATTGGACCGCCAACGCCGTAGAAACGATCATTCATTCCCGAACTGCGCTATTGCCTCTTTCTGTCAAGCGCTTCGGCAAAGCCCAAGGAGTTACACCATGTCCACCGCTGTCTGCACCACCGAATCGTTCTCGCCCGTGTCCGTTCCTGCCCGCGCCGCCGCCGTTCCGCCGGCCGTGCGCCGTGGCGCCTGGCAGATCGCGCCCGGCGAGGCGATGAGCCTGAAGGCACGGTCGGCCAGCATCCTGCGGGTCAAGCAGGGCCGGGTGTGGATCACGCCCGACGCCACGCTGCGCAATCCCAGCGAAGACCTGGTGCTCGCACCCGGCGAATCGCTGACGGTGGCCGCGGGCCAGCGCATCGTGATGGAGGCGTGGGACGGCTACGGCGCGACCTACAGCTGGGACAACGCCTGATCGACCGACCGCCTCCAGGAGCTGAAAAAGCGGCCTTCCGGCCGCTTTTCTCTTTTTGGGGAGCCAGCCGCTCCATTCAGCAGTTGATGTCGAAGCTGGGCCGCAGGTCCAGGAAGTGCCGAAGGGCCGCCTCGCCGTCCAGCACGTGCACGCCGGCCATCAGGTCGAGGCCCTCGCATTCGGCCAGCCCCATGCCGAAGCCGCTGTAGCGGCGGGCCTCCAGGGGGGCCTCGTAGAGCACCCTGACGTCGACATGGCGCGGATCCTTCTCGATCTGCCGCATCAGCATGTCGACGGCCTCGCGCGGGCCTTCCAGGTGCTGGCAGAAACGCAGGCCGTCGAACACCAGCAGCCCCGTGATGCCGCGCTCCGCGTTGCGCGCGCGTGCCTGGGAAGTGATCGACCCCACGGTAGCCGGGGACTGGTCCTGGGCCAGCGTGCTGCAGTAAAGGACCTCGTGGAGCGGGAGTTTCTGCGGTTGTTCGTCTGTCATGCGTCTGGTGAGGGGAGGACATGCGCAGTGTAGGAAAGCCGGGGACGCCGCGAAATGTCAAAAGACACAGGCGAACGGCCTATAGTGAAGCGTGAAATTCGAGGACTACCCCGTTGCCGCGTCGCCTCCCCAGGGCATGAATCCGTGCGACCAATGCGTATTGCGCCGCCTCGATGCATTCCTGCCGGTCTCGGGCGAAGAACTCGCGACCATCCAGGCGTTTCGCGTCGGCTCCCGGCGGGTGGAAGCCGGCAGCTCGATCATCGACGAGCACCGGCGCAGCCCGCAGCTCTTCACCCTCTATTCGGGCTGGGCCTTTCGCTACAAGACCTTGAGCGACGGCCGGCGGCAGATACTGAGCTTCCTGCTGCCCGGCGACTTCCTCGGCCTGCAGGACGAGTTCGCCGACGGCCACACGCACGGCGTGGAGGCGGTGACCGACGTCACGCTGTGCGCGTTCTCGCGCGAGCGGCTCTGGGAGCTGTTCCATGCCCAGCCCAAGCTCGGCTACGACATCACCTGGCTGGTGGCGGGCGAAGAAAAGATGGTCGACGACAGCCTCGTCACCTCGGGGCGGCGCAACGCCGCCGAGCGCGTGGCCATGCTGCTGATGCACCTGTACCGCCGCGCGGAACGCGTGGGCATGGTGCGCGACGGCTGGGTCGAGTTTCCGTTCAACCAGCAGCACATCGCCGACGCGCTCGGGCTCTCGCTGGTGCACACCAACAAGACGCTGCGGCGGCTGCAGCGCCTGGGGTTCTACAAGATCGACGCCGGCTGGCTGCGCATCATGGAGCCGCATGCGCTGGAAAAGCTGGGCGACTACTTCGAGCGCCCGATGCGTCCCACGCCCCTGATCTGAGGAGGCAGGCCCTTCAGCGCGTGGCCGCCAGCTGGCGCAGGTCTTCCTGGTAGGCCTGCAGCCGGCGCACCGCCTGCGCGCGCTGGCTCGCGGTGGTGCCGTTGTGCAGCGCTGCCGTGTTGCGGCAGCCTTCCTGCAGCAGCGCCTGCTGCTGGTCGCGCCAGGGTCCGGGCGGCGGCTCAGCGATGCGCTGGATGTAGTCGTGCAGCGCGGCGCGCGCCTCGGCGGGCGATGGCTTGCCGGCGACGAAGCCGCGCAGCACCGCCAGTGCGTCCTGCTGGCGCCTGCGGCGCTCGGCATCCGTCAGCCGCGGGTCGAACACCGACTGCGCCGCCTGCTGCTTGAGCAGGTCGCGCTGCTCGTCGGTGAGCCGGCCATAGAAATCCTCGGCCCGGTCGAGGGCCCGGTCGTAGCGCTTTTCCTGCACCTGCGCCGGGGTGCGCTCGAGCCAGCCCTTGCGGTATTCGGCGTTGACCTTCGCGTACTTGCGTTCCAGCTGCTGCAGTTGGGACTCGCTCAGGCTGAGCGCCAGTTCGGTACCAGCGGGCTCGGCGCGCTCGGTCACGGCCAGCAGGCGCTCGCGGATGCGGTCGGTCATGGCGCATACCTGTGCCGGCGTCACCTCGCCCGGCGCCAGCGCCTGCGCCTCCTGCAGCAGCGAGGCGATGCGCGGCAGCTCGTTCTGCCGGTGCCAGGCCAGCAACTGCTCGAGTTCGTCGCGCACCTTCGGTGTCTGCGCACCGTTGAAGTCCAGGTAGGCGTCGAGCCGCCAGTAGCTCACCGTGGGCAGGTTGTTGTAGGCCAGCTTGATCGCGCTGCAGGCGCCCAGGGCGGCGGCGGCAAGCAGCACGCCGATAATCCGCGCCACTGCAGCGCAACGAAATCGGGAAGAAAAACGCATGAATCAAACTCCGCAACAAGACAACCAGGGGCCGGTCGACATCGTCATCATGGCCGCCGGCAAGGGCACGCGCATGAAAAGCAGGCTGCCCAAAGTGTTGCATCGGTTGGGTGGCCGCGCCCTGCTGGCGCATGTGGCGGGCACCGCCGCGCGCATCGGTGCGCGCAGCGTGGTGGTTGTCACCGGGCACGGCGCGGCCGAAGTCGAGGCTTCGCTGGACAGCGGCATCCCTGGTGCCACGCTGCGCTTCGCGCGCCAGGAGCCGCAGCTCGGCACCGGCCACGCGGTGCAGCAGGCCGCGCCGCTGCTGCCGGACGACGGCACGGTGGTCGTGCTGTCGGGCGACGTGCCGCTGATCGGCGAGGACACGCTGCGTGCGCTCATCGCGGCCAGCGGGGGACAGCGGCTCGCGCTGTTGACCATCGAATTCGACGACCCGAGCGGCTACGGCCGCGTCATCCGCGCGGCGGGCGGTGGCGAGGTCACTGCCATCGTCGAGCACAAGGACGCAAGCGAAGCGCAGCGTGCCGTGCGCGAGATCTACAGCGGCGTGATGGCAGTGCCCGCGCGCCTGCTCAAGGGCTGGCTCGCGCGGCTGGACAACAGGAACGCGCAGGGCGAGTACTACCTGACCGACGTGGTGAAGTTCGCCGCCGCCGACGGCGTGCCCGTGGTCGCGCACGTCACCGCCGACGCCCTTCAGGTGGCCGGCATCAACAGCCCCGCCCAGCTCGCGGCGCTCGAACGTGCCTGGCAGCTGCGCCAGGCCGACGCGCTGATGGAGCAGGGCGTGCGCCTGGCCGACCCGGCGCGCTTCGACCTGCGCGGCACGCTCGAATGCGCGGGCGACGTGGAGATCGACGTCAACTGCATCTTCGAAGGCATGGTGTCGCTGGGCGAGGGCGTGCGCATCGGTGCCAATTGCGTGATTGCCAATGCGCGCATCGAGGCCGGTGCAGTGATCCACCCGTTCACCCACGTCGACGGCGAGAAGGCTGGCGTGACGGTGGGTGCGGGCGCACTCGTCGGCCCCTTCGCGCGGCTGCGTCCCGGCGCGCAACTGGGCGCAGAGGTCCACATCGGCAACTTCGTCGAGGTCAAGAACTCGACGCTGGCCCCCGGCGCCAAGGCCAACCACCTGGCGTATCTGGGCGACGCCACCGTGGGCGAGCGCGTCAACTACGGCGCGGGCAGCATCACCGCCAACTATGACGGCGCCAACAAGCACCGCACCGTGATCGGCGACGACGTGCACGTGGGCAGCAACTGCGTGCTGGTGGCGCCGGTCACCATCGGCGCGGGCGGCACCATCGGCGGTGGGTCGACCATCAACAAGTCGACCGAGCCGGGCGCGCTGACCGTGGCGCGCGGCAAGCAGGTCAGTTTCCCGAACTGGAAGCGCCCGCAAAAAAAACCGAAGGCCTGATCGCCTTCTTCCTCATGCCCGGGGTGCCAGCGGCACCTGGGGCTCGAACTTGGCGCGCTTGAGGCTGAAGAAGGCCTTGACGTTGCGCACGTTCGCATCGGCCGTGAACAGGCGCTGCGTGAGCGCGCCGTAGTCCGGCATGTCGCGCGCGGCCACCACCAGCACGAAGTCCGGCCCCGGCGACACGCGCCAGCACTGCTGCACCGCGTCGTCTGCGATCACGCGGGCCTCGAAGGCGTCGAGCGACGCGGCGTCCTGCCGGTCGAGCGAAATCTCGATCACCGCCTGCAGGCCGTGGCCTAGCGCCGCGGCGAGCCGGTCGGGCGACAGCAGCGCGACCTGGCGTTCGATGAGCCCTTGCTCGTGCAACCGCTGCACCCGGCGCAGGCAGGTGGGCGGCGAGATGCCGGCATCGGCGGCCAGGCGCTGGTTGGTCTGCGAGGCGTCGCGCTGAAGGGCGTCGAGCAGGCGCAGGTCTATTGAATCTAGCGATATTGATTCCATATTCGGTGAAATTATGGAATAAAAATCCATACATGTAATAGCATGAAATAAAAAGTCAAAACTATCGGTATTACGAAGACATATTTCTTTCTGGCCTGCCTACCATTCAGGCTCCTCTCCATTCAAAAGGCAGCTCACCATGTGCGGCATCGTCGGGGCAGCGTCCCATCGCAACATCGTTCCGGTCCTGGTCCAGGGCCTTCAGCGGCTCGAATACCGCGGCTATGACTCGTGCGGCGTGGCGGTGCATGCCGGCGGCCTGACGCGCGCGCGCACCACCTCGCGCGTGGCTGACCTCGTGGCGCAAGTGCGCGACGACAAAGTCGAAGGCCTCACCGGCATCGCCCACACGCGCTGGGCCACGCACGGTGCGCCGGCGGTGCACAACGCCCACCCGCATTTCAGCCATGGCCCCGGTGCCGATGCGCCGGCCGCGCGCCCAGGCCGCATTGCGCTCGTGCACAACGGCATCATCGAAAACCACGAAGCCCTGCGCGCCACGCTCGAAGCCAGGGGCTACGTGTTCGAGAGCCAGACCGACACCGAGGTCATCGCTCACCTCGTCGACAGCCTCTACGACGGCGACCTGTTCGAAGCCGTGAAGGCCGCGGTGCTGCAGCTGCACGGCGCCTATGCCATCGCCGTGATCTGCCGCGACGAACCGCAGCGCGTGGTCGGCGCACGCGCGGGTTCGCCGCTGATCCTCGGTGCGGGCAAGGACGGCGCAGAGAACTTCCTCGCCAGCGACGCGATGGCCTTGGCCGGCGTGACCGACCAGATCATCTACCTCGAAGAAGGCGATGTGGTCGACGTGCAGCCCGGCAAGTACTGGATCGTCGACAGGAACCACAAGCCCGTGACGCGCATCGTGCGCACCGTGCAGGCCCACAGCGGCGCGGCCGAGCTCGGCCCCTACCGCCACTACATGCAGAAGGAAATCTTCGAGCAGCCGCGTGCCATCGGCGACACGCTCGAAGGCGTGGAAGGCATCGTGCCCGAGCTGTTCGACGGCATCGGCCAGGATGGCGCCACGGGCGCCAGCGCCCACCGCGTGTTCCAGGACATCGACAAGATCCTCATCCTCGCCTGCGGCACCAGCTACTACAGCGGCTGCGCCGCCAAGTACTGGCTCGAAGGCATCGCGAAGATTTCCACGCAGGTCGAGATCGCGAGCGAATACCGCTACCGCGACTCCGTGCCCGATCCGAAGACGCTGGTCGTCACCATCAGCCAATCGGGCGAAACCGCCGACACGCTGGCCGCGTTGAAGCATGCGCGCTCATTGGGCATGGAGCAAACGCTGACCATCTGCAACGTGGCCACCAGCGCGATGGTGCGCGAGTGCAAGCTGGCGTACATCACGCGGGCGGGCGTGGAGATCGGCGTGGCGTCGACCAAGGCCTTCACCACGCAGCTCGCGGGTCTGTTCCTGCTCACGCTGGCCATCGCGCAGGCGAAGGGCCGGCTGAGCGAAGCCGACGAGGCGCGCTACCTGAAGGAGATGCGCCACCTGCCTGTCGCGCTGCAGTCGGTGCTGGCGCTGGAGCCGCAGATCATCGGCTGGGCCGAGGACTTCGCGCGCAAGGACAACGCGCTGTTCCTGGGCCGCGGGCTGCACTACCCGATCGCGCTCGAAGGCGCGCTCAAGCTCAAGGAAGTGACGTACATCCACGCCGAGGCCTACGCCGCCGGCGAGCTCAAGCACGGCCCGCTCGCGCTGGTGACGAGCGAGATGCCCGTGGTGGCCGTCGCACCGAACGATGCACTGCTCGAGAAGCTCAAGAGCAACCTGCAGGAAGTGCGCGCGCGCGGCGGCGTGCTCTACGTGCTGGCCGACGGCGACACGAAGATCACGAGCAGCGAAGGGCTGCACGTGATCCGAATGCCGGAGCACTACGGCGCGCTCTCGCCGATCCTGCACGTTGTGCCGCTGCAGCTGCTGGCGTATCACACGGCGTGTGCGCGGGGGACGGACGTGGACAAGCCGCGCAACCTGGCGAAGAGCGTGACGGTGGAGTGAGTGCGGGCGAACGCCAGGTGCTTTTGTTCTGACCTAATAAAGTCGTAAACGTGCAAATAGAGTCGTAAACGGGGCAATAGAGTCGTAAACCTTCCTGGGTGCAAGAAGGGTAGGGCGCCCGCGCGGCGTGCTGCGCGAGTGGCCGTGCGGCGCTGAGTCCAAGAATGTCTAGCAGCAGTGCTGCATGACAAGCATCTTTCCGTAGCGTGATCGACGCTGACGACGGGTACCCTCTTGCCATGGACACACTCCCTGATGAGGGCAGCAACTCGTGCTTGTATTTCTGGGGCTTCGACTACGACCGCTCCTCTGGAGCCCGGGCGAGCGCCGAGTTAGTGCTGCTAGCGGGCTTCTCTGACTCTTGGAAGAAGACGACGATCGACGATCGGAGTGGCGATGTGCACAAATGATGAACGCGGCCTTTGCAGTCCCTTGCAGGTGACCGGCACGCGACCTTGTGGAGATTTACCTCGAGCACGGCGGTCGACGCACGAGATCGAACTCCATAGATAGATATTGGACGGGGTTGTCTTTCACAGGACCCCGTCCGCAGCGATCCATATGCTGGTGAGCGAAGGGTGACCGTGTCTGATCCGCATTTCGGCCCGCACTCGCGATGTCGTGCGGGGCCGACCGTCGGACCTTCAGTATCCCGTTGATTTCGCTCGAAGCTCCTTCTTGTATCGCTTTATCAACGATTGCATTAGTTCAGCGGGCTCGACCGTCAGACCTTCGCATAGCAAAACTAGGCTAGTCAGTGATGGGCTAGTCGTCGCCGTCTCCAGCTTGGCGACGAATGTGCGGTTGAGACCCGCCGCGAATGCTAATTCTTCCTGATTGAAACCAAGAGCTGACCGCCGAGCCTTTAGCTCAGCTGCAAATGCTCTCAGCAGCGCAGGATTCTGAGTCGACCGCATGCAACGAATCTCGTTGCATGGACTACTTTATGCACCCGCTTGTATGGTACAAACTTGGAAAAATAGACTATCGAGAATGGGTTGATGCTCGCCATTTCTAAGCTGGATGGAAGGCCGCCGCTGAACCACTCACGGCGTTTGGCTTGCGCTCGGAAGGGCTGCGCATGCTGATGCCGCTCTTGCTGGCACTTGGCATTGCTTTGGCTCTTTTCTATTGGGTATGGATCGCCGTTCCGCGCGGGACTCAGAGTCGGCGTGAGATCCTTCTTCAGACGGAGAGCCGGACATCGGGCGCCACGTTCTTCCCAGTCGACCCGCGTCGCATGCTGGGCGATTGGGATGAAACCTGCATCCTGTTCGATCCGGATGCCCGCAAGGCCTGCATCGTCGTTCGCGGAAAGAAAGCCCGAACCGTCGATTTCGAGTACTTCAACACCTGGCAGCTCAAGTGGACCGAATATCCCGCAAACCCGGTGTTTCGCTTTCAGCACGTGCACTTCCTCTTCGAGACCAGTGACTTCGATCGCCCGACGATTCGCGTCGCCGTGCCCTCCAGGTCCGATGGCGAGGCATGGAACGCCAAGCTCTCGATCCTGATGCCCTGAATGCGCTGCTAAAGAAATGGGCCTACCGACGTGAAGCTGCTCATCCTTTCGGACCTGCACCTCGAGTTCGGGACCTTTCTCGTCCCGAAGGTCGACTACGACGCAGTGATCCTTGCTGGGGACATCTTCGTCCCCGGTTCCAAGGCCATGCGCTGGGCCCGGCGAGCAGTCAATTTCGGTGACACGGTCCCGATCATCTTCGTGCCGGGCAACCACGAGTTCTACAGTGGTGTCCTCCAGACCACGCAGAAGGAAATGGCGCTGACCGCGGCCGCGTGCAAGGTTCATCTTCTGGCACCCGGCGAGGTCGTGATCGCCGGCGTCCGCTTTCTGGGCTGCACGCTGTGGACAGACTTCGAACTGCCGATCCAGACCAAGACAGGGTTGCTGGTAGACACCGAACGGGCCAGGAAGGCGGCCAAGGTCCGTCTCAACGACTACTCAGCGATCCGGTGGGCCGAGGCGCAGGAATCCTCCGACGCACCCGTGGTAGCAGCCAAGTCAAGAAAGCGCCGCCTGGTACCCGAAGACACGCTGGCGCTCCACCAAAGTGACCGCGCCTGGCTGGCCCAGAAGCTGGCCGAGCCCTTTGACGGGCCAACGGTGGTTGTGACCCACCACGCCCCGCACCGAAACTCTCTCGCGCGGCACTATCAGTCCGACTGGCTGTCCGCATCTTTTGTGAGCGAACTTCCAAGTTCCTTCTTCGAAGTGCCCTCGCTCTGGATTCACGGTCACCTCCATGAGAGTCACGATTATCAAGCGGGCAATTGCCGGGTGGTGTGCAATCCCCGTGGGTACTTGCAGCATGGCCGCGGCCTGGAGAACAAGCAGTTCAACCCCGAGTTCGTGGTCGAGCTATGAGTGACATCCAGTCATCTACCCACACGATCCAGCAAGTGCTGGCTGCCGCGACTGCGGTCTCGGGTGGGGACTTTGAGGCGGCCATCCTCTGGTACAGGAACGAGCCATTCGCGCTGTTTGATTGCAGGACCACCGAGTCGCTGGTAGCCGAAGGGCGAGCCGCCGATGTGCTCGATCTCCTTGAGTCCTTCCAGGCCGGGTTTGCTGGATGATGAAGCCCTGTACTTGCCGTCTACCCATGGCGGAAGCGGCGCTGACCCATGATGCCTTTGGTCGCACGAGTGATTCCAGCGATTTGCTGTTCCTGGATATCGATGGTGTTCTTCATCCTGTCGGCGTGGACTACTCTTTTAGCAGCAGGTTCTTCAGCCATTTGCCACGGCTGGAAGCGCTTCTTCGAGAGTTCGAGTCTGTCGACGTCGTCATCTCGTCGGATTGGCGGCTGGCCGAAAGCATCGAGCAGTTGCAGCAGTATTTCAGCGATGACATTCGGCACCGGATCATCGGAGCGACGCCGCAGATTGACCCGAATCTGGTCGTCCGATACCGACGGCAGTTGGAGATCCAGACTTGGCTCGACGGGAACGGCCGCAGTGACGCAGAGTGGGTCGCGCTTGACGATTGGCCCTCGAACTTCGAAGCGGGCTTCACGCGGCTCGTGCTCACCGATCCCAAGCGTGCATTCGATCAAGACAGCTTCCAGGAACTGCGCTCGCACTTCCTGCGGTTCGCGGCTGGACGATGAACCGCCATCGGCACATGAGATGAAACCGCTCATCCCGTCAGACCTTCATGCGCGATCCGAGCGCGAGCGGTCAGCGCCAAAGCTGATGTTCTTCGGCGACCCCCACGGCTACTTCGACCCCGTGATCGCTGCGGTCGAGCGCTTTCGGCCCAAGGCGATCGTGCTGTTGGGAGACCTCCAGGCGCGCCAACCTCTGCAGATCGAGCTGCAGTCGATCCTGCCTCTCACCGAGGTCCACTGGATACACGGGAATCACGATACCGACGGGGATTTGGACTACCAGAATCTGTTCGACTCAGACCTCGCAGATCGAAGTCTGCATTGCCGCATCGTCTCCGTCGCTGGTTACCGGGTCGCCGGCTTGGGGGGCATCTTCCGCAGCAAGATCTGGGATCCGCGGTGGCCGATTGAAGAGGCGGCGTTCCAGTCGAGCGACGCCATGCGTCGAACCATGAAGAGCCACGAGCGGTGGCGCGACGGTATTTCCCGCAAGCACCGATCCTCCATCTTCCCGGATGAGTACCAGCGGTTGCTGCGGAGCGGCCCCGCCGACATCCTGGTGACGCACGAGGCGCCGTCGGCCCATCCACACGGCTGGAAAGCGATCGACGAACTCGCCGAGAAGCTCGGCGTCCAGCTGGTGGTTCACGGCCACCACCATCAGAACATCGACTATCTCGGCGAGGGCCTGATGACCGCCGCAGCGCCTTTCCGTGCCTTCGGGGTTGATATGGGCTCGCATCTGGCATGGCCGCGCGATGAGCCTGGGCCGGGAGGGCCTCTACAAGACGTGCTCGACCTCGCTACTCAGGTGTTCGGCGCAGCGGCCCAAGCCTGGCTGGACAAGCCGCACGAACTGCTCGATGGTCAAACGCCGGCGGCGTTCGCGGCCGGGGGTGGCTCTGACAAGGTGCGATCGATGCTCAACGCCATTCAACACGGCGGTGTCGTATGAGGGCCGATGGATATGGGCCAGGAGATTCAGGGTGATCCTGTTCCTAGATTTCGACGGCGTGCTGCATCCGGAGGGGGAAGATCACATCCTCAACGGCGGCGTCGACTTCTGCTTCCTGCCACGCCTGGAGGCGTTGCTGCGCGAGTTCACACACGTGAAGATCGTCATCAGTTCATCGTGGCGCGAGCAGCTTCTCTACAAGACCTTGCTGAAGCCGTTCTCCAGCGACATCCGGGCTCGGATTCTCGGGGCCACGCCGCATTCGGGTTTCGGCCTTCCACCGCCGTATGGGAAGCGTGAAGGAGAGATTCTCGCCTGGCTCCAGATCCACGATGCCGTCGACGAACCTTGGGTCGCGCTCGACGATGCCTACTGGCAGTTCGATCACTGCAAGGACCACCTGGTGATGTGCGGCTCGTTCGTCGGCTTCGACGACAAGGCCAGCGCCGAGCTTCGTGCGCGCTTTGAAGGAGTATCCCGATGAAACTACTGGTTCTTTCCGACCTCCACCTCGAGTTTGCGCCGTTCGAACCGGCGCCCGATCTTGAGTTCGATGTCGTCATCCTCGCCGGCGACATTCATTCGCCGGCCAAGCGTGCTGTCCAGTGGGCAGCGGATCGTTTTCGCGGCAAGCCTGTCATCTATGTGATCGGGAACCACGAATGCTTCGATGGCCAGATCGAAACGACGCTGGCAGAAGCGCGCCATGAAGCCGAAGGAACCAATGTCCATCTGCTCGATGGTGACGAGTTGGTGATCGACGGCGTGCGCTTCCTCGGCGCGACACTGTGGACAGACTTCGAGCTCGCCATCGAGACGCCCGAAGGACTGGTCAGCGACGTAGCGCGTGCCATGAAGATGGCGACCAATCTGCTGAACGACTACACGTTGATCCGCGCACCCGACGAGTCGGCGGAACCCGGTACCTGGCGCTACAAGCAAGGAAGAAAGCTTCAAGCGGAGGACACGCTTCGGATTCATCAGGCGCAACGCGCCTGGCTGCAGGCGAAGCTCGTGGCACCGTTTGCAGGACCGACGATGGTCGTGACACACCATGCCCCCCACCGTGGCTCGCTTTCACAGCGCCATGCGGATGACTGGGCATCGGGCGCCTTCGTCAGCGAGCTTCCGGAGTCTTTCTTTGATGTACCTGTGCTCTGGGTACATGGACACACGCATCAGCAGTTCGATTATCGGACCCGTTCGTGTCGAGTTGTCTGCAATCCGCGCGGCTACATGAACTGGAGCGGGAGGATCGAGAACAAGGCGTTCGATCCGGGATTGGTCATCGATGTAAAAGTTCTTGCCCACAGGGGTGGCTAGAGCTCTTTCGAAACATTCGTCTATCGAAGTGGCCCCGCTTGATTCATACGCACCATGAGACCATGACATGCGGTACCGCATCCGAAGGAGAGTGATCCACGCAATGAGGGCGCCAAGCAGCGCACCTGGCAGGATCAGTATCCAGAAATTGTGGCCGCATACCAATGAATCAGAAATGCCAGGTAGAGAGCAAGCGACCGTTGGAAGCAGCCATCCTCCGACGAAGAAGACACCGATCACCAAGAAGATTTTGAGCAAGTATTTCATAATCAAAGAGGCGGCCGGAACTATTGCCTTGAGACTAGTTGGATGTAGGAGGAAGCGTAGTGCAAGGGCAGCTTGCCTGAAGGCACCGGATAATTTCCTTGCTCCTAGCGATGGCATCGGCCTGCTCAGCATCAGTCGGATTGGCATCTCCATTGATGTGTTCTCTAGACGGTATCCCGCCACCCCAAATTTGCCAGTTCTTGTGTCTGCGTGCCGCTGCATCCTGGGCGGCATGCAAGGCTCGGCCCAGCCCCTGCATGGTGCAACTAGCGAGTTGCTGATCAATAAAGTCCTCGTATCTTTTCTTGCACTCGTCAGTGCTCCAACCCCTTGCGCACATCGCGTGCCCGTGCGAGTTGTCCGGGCTTTGTGAACCATCGGTCCAGTCAGCACCTGTGGAGAAGCCTGCAGCACGCCATACGACTCGCTCGCTGTACCCCATCTGCTGCATCGCAGTGCTAATGAAATAGGTATGCCATGGTCCAAGGAATAGTCCAAACGGGTCGGTAAACTTCAGAGCGATGGCTGCCACATAGATACGTCGATTCGGGCCACCCGCAAGCCCGATTGGATCGTTCTGAAGGTACGACCCGATTCGGGCGTCATAGCTTCGAAAATAGTTGTAGAACAGCCTTGACTCTTTATCCGCATACTGCCCCGGATACCTTAGGTTGAATTGCACCTCCGAGATGCTGGTGGCCCCCGGGCTCGGCGTGACCTCGTGATTCGCGAAACGGTTCCTTGCGATCGTGGGCTGATCTTCCCCAAAAGCGCTGTAGCCCCATTGCCAGACCGCCTGGCCATTGGCGTTGGTGAGCTTCCTGGGGGTGTTCAGGTGATCGCTGTGGATGGCATAGGTGTCACCATCGATGACCGCCGCAATCGGCATCGGCCCGTTGCCCGTCGGCAGGTAGATGTACTGGCTCTGCCCCGCCCCCGCTGCTGCCCACCTCCGCAATCAGCGTGCCCTGCTCGTCATAGACGTAGGCGTAGCCCAACTGCTCAGCCTGCGTGGTGCTCGGGCTCCACAGCTTCGTAAAGAACGCGATCAGGCTGGCCATGAAACCAGGGTCCGTCTCGTCGCCCTGGCTCGGCGGGTACAGCGGCTCCGTCTTGAACACCCGCTGTCCCAGCGCGTTATGCGCATAGCGCGTGGTGGGGCTGACGTCGTCTGCCCTGCGCCGATGTCGCCGAGGCCCGCCGGCCTCGGCGACAGAGGTTACTGGGAGGGACTGCTTGCTTCCTCGGCCTGCTCGCGATGCATCGCTTCGGCGCTTGTCTTCCACAGCGACACCACGATACCGCCTGCTATCAGCACGAAAGTCACGGTGAGCGAGATCACGGGTGGGATCTTGCCGATCAACCCCACAAGGAAGATCTTGCTGCCGATGAACACGAGCACTAGGGCCAGCGCGTACTTGAGGTACTTGAAGCGATGGATCATGGCCGCCAGCGCGAAGTACAGCGCCCGCAGGCCCAGGATGGCAAAGATGTTGCTCGTGTAGACGATGAACGGATCGTTCGTGATCGCAAAGATGGCGGGTACCGAGTCCACGGCAAAGACAAGATCCACAAACTCGATCAGGACCAGCGCCAGGAACAGCGGCGTGGCAAACCGCTCAATCCGGCCGCTGCCGGCGTCGGTCTCGCGCACCCAGAACGCGTTGCCGCGCAGGCCATCGGTCACGCGCATGTGCCGCTTGAGGAGCTTGAGCAGCGGGTTGCTGGCGATGTCCGGCACATGGTCTGCGATCACCCACATCTTAATGCCGGTGAAAACCAGAAAGATACCGAACAGGTAGAGCAGCCAGCTGAACTGGCTCACCAGGCTGGCGCCCAGCGCGATCATGATCGCGCGCAGCACGATCACGCCCAGGATGCCCCAGAACAGCACGCGGTGCTGGTATTGCCGGGGGATGGCGAAGAAAGTGAAGATCAGCGCGATGACGAACACGTTGTCCATCGAGAGCGACTTCTCGATCAGGAAGCCGGTGTAGTAGTCCATGCCGCTTTGCGCGCCCAGGTACCACCACACCCATGCGCCGAACAGCAGCGCCGCGCTGATGTAGCCGGCCGACAGCACAAGGCTCTCGCGCACGCCGATCTCGCGGTCGTCCTTGTGCAGCACGCCCAGGTCGAACGCCAGCAAGGCGACGACGATGCCGATGAATGCCAGCCATATCCAGGCCGGTTTGCCCAAAAAGTCCGTCAGCAGGAATGGAACGAGTGCGTCCATGGTGTTGGTTCTTGTCGTGGAGGTGTTGAAAATGGGTGACGGCGCATGGCGCCGCACGTGTCATGCCGCATCCGACCTGCGGCTGTACAGGCCCTGATGCGTCATCGCAGCGTCATTGCGGCGTTGTTGCAGCTCACCGGGCAACGGTGATGCCAGGTGCGCCGGAGCCGGCCCCGCGACGCTTGAGAAAAGCGATCAGGGCATGGGCGCCAACGGCCAAGGCCACGAGCACCGCGGTGCCCAGGCCCCACACCCCCCAGGCCAGCACCGTGATTGCGCCGGACAGGGCGGGCACGGCGTCGAGGACGGCCTGAAGCATCGAGCTCGCCGACGCGATCATGGTGGCGAGTTCCTGCGCCAGCCCGGGCGGCGTCCAGGCCCTGAGCCAGTCGGGGACCAGGATCGCGCCCGCGGCGGGCGCGCCGCTGCCCAGAGCGCCTGCGTTGACGACCGCCCAGGCCACTGCCGCATGCGTGCCCCAGCAGGCCAGCGACCACAAGGCCAGGAGCACGGACGAGAGAAACCAGCTGATTGCGTAAAACATGGGTGTCGTTCCTTCAAAATGGCAGGCGCCCAGTATGGAGATGGGGCATCGTGATAGACACCAGATTTCTTCGAACTTAGTATTCGGTTTTTCCGAACCAAGGTGCGTGTTGAACTACCGTCATCTCCACTACTTCTGGATGGTTGCCAAGGAGGGCGGCTTTGCCCGCGCCGCAGATCGCCTGGAAATGGCGGTACAGACCATCAGCGCGCAGGTGCGCGATCTGGAGAAGGCCCTGGGTCACCAACTGCTCAAGCCCTCGGGCCGCGGCGTGGCGCTGACTGAAGCGGGCCTCGCGGCGTATGCGCGGGCCGAAGAAATCTTCCAGCTCGGGCAAGGCATTGCCGAGGAGGTGCGCCAGGCGGCCAGCGCCAAGGTCGCGCGGCTGTCGGTGGGGTTGTCCGACGGCATCTCCAAGCTGGCGGCGCATGCGCTGCTGGAGCCGGTGCTTGCCACGCCGCACCTTCGCCTGGTGTGCCACGAGGGCGAGTTCGATGAACTGCTGTCCGAGCTGGCCCTGCATCAGCTGGATGTGGTGCTCGCCGGGCAGGCGGCCCCGCGCAACCCGAACCAGCGCCTGACCAGCGAACGCATCGCCCGCTCCAGATTGCAGTGGTACGGACCAGCCTCACTGGTCAGGAAGCAGGTGCGCGAGCGGTTTCCTCAGTCGCTGCAGGATCTTCCCGTGCTGCTACCCACGTTTCATTCGCCGCTGCGATCCACGCTGGACAACTGGTTCCAAGATCTCGGCATGCGGCCCCGCGTCGTAGGAGAGTTCGAGGACAGCGCCCTGCTGGCGGTGTTTGCGGCCCGCGGGCTCGGGGTGTTTCCGGTCAGCCATCTGGGCGCCCAGGATGTCGGGTTGATGCGGGGGCTGCGCCTGCTGGGAGACTGTCCCAACATCGGCGAGGAAGTGCATGCCATCTGGTCGCGCCGCGGGCAACATCACCCGCTGGTGCGCCAGATGGTCGCCTGCGCGCACGAGGCAGGCGCTGTCTAGCCCGCGCCTGGGTTCCGCACGGTCGCGGGGATGGCGGCTCAGGGCTGCGTTGGCGCTTCGCCGATGTACCAGTGCTTCAGCGCCGATCGCATGATCCACGTCTCCGAGGCTGCCAGGTGGCGGTCCGCCGTTGCGGCCGCGTCGGCGAAGCGAAGCACCTTGTGCTGCAGTCCTGGATCGCTCACCTCTTCCAGCAATGCGGCCAGGGTGGCCTCGTCGATGCTGCCGGTCAGCAGGCGGCGCGCGTGCATGCCCATCAGCAGGTCTTCGCACAGGGTGTGCAGCACCCGGGCGAAGTCGCCCGGTGCAAGACCCAGCTCGCGCTCGATGTTCTGCCCGTGCAGGGCATCCATCTCCGAGTGGCTGACGTGGCCGTCCGAGATCAGCAGCAGCGCGACGATCCGGGCCGCCGCTTCGGGGCTGTTTGTGGGGTAGGTACGCATCATTTTTTCCTTTGGGTGTTGTTAAGGGAGGAAGGGGAAAGGCTCACGCCGGTCGCGCCGTAAGGGCGCAAGAAGTTTGCGCGGTGGGGTCAGTCGCGGCCGGGGTGGCGGCGTTGCGGGCGTTCGTGGCACACGGATTCGATGCGAGCAAGAACCGGCGCCGGTACGCGCGACACGCTGCGGTCTTGCAGTACCTGCCTGAACAGCTGCAAAGCTCTGGCGCAAGAAGAGGTGAGCAATTCGGCCACAAGTGGCAATAACTTCATGTGGGATCTCCTGATGGTCGGGGTGACCTCGAATGTGGGGCCGATAGAGCGGCACAAGAAGCAGTTTTTCTCGATGTGGAAGTGAGAAAAAATATGCTGTGTCTGGTCGAGTGAGCGAACTATGGTGCGGACTTCAACGAAGGAGAACGCTGATGCAGATTTTTTCAAGAGCCGTGATCCCGCAGCGTCCGGGATACGGGAAGCCGTCGAGCGCCGCATACGCTTTGTTCTTCGGCGCCGGAGTGCGCTGGTGCCGCGTGCCGATATCCGGCTGGCCGACGTGAACGGCCCCCAGGGGCGGGGTGGACAAGCACTGCCAGGTCGAGCTGCGCATGGATGGCGCGGGCGCAGTGGTCGTGTCGTCGGTGGCCAGGGATTGGCGCACGGCGCTCGACATGGCGCTGGCACGCGCACTGCGGCACGCGCAGCGTGCATGGCCTTGCGAGATCCAATGAGCGAACCACTCTGCTCAGACGCCATGCTTCGGTCATTGGTGGCGCGTGCCGACCGAGCGGCAGCTAGCCTTCTCGGACGCTACGCCCTGCGAGTTCAGTTCGCCGCCACGCAGTTCAAGTCGGCGCAGGCACTGGAGGAAGACGTCGATATCCGCCGCATCCATACCGTCGAGGAGATCGACGTTGAGACGCGCGATGCGAGGAAACAAATCAGCGAAGAGTTGCTGGCCCGAAGGGCTCAAGCGCACACGCACTTCGCGACCGTCCTCGGCATCCTGCTGTCGCTCTACCAGCTTTTTCTCGAAAAGGCTCTGCAGGCCACGCGAACTGCTCACGCGGTCCAGATGCAGACGCTCGGCGAGCTCGGAGGACGTGACTTCCCCAATCTGCGCGAGCATGCCGATCATTCCCCACTCGCGACGCGTGATGCCGAAGCCGCCTTCGACCATGCGGGTCACCATGCAACTGCTCTCGCGCGCTGCGCGCCATAACCGGTACAGCAGCAGGTTTTCCAGTGAACTGGGGGCGCGCAACGCAGCCGCATTGGGGAATGCTTGCATACAAATTAGAAGGTTGTGATCGCACCGATTCGCAGGCGGATGATTGAGTAGGTCGACTATTGCCTAGCGCACGATCTACGGTTCAGCGATGTCTCGTGAAGAGCCATGGCCCGAGCCGCTGTGCGTGGCCCTGATGGAGGTACGCAGGAGGATTGCCCAGCGTGTTGGCCCCTAGAGTGCATCGCATGCGATCAGCATACTTTTCACCTGCAGAGGTTGGCGGGCACGGGCCGAGGCGTCACTGGCGTCGGCGGTCAAAGTACTGGATTTGCGGGCCAAAGCAAGCTGGGCATGCCGCATGCCGCATGCCGCATGCGGCGACCTGCGACGACGCGCCGTTCGGCGGCATCCGAACGGCAGCGGCACCCATTCAAAGATGCCGTCTTGAATCACACCAGCAAGCTCTTCGCCACGTACGAGACATTGCGGCAGGTGGACCGACGGCGCCATGTATATCTCGACGAAGAGCTTCGCATGGCGACCGTGTCCGTCTGAGGCGAGGGAGATGCCCGCTCAGGACTTGATGAACGCCAGCAGGTCGGCGTTGAACTTGTCCTTGTGCGTGTCGGTCAGGCCGTGCGGTGCGCCGGGGTAGACGATGAGCTTGTTGTTCTTCACCAGCTTGGCCGAGGCCAGGCCGGCGGCGCCGATCGGCACGATCTGGTCGTCGTCGCCGTGGACGATGAGCGTCGGCACGTCGAACTTCTTCAGGTCTTCGGTGAAGTCGGTTTCAGAGAAGGCCTTGATGGAGTCGTAGGTGTTCTTGTGGCCGCCCATCATGCCCTGCGCCCACCACGAGTCGATGAGGCCCTGCGACACCTTGGCGCCGGGGCGGTTGAAGCCGAAGAAGGGGCCCGAGGGCACGTCCTTGTAGAACTGGGAGCGGTTGGCGAGCTGCGCCGCGCGCAGGCCGTCGAACACCTCGATCGGCAGGCCACCGGGGTTGGCGGCGGTCTTCAGCATCAGCGGCGGCACGGCCGAGATCAGCGCGGCCTTGGCCACTCGCTTGGTGCCGTGGCGGCCGATGTAGCGCGCCACTTCGCCGCCGCCGGTCGAGAAGCCGACCAGCACGACGTTCTTCAGGTCCAGCGTCTCGATGACGGTGGCGAGATCGTCGGCATAGGTGTCCATGTCGTTGCCGTTCCAGGGCTGGCTCGAGCGGCCATGGCCGCGGCGGTCGTGCGCCACGGTGCGGTAGCCCTGCGATGCCAGGAACAGCATCTGCGATTCCCAACTGTCGGAATTGAGCGGCCAGCCGTGGCTGAACACGACGGGCTGGCCGGAACCCCAGTCCTTGAAATACAGCTGCGTGCCGTCCTTGGTGACGATGGTGTTGCTCATGGTGCGTGTTCCTTTCAAAGAACGATGGATGGCGCCTTGGTTCGGCGCAGCGGTGGAAGCGGCGGACGCCGCCTTGGAGAAGCCGGTTGCCCCGAGGGCGCCGGCTGCGACGGATGCGCCTCCGAGCAGCAGGCTGCGGCGGGTGGGAGTGGCTGTCAAGTTCTTGCTGTTGGTGGACATGGTGCTTTCCTTTGTTGACGTGGTTGAGGTGAGATAAACTATCGCTTGTATTAATATCGCATGCGACATAAATGGCTTGAAAAAACAGGAAGACGGATGCAGCGATGCATCACGCGTTCCTGTCGAGGTTCGAACGCAGCGCCAGCAACTGGGCCCGCAGGACGCCGATTTCCTTGGGCGCCAGTTCCATCGCCTGCGCGACGCATGACGGAAGGGCTTTGGCCTTGCCGCGAAGCGCTCGGCCTTCGGCGGTGAGGGACACGATGACCTGGCGCTCGTCCGATGCCGACCGCACGCGCTGGATCAGGCCCCGCGCCTCGAGCCGCTTGAGCAGCGGGGTGAGGGTGGTGGTTTCGAGCGCCAGCCGCGTGCAGATCTCGGAGACGTTGATGCCGTCTTTCTCCCACAGCACGAGCATGACGAGGTACTGCAGATAGGTCAGGTCCAGGTCGTGCAGCAGGCCGCGATAGACCTTGTTGAGGCTCAGCATCGTCGAATAGAGCGCGAAGCAGAGCTGCTCGTCCAGCGCCAGCGAGTCGCCCTGCGGGGCGTTGACGGGCTTGGCGGGAAGGCGCTTGGAAGGCATAGGCCGGATATTAGATCGCATGCGATTTAAATGCAAGCAATATTAGTCTGATGGTGTGTGCGCTGTTCGTCTGAAAAATGGCACTGAGTGAATGATGAGGATGAGATGAATGATCGCGCGGTCCGCTCCGATCTTCGGCAGAGACCACGCAGGCCCAACTCGAGAAAATTGAACAACATCTCTGTTCACGCAGAGAGGTCGGCGCGGTCTTGGTTACCGCAATTCAGCCGAGCGGCACCGGCCCTAGAGTAGGTCCTCGGGCACCAGAGGCGCCAGCAGATCGATCTTCCAGCGCGACCAGAAATCCGTTTCGGGTTCCTGGTGGAGGATGGTGTCAGCCCCATCGCCCGAAGCCGGACTCACCCATTCGACGGCGCCCGTCAAGCCGAGCTGCAACTGGTACGCCCCGTCGAGCCGGATGAAGCCGATCAGGCTGGTAACCTGCTGCGCGATCTGCGGGCTGAAGATGAAGATCCCGACCTCGGTGTTGTGCAGTTTCGAGCGTGGGTCGAAGTTCATCGAACCGAGAAACACGATGTTGCGGTCGATCACGGCCGACTTGCCATGCAGCCGCCCGCTTGCGGAGCCGTAGGTGCCGAAGCGCCTGGTTTGTTCCACCCGCCTGGGGCTGACTTCGTAGAGCGCCACGCCCAGCCGCAACATCTCCGCGCGATAGCGCCGGTAGCCGGTGTGTGCCAGCGATTGGTCAGTGGCCGCCAGCGAGTTGGTCACGATGCCGTAGCTCACGCCCTTGCCGCGGACGAAGCGGATCGACTCCATTCCTGTGGGTCCGGGAATCAGGTAGGGCGTAGTCTGCATGACCTCGATCTGCGCGCCGCGCAGGTAGCGTCGCAGGTTGTAGAGCACGCCGTCCATCGCCACCTCGGCGGGCAGCCCGCGCCCATCTTCCGTGAGCGCCAGGGCTTTGTCCGGCGGGTCGGCATACGCTTCTGCGCGCGCCCAGATGAGCGAAAGCGCTCCCGCGTTAAAGTCCCTCGCCAGGGGGGTGTTGCCCAGCAGGTCGGTGGAGTCGGGCTCCTCGGGGTGCAGCATCTGCGGCCCGCTGGTAAGCCGGTCGAAGCGCTCGTGCAATTCTTCGGCCGATTCGCTGCCCTTTGCCACCAGCGATTCGATGGGGTACGCGTAAGGGCTGTTCCAGTACATGTCGAACTGCGACGACAGCGTGGGTACTACGGCGCCAGCCACCAGCGTGTCGATGTCGATGAAGTTGGAGCCACCGTCGCGCAGGAAGTACTCGTTGGCGATGTTGCGCCCGCCCATGATCGCCATCGTGTTGTCCGCCACGAAGAGCTTGTTGTGCATGCGGCGATGCACGCGGTCGAAGTCCAACAGCGACGCAGCCACGCGTGTGCCGAGGAGGTCGCGCCCATCGGGAAACGGATTGAACAGGCGCACCTCGACATTCGGATGCGAGGCAAAGCTGGTGAAGAGCGCATCGGCACCCGCGGTGTGGAGATCGTCCACCAGCAGCCGCACGCGCACGCCGCGGTCCGCCGCCTCGCGCAGAGCGCGTAGCAGGTAGCGTCCACTCTCGTCGTTCTGCAGGAGGTAGTACTGCACGTCGATGGAGCGCTGTGCGCGCTGCGCAAGCTCGATGCGGGCGTGCAGCGAAAACTGCGGCATCGGCAGCAGGCGGAATCCGCTCAGTGGTTCGCCAGGTGGTGCGGCCAACTTGACGAGGCGGCCCAGCACAGTGTCCTCGCCGTCGGCGATGGCGGTCGAGGGTCTGCGTCGCACGTCGATGGGCAGGCCGGAGCAACCGGCCATGCAGAGAGCCGAGAGGCAAAGAAACAACCAGGCGATCCACCGGGCGTCCGGTTGATCGGTCGCCCGTTTGGAGGTGTTGTTCGGCATCGAAGAGAGAGCAACTTCAACTTGGCAGGCGCTTGAAGCGCGCCTCGTCACCTGCTGTACTTGGGCCATCGCTGGCGCGTGCCGCCCGAGCGGCGATCGGCTTTTTCTGGCACTGCGCCTAGCATGCTCAACTCGCGGCCACGCAGCTCGAGCCAGCGTAGGCACTGGAGGAAGGTATCGATGTATGCAGCATCGATGCCGTCGAGGAGCTCGATGTTGAGGTTCGCGAAGCGAGGGAACAACTCACGGAAGAGTTGATGGCCTGAAGGGCTCAGGCGCACATGCACTTCGCGGCCGTCCTCGGCGTCCTGCCGCCGCTCCACCAATTTCTTTTGGAAGAGACTGCTCAGACCGCGCGAGGTGCGAACGCGGTCCAGGTGCAGGCGCTCGGCGAAAGCCGAAGACCTGATCTCTCCGATCTGCGCGAGCATACCGATCATTCCCCACTCGCGATGCGTGATGCCGAAGCCGCCTTCGACAAGGCGCGTGGCCATGCTGCTGCTGGCGCGGGTTGCACACGACAGCCTGTATAGAAGCAGGTCGTCCAAGGACTGGGGTGCGCGCAACGCACCCGCATCGGGGAAAGCTTGCATATGAATCAGGGGTGTATTGCCCCTCTCCGAAATCAAATACGGTCGAAGCAATTCATGTTCATCGCCTTGGTCCAGGCCTTGAAAAAATCACGGACAAACGTCGTCTGTGCTCCGAAATTTTTTGGGCTTCGACCAATGCCCGCAGTTGGTAGACCGGACAGAGAAGACAAAATCAGGGCACGTGCCGGTCTACTTGCGTTCCCCGGCAATGCGATCACGCCCTAGTCCACCAAAATGCCAGACTTGTTGGCCTGAAACGCAGGCCTCATCCCGCAACGAGGCAACGGGGAGTTGAGGGTGCAGGGAACTACCGGGCCAGGGTGTGCGGGCACTTGAAAGCTGTGTTCAGCTGCCGGCGTACGGCAGCGACGAGTGATGCACGACGATGCGCAGCTTGCCGGCACTGTCCTTCACGAAGGTCCAGGTCTTATCGACCGTAGTGACCTTGCCGTCTGGACCGGTGAACAGCACGTTGCCCAGCGTGCTCGCCACGTCACCGTGGATGAGCACGGCGCTGTTGGCAATCTCGCACTTGCTCCAGCCCTTCAACGCGAAGCCGGTGTCGTTGGGAAATGTCGGATTGCCGCCCACGAAGTACGCCAGTGCGCCGTCGCGGGCGGTACGGAAGGTCTGCGGCGATGTCGTGAGCGTGGGCTTGAACAGCACCGCGCCCTGCTGGTAGGCGTACGCGCTGTCGATGACCTTCTCGGCCAGCGCCCTGGCCGCCGGCTGCCCGCCGCTGGCATTCGCGGCGCTGATGTCGATCAGTGCCTTGCACCACGCCCGCTGGGCCCCTAGGACTTCGGCTTCCGTGATGCTCTGGCTTGCGATCTTCTCTTTGGCGGCGGCCGGCGAGATCGCGCCCGCGATGAGGACGCTGGCGATGGCGATATGGGTGAAATGTTTCATCTTTGATTTCCGGTTGTGCTGCACGCCCTCCGCAGGTTGGTGCATGCAGGCGCAACGATACGCATCGACGTGCCCGGAATAAACGCCGCTTTGTGTCATTATTTGTCCCGGAATCCGGAACAAAAGGACGACTTTGATGGACCGATTGAGCGCCATGCAAGCGTTTGTTGCTGTTGTAGAGGCCGGTAGCTTTGTGGGTGCCGCCGATGAACTCGGGGTGTCGAAAACCTCGATTTCGCGTCTGGTCGTCGACCTGGAATCGCACCTTGGGGCCCGCCTGTTGCAGAGAACCACGCGCCGGGTGCGCCCGACGGAAGCGGGAGAACGCTTCTTCGCGCGGGCGAGCTTGTTGCTGTCGGATCTGGAGGAGGCCGAGTCCGAAGTCACTTGGGCCACGATCGCACCGAGCGGCCTGTTGCGGGTGAGCGTGCCGTTGTCGTTCGGGCAGCGCTATCTGGCGCCCCTCTTTCCTCTGTATCGGGAGCAGTATCCGGACGTTCAACTGGAAGTCTCCCTGACAGACCACGTAGTCGACCTGGTGAACGAAGGCTTCGACCTTGCCATTCGCGGGGCTTGGCAGCACCGCGAGACCTATGTCGCACGGCATCTCGCCCCTGTCCGCGTGGTGATCTGCGCATCGCCGGCCTATGTGGCCAAGCACGGCGTCCCACAATCGCCGGAGGCACTGACCGGGCACAACTGCTTGACCAAGATTTCCAGCGCCACCTCGGAAATCTGGACTATCTCCCAAGCTGGCGACACCGTCTCCATCCCTGTTCGAGGCAGCATGCGCGCTGACAGTGACGACGTTCTGGTGACCGCAGCATTGGCCGGCGAAGGCATCGTCGTGATGCCGACGTTCATGGTCGGTGACGATATTGCGCAGGGCAATCTGGTGCCTTTGCTATTGGATTGGCAATACCGGCCGTTGACTCTCATGGCCGTCTACCCGACCAGGCGCTATCTGTCGGCCAAGGTCCGCACCTTCGTCGAGTTCATGCAGAAGGCGTTCGCGGGCGAGCCCGCCTGGGATCGATGGATGGACATGTTCCCGGAGGTGCGGAAAGGACACGGCTCTCCTGGCGAATGAGGCTTTTGTAGCCTGCTGATCACCGCACTGGGTGTGTGGACGCCAATCCGCCGAGTGGATGGCGGCCTGCCGTGCGATCGGCCATAGTGCGTTGCCGCGCCCTCAGGCGTTCTTGAAGTCGGGCGGACGCTTGTTGAGGAAGGCGTCCATGCCTTCCTTCTGGTCGACGGTGGCGAACAGCGCGTGGAACAGTCGGCGCTCGAACATCACGCCGTCGCTCAGGCCGCTTTCGAAGGCGCGATTGACCGATTCCTTCGCCGCCATCACCGAGATCTGCGAGTAGCCGCAGATGATCAGCGCCGCGCCCAGCGCCTCGTCGGCGAGCTTTTCGAAAGGCACCACGCGGCTCACGAGGCCGGCGCGCTCGGCTTCGGCGGCGTCCATCATGCGGGCCGTGAGCACCATGTCCATGGCCTTGCTCTTGCCCACTGCGCGTGGCAGGCGCTGCGTGCCCCCGGCGCCGGGGATCACGCCGATCTTGATCTCGGGCTGGCCGAACTTCGCGTTGTCGGCCGCGATGATGAAGTCGCACATCATCGCCAGCTCGCAGCCGCCGCCCAGCGCGAAGCCGGCCACCGCGCCGATCACCGGCTTGCGGATCGAGCGAATGGTTTCCCAGTTGCGGGTGATGTAGTCGCCCTTGTAGGTGTCGATGAAGCTGTACTTGGCCATCGCCGCGATGTCGGCGCCGGCCGCGAAGGCGCGCTCGCTGCCCGTGAGGATGATGCAGCCGATGGCGTCGTCGGCATCGAAGGCCTTCAGGGCCTGGCCCAGCTCGGTCATGAGCGCGTCGTTGAGCGCATTCAGGGCCTTCGGGCGGTTGAGGGTGATGATGCCGACCTTGCCTGCTTCGGTCCGCACTTCGATGTTTTCGTAGCTCATTTCTTACTGCATGCCCTGACGGCGCAAAAGAATCAATGCTAGCTGCCGGGCTGGTCGGAAATCAATGAGCAAGAACGCACGACGCATTTGCAGAAATCCACATGTGCCCACTTTGTCCGTCAAAGCCACCTCTTTGGCCGCCGACGCAAGTGACGCCATGCAGGGTGCCTTGGATACTTCGAGACGTGGTCTCCCACTGTTGACCTCGCGGCGCTTGTGCACAGCCGACGGGAGATCGCGACGTCAGCAACAAGAACAGGAGACATCCACAATGGAAAATGCCATGCGCCGCCACACGGTCGCGGACCTGCTGCGCCGAACCGCGCGGCGCGTTCCCACCAAGACTGGTTTGGTTTGCGGTGACGTACGTTGGACATTCGCCGAATTCGATGCGGTTGTCGACAGCGTGAGTGCGGGGCTGGCTCGCATGGGCGTGGCATACGGGAGCCGGGTAGCAATCCTTTCCCGAAACTCGCATGCCTTTGCGGCCTTCCGTTTCGCCGTGGCGCGGCTCGGCGCTGTTCTGGTGCCGATCAACTTCATGCTAAAAGCGGAAGACGTCGCGTACATCCTGCGCCATGCCGACGCAGAGATGCTTGCCGTCGACAGTGGATGCGCGGAGCTTGGGCGCGCCGCTGCTGCCAAGGACACCGCTGTGCGGCAGTTCGTCTGGCTGCCCTCCGAGGACTCGATTTCGGCGGTGGAGGGCATGACCTCGTTCGACGACCTCGCTGCGACTGCTGCAGCACCTCCCGAGGTGCTGCAGCTCGCAAGCTCGGATCTCTTGCAGATCGTCTACACGAGCGGCACCGAGTCGATGCCAAAGGGCGCGATGCTCACTCACGACGCGGTGATCTGGCAATACGCGAACTGCGCGATTGAGGTCTCCATCGGGGTGGAAGACGTGGTGCTGCATGCCTTGCCCTTGTATCACTGCGCGCAGCTGGACGTGTTTCTTGGGCCCGCCGTCTACATCGGGGCGACCAGCATCGTGACCGCGAAGCCGACACCAGAGAACCTGCTTGCCCTCATGGCAAGGCACCGGGTCACCTCCTTCTTCGCACCGCCTACCGTCTGGATCGCATTGCTGCGGTCGCCGCTGCTCGACGCGACGGACTGGTCGTCGCTGACGAAGGGGTACTACGGCGCATCGATCATGCCCGTGGAGGTGCTGCGAGAACTCAAGCGCCGCCTGGGTCAAGTTCGGTTCTGGAACCTGTACGGCCAGACAGAAATCGCACCTCTTGCGACACTCCTTGGCCCGGAGGATCAGTTGAGGAAGCCGGGCTCTTGTGGCCGCCCCGCGCTCAACGTCGAGACGCGAGTGGTTGCCGAAGGCATGCGCGACGTGGAGCCTGGTGAAGTCGGTGAAATCGTTCACCGCTCGCCCCACCTGATGCTCGGCTACCTGAATGACGAGCCGCGCACGAAAGCGGCTTTCGAGGGGGGGTGGTTTCACTCGGGCGATCTGGCGACTATCGACGACGAAGGTTTCATCACGGTCGTCGATCGCATGAAAGACATGATCAAGACCGGCGGCGAGAATGTTGCCAGTCGCGAAGTGGAAGAGATGGTTTTCCGCATCCCCGAGGTGTCCGAGGTGTCGGTGATTGGCGTACCCCACCCGAAATGGGTGGAGGCAGTGGTCGCCGTCGTGATCGTCAAGGCTGGGCGGGAACTCAGTGAGGCGGACGTCATCACGTACTGCGCTCATCACATGGCGGGGTTCAAAGTCCCCAAAGCAGTGGTGCTGACCGACTCGTTCCCCAAGAATCCCAGCGGCAAGGTTCTGAAGCGTGAGCTTAGGGAAAAGTACGCGCAGGTATTCCAATAGGGGAGGCTAGAGTCGAGGCTCGGCATCCACTACAAGGAGACAGGAAATGTTGCCCGGGCGGTTTCAGCAATGAAGGCTTCAGCGGCAGCGGCAGCGGCCAGGCCCTCTGTTGCCATGTCCTGGGTCCGCGGGACGGCGCGACACTTCGAATCTGTCGGACTCGACGTTCGCGCGCTGTTTCGTGACGCCGGATTGAATTACGAGGATCTGAACGATCGCGATGCGCGCATCGATGGAGACAGCATCAGCCTGCTTTGGGAGCTCGCTGTAGCGCGCTCTGGCGACCCCAATCTTGGCCTTGCAAACTCGGACGTGCTGCATCCAGGCAGCTTGGACATGATCATGCATGTCATGATGAGTTCGCCAGATCTGGGGGCTGCGGTGGGCAGGTTCATACGGTACATGCGCCTCGTCAGCCACGTCGCCGACATCAGTCTGGTGCGCGACGATGCAGCCTACGTATTCACCTTGCATATCGACGGTATCGCGAGGCCCGTGCCGCGGGCGCGCGTGGACTTTGCCGTCGTCATGATCCTGAACATCATGCGATGGCTGACAGCCCTGAACCTGCGTCCGCTGGCGGCTGGGTTTCCGTATGCGGCATCGGGCGAATTGGAAGCCTACCGGCAGGCGTTCCGTTGCCCATTGCAGTTCAATGCCCCGTCGCACCAGCTGCACTTTGCTGCATCGGATGTATTGGCACCTCTGCCCACCGCCAATCCCGCTTTGCAGGAACTGACGGATCGTGTGGCCAGCGATCACCTCACACTGTTGGATTCCACCCGAGTCGTCCCGCGAGTCAAGCACATCGTCGTTCAGAGGCTGCCTGACGGTGAGCCGCTGCGCGCGAGGATTGCAGAAGTATTGGGCATGAGCGAGCGAACCCTGCAACGCCGTCTCGACGCAGAGGGAACCTCGTTCAACGAGCTGGTGGACCAGACGCGGCGCGAGCTCGCTGAGCAGTACCTCCGCAGCCGCAAGATCGCCATTGCCGAAGTCGGCTATCTTCTCGGCTTCTCGGACCAGAGTACCTTCTATCGCGCTTGCAAGCGATGGTTTGGAACCTCGCCAGGCGACTACCGAAGCAGCGTCGCCAACGTACCTTGACCGTGGCGCGAGCCCACGGTTTGAGTCGCCGACGGTATCGTGCCTGCGTCGCTTGGCCGGCAAACCCAGTACTTTGGCCGCTGGCGCCAGTGACCCCCTGAGGCGCGCTCGACAGACTCCCTGTCGACGGCGCGCCGATTGCATGCAAAGGATGCAACCGGACAGCCCCGCGGAGCCCTCCCTGTGGCGGCTCACCATAAAAGGAGACAAGGCATGCCAATTTCATTTCAGGGGTCCTCGCGGGGGGCTATTTTCCTGTGCGCTTCCATCGTGAGCGCGTGCGGTGGTTCAGGCGGCGGTTCTTCCGCGGTGCAGGAGACGTCCTCAAGTGCCAGCTCAAGCCGTTCGATGTGGCCAGTGCGGACTACCCGGGCGCCGTCTTCTCGGTGGTCCAGGTGACCCGCCTTCGTGCGGTCTTCCCCGACGGCGTCTGCGACTGGACCAAGCCGGGCGTTGGCCAGAGCAGCACAACCTCCGGGCTGCTGGACTTCACCGAAGGACCCGGCGGCACCTGTCTCGACGCCGCTATAGCCCGTATGAGCGAAGGTGCGACGAGGACGATCTCGCGCCGCCGCGATGGGCCGCGTCGCAATCGGCCGGCTCAAACACGTACATCGAACGGTCCCATTCACTTTTGGAGTTTTGAATGAGTAAGCAGGTCTTTGTCAGTGGAGTCGGCATGGTGCCGTTCTCCAAGCCTGGCAAGCATGAGCCGTATCCCCGAATGGCCGCGGCGGCAGTGGCGAGAGCGCTCGAAGATGCGGGAATCGGGTACGAGCAGGTGGAGCAGGCCTATGCCGGATACGTCTATGGTGATTCGGCCGCGGGTCAACGGGCGCTTTACGAAGTCGGCATGACCGGCATACCGATCATCAACGTCAACAACAACTGCGCCACGGGATCCACCGCCTTGTTTCTTGCGCGCCAGGCCATCGCCAGTGGCGCAGCGGATTGTGTGCTGGCCGTGGGGTTCGAACACATGAACCCCGGGGCGCTTGGATCCGTTTTCACCGATCGCCCCAGCCCCTTCGACCGTTTTGACAAGGCAACGCAGGCGCTGGTAGGGCACAGCGAGATTCCACTGGCGTTGCGGTACTTCGGCGGCGCCGGCATCGCCCACATGCAGCAGTACGGCACCAGCCTCTCTACCTTCGCCAAGATCCGGGCCAAGGCGAGCCGGCATGCAGCCAACAACCCGATGGCGCTGTTCCGGAACGTGGTAAGCGAGGAAGAGGTACTTGCCGCACCGGTGCTCTGGGAGGGCGTGATGACCCGCCTGATGGCCTGTCCTCCGACCTGCGGTGCGGCTGCCGCAGTGCTCTGCAGCGAGTCGTTTGCGGCGCGTCACGGCCTCGCACAAACCGTTCGCATTCGGGCGCAGGCGATGACCACCGATGGTCCGGCCACCTTCGGGGCCGGTGACATGCGGGAAGTCGTGGGCTTCGGCATGGCCAAGGCGGCGGCGCACAAGGTGTACGACGCGGCAGGTGTGGGACCTGAGAACATCGATGTGGTGGAACTGCACGACTGCTTCGCCCACAACGAGTTGATCAGCTATGAATCGCTCGGCCTGTGCCCCGAAGGTGGCGCCGAACAATTTGTCTGCGATGGCGACAACACCTATGGGGGGAGGGTGGTGACGAACCCCTCGGGCGGCCTGCTTTCCAAGGGTCATCCGCTGGGCGCCACGGGCCTTGCCCAGTGTACGGAGCTCGTCGAGCAACTCCGAGGCACTGCGGGTGCCCGGCAGGTCCAGGCGGCGCGGCTCGCGCTCCAGCACAACCTCGGGATAGGTGGTGCTTGCGTCGTCACCCTCTATGAACGTGTGTGAGAAACGTGCCCCACCCAAGGATGCCGCAGGGGCGGTGTATCTGCTTTGCCATGCGGATTCAATTGCGGTCGCGACACCGTCGACCTGAGTGCCCCTCCTTCCAGAAGACAGACATTTCCAGATGCACAGCTTGAGAAGCATTCCCCTGCGAGAGCCTATCGCAACCCTACAGAGAGACATCGTTCTCGAGACGCGGCGGCTGACCAAGGAATTTAGAGGCTTCACTGCGGTCAGCAAGGTCGACCTCTCGGTGGTGCGCGGCTCGATCCACGCGCTCATCGGCCCGAACGGCGCGGGCAAGACGACCTGCTTCAACCTGCTGACCAAGTTCCTCGAGCCGACCACCGGCACGATCCTGTTCAACGGACAGGACATCACGCGCGAGCGCCCCGCGCAGATCGCGCGCCGCGGCATCATCCGCTCGTTCCAGATCTCGGCCGTGTTCCCGCACCTCACGCTGCTGGAGAACGTCCGCCTGGGCCTGCAGCGCAGGCTGGGCACCTCCTACCACTTCTGGAAGAGCGAGAAGTCGCTCAAGCCGCTGGATGCCAGGGCCCGCGAGCTGCTGGCCGAAGTCGGCCTCGAGGAGCTCGCCGACGAACAGACCGTGAACCTGCCCTATGGCCGCAAGCGCGCGCTGGAGATCGCGACCACGCTGGCCATGGAGCCCGAACTCATGCTACTGGACGAGCCCACGCAGGGCATGGGCCACGAAGACGTGCACCGCGTGGCCGAACTCATCAAGCGCGTGTCGGCCGGCCGCACCATCCTGATGGTCGAGCACAACATGAGCGTGGTCTCGACCATCGCCGACACCATCACCGTGCTGCAGCGCGGCGCCGTGCTGGCCGAAGGCCCCTACGCCGTGGTCTCGAAGAATCCGCAGGTCATGGAAGCCTACATGGGCACCACCGAAGGCCAATTGCAGGGAGCTCACTGACATGACGGCCGCACTTGAAATCAAGGGCCTGCAAGCCTGGTACGGCGAATCGCACGTGCTGCACGGCGTCGACATGGTCGTGCAGCCCGGCGAAGTCGTCACGCTGCTGGGCCGCAACGGCGCGGGCCGCACCACCACGCTGCGCGCCATCATGGGCCTGACCGGCGCGCGAAAGGGCAGCATCGAGGTCAACGGCAGGCAGACCATCGGCATGCCCACGCACCGCATCGCGCACCTCGGCATCGGCTATTGCCCGGAAGAGCGCGGCATCTTCGCCAGTCTCTCGTGCGAGGAGAACCTGATGCTGCCGCCCGAGCTCAAGGGCACGGGGCAGGGCATGTCGGTCGAAGAGATCTACGCCATGTTCCCCAACCTCGCCGAGCGCCGCCACAGCCAGGGCACGCGCCTGTCGGGCGGCGAGCAGCAGATGCTGGCAGTGGCCCGCATCCTGCGCACCGGCGCCAAGCTGCTGCTGCTCGATGAGATTTCCGAAGGCCTCGCACCGGTCATCGTGCAGGCGCTGGCCCGCATGATCACCACGCTGCGCGCCAAGGGCTACACCATCGTGATGGTGGAGCAGAACTTCCGCTTCGCCGCGCCGCTGGCCGACCGCTTCTACGTGATGGAGCACGGCCGCATCGTCGAGAAGTTCGGCGCCGCCGAGCTCGAAGCCAAGATGCCGGTGCTCAGCGAGTTGCTTGGCGTCTGAATACGCCCTCCACATTCTTTCCGCTCAACCTCAGGAGACAGCATGCAATCCAAACTCAAGATGATCGCCCTCATGCTCAGCGTCGCGGGCATCGCCTCCCATGCGGCGCACGCACAGGACAAGGTCAAGATCGGCTTCATCACCGATCTGTCAGGCTTCTACGCCGACGTCGAAGGAAAGAACGGCGCGCTGGCGATCCAGATGGCCATCGACGACTTCGGTGGCAAGGTCAATGGCATGCCCATCGAGCTGCTGCAGGCCGACCACCAGAACAAGGCCGACATCGCCGCTTCCAAGGCGCGCGAGTGGATCGATACGCAAGGGCTGACCATGCTCTTTGGTGGCGTTGGTTCAGGTACTGGCCTGGCCATGGCCAAGGTGGCGCAGGAGAAGAAGCGCGTCTTCATGGTGAATGGTGCTGGCAGCTCGGCGCTCACCAACGAGCAGTGCAGCCCGTACACCGTGCACTATGCCTACGACACCGTGGCGCTGGCCAAGGGCACAGGCAGCGCGGTGGTTGCGCGTGGCGACAAGAATTGGTATTTCCTGACAGCCGACTACGCCTTCGGCCAGGCCCTGGAGGCGGACGCCACCAAAGTGTTGAAGGAGAAGGGTGGCACCGTGGCTGGTAGCGTCAAACATGCGCCGAACACCTCAGACTTCTCGTCGTTCCTGCTGCAGGCGCAGAACTCCAAGGCCCAGGTGCTGGCGCTGGCCAATGCGGGCGGCGACACCATCAACTCGATCAAGGCCGCCAAGGAATTCGGCATCACCAAGACCATGAAGATGGTCGGCCTGCTGGTGTTCGTGACCGACGTGCACAGCCTGGGCCTGAAGAACACCGAAGGCCTGCTGCTGACCACCAGCTGGGACTGGAACCTCGACGACAAGACGCGCGCCTTCGGCAAGCGCTTCTTCGAGAAGACCAAGCGCATGCCCACCGACATCCAGGCGGCCGACTACTCGGCCACAATGACCTACCTGAAGGCCGTGCAGGCCGCCAAGACGGTCGATGCCGACAAGGTGATGGAAACGCTCAAGTCCACCCCCATCGACGACTTCTATGCCAAGGGCAGCATCCGCGCCGACGGCCGCTTCGTGCATGACATGTACCTGGTGCAGGTGAAGTCGCCGGCCGAGTCGAAGCAGCCGTGGGACTACTACAAGGTGGTCCAGAAGCTCAAGGGCGAAGAGGTCTTCACGACCAAAGCTGAGAGCAAGTGCGCCTTATGGAAGTAACCCCCCAGGCTGCGCGCACTGCGTGTCGCTTCGCCAACCCCCCTTTGCAAGGGGGGCGGGCCGGCCGCTTCGGGCGGCCGTGCGCGGCGGCCCCTGCGAAAAAGAAGAAACGGCCAGTGGTGTCCTGAACTTTCTATGAACATTTCCCTTCCCGCCCTGTTGAGCCAGCTCCTGCTTGGGCTGGTCAACGGTTCCTTCTACGCCATCCTGAGCCTCGGGCTGGCGGTGATCTTCGGCCTGCTCAACGTCATCAACTTCGCGCACGGCGCGCTGTTCATGCTCGGCGCCGTCCTGACGTGGATGGCCATGGAGTATTTCGGCATCAACTACTGGGTGATGCTGATCGCCGCGCCCGTCGTCATCGGCATCTTCGGCGTGCTCATCGAGCGCCTGCTGCTGCGCTGGATCTACAAGCTCGACCACCTCTACGGCCTCTTGCTCACGCTGGGCCTCACGCTGCTGATCGAGGGCGTGTTCCGCTCGGTCTACGGCGTGTCGGGGCTGCCCTACGACGCGCCCGATGCGCTGTCGAGTTCCACCGACCTGGGCTTCATGGTGCTGCCGAACTATCGTGCCTGGGTGGTCGTTGCATCGCTGGTGATCTGCTTTGCGACCTGGTTCGTGATCGAGAAGACCCGCCTGGGCGCCTACCTGCGCGCCGGCACCGAGAACCCGCGGCTGGTGGAGGCCTTCGGCGTCAACGTGCCGCTGATGATCACGCTGACCTATGCCTTCGGCTGCGCGCTCGCGGCCTTCGCCGGCGTGCTCGCTGCACCGGTGATGCAGGTGTCGCCGCTGATGGGGCAGAACCTCATCATCGTGGTGTTCGCGGTGGTCGTGATCGGCGGCATGGGTTCGATCATGGGCGCCATCCTCACGGGTCTCGGGCTCGGCGTGATCGAAGGGTTCACCAAGGTTTTCTATCCCGAGGCATCGTCTACGGTTGTGTTCGTGATCATGGTCATCGTGCTGTTGATTCGCCCCGCCGGCCTGTTCGGCAAAGAAAAATAAGGCGAGTGGCATGAACACGAAAAAAATCTCCCTCATCGTCTACGCACTTCTGCTGGTGGCGCTCGTCGCGGCGCCGTTCTTCGGCGCCTACCCGGTGTTCGTGATGAAGCTCATGTGCTTCGCACTGTTCGCCGCGGCCTTCAACCTGCTGCTGGGCTTCACGGGCCTGCTGTCGTTCGGCCACGCGGCCTTCCTCGGCGGCTCCGCCTATGTGGCGGGGCATGCGATGAAGGTCTGGGGCCTGACGCCCGAGCTGGGCCTGATCGCGGGCACGCTCAGCGGCGCTTTCCTCGGCTGGATCTTTGGCGTGCTGGCCATTCGCCGCCAGGGCATTTACTTCGCGATGATCACGCTGGCGCTCGCGCAGATGATGTTCTTCGTCGCGCTGCAGGCCAAGTTCACGGGCGGCGAGGACGGCCTGCAGGGCGTGCCGCGCGGCAAGCTGTTCGGCCTGGTCGACCTGTCCAACGACCTCACGATGTACTACGTCGCGCTGGTCATCGTGGTCGCGGCCTTCCTGCTGATCGTGCGCACCATCCACTCGCCCTTCGGGCAGGTGCTCAAGGGCATCAAGGAGAACGAGCCGCGCGCGCTGTCGCTGGGCTACGA
>NZ_AKIW01000029.1 GCF_000282635.1 Variovorax sp. CF313
TTCGTGGAACGCCGCGGAACCGGCTTTGCCGGGCCGCAGGCGTTGCCCCCAGCGAGGGGGTGTGCGTAGCGACACGAAGTGCGCGAAGCATGGGGAGTGCCTGTTCACGCCCCGACGGAGCGCAGCGATTCGGAGGTCAGCGTGAAGTAGCGTGTGCCGATGGCGTCCGACACATGGTAGGCCGCCGTCTCGCAGTTGGCGAGCAGTTCGGCGAGGGCCGGATAGTTGCCATGAGGCCCCGTGGCGCAGAGGTGTTCGAGCGTCCAGCTGGCCGGATCGGACAACTCGTACGACAGCGCCGTCAGCTTGCCGGGCGCACTGCCGGCCAGCCGGGCGATGCGTCCGCGCAGCGTCTGCGTGACCCATGCGAGCGAGCGCGGATTCTCGGCGTCGAGCACCAGCAGGTCGACCATGGTGGCGACGTCGCGGCGCTGCTGGTAGCGGGCATGGAAGGTGATGGTGCTGTCGAACAGCGCCACCATCGCCTCGAAGCCGCTGACCTCGTGCACGGCGCCGTTCTCGAAGCCGGCCTCCAGCGCGTTCGACAGGAAGCCCAGGCGTTCGATGTGGCGGCCGATGGACAGCAGGCGCCAGGCATCGTCGCGCGTCATGCGGTCGGTTTGCGCGCCGGTCATGGCGGCCAGCGCGGTGCTGGCGGATTCGAGGGCGCGCAGCGCGGCGCCGGTGGCAAAGCTGCCTTCGCCGGCCTGCTCGGCCGCGCGGCGCAGGAAGTCGGCCTCGGCGCGCACGATCTGGTTCCAGTTGTCCTGCGACAGGCGTTCGCGCACGGCGGCGGCGGCCTGCCGGATGCACATCAGGCTGAAGCCCACGCTGCCGCCGCGCTCCACGTCGCCGAGTTCGGCGATCAGTGCGCGTTCGAACACCCGGCGCGACTTCGGCGCACTGGGCGCCTCGGCTGGCACCAGTGCGTTGCGCAGCGCCATGCGGTGCAGCCATTCGAGCAGCGGGCGCGACGACTGGTCTTCGCTGCCCAGCAGGTTGAGCGTGAGGCGCGCGAGGCGTACGGCGTTCTCGGCGCGCTCGGTGTAGCGCCCGAGCCAGAACATGTTCTCCGCGGCGCGGCTGGTGACGGGGGCGCGGTGCCGCGCGAGCGAGGCCGGCGTGGCGTGCGGCTGCAGCAGCGTGGTGCGGTCGACCTCGCCGTGGGTCTGCACCCACACGTCGGCGCTGCTGCCGCCGCGCTGCATCGATGCGATCTGTGCGTCGGGCCCCGCGAGCCGGGCCAGGCCGCCGGGCAGCACGCGCCACGATTGCGCGCCGTCGCTCACCGCGAACACGCGCAGCAGCACTGCGCGCGGCGCGATGTGGCCCGGGCCCATGTCGTTGGCCCAGGTGGGCATCTGCGACAGCGGCAGATAGCCCTGCACGGTGTGGCCGTCGCCTTCGCGCACGATGCGGCCGGCCCATTCGTCGAGCTCGCGCCGTCCGAGCTGGCTGCCGAGCACGGCGTCGAAGCTGGCGTGGCCGTCGAAGCCGGGGTAGGTGGGCTTGATGGCGCAGTCGGCCAGTTGCGGCAGCACCGATTCGAGCGCCGCGCGCTCGCCGCACCACCAGGTGGGCAACGCGGGCAGCTTGAGCTTCTCGCCGATCAGGCGGCGCGCCAGGCCCGGCAGGAAGCCGAGCAGCGCGGGCGATTCGAGGAACGCCGAGCCCGGCATGTTGGCCACCAGCACATTGCCGGCGCGAATGGCCTGCAGCAGGCCGGGCACGCCGAGCGTGGAATCGGGGCGCAGCTCCAGCGGGTCGAGGAACTGGTCGTCGAGCCGCTTGATGAGGCCGTGCACCGGGCGCAGGCCCTGCAGCGTCTTGAGGTACAGCCGCTGGTCGCGCACCGTGAGGTCGCTGCCCTCGACCAGCGTGAGGCCCAGGTAGCGCGCGAGGTAGGCGTGCTCGAAATAGGTTTCGTTGTACGGGCCGGGCGTGAGCAGCGCGATGTGCGGCGGCACGCCGGCCGGGCACATGTGCTGCAGGCCTTCCATCATGGCGCTGTAGGTGGCGGCCAGGCGCTGCACGTGCAGCGCTTCGAAGGCCTGCGGAAACTGCCGCGTGATGGCCAAACGGTTCTCGAGCAGGTAGCCCAGGCCCGAAGGCGCCTGGGTGCGCTGCGAGACCACCCACCAGTTGCCGTCGGGGCCGCGCGCGAGGTCGAAGGCCGCGATGTGCAGCCAGGTGTCGCCCGGCGGCTTGACGCCGTGCAGCGCGCGCAGGTAGCCGGGGTGGCCGCGCACCAGCGCCGGCGGAATGAGCCCTTCGGCCAGCAGCTGCTGCGGGCCGTAGACGTCGGCCATCACGCGGTCGAGCACGCGCACGCGCTGCAGCACGCCGGCCTCGATCTGGCTCCAGCTCTCGGGCGAGACGATCAGCGGGAACAGGTCGAGCGACCATGGCCGCTGCGGGCCGTTGGCGTCGGCGTACACGTTGTAGGTGACGCCGTTGTCGCGGATCTGGCGCTCGAGGCTGGCTGCACGCCGGGGCAGGTCGCTGAAGCCGTCGGGGCCGAGTTGATCGAAGAAGGCGTTCCAGGCGGGCGTGAGCGGCGGTTGTTCGCCGGGCGGGGCCTGTGTCTGCGTCTGGGACTGGGATTGGGACTGCGATTGAGACTGGCCAGACGCTACCGGCCGCTCACCGGCGGTGTCATAGAGCGGCGCAGCGGCGGCAGGCACGGCTCCCGCCGCCGGCCGCACGGGCGCAGCCGCCGTGGCCGCTCCGCGCAGTTCATCGAAATGACCGGGCAGGGCCGCAGGGGCGAGCGCCGACGCCAGGGCAGCTGGAAACTCCAGCGCCTCGGCGTCGAACAGGGATTCGTTCAAAGGTTCCACAGGGGTGGATTGTCACACTGCCGTCACGGGGCGTCCGTTCGGGCAGCGTGCCGAATGACCCCTTACCGCCGCAGGTCCAGCGTGAACGGGAATTCGCGGCTGCCCGGCAGCTCGATGGTCGCCGGGGGCGTGCGCATGAGGCCGGGCGTGTGTCCGGTGCGGGTGAAGCGCGAATGGCGGCGGCTTTCGGCCTCGTAGGCATTGACCGGGAAGGTGTCGTAGTTGCGCCCGCCCGGGTGGGCGACGAAGTACTGGCAGCCGCCCAGCGAGCGCTTCATCCAGGTGTCGACCAGGTCGAAGGTCAGCGGCGCATGGGCCTTGATGCTCGGGTGCAGCGCCGACGGCGGGTTCCAGGCCTTGTAGCGCACGCCGGCCACGAACTCGCCCGTGACGCCGGTGGGCTGCAGCGGCAGCACCTTGCCGTTGACGGTGACGACATGGCGGCTTTCGTTCAGGCCGGTCACGCGCACCTCGATGCGCTCGAGCGACGAATCGACATAGCGCACCGTGCCGCCGGCCGAGCCTTCCTCTCCCATCACGTGCCATGGCTCCAGCGCATTGCGCAGCGACAGCTCCACGCCCATCGCCTGCATCTGGCCCACGAGCGGGAAGCGGAACTCGAAATGCGGCGCGAACCAGTCGGCGTCGAAGGCGTAGCCGGCCTGGCGCATCTCGCTGATGACGTCGTCGAAGTCCATCTTCACGAAGGTCGGCAGCAGGAAACGGTCGTGCAGCTCGGTGCCCCAGCGCGTGACGGGGGCCTTGTAGGGCTCGTCCCAGAAGCGGGCCACCAGCGCGCGGATCAGCAATTGCTGCGCGATGCTCATGCGCGCATGCGGCGGCATCTCGAAGGCGCGCAGCTCCAGCAGGCCGAGGCGGCCGGTGCTCGAGTCGGGCGAGTAGAGCTTGTCGATGCAGAACTCGCTGCGGTGCGTGTTGCCCGACACGTCGATCAGGATGTTGCGCAGCGTGCGGTCGACCAGCCATGCGGGCAGGTTGGCGCCGTAGATCTCGCGGTTCTTAGCGATCTCTTTCAGCGCGATTTCCAGCTCGTAGACCTGGTCGTTGCGCGCTTCGTCCACGCGCGGCGCCTGGCTGGTCGGGCCGATGAACATGCCCGAGAACAAATAGCTCAGCGACGGGTGGTTGTGCCAGTACAGCAGCAGGCTGGCCAGCAGCTCGGGCCGGCGCAGGAAGGGGCTGTCGGCCGGCGTGGCGCCGCCCATCACGAAGTGGTTGCCGCCGCCGGTGCCGGTGTGGCGGCCGTCGGTCATGAACTTCTCGGCCGACAGGCGGGTTTCGAAGGCGGCGTTGTAGAGGAACTCGGTGTGATCGACCAGTTCCTTCCAGTTGTGCGCCGGGTGGATGTTGACCTCGATCACGCCCGGGTCGGGGGTGACGGCCAGCATCTTCAGGCGCGGGTCGCGCGGCGGCGGATAGCCTTCCATCACGATGCGCATGCCGAGTTCGCGCGCGGTGGCTTCGACGGCCGCGACGAGGTCGAGATAGTCCTCCAGGCGCGCGAGCGGCGGCATGAAGACGTAGAGCACGCCCGAGGCATTGCCCTTCTTCTCGGCCGCGGGGCCGTTGGCGCGGCGCGGGTCGCGCACTTCGACGCACAGCGCAGTGCGCGTGACCCAGTGGGCCGATTCGCCGCGCAGCGGCTGGCGCGCGGTGGTGGACGACTTGTCGGCAGCCTCGTCGGCGGCCGTGGCTGCGTCGCCTTCGCCTGCACTGCCCGGTGCCTGCATGCGCAGCGAGGCCGCCACGACGGGCGGCGTGCCGAAGGCATAGGGCACGGCGCCGCGGTCACCCTCCGCACCGCCTGCCGCCACGGCATAGCGCGCACGGTAGTCGGCCGCGCTCGGCAGCGCACCGCGCGGCGCGGTCGGGTCGCGCTCGATCAGGTAAGGATAGTCGCCTTTGCTCGCCCACGGCTGCGAGTCGAGCGGCAGGCGGTAGCCCATGGGCGAGTCGCCCGGGATCAGGTAAAGCCGGTCGTCGCGCAGGAACCAGGGCCCGGTCTTCCAGCCGGGGCCGGCGAGCGCGGGTGCATCGCTGTTCGCGTTGCCGGGCTCGATGGGCAGCATGTAGCCGATCACCGCGTCGAGCTTCTGCGTGAACACGCGGCGCAGGCGCACGCGCTCGAGTTCGTCGTCGAGCTTCGACTCGAAGGGGTCGACGTTCACCGGCAGGCGGCGTTCGCGCCAGAGGTAGTAGTAGGTGTCTTCGTAGCCGGGCTGGATGTAGCGCTCGGTCAGGCCGAGCTTGTGCGCCAGCACGGTGGTGAAGCGGCGCGCGTCCTCGCTCGTGTACTGCGTGGGAAAACGCTCGTCGGCGAAGAGCTCGGGGTCGTGCCACAGCGTCTGGCCGTCGGCGCGCCAGAAGATCGACAGCGCCCAGCGCGGCAGCTGCTCGCCCGGGTACCACTTGCCTTGGCCGAAATGCAGGAAGCCGCCCTTGCCGTACTCGGCGCGCAGCTTGTGCACGAGTTCGGTGGCGTAGCCGCGCTTGGTGGGGCCGAGCGCGTCGGTGTTCCATTCGGGCGCGTCGCGGTCGCTGGTGGCCACGTAGGTGGGCTCGCCGCCCATGGTGAGGCGCACGTCGCCGGCCTTCAGGCGCGCATCGACGGCGTCGCCCAGGGCCAGCACTTCGGACCATTGCTCTTCGGTGTAGGGCTTGGTGACGCGCGGCGATTCGTAGATGCGCGTGACCTTCATTTCATGGCCGAACTCGACCTCCGACTCATCCACGCCGCCCTCGATGGGCGCGGCGCTCGATGGTGTGGGCGTGCAGGCCAGCGGAATGTGGCCTTCGCCGGCCAGCAGGCCCGAGGTGGCGTCGAGGCCGATCCAGCCTGCGCCCGGCAGGAACACCTCGCACCAGGCGTGCAGGTCGGTGAAGTCGACCGTGGTGCCGCTCGGGCCGTCGAGCGCCTTCACGTCGGGCGTGAGCTGGATCAGGTAGCCCGAGACGAAACGCGCGGCCAGTCCGCAGTGGCGCAGCAGCTGCACCAGCAGCCAGCCCGAGTCGCGGCAGGAGCCGCTGCCGCTGGCAAGCGTTTCTTCCGGCGTCTGCACGCCGGGCTCCATGCGGATCAGGTAGTTGACGTCCTGCTGCACCTGCTGGTTGATGCCGACCAGGAAGTCGATGGTGCGCTGCTCCTTGCGCTCGATCTTGTCGAGGTAGGCCTGCAGCAGCGGCGTGGGCGTTTCGGTGACGAGGTAGGGCGCGAGTTCTTCGGCCTGCGACTGCGTGTACTTGAAAGGGAAGTTCTCGGCCTGCGGCTCGAGGAAGAAGTCGAACGGGTTGTAGACCGCCATCTCGACCACGAGGTCGACCGTGACCTTGAATTCGCGCGTCTTCTCGGGGAACACCAGCCGTGCCTGGTAGTTGGCGAAGGGGTCCTGCATCCAGTTGACGAAGTGCTCGGCCGGCTCGACCCGCAGCGAGTACGAGATCACGTTGCTGCGGCAATGCGGCGCGGGCCGCAAGCGCACGACCTGTGGGCCCAACTGCACCGGGCGGTCGTATTTGTAGTGGGTGACGTGGTGGAGAGCGGCGTGAATGGACATGCGTTTTTATGTGCAGTGCTGCGAGATTGCATCGAAAAGATGTCTCTTGTGAGACGCATACTAGCCCAGTTGCAAAGCAATTAACGCGCCACTGAGCGTGACTTTGGGGAGGGTTTGCATCATGGGTTCGGGAGTTTCTCGTTGACGCCGTTTCGCGCGTCCGGTGCCGCCGCGGGCAGATCGTGGGTGTTCGCGGCGCTGTGCGGTTCGCTGCTCGGTGCGGTCCTGCAGTTGCAGCAGGCAGGGCTTTGGCGGGCATGGATGTATGCGGGTTTGCTGCTCGGGGCCGGGGCCGGCCTGTGGTGGTGGCGGCGCCTGTCGGGCCGAGGGCTGTTGTTGGCCTCGCTCGTGTGCGGCGCAATGGCGGGTGCGGGGCTTGCGGGATGGCGCGCCGCCATCTACGCGGGCGGTGCGCTGAACCCGGCGCTCGAAGGGCGCGACCTGCAGGTCACCGGTGTCGTGTCGGAGATGCCCCAGCGCAGCGAGGGCGGGACGCGGTTCCGTCTGGATGTCGAGTCTGCGGGCTGGGCCGACCCCGGCGAGGAGGGGCGGCCCACCGTGCCTGATCGCATTGCCCTCGGCTGGTATTCGGAAGGTTCAGGCCTGTGGGACCGGGCGTCGGAAGGCCGCACGCCGCCGGCCAGCGCTGTCGGCCCCCTCCACGCCGGCGAGCGATGGCGCCTGACGGTGCGCCTCAAGGCGCCGCACGGCAACCGCAATCCCCACGGCTTCGACAGCGAACTCTGGATGTGGGAGCAGGGCCTGCATGCCGGCGGCACTGTGCGAACCGGCACGCGCGATGCGGCGCCCGCGCTCGTTGCGCCAACGTGGCGGCATCCCATCGAGCGCGCACGCGAAGCCGTGCGCGACGCCGTCTTCGAACGCGTGCTCGACCGTGCCCGGGCAGGCGTGATTGCGGCCCTGGTTACCGGCGACCAGAGCGCCATCGACCGCTCGGGCTGGGACGTCTTCCGCGCCACGGGCGTGGCGCACCTGATGTCGATCTCCGGCCTCCACGTCACCATGTTCGCCTGGCTGGCCGCGCACGTCGTCGGCCTGCTGTGGCGGCGCAGCGCGTGGCTGATGCTGCGCCTGCCCGCGCAGCAGGCCGCGCTGGTGGGCGGCGTGCTGCTCGCCACGCTCTATGCGCTGTTCAGCGGCTGGGGCGTGCCTTCGCAGCGCACGGTCTGGATGCTGGCGACGGTCGCGCTGCTGCGCCTCACGGGCCGGCGCTGGCCCTGGCCGCATGTGTGGCTGTTGACGGCGGCCGTGGTGGTCGCGCTCGATCCCTGGGCCTTGATGCAGGCCGGTTTCTGGCTCAGCTTCGTGGCGGTGGGCGTGCTGTTCGCCACCGACGCCGGGGTGCCCGGAGAGCGGAAGACCGGCGCGTCTTCCCGCCTGCTCCAGTTCCTGCGTGAGCAGTGGGTCATCACGCTCGCGATCACGCCGCTCAGCCTGCTGTTGTTCCAGCAGGTTTCGCTGATCGGCCTGTTGGCCAATGCGGTGGCGATCCCTTGGGTCACGCTGGTGATCACGCCTCTGGCGATGCTCGGCGTGGCCGTGGCGCCGCTGTGGGATCTGGCGGCCCGCGCCGTGCAGGTGCTGGCGCTGCTGCTGCAATGGCTGGCCGGGCTGCCGTATGCCACGCTCTCGGTGGCCGCGCCGCCCTGGTGGATGGCCGCCTGCGGCGTGGCCGGCGGCGCGCTGCTGGCCATGCGGCTGCCCGGGTCGCTGCGCGCCCTCGGCGTTCCGCTGCTGTTGCCGGTGCTGCTGTGGCAGGCACCCCGGCCCGCGGCCGGCGAATTCGAACTGCTCGCCGCTGACGTCGGCCAGGGCAACGCGGTGCTCGTGCGTACCGCGACACACAGCCTGCTCTACGACGCCGGCCCGCGCTACAGCTTGGAAAGCGATGCCGGCCATCGCGTGCTCGTGCCGTTGCTGCGGGCATACGGCGAGCGCCTCGACACGCTGGTGCTGAGCCACCGCGACCTCGACCACACCGGCGGCGCGCCCGCGGTGCTCGCGATGCAGCCGCAGGCCGCGCTGCTGAGTTCCATCGAGGCCACGCACCCGCTGCAGGCGATGCGTGCGGCGCGGCGTTGCGAGGCGGGGCAGGCCTGGAGCTGGGACGGCGTGCGCTTCGAGGTGCTGCATCCGTTCGACACCGACTACCGCGGCTTCACCAAACCCAATGCGGTGTCGTGCGTGTTGCGCATCGACAGCGGCCGCGCCGTGGCGCTGCTGGTCGGCGACATTGAGCGGTTGCAGGAGGCGGCGCTCGTCACGCGCACGCCGGAACTGCTGCGCGCCGACGTGCTGCTGGTGCCGCATCATGGCAGCAAGACCTCGTCGAGCCCGGCGTTCCTCGACGCGGTGAAGCCGCGCATCGCCATCGTCCAGGCGGGGTACCGCAACCGCTTCGGCCATCCGGCGCAGGAAGTGGCGGCGCGCTACCTGGAGCGCGGCGGGCGGCTGGTCGAGAACACCCGGTGCGGCGCAGCGCACTGGAGCAGCGTGCGCCCCGGGGACCTGGCCTGCGAGCGCGAGCGGAACGCGCGATATTGGCAGCACAGCCCGCCCTGAAGCCGGCTCTGGATTTTCGGGGGAGGCCGTTGTTCCTGCCATCATCGGGACGCTTGCGCCAGGCCGAAAAAAAAAGTCGCTCGACCCGTACGCGGCCTCGGCATAAGGGGTTCTACTGGCCCTGAACTTGCTAAGCTATAGCTCAAGGAGATTGGTCGTCCCATGCACAAATTCGACGAGATGTATGAGCAGTTGCCCTATGCGGGGGCTGCGATCCGACAGCACTACAAGCGCTACGACCAATGGCTCGCGAAGCAACCCGGTGAGGTGATGCGTTCGCGACGCGAAGAGGCGGAAATGATTTTCCGCCGGGTCGGCATTACCTTCGCGGTGTATGGCGCGAAGGATGAGGATGGCTCCGGCACCGAGCGGCTCATCCCGTTCGACCTGCTGCCTCGCATCATTCCGGCCCACGAGTGGGAGAGCATGGAAAAGGGGCTGGTGCAGCGCGTCACGGCGCTCAACCGCTTTCTTCATGACGTCTACCACGACCAGGAAATCATCAAGGCCGGCATCATCCCGGCCGAGCAGATCCTGAACAACGCGCAGTTCCGCCCCGAGATGATGGGCGTCAACGTGCCGCACAACGTCTACTCGAACATCTCGGGCATCGACATCGTGCGCGCGCCCGATGCCCAGGGCAACGGCGAGTACTACGTGCTCGAAGACAACCTGCGCGTGCCCAGCGGCGTGAGCTACATGCTGGAGAACCGCAAGATGATGATGCGGCTCTTCCCCGAGCTGTTCAATCAGAACCGCATCGCGCCGGTCGCGCACTACCCCGACCTGCTGCTAGAGACGCTGCGCGCCAGCGCGCCGCCGGCCACGGCCGAGCCCACGGTGGTGGTGCTCACGCCGGGCATGTACAACAGCGCCTACTTCGAGCACGCCTTCCTCGCGCAGCAGATGGGCGTGGAACTGGTCGAGGGACAGGACCTGTTCGTCAAGGACAACTTCGTCTACATGCGCACCACGCGCGGGCCGAAGCGCGTCGACGTCATCTACCGCCGCGTGGACGACGACTTCCTCGACCCCGAGGTGTTCCGCCCCACGTCCACGCTCGGCTGCGCCGGCCTGATGCGCGCGTACCGTGAAGGCAATGTCGTGATCTGCAATGCCGTGGGCACCGGTGTGGCCGACGACAAGTCGATCTACCCGTACGTGCCGAAGATGGTCGAGTTCTACCTCGGCGAGAAGCCGATCCTGAAGAACGTGCCCACCTACATGTGCCGCAACAAGGACGAGCTGCAGTACACGCTCGACAACATGAAGGACCTGGTCGTCAAGGAGGTGCACGGTGCCGGCGGCTACGGCATGCTGATCGGACCGGCCGCCACGCAGGCCGAGATCGAGGACTTCAAGAAGGCCGTGATCGCCAAGCCCGACGGATACATCGCCCAGCCCACGCTGAGCCTGTCGACCTCGCCCACCTTCGTGGACGCCGGCATTGCGCCGCGCCACATCGATCTGCGCCCCTTCGTGCTCTCGGGCAGCGAGGTGCAGATGGTGCCCGGCGGCCTCACGCGCGTAGCGCTCAAAGAGGGGTCCTTGGTGGTCAACTCGTCGCAGGGCGGCGGCACCAAGGACACCTGGATTCTCGAAGCCGACCGCGCACCCAAGCCCAAGGCGGCGCCCGCGCAGTCGCAAAGCCAATCGTAGTAGGAGCACCACCGATGCTGTCACGCACCGCCGACCATCTCTACTGGATGTCCCGCTACACCGAGCGCGCCGAGAACACGGCGCGCATGCTGGACGTCAACTACCAGACCTCGCTGCTGCCCCAGTCCGCCGAAGTTGCCAAGTACGGCTGGCAGGGCGTGCTCTCCATCAGCGAGCTGCTGCCCTGGTACAACAAGAAGTACGACCAGATCGCGCCCAAGGAAGTGATGGAGTTCATGGTCAAGGACGAGAGCAACGCCTCGTCGATCGTGTCCTGTCTCAAAGCCGCGCGCGAGAACGCCCGTGCCGTGCGCGGCGCGCTCACCACCGAAGCCTGGGAAACGCAGAACACCACCTGGCTCGAAGTGAACCGCATGCTGCGCGCAGGCGACTTCGAGCGCGACCCGGGCCAATTCTTCGAATGGGTCAAGTTCCGCTCGCACCTCTCGCGCGGCGTTACGCTGGGCACCATGCTCCAGGATGAGGCGTTTTATTTCTCGCGCCTTGGCACCTTTTTGGAGCGCGCCGACAACACGGCGCGCCTGGTTGACGTGAAGTTCCACGCGCTCAACAGCGAGTTCTTCGGCACCGCCACCGAGGAAGACCAGGAGTACGACTTCTATCACTGGAGCGCGATCCTGCGCAGCGTCTCGGCCTTCGAGGTCTACCGCAAGGTGTACCGCGACGTGATCAAGCCCGAGCGCGTGGCCGAACTGCTGATTCTTCGCGCCGACATGCCGCGCTCGCTGCACGCGAGCCTGGTCGAGGTGGTGAACAACCTCGCGAAGGTGCAGAACGAGCAGAGCGCCGAAACCCAGCGCCGCGCCGGCAAGCTGCTGGCCGACCTGCAGTACGCGCGCGTCGACGAGATCCTGGCGACCGGGCTGCACGCGTACCTCACGCAGTTCCTCGACCGGGTGAACGAACTGGGCGGGCGCATCAGCCAGGACTTCCTGGTTCCTGCGCACTGAGGTCCTGTGGGCGCGCGCGGCTACACGGCCAGTGCGTCGATCCGGCGGGGCCGTTGCGCACCGGCACGGTGACGTTCCACGCGCGATAGCTCCCGTCGATGGACCGGGCGCATGCCACGCTGACGCCGGGACGGGGCGATCCTGTGGCCCAACCGGTTTTCAGCGGTGTCTTGCACAACGGAACGAAGACCTTGGCGTTCGGTTCGGTGGCTTCCCATTGCGTGCCGTGGCGGGCGTTCTCCTGAAAGACGAACCGCCTCGCTTCTTCCCTGATTTCGTAAAGGCCGTGCTTGAACGAATTGGAGCGATCGTCGTCGATGCTCCAGGCCGCGGCGCTCGGCAAGGCGAAGAGGCACAGGACCACCGGCAGCACCCTGCGGTGCCTGCCCGAGCACGGGAACATCGACACTACTTCCTTCGTCATCGTTTTCTCTCCGGAGGGGGCGTCAGCGCGAAAAGGATTCGATGGCCACCGGCATCTCCGGCGCCTGCCATCGATAGGCGTCGCTCAGCACGTTGCGCGTGGGAATTTGGCCATTCCATCGGATGTGGAGCAAGTCCGCGAGGACCCAGGCGGTCCAGTCCGCGCGAAAAGGTCGTTGCCCCGCTTCGGAGCGCCAATGCATCCACAGGTATTCGGTGCCTTCGCGCGCGTTGGTGTTGGCTGCGGCGCCGAGCACCATCGCGCTGTCGGGCGCGGCCTGGTAGGTGTCGAGCAGGTAGGCGCGCACTGCGCCGTCGAGCGCGAAGCCAATGGCCCAAAGCCAGACCAGCAGGGTGCGCAATCGCCGCGTCTGCGTGCTGCGCAATGGCCACGCAAGCCACAGCACCATGGGCGCTGCAAGCACCGCGAGCTGCGCGATGCGCCGGCCGTCGTGGCCCAGCGCAATGAGCGCCAGCAGTGTTGCACCTACCACGCCGCAGGCGGGCAGGGCATTGCGCGGAGGGGAGGGGCGGGTGGTCAAGCAGGTAGCGCGGGAGGTCGGGGCGGGCGCATTCTGCCCCGGGGCCTGCGCTACGCGCCCCAGTGCCCCGATGATGGCGAGGTATTTGCGCCGCCCACGGTAGCCCCCGGGACGATCAGGTCGCCGTGGCCTGCCGCACCGCGCGCTCCCAGCGTGCCATCGACTCCTCCGCCTGCGCGCGGCCCATGGTGGGCATGAAGCGCCGCTCGATCTTCCACAGCTTCGACAGCTGGCGCGCGTCGGTGTAGACGCCGGTGGAAAGCCCAGCGAGATACGCGGCGCCCAGCGCGGTGGTCTCGATCACTTCGGGCCGCACCACCGGAATGCCCAGCAGGTCGGCCTGGAACTGCATCAGCAGGTCGTTCACGCTCGCGCCGCCGTCCACGCGCAGCTCGGCCACGGGCTTGCCGCCGGCGGCCACTGCGTCGCGGCTCATGGCCTGCAGCAGCGCGGCGCTCTGGTAGGCGATGCTTTCGAGCGCGGCGCGCGCGATGTGCGCGACCGTGGTGCCGCGCGTGAGCCCCGTGATCGTGCCGCGCGCGTCCGCGTCCCAGTAGGGCGCGCCGAGGCCGGTGAAGGCCGGCACCATCATCACGCCGCCCGCATCGGGCACGCTCTCGGCCAGCGACTGCACCTCGGCGCTGCCCTTGATGGCCTTGAGCCCGTCGCGCAGCCACTGCACCACGGCGCCGCCGACGAACACGCTGCCTTCCATCGCGTATTGCGGCGTCTTGTCGGTCTGCGCGGCGCTGGTCACGAGCAGTCCGTTGTGCGAGGGCTGGAACGCGCCGCCCGTGTGCATCAGCAAAAAGCAGCCGGTGCCGTAGGTGTTCTTGGCCATGCCGGCCTCGAAGCAGGCCTGGCCGAAGAGGGCGCTCTGCTGGTCGCCGGCCACGCCGCCGATGGGTAGCGCATGGCCCAGCAGTGCCGCGTCGGTATCGGCGAAGTGCGAACTCGACGGCTGCACTTTCGGCATGAGCGCGGCGGGGATCTCCAGTGCGGCGAGCAGGTCGGCGTCCCATTCGTTCCGGTGCACGTTGAAGAGCATCGTGCGCGAGGCATTGCTGACGTCCGTCACGTGCACCTTGCCGCCGGTGAGCTGCCACATGAGCCAGCTGTCAACGGTGCCGAAGGCCAGTTCGCCGCGCTCGGCCTGCGCGCGCGCGCCGGGCACGTTGTCGAGCAGCCAGCGCAGCTTGGTGCCGGAGAAGTACGCATCGATCACCAGCCCGGTCTTCTCGCGGATGGTGTCGGTCATGCCCGCGTCGCGCAGCTGCGCGCACAGCGGCTCGGCGCGGCGGTCCTGCCAGACGATGGCGTGGTGCACCGGCTGGCCGGTCTTGCGGTTCCACAGGACGGTGGTCTCGCGCTGGTTGGTGATGCCGATGGCGTGGACGTCGGTGGGCTGCAGCTTCGCCTTTACCAGCACTTCGCGCGCGGTGGCGAGCTGGCTGCGCCAGATTTCCATCGGGTCGTGCTCGACCCAGCCCGGCTGCGGGTAGATCTGCGTGAGTTCCTTCTGGGCGATGGCGACGATGTGGCCTTCGCGGTCGAACACGATGCTGCGCGAGCTGGAGGTGCCTTGGTCGAGGGCTAGCAGGTAGGTGGTCATAGGGTCAATGTTTCTCTGGGGCCGCTCATCGAATCGACGTTGTCTTGCTCCGTCCCCTTCCGGGGGAGGGCCGGGATGGGGGCGGGCCTTCGATGAGGCGCGATGCGTCTGCGGAGGCCGCCGTGCCCCCACCCCAACCCTCCCCCAGAGGGGGAGGGAGCAAGGCGGGAGCAACAGGGGATGTGCTCATGATTCACGCGCGATTTCCAGGCGCACCTGCGCCGCATGCAGCAGGTCCGCAAAAGGCGCCGGCGGCTCCGCATCCGTGAACAGCCGGTCGATCTGCGACAGCGTGCCCAGCTGGATCATCGCGGGCCGGTTGAACTTGCTCGCATCGGCCGCCAGCCACACCTCGCGTGCCTGGGCAATGATGGTCTGCGCCACCTTCACCTCGCGCAGGTCGAAGTCGCGCAGCGAGCCGTCCGCCTCGATGCTCGACACGCCGATCAGTGCGATGTCGACCTTGAACTGGCGGATGAAATCGATGGTGGCCTCGCCCACGATGGCGCGGTCGCGCGGGCGCACCGAGCCGCCCGCCACGATCACCTCGCACGAGGTGTTGCCGCTCAGGATGGTGGCCACGTTCAGGTTGTTGGTGATCACGCGCAGGCCGGTGTGGCGCAGCAGCGCCTTGGCGATGGCTTCGGTGGTGGTGCCGATGTTGAGGATCAGCGAGCAGTCATTGGGCACCAGCTCCGCCACGCGGCGGGCGATGCGCGCCTTGCCTTCGGCATGCAGCGTCTCTCGCTGCTGGTAGCCGATGTTCTCCGTGGTCGAGCTGGGCATGCGCACGCCGCCGTGGAAGCGCGTGAGCAACCCCTCGTCGGCCAGCCGCTGCACGTCGCGCCGCACGGTCTGCAGGGTGACGCCGAGCATGTCGGCCAGCTGTTCGACGGTGACGGAACCGCGCGTTCGCACGGTGTCCAGGAGGTTGATCTGGCGCGGGTTGGAGTTCACAAGGGCGTCGTGGAAAGCGGGAAGACTGGGGGCAAGGGTACAGCGCGTGCCACTTTAAAACGAACGAAAACGAAGATGCCTAAGGGAAAACTCGGGGGAAAATCGCGCTAAAAGGAATCCAAATGAAAAAACACGAAAATACAATGGCCGCCGTCAGTGACCAAAGTCACGCTTCAACGGACTCCTTTCTGTGAGCGATTTTTCTTCCAGTTCGCCCGCGCCAGCCACCGATTGCGACGTGCTGATCGTCGGCGGCGGCATCAACGGCTGTGGCATCGCGCGCGACCTCGCTGGCCGTGGCTGGCGCGTGGTGCTGTGCGAAAAGGACGATCTCGCCTCGCACACTTCTTCTTCCTCCACCAAGCTGATCCACGGCGGGCTGCGCTACCTCGAGTACTACGAGTTCTCGCTTGTGCGCAAGGCGCTGCAGGAGCGCGAGGTGCTGCTCAAGAGCGCGCCGCACATCATGTGGCCGCTGCGCTTCGTGATGCCGCATGACCCGTCGATGCGCCCGGCCTGGATGATCCGCATCGGCTTGTTCATGTACGACCATCTCGCCAGGCGCGAGGTGCTGCCGGGTTCGCGCAGCGTCGATCTGCGCAAGCACGCGGCCGGCAAGCCGCTGAAGGACCAGTACAAGCGCGGCTTCATCTACTCCGACGGCTGGGTCGACGACGCGCGCCTCGTGGTGCTCAACGCTCTCGACGCGCAGGCGCGCGGCGCCGAGGTGCTGACCCGCACGCGCTGCGTGAATGCGCAGCGCGATGCCGACGGCTGGACCGCGACGCTGCTGGGCGCCGACGGCGGCAAGCGCACGCTGCGCGCCCGCGCGGTGGTCAATGCCGCGGGGCCGTGGGCCGAATCCTTTCTGCGCGGCGTCGCGCAGTCGGCCAAGGGCGAGGCGCTGGCCACCAAGAGCCTGCGGCTCGTGAAGGGCAGCCACATCGTCGTGCCGCGCCTGTTCGAGCACGACCACGCCTACATCTTCCAGAACCCCGACAAGCGGATCATCTTCGCCATTCCCTACCAGGACGAGTTCACGCTGATCGGCACCACCGACATCGAACTCACCGGCGACGACCCGGGCGCCGCACGCATCGCGCAGGAGGAAATCGACTACCTGTGCACCCAGGCCAGCCGCTACTTCGAGAAGCCCATCGTGCCGGCCGACGTGGTGTGGACCTACTCGGGCGTGCGCCCGCTGCTCGACGACGACTCGGGCGACCCTTCGGCCGTCACGCGCGACTACATGCTCGAATCGAACACCACGGCCGCGCCGCTGCTGTCAGTATGGGGCGGCAAGATCACCACCTTCCGCAAGCTGGCCGAAGACGCGGCCGACGAGGTCGGCAAGATGCTCGGGCAGTCGAGCGCGCAACGCCCGGCCTGGACCGACGGCGCCTTCCTCGCGGGCGGCGACCTGTCGGCCTGGATCGGCGCCGCCAGCCGGCCCGATGACGATTTCGAGCGCTTCGTATCGGCCGTGCAGGCCAGGTATCCGTGGCTCTACGGCCAACTGGCACGCCGCTTCGCGCGCGGCTACGGCGCCCGCATTGCGGACCTGCTCGGTGATGCGAAGTCCTTTGCCGACCTGGGCGCCGAAGTGGCGCCGGGCCTGTACGAGCGCGAACTGCGCTTCCTGCAGGACCACGAATGGGCCGTGAGCGCCGAAGACGTGCTCTGGCGGCGGTCCAAGCTGGGGCTGCACTACACGGCCGAAGAGCGCGAGCAGGTCGCGCTCTGGCTGCAGTCCCATCCCAAGAGCAACTAGATCCGTAAAAGAGAGCAGCGCCAATGCAATTGACACTGGAGCGCGTCACCAAGAAGGTGGGAGCGCAGACATGGCTCTACGAGCAGAGCATCGCGCCCCGAAGCGGCGCGGTCACCGTGCTGCTGGGCGCCACGCAGGCCGGCAAGACCAGCCTCATGCGGCTGATGGCCGGACTTGACACGCCGACCGAAGGCAAGGTGCTGGTCGACGGCAAGGACGTGACCGGCATGCCCGTGCGCGAACGCAATGTCGCGATGGTCTACCAGCAGTTCATCAACTATCCGTCGCTCAAGGTGTCGGACAACATCGCCTCGCCGCTGAAGCTGCGCGGCGAGACGAACATCGAGGCACGGGTGAAGGCGCTGGCCGAGAAGCTGCACATCGGCATGTTCCTCGACCGCCTGCCGGCCGAGCTCTCTGGCGGGCAGCAGCAGCGCGTGGCACTGGCACGCGCGCTTGCCAAGAACGCACCGCTGATGCTGCTCGACGAGCCACTGGTCAACCTCGACTACAAACTGCGCGAAGGCCTGCGCGAAGAGCTCACGCAGCTCTTCGCCACCGGCGACTCGACCGTGATCTACGCCACCACCGAACCGGGCGAGGCCTTGCTGCTCGGCGGCTACACGGCGGTGATGGATGCCGGCGAACTGCTGCAGTACGGCCCGACCGCCGAGGTGTTCCATGCGCCGCAATCGCTGCGCGTGGCGCGCGCCTTCAGCGATCCGCCGATGAACCTGCTGCAGGGCACGGCGGCCGCTGGCAAGGTGCAACTCGCGGGTGGCCCCGCACTGGCGCTGGCCTTGCCTGAAGGCGTATCGGGTGCTGTCACGGTCGGCTTGCGCGCGAGCGCATTGAACGTGGGCGCGAGTGAGGGCGACATCGCCTTGCCCGGCAAGGTGGAGCTGGCCGAGATCTCGGGCTCCGACACCTTCGTGCACGTCGAGACCGCAGTGGGCGAACTGGTGGCGCAGCTCACCGGCGTGCACCGTTTCGAGCTGGGCGCGCCGATCACGCTGTACTTCAGCGCGTCGCAGGCCTATGTGTTCGATGCCGGTGAAAAACTGGCGCTGGCGCCGAGGAAATAGGATGACCCCCAGTCTTCGCGCACTTCGTGTCGCTTCGCCAACCCCCTTCCAGGGGGCAACACCAGCGGCCCGGCAAAGCCGGTTCCCCGGTGTTCCGCGACAAGGTCTCGACTGTTTCATGCATTGCGTATCACGCGGAAGCGTGAAGGAGAGCTGACATGGCACGCATCGATCTCGACCTGGCGCACGCCTACCGTGCGAACCCCACGCAGGACAGCGACTACGCGCTGCTCCCGCTGAAGATGAGCTTCCGCGACGGCGGCGCCTATGCCTTGCTCGGTCCCTCGGGCTGCGGCAAGACGACCATGCTGAACATCATCTCGGGCCTGCTCGTGCCTTCGCAGGGCACGGTGAGCTTCGACGGCCGCGACATGACGCGGGCCACGCCGCAGGAGCGCAACATCGCGCAGGTGTTCCAGTTCCCGGTGATCTACGACACCATGACCGTGGCCGAGAACCTCGCGTTCCCGCTGCGCAACCGCAAGGTGCCGGCCGACCAGATCAAGAAGCGCGTCGGCGAGATTGCCGAGATGCTCGACATGAGCGGGCAGCTCAACCAGCGCGCGGCCGGTCTGGCGGCTGACGCCAAGCAGAAGATCTCGCTGGGACGCGGGCTGGTGCGCAGCGACGTGTCGGCGGTGCTGTTCGACGAGCCGCTCACCGTGATCGACCCGCACCTGAAGTGGCAGCTGCGCCGCAAGCTCAAGCAGATCCACCGCGAGTTGAAGCTCACGCTGATCTACGTGACGCACGACCAGGTCGAGGCGCTCACCTTCGCCGAAGAGGTGGTGGTGATGACGCGCGGCAAGGCCGTGCAGGTGGGCAGCGCCGACGCGCTGTTCGAGCGGCCGGCCCACACCTTCGTCGGGCATTTCATCGGTTCGCCGGGCATGAACTTCCTGTCGGCGCAGAGCGCGAACGGCACCATCGAAGTGGCAGGCACGCCGCTGGCGTCCACGCGCGAGCTGCCGCAGGGGCCGCTGAAGATCGGCATCCGCCCCGAGTACCTGCGTCTGTCGAATGCAGGCGCGGCCGGTGCGGTGCCGGCCGTGGTGAAGCAGGTGCAGGACGTGGGCACGCACGTGATGCTGGGCGTGGAAGCCGGCGGTAGCCTGCTGAAGGTGCGGCTGCATTCGGACGACCGGCCGCCCGCAGTGGGAGACAGGGTATGGGTGCGGGTGCTAGACACGCACACCTGCTATTACAAGGATGAGGAACTGGTCGCATGAACGCAACCACCAAGCCAATCAATCAGAAAGCCTGGTGGCTCGTGCTGCCAGTGCTCATCTGCGTCGCCTTCTCGGCCATCGTGCCGCTCATGACGGTGGTCAACTACTCGGTGCAGGACATCATCTCGCCCGAGCGCCGCGTGTTCGTGGGCACCGAATGGTTCGCCGCGGTGATGCGCGACGACGAGCTGCACCAGGCGCTGTGGCGCCAGCTGGGTTTCTCGCTGTCGGTGCTGCTGGTCGAGATTCCGCTGGGCATCGGCCTGGCGCTGTCGATGCCGGCCAAGGGCTGGAAGTCGTCGGCCGTGCTGGTGGTGGTGGCGCTGTCGCTGCTCATCCCATGGAACGTGGTCGGCACCATCTGGCAAATCTACGGGCGCGCCGACATCGGCCTGCTGGGCCACGCGCTGCAGACCCTGGGCATCGAATACAACTACACCGGCAGCGCTACCGATGCGTGGCTCACCGTGCTGGTGATGGACGTTTGGCACTGGACGCCGCTGGTGGCACTGCTGTGCTATGCGGGCCTGCGCTCCATTCCCGACGCCTACTACCAGGCCGCGCGCATCGACGGCGCGAGCAAGTTCGCGGTGTTCCGCTTCATCCAGCTGCCCAAGATGCGCGGTGTGCTGATGATCGCCGTGCTGCTGCGCTTCATGGACAGCTTCATGATCTACACCGAGCCCTTCGTGCTGACGGGCGGCGGGCCGGGCAATGCAACCACCTTCCTGAGCCAGTACCTCACGCAGAAGGCCGTGGGGCAGTTCGACCTGGGGCCGGCGGCGGCGTTCTCGCTGATCTATTTCCTCATCATCCTGCTGTTCTGCTTCGTGCTCTACAACTGGATGCAGCGGGTCGGTACGCAGGAAGCGGAGGTGGAGAAATGAACGAGAAGAGATTTCACAAGCGCAGCATCTTCCTGGTGCTGTACATCCTGTTCGCGCTGTTGCCCATCTACTGGATGGTCAACATGAGCTTCAAGACGAACGAGGAGATTCTGTCGAGCTTCTCGTTCTTCCCGCAGCAGCTCACCTGGGCCAATTACGCGCGCATTTTCACCGACGAGTCGTGGTACTCGGGCTACATCAACAGCCTGATCTACGTGGCGATCAACACGGTCATCTCGCTCACCGTGGCGCTGCCTGCGGCCTATGCGTTCTCGCGCTATTCGTTCCTGGGCGACAAGCACGTGTTCTTCTGGCTGCTGACCAACCGCATGACGCCGCCCGCGGTGTTCCTGCTGCCGTTCTTCCAGCTCTACAGCACGGTCGGCCTCATGGACACGCACCTGGGCGTGGCGCTCGCGCACCTGTTGTTCAACGTGCCGCTGGCGGTGTGGATCCTGGAGGGCTTCATGAGCGGCATCCCGCGCGAGATCGACGAGACGGCATATATCGACGGCTATTCGTTCCCGCGCTTCTTCCTCACCATCTTCCTGCCGCTCATCAAGGCCGGCGTGGGCGTGGCGGCGTTCTTCTGCTTCATGTTCAGCTGGGTCGAGCTGTTGCTGGCGCGCACGCTCACGAGCGTGAATGCCAAGCCCATCGTCGCGACGATGACGCGCACGGTGAGCGCGTCGGGCATGGATTGGGCAACGCTGGCAGCGGCCGGCGTGCTGACCATCGTGCCGGGCGCGATCGTGATCTGGTTCGTGCGCCACTACATCGCAAAGGGTTTCGCGATGGGGCGCGTTTGAATGATGGCTTCTCTCCCTCTCCCGGAAGGGGAAGGAGCAAGAAAAGACAAGGAAATAGAGCATGTTCGACTGGATGGTATGGACCACCCCCGTGGCCGTTTTCTTCAGCTGCATCGCACTCATGCTGGTCGGCATGACGGTGTGGGAATTCAAGTCGCCCACCACGCTGCGGCGCGGCTGGCTGCCGATGGCCACCACACGTGGCGACCGGCTGTTCATCGGGCTGCTGTCGGCGGCGTATGTGAACCTGGTCTTCATCGGCCTGGCGGGCAAGTTCCAGGAGTGGTTCAGCCTCGAGGCCGAGCCTTCGATCTGGATCAGCTTCGTGCTGTCGATGGGCCTGCTCGCGCTGGTGATGCGCAAGGGCTGAACATTTCCTTTCGTCTTCTCAGACGCGTTCCGGCTCTCCGCCTCCCCGGAGCCGTGATCGAACACAACACCGGGGAAGCAACAACCGAGGAGACAACTTCATGAAGATGCGCTACACGGCATTGGCACTGGCAGCGGCGATGTTCGCCGCGCATGGTGCGGCGACGGCTGGCGAGGCCGAAGCCAAGAAATGGATCGACAGCGAGTTCCAGCCATCGACCTTGTCCAAGGACAAGCAGATGGAGGAAATGAAATGGTTCATCGATGCGGCCAAGAAGCTGCAGGCCAAGGGCGTGAAGGAGGTGTCCGTCGTCTCCGAAACGCTGACCACCCACGAATACGAGTCGAAGACACTGGCCAAGGCCTTCGAGGAAATCACCGGCATCAAGGTCAAGCACGACCTGATCCAGGAAGGCGACGTGGTCGAGAAGCTGCAGACCTCGATGCAGTCGGGCAAGTCGATCTATGACGGCTGGATTTCCGACTCCGACCTGATCGGCACGCACTATCGCTACGGCAAGATCATGTCGCTGACCGACTACATGAAGGGCGCCGGCAAGGAGTTCACCAACCCCGGCCTCGACCTGAAGGACTTCATCGGCACCAGCTTCACCACCGCGCCCGACGGCCAGCTGTACCAGTTGCCCGACCAGCAGTTCGCCAACCTGTACTGGTTCCGCGCCGACCTGTTCGCGCGCAAGGACCTGCAGGACAAGTTCAAGGCCAAGTACGGCTACGACCTGGGCGTGCCGCTGAACTGGAGCGCCTATGAAGACATCGCCGAGTTCTTCAGCGTCGACGTGAAGACCATCGACGGCAAGCCAATCTACGGCCACATGGACTACGGCAAGAAAGACCCGTCGCTCGGCTGGCGCTTCACCGATGCGTGGCTGTCGATGGCCGGCTCCGCCGACAAGGGAATTCCCAACGGCATGCCGATCGACGAATGGGGCATCCGCGTGGCCGACGACAAGTGCACGCCTACCGGTGCCTCGGTGTCGCGCGGCGGTGCCACCAACTCGCCAGCCGCCGTGTACGCGCTCACCAAGTACATCGACTGGATGAAGAAGTACGCGCCCAAGGAGGCCATGGGCATGACCTTCGGCGAATCCGGTCCAGTGCCGGCCCAGGGCCAGATCGCGCAGCAGATCTTCTGGTACACGGCCTTCACCGCCGACATGACCAAGAAGGGTCTGCCGGTCGTGAACGACGACGGCTCCCCCAAGTGGCGCATGGCCCCCGGCCCGAACGGTCCGTACTGGAAGCAGGGCATGCAGAACGGCTACCAGGACGTGGGCTCGTGGACCTTCTTCAAGGGCCATGACGCCAACAAGACGGCGGCAGCATGGCTCTACGCGCAGTTCATCACCGCCAAGACCACCTCGCTGAAGAAGTCGATCACCGGGCTGACATTCATCCGCGACAGCGACATCCGTGCGGACTACTTCACGCAGAACGCCAACAAGTACGGGGGCCTGATCGAGTTCTACCGCAGCCCGGCACGCGTGGCATGGACGCCGACCGGCACCAACGTACCCGACTATCCGAAGCTCGCGCAGCTCTGGTGGAAGAACGTGGCGGAGGCCGTCACGGGCGAGAAGACCCCGCAGAAGGCAATGGACAACCTGGCCGACGAGATGGACAACGTGATGGCCCGCCTCGAGCGCGCCGGCATGGCCCATTGCGCACCCAAGCTGAACCCCAAGGGTGATCCGGCCAAGTACCTGAGCGACGACCACGCCCCGTGGAAGAAGCTGGCCAACGAAAAGCCGAAGGGCGAGACCATCGACTACAACAAGCTGCTGACCGCCTGGAAGGAAGGCAAGGTGCGCTGAGCCTTGCACACAGCGTCCGCGTTCTGAAAAGATCGCCGTGACAAGGGCCGTGCCGCGAGGTGCGGCCCTTTTTGTTCTTTTCCCGCATTGCGGCCATATGACCGATCCGGCCGTCTGATTGTCGCGACGCATGACCAATGGCAGATGCGTTCGGCACGGGCTTCGCGTACATTCGACGGCCCCCGAAACGCCACCGCCAGTGACCTCCAGCCTTTCCAGCCCCCCACGCACGGACCCAGCAGCCGCCCTTCGAAGCGTCAAGCGCGTCCTGGTCCTGCGCTATTCGCAGTCCGGCCAGCTCGACGAGGTCGCCGAGCAGATCGCCGCCCCGCTGCGCGCCGACCCGTCGATCCAGGTGCACGAAGAAACACTGCGGCCGCAGAAGCCGTATCCCTTTCCCTGGCCCTTCCTGACTTTCTTCGATGCCTTCCCCGAGTCGGCCCACATGAAGCCGCAGCCGCTCGCGCCGCTGTCGCTCACGGGCGAGGAAGACTTCGACCTGATCGTGCTGCCCTACCAGGTGTGGTTCCTGGCACCTTCGCAGCCCGTTGCGGCTTTTCTGAAGCACCCGGTGGCGGCGCGGCTGCTCAAGGGCAAACCTGTGGTCACGGTCATCGCGTGCCGCAACATGTGGCTGCTGGCCCATGAGAAGCTCAAGGGCATGCTCGATGACGTGGGCGCGCGCCTGATCGACAACGTGGTGCTCACCGACCCCGGCCCCACGCTCGCCACCTTCTTCACCACGCCGGCCTGGCTGATCTGGGGCCGCAAGCGCGGCTTCTGGGGCATGCCCGATGCCGGGCTCAGCACCAGGCAGATCCGCGGCACCGCCCGCTTCGGGCGTGCCCTGCGCGATGCGTTGCACAGCGGCCAGGAGCGTGGGACGCAGCCTTTGCTGGCCGGCCTGGGCGCCGTGCGGGCCGACGCGAAATTGCTCATCAGCGAGAAGGCCGGCACCCGCAGCTTCTACCTGTGGGGCAAGCTGATCATGGCGGCCGGCGGTCCGGGTGCGTGGCAGCGCAAGCCGCTGCTGCTGTTGTACGTGCTGTTCCTGATCGCGCTGATCGTCACGGTGGTGCCGGTGAGCCTGACGCTGCAGGCGCTCCTGCGGCCTTTGTTCAGAGGGTGGCTGACTAAAATGACGGCTCAATTCGAGTGCCCGTCGGGCTCGGCCACGGATCGCACTGCTCTCTATGACAACTGATGTCTTCCTGACCCGCACCGCCGCCTTTCTGCCGTTTCCCCCCGTCAGCAATGAAGACATCGAAGACGTCCTCGGCCGCATCGGCGGCAAGGCTTCTCGCGCGCGGCGGCTGATTCTTCGCAGCAACGGCATCCAGTCGCGCCACTACGCCATCGACCGCGCCACCGGCGAGCTGGCCATGAGCAACGCGCAGCTCACCGCCTCGGCCATCCGCGCGCTCGGCGATATCGGCCCGGTCGACTGCCTCGTCACCGGCACCTCGCTGCCCGACCAGCTCATGCCCAACCACGCGGTGATGGTGCATGGCGAACTCGGCTGGCCCCGGCTCGAAGTGGTGGCCTGCGCGGGCATCTGCCTGGCCGGCGCCACCGCGCTGAAGCATGCGTGGCTCTCGGTGCGCGCGGGCGATGCGCAGCGTGCGGTGGCCACGGGTTCGGAGCTGGCCTCGGCCGTCATGCGCGGCTCGCGCTTCGAGGCCGAGCTGGAGCACAAGCTCGAGGCGCTGGAGGCGCGGCCCGAACTGGCCTTCGAGAAGGACTTCCTGCGCTGGATGCTGTCCGACGGCGCCGGCGCGGTGCTGCTGGAGCGCGAGCCGCGCGGGCCGCTGTCGCTGCGTGTCGATTGGATCGACCTGTCGTCGGCTGCGCATGAGCTGCCGGTGTGCATGTACGCCGGCGCCGAGAAGAATGCCGAAGGCGGCCTCGACGGCTGGGGGCGCAAGACGCCCGCCGAATGGCAGAGCGAGTCGACCTTCGCCGTGAAGCAGGACGTGCGCCTGCTCAACGAGAACATCGTGCGCGCCACGCTGGGCGAGCCGCTGGCGGCCATCATCGAGCGGCGCGGGCTGAAGTCGGCGGACATCGACTGGTTTTTGCCGCACCTGTCGTCGCAGTACTTCGTCGAGCCGGTGAGCCAGTGCCTCGAATCGCTGGGCCTGCCGATTCCGCGCGAGCGCTGGTTCAGCAATCTTGCGAGCAAGGGCAACACGGGTTCGGCGTCGCCTTACATCATGCTCGACGAGCTGTTCCGCTCGGGCCGCATCCAGCGTGGCCAGAAGCTGCTGATGTTCGTGCCGGAGAGCGGCCGCTTCTCCAGCGGCTTCATCTACATGGAGGCTGTGTAGCCATGGATCTCGATGCAGTACCGCAGGAGGGCAATGCGACCCTCGACGGCCATTCCAAGCTGATGTACGCCCGCGACGCGCAGGGCCGCGTCGTCACCACCACTTCGCGCGGCTGGGAGGCGGAGGAGATCGTCACCAGCCATGCGGTCGACGTGCTCGTCGAACAGGCGCAGGCCGCGAAGGAGCGCGTGAAGGCGGGGCAGGCCTCGCCGCTCGAATACTGGATGTACGAGCGCCGCATGGACGTGGCGCTGCTCTCGCAGACCAGCGGCTTCTGGCAATGGCGCGTACGGCGCCACCTGCAGCCGCGCCATTTCGCGGCGCTGTCGCCGGCCCAGCTCGCGCGCTACGGCGAAGCGCTGGGGCTTTCCGTCTCCACCTTGCAGGGCCTGCCGTGAACTTCCAACACCAACAGGCGGCGCATTGCGAAAGCGGCGTCATCTCCAGCCTGATGCGCCACCACGGCGCACCGATGAGCGAGAGCATGGCGCTCGGCCTGTCGTCCGCGATCTCGTTCGCGTACCTGCCGTTCATCAAGCTGTCGGGCCTGCCGCTCATTTCGTACCGCATGCCGCCCAAGGCCATCATCAAGGGCCTGCTGGCGCCGATGGCCGCCCGCTTCCGCTTCGAGACCTTTCGCAGCGCCGAGGCCGGACAGCAGCGGCTCGATGCTTTGCTGGCCGATGGCCAGCTGGTGGGCCTGCAGACCTCGGTCTACTGGCTGCCGTACTTTCCGCCGAACATGCGCTTCCACTTCAATGCGCACAACCTGCTGGTGTACGGGAAGGACGGCGATGACTACCTGATCAGCGACCCGGTGTTCGAGGAGCCCGTGCGCTGCCCGAGCGGCGACCTGGCACGCGCTCGCTTCGCCAAGGGCGTGCTGGCGCCGAAGGGGCTCATGTATTACCCGCAGGCCATCGATCGCAAGACGGTCGATGCGGCCTCCGTGGTCAAGGCCATCCGCAAGACGGTGCGCAACATGCTGGCGCCCATTCCCATCGTCGGCGTACGCGGCATGCGCATGCTGGCCAAGCGCATGCAGAAGCTGTCGCCGACCGATCCGCGCAGCGTCGACTTCATCGGCCACGTGGTGCGCATGCAGGAAGAAATCGGCACGGGCGGGGCGGGTTTCCGCTTCATCTATGCGGGTTTCCTGCAAGAGGCGGCACAGCTGCTCGACAAGCCGCAACTGCAGCAGATGTCCGAGCGGCTGATCGCCATCGGCGACGGCTGGCGTGCGTTCGCGCTCAAGGCGGCGCGCATGGTGAAGGGGCGAGAGGCGGTCGACCCCGCCGCGCTGGCTGCCAAGCTGCACGAGCAGGCGCTGCAGGAAGAAAACTTCTTTCGCGACCTGAAGGCTGCCGTGGCCTGAGATGGGGCGTTGTTCTTTTCTCCTTGTTGTTCGTTGTTCGGGGCGCGATCACGCCGACACGCCCCCGTCACCCGGCAACTCGAGGCCAGACCCATGCTCGAGTTGAAGACCCTCGGTCACCGGTATCCGAACGCCGATACCCCCGCGCTGGTGGACGTGTCGCTCGCCGTGCCACGGGGCTGCGTGCTGGGCCTGCTGGGCCCCAACGGCGCGGGCAAGACCACGCTGATCTCGCACTTGTCGGGCGCGTTGGCCGTGCAGTCGGGCGAGATCCTCATCGACGGCCAGCCGCTGCAGCAGGTGCGTGCGAAGGCCCCGACGCGCATCGCGGTGGCACCTCAGGAGCAGGCGTTCTATCCGATGCTCACCGTGGCCGAGAACCTGGCGGTGTTCGCCGCTGCGGGAAGGCTGTCGGGCCCGCGCAAGAAGGAGCGGATCGAGGCCTGCACGCAATTCGCGCAGCTGGAGCAGTTCGCGGGCGTGCGCGCCGAGCGGCTCTCGGGCGGCCTCAAGCGCCGGCTCAACCTTGCGATTGCCTTGCTGCCCGAGCCCGAGCTGATGCTGTTCGACGAGCCCACCGTGGGCGTCGATCCGCAATCGCGCGCGTTCATCCTCGACGCGATCCGGAGCCTCGCGCAGCAGGGCGCGGCGGTGATCTACGCCTCGCACTACATGGAGGAGATCGAGGCCATTGCAGATCGCGTCGCCATCCTCGACCGTGGACACGTGCTGCGCGAAGGCTCGCTCGACGGGCTGCTGTCGAAGAGCGCGATGCTGCTCACGCTGGCCGCCGACGGGCTCGACGCCGGCATGCTCTCGCGCTTCGGCACGGTGGAGCAGGGCGGCGCGCACTGGCGCATTCACCTGAACGCAGGGAGCGGCCCGGGGCCGGTGCTGGCTGCTCTGGAAGCCGCGGGCATCGAGGTGCGCCACGCCGAATTCGGCCGCCATGACCTGGAGCAGCTGTTCATGGCGCTCACCCACCGCTCGTTGCGCGACTGAAGAACCCCATGCTCCTCGCGCTCATCAAGAAAGAACTGCTCGCCCTCGTGCGCGACATGCACGGCCTTGCCGCGCTGTTCCTGATGCCGATGGTCTTCATCGTGCTGATGTCGCTCACGCTGAAGGATATCTACCGCCCGCCGCTGGCCGAGCTGAGCTACGCCATCGACATGCGAGACACGGCCACGCCCGCGCAGTGGCTCAAGCAACTCTGGCAGCGCAACCATGGCGCGCCGCAGCCGCTTGGCAATGACTGGCAGGCACGGCTGCGCAACGGCTCGCTCAAGTACGTGATCGTGATGGAGCCGGGCCTGTCGCAAGAGCTGGAGTCGGCCGCGCTGTCGACCAGGGCGTACATCCATCTGCTGACCGAACCCGGCATCGACGCCAACCTGTTCAACGCGCTGCGCGCCGAACTCATCGGCGCCTCGGGCGAGCTCAAGGCGCGCCTTGCGCTGGCGGTGCCCGGCACGGCCAGCCCCGCGCCCGAGGCGTCCATCGAGGCGATGGTGCGCGCCGAGCGCTTCTCTACCGCCGGCCCGCGGCCGACCTCGGTGCAGCAGAACGTGCCGGCTTGGCTGGTGTTCGGCATGTTCTTCGTGGTGGCCTCGCTGTCCAGCCTGTTCGTGCAGGAGCGCAGCTCGGGCGCGCTCGGACGGCTGCAGGGCCTGGGCGTGTCGCGCACCATGCTGCTGATGTCGAAGGCGCTGCCGTACCTGGGCGTGAACGCGCTGCAGGCCGTGCTGATGCTCGCGGCCGGCATCTGGTTCATGCCGCTGATCGGCGGCGACGCGCTGTCGCTCGCGGGCATCCATTGGGGCGCGCTGCTGTTGTCGCTCGCGGCCGTGAGCCTCGCGGCGGTGAGCCTGTCGCTCGCGCTGGCTTGCCTGGTGCGCAGCCACGCGCAGGCGGCCACCATCGGGCCGATGGTCAATGTGCTGATGGCGGCGGCGGGCGGCATCATGGTGCCCAAGTTCGTCATGCCGGGTTTCATGCAGCGGCTGGTCGAGATTTCCCCGATGAACTGGGGGCTCGAAGCGCTGCTGACCGTGCTGCTGCGTGGCGGCGGCGTGGCCGATGCGCTGCCGCAGATCGGCCGGCTGGCCGTGTTCGCGGCGCTGATGTTTCTTCTGGCTGTTTTTCTGTTTCGCAGGCGCGCATCGTGAGCACCACCGTCACCCCTGAATTCATTGCCAGCCTCAAGGCCATGGTGCTCGAAGCCGTCGAGAAGGACGCGCCCCCGGGCGGCCTCGGCGACGACGAGCCATTGTTCGGCCCCGAGGCCCGGCTCGACCTCGACTCGCTCGACGCGCTCCAGGTGTCGATGACGATCCAGCAGCGCTTCGGCGTGCGCATGCCCGACAGCAAGGAAACACGCCGGGCGATGACTTCCATCGCTCATCTGGCGGAACACCTCGCGCTGGCGGGCAAGGCATGAGCGATGTCTACCTGGGCGGCACGGGCCTGGCCTGTGTGCTCGGCGACGACGTTCCATCCGTGCTGGCGTCGCTGCAGCGCGGCGGCGTGCTGCCGACACCGGTGGCCGTGGCAGAGGGAATCCACTGGCCGGTGTACGCGCTGGCGCCGAGCGAAGGCGACTGGACGCAGCGCCTGTGCCGCACCGTGTGCAACGTGGCTGCGCAGACCGGCGACTGGGGCGCGCGCACGGTACCGCTGTTCGTGGCCTCGTCGTCGCTAGACATCGGCTTCATGGAGCACGAGAAGCAGGACCTGCGGCTCGGCGGCGACCTGCAGGACTTTGCCGGCGTCGTGGCCCGCGCGCTGGATTGGCAGGGGCCGGTGTTCACCGTTTCGACCGCCTGCACGTCGGCGCTGAACGCGGTGCTGGCGGCCGCCGAGCTGATTCGCAGCGAAGACGCCGACCAGGCACTGGTGATCGGCATCGAACTCGACAACCGCTTCACGGTCGCCGGCTTCGGCGCGATGCAGTTGCTGGCGCCCGACCGCGCGCAGCCCTTCGGCGCACAGCGCAAGGGGCTGGTGCTCGGCGAAGCGGTCGCCGCACTGCGACTGACATCGCGTCCTGCGCGCTGGCAGGTCGCGGGCGGTGCCAACGTGGTCGACGGGCGCAACCCATCGGGCACCGAAGCCACGGCCGTGCATGCGATGTGCCGCGGCGCGCTGGCGCAGAGCGGCCTGCAGCCCGGCGACATCGACCTGATCAAGGTGCAGGCGGCGGGCAGTCCCGTCAACGACGCCATCGAGGTGGAAGCGCTGAAGCAGGTGTTCGATCCGCTGCCGCCGCTGGTGTCGCTCAAGTCGGCGATCGGCCACACGCTGGGCGCGGCGGGGGCGGCGGAACTGGCCCTGCTGGTCGGCTGCATCGAGGGTGGCGTCTGGCCGTCGGTGGACTATCCGCTCGATGCATCGCTCGGCATCGCGCTGAGCAAGGAGGCGCCGCAGAAGCTGCGCAACATCCTGCTCAACGTGGTGGGCTTCGGCGGTGGACATGCTTCGCTCGTATTGAAGGACGCCGGCCCATGAGCACCTGGCACACCACCGCCCATTTCATCGCGCATCCGCCGCCGGTCGACTGGCGCGATGACCTCGCCCGCCGCATCGGCCGCCGGCCGCGCCGCGTCGGCCTGTGGACCGAGCTGGCGATGTACGGCGCACGCTGCTGCCTCGACGCGGCGGGCGAGGCCGCATTGCCGGCCGGCGCGCGCATACGTGTCGCCAGCCAACGCGGCGCATGGGGCGCCACGCATGCCGGCCTGACCCAGCTCGATGCAGGCCTGCCGATGCCCTTCACTTTCATGCAGAGCCAGCCCGCGCTGATGCTGGCCGAAGTAGGCCGCTGTCTCGAATGGTGGGGCGACGCCAGTTTTGCGCTGTGCCGCGATGCGGCGCGCACGCTGCAGCTGGCGAAGCTGGGCGCGGCGCGCGACGGCCTGTTGTTCGGCATCGTGGAAGAAGAGCGCCATGGCGAGCCGCCGCGCACCGAATGGTGGCGCCTGGTGCCCGCCTGACGAGGCCGGTCAGCCCGCGATGGAACGCTGCAGGTTGAGGCGCGCCTGCGCTTCGAGCTGCGCGTGCATCCGCGGTGTCGCATAGATGGCCTGGCGGTCGAGAAAGCGCTGAAGAATCGCTCGGCGCCGCGGCAGCCGCACCTCGTCCGGAACGAAGGCGTATTCGGCATGCACCTGCCGCTCGTATTCGTCGAAACGCCCACGTTCCGCGCCGAGGATCGACAGGTCGATGTCGATCAGCAGCTCGGCATCGCGGCCTTCGGGCACGGCGTCGTGGCGCGTGGCCATCACGAGCGCATGGACGCGTTCGGCGGCTGCGCTGCCCGCACCGGCTTCGAGCAGGGCTTCGCGCGCCCAATCGGCGCTGCGTGCCTCGTTGTCGTGGGCGTGCACGTCGTAGATGGCGTCGTGGAACCACAGCGCGAGCGCCACTTCACCGGGGCGTTCGGCCAAAGTCTTCTCGCGCTCGAACCACGCGAGGCATTCGCCCAGGTGCTGCACCGTGTGGTAGCGGCGCTGCGGTTCGCCGTAGCGGCGCTGCAGCTCTTCGCACAGCGCCTCACCCGGCGAGTCGATGCCCAGCGCATGCCAGGCCTCGTTCCAGTTCGCGCGCAGCGCCTCGGGTGTCATGGTGCTATTGCTCCATCGCCGCCTTGACCTCTTGCCCAAGGTCGAGCACGGACATGGCGTAGTAGCTGCTCCAGTTGTAGCGCGTGATCACGTAGAAGTTGCGCGTGCCGGCCACGTAGGTTGGTGGCGCATCGGCGCCGTTCTGCAGCTCGATCAATGCGAGCAGGCCCTTGTGGTTGATGCCGTCGCCTTCGGGCACCGCGCCGGCGGCCACGAAGCTGTCGGTGCTGAAGGTCGGCAGGATGTCAGGCGCCAGCAGCAGCGCCTTCTGCAGCCGCGCTTCCTCGAAATGCATCGGATAGATCGCCGGCATGCCGGCCTTCCAGCCGAAGGCCTTGAAGTAGTTGGCGACCGAGCCGATCACGTCGGCCGGGTTGTTCACGAGATCGATGCGGCTGTCGCCGTCGAAGTCGACCGCGTACTTGGCGATGCTGCTGGGCATGAACTGCGGCATGCCCATCGCGCCGGCATAGCTGCCGACGGGCGTGAGCGGATCGTCGGCGGTGCGGCTCTCGGTGCTCAGGAAGCTTTCGAGCTCTCCGCGGAAGAAGGCCTGGCGCTCGGCCGCGCGTGGATGGCCTTCGGGGAAGTCGAACGAGAGCGTGGCCAGTGCATCGATCACGCGGAAGTTGCCCATGTTGCGGCCGTAGATGGTCTCCACGCCGACGATGCCGACGATGATTTCCGGCGGCACGCCGTACACCTGCTCGGCGCGCGCGAGCGTGTCGGCATTGGCGCGCCAGAAGCGCACGCCGGCCGCGATGCGCACCGGGTCGATGAAGCGGCTGCGGTAGGTCTGCCAGTTCTTCACCGTGCCGACCGGGCCCGGCAGCATGAGCCGCGGCACGTTGGGCAGGAAGCGCGCGCTGCCGATGGTGGCGCGCACCCAGTCGCGATCGAGGCCGCGGCGCTCGGCCACTTCGTCGGCGAACTTCATCGCGTCGTCGCGCGTGGCGTAGGGCGTGCTGCCGCGCACCGGGCTGGCCGCTGCGCTGCGGCCGTTGGAAGACTTCTGGGCTACAGCCCCCGTGGACCATGCGCAGCAGGCGGCAAGGAGGGCGGCTGCCGCGGCGGCGCGCGAAGGCGTGGAGAGGAAAAATCGCATGGGCCGATTGTGCCGTCCGCCCACATGGCCCCTCTTCAGGGACACATGTGGTTTCAGCCGCGTGGGTTGTCGGCCGGCCAGGCGATGCGCCGGAACTCGGCGCGCAGGGTGGAGAGCGAGTCGGGCGTGGCCGGCGCGTAACGCTGTGCCTCGAGCTTGAGCAGCCAGTCGCGCACGGCCTGCGCGGCGGGGCCGAAGCGTGCGTCGGCCGCCTGCGCCATCTGGCGGGGCGGGGCGCTGTCGGGCAGCTGCAGGCCGGCCTTGGCGAGCCGCGCGCGCGCCCGGCCTAGCAGGCGCAGCCATGGGTCGTGCCGGCTGCGCTCCCACAGCGTCCAGCCGGCGCCGGCCAGGCTCGCGCCCACCAGCAGGTAGAGCAGCACGTAGGCCAGGTCTTCGAGGCTCGGCGCCTTGAAGCCGATGTTCTTCAGCAGGTTGAGCTGGCGGCTCTGGGTGTAGTTGAGCACCCACTGGTTCCAGCCGTTGTTGACGGCTTCCCATGCGGCGCGGATGTTCTGCACGAGGGTGGGGCTCATCGAGCCGAAGGCGCCCGCGATCAGGCCCGGCTGCGGCTGGAGCCGCTGTGTCTGGCCGATGCGCCCCGGAGACACCGAGCCCGTGGGATCCACGCGGGTCCAGCCGGTGCCTTCCTGCCAGATCTCGGCCCAGGCATGGGCATCGCTCTGGCGCACGATCCAGTAGTTGTCTACGCCGTTGAGTTCCCCGCCCTGGTAGCCCGTCACGATGCGCGCCGGGATGTTCAGGTTGCGCATCAGCACCACGAAGGCCGAGGCGATGTGCTCGCAGAAGCCCTCCTTGCGGTCGAACCAGAACTCGTCGGCCGTGTCGTTGCCGTAGACGCCCGGCTCCAGCGTGTAGCTGTAGCCGCCGGTGCGCAGGCGCCGCAGGGCGGCCTGCACGAAGGCCTGCGCGTTGGCGTTGGCCAGCGCGGGGTCGGCGCGCATCTCGGCGGCGAGGGCGGCGGTGCGCGGGTTGGTGCCGGGCGGCAGCGCCAGGTAGGCCTGGAGCTGGCCGCCCGTGCGCTTCAATGGGCCGCTCTGGAACTGCGTGTAGCTTTCGGCGCGGTAGCGCACCAGGTCGGTGACGGGGCGGTTCGCGATCCATTGCAGGTCGGGCGTGCCGGTGACTTCGAAGCCGGGTGCCTCGGGGGGGCGCTGCGCCGCGTCGAGGGCCAGCAGCCAGGGGCGGTTGCTGGCTTCGAGCGTGACCTCGTAGCGCACGGGTTCGCCGCTCACGCGCAGGTTGGGGGTCCATTGCGCGCCGCGCGCCCATGACGGCAGCGCGGTCCATTCACGGCCGTCGAACTGCGCCAGCACCGGTCCGCGGAAATAGAGCTGGCTTTGCGGCGGCGCCCGGCCACCGTCGAACTTGATGCGCGCGGCGATGCGGTCATCGAGCGCCAGTTCGGCGATGGTGCCGACGCGCATGGTGTTCGACAGGCCGCTGCGCCCCAGCATGGCGTCGCTGGGTGTGCCCCACAGCGGCGCGAGGCGTGGGAACAGCAGGAACAGCGTGAGCATGATCGGCGCGCCCGCCAGCGCCATCCAGCCCGCCATGCGTGCGGCCTGCATCAGCGGCGGCCGACCCACCGGCATGTGCGCGTTGACCAGCGCGGTCAAAAGGCCCAGCAGCGCCAGCAGCATGGTGAACGCGGTCAGCAGCGACTGCGAATAGAAAAAGTTCGTGAGCATCGCGAAGAAGCCCAGGAAGAAGACCACGAACGCATCGCGCCGCGCGCGCAGTTCCAGCGTCTTGAGTGCGAGCAGGCTGACGATCAGCGTCACGCCCGCGTCGCGGCCCAGCAGCGTGCGGTGCGTGGCGTAGGTGGCGCCGAGGATCAGCGCCAGCAGGGCGATGCGCCACCACTTGCTGGGCAGGGAGCGTCCCTGTACGGCCAATGTGGCGCGCCAGAGCAGCACCATGGCCGTGATGGCCGTGCACCACCAGGGCAGGTTCTCGATCTGCGGCAGCAGGATCAGGCCGATCACGCAGAGCAGGAAAAGGGTATCCCGCGCGTCCCGGGGGAGTGCGGCGAGTTCCCGTATGACTCGGTTCATGCGGCGGTTCCGTTCAACACAGCGCCAAGGCCTCGAGGCAGGCGCGCCGGTGGGCTTCGCCTTGCGACGGCTTCACGACCCGGCCCTCTACCCGGATGCCGTAGTCCACGCCCAGCCGGTCGGCCATCAGCACCCACGCGCACAGGCGCGAGAGGCGGGCTTCGGCATCGGCAAGGCCGGTGCTCCGCGCGTCGAGCCAGAGTTCTTCGCGCTGGGTCTGCTGCGTGTCGCGGCTCACCAGCTCTTCCGATCCGGCTGCCTGTGCGCGCGCTGCCTTCTTCCAGACCACGAGCTTCAGCGGATCGCCGCGGCGGTAGGCGCGCACGCCGTCGTACTCGCCGGCGTTGTGCGCCCGCAGCGAGGCGGACATCGCCGCCGGCCCCGACAGCGGCTCGCCCGGCGGCAGCGGCGGCGGATGCGCCTCGGGCGTGGGGTAGACCAGCATCTGCGCGGCCGGCCGCCAGACTGTCCACACGCGGAACGTGCCGAGCGGGAAGCGCGTCTCGGCCGTGAGCGGCGGGACCGGGTGCAGGCCGCGCCGCTCGGGCTGGAAGGCGATCTCGACGGTGGACGTTCCCTCGGCCGGCACGTCGGTCCAGGCCCATTGCCCGCTGCCGCGCACGGCCATGCCGATGCCGTAGCGCACGCGGCGCCGGGTGTTGTGCAGCACCACCCGGAAGACGGCGGCGGCGCCCGCGTAGTGGGCATCGGGCGGCACGAGGTGCATCGCCAGCCCGCGCAGCGTGCCGTGGCACACGTGCATGCCCACGGCCACGCTGCCGGCCAGCAGGAAGGTCAGCAGGTAGCCGAGGTTGAGCTGGTAGTTGATCGAGGCGACCAGCAGCACCAGCAGCGTCGCGCCCAGCGTCCATCCGGCCCGCGTGGGCACGATGTAGACATTGCGCTGCGTGAGCTCCAGCGTGTCCGACGGCGGACGGCGCGACAGGAACCAGCCATCGATGCGCGAGCGCAAAGAGGCGATCATCGGTGGTGGTCCCTGGGGCCGAAAAGCGCGAAACACCGCGGAACCGGCTTCGCCGGGCCGCCGGTGTTGCCCCCTGCAAGGGGGGAGGAGAAGCGACACGAAGTGCGCAAAGCCTGGGGGTGTTTCATGACTACGGCAGTGGCACGGCGGCGATCATGGCGCGCACCTGCTCCACGGCGCCGCGCCCGGCGTCGCCCACGGGCGTGAGGCGGTGCGCGATCGTTTGCGGCAGCACGGCCTGCACGTCGTCGGGTGCGACGTAGCTGCGGTTGGCCAGCAGCGCCTGCGCCTTGGCCGCACGCAGCACCGCGATGCCGGCGCGCGGCGACAGGCCCTGCAGGAACCAGCGGCCCGAGCGCGTGGCCGCGATCAGGTCCTGCAGGTAGTTGAGCAGCGGCTCGGCCGCATGCACCTGCTGCACGCGCTGCTGCAGGGCCGTGAGTTCGCCGGCGGTCAGCATGGCGGGCAGGGAGGCCAGCATTTCGCGGCGGTCGCCGCCCGCGAGCAGCAGCCGCTCGGCGGCGCGGTCGGGGTAGCCGAGCGAGATGCGCATCAGGAAGCGGTCGAGCTGCGACTCGGGCAGCGCGAAGGTGCCGAGCTGGTCCTGCGGGTTTTGGGTGGCGATCACGAAGAAGGGCGTGGGCAGCGGGCGGGTTTCGCCTTCGACGGTGACCTGCTTTTCCTCCATCGCCTCGAGCAGCGCGCTCTGGGTCTTGGGGCTGGCACGGTTGATCTCGTCGGCCAGCAGCACCTGCGCAAAGATCGGCCCGGGGTGGAACACGAAGGCCTGCTGGCCCCGGTCGTAGATCGCCACGCCCGACAGGTCGCCAGGCATCAGGTCGGCCGTGAACTGCACCCGCGAGAACTGCATCCCGAAGGTATGCGACAGCGCGTGGGCGAGGGTGGTCTTGCCCACCCCCGGCACATCCTCGATCAGCAGGTGCCCACCTGCCAGCAGGCAGGCCACGCAGTCGCGCACCTGGGCCTCTTTGCCCACGATCACCGTGTTAAGCTGACTCAGCAAAGTGGCTAGCTTCGCAGCAACGTCCATATTTGTATCCATATGCAAACGATACCGTAAGACCTGCCGGCCCCATGCCGAATGAGGTCTAGGCGTGGCGACAGAGACACATGGGCAAGACAGGCTACTTCACACACCGCGACTTCTGGAAGCACGACATGGGCGAGGGGCACCCCGAGTGCCCGGGTCGGCTGGATGCCATCGAAGACCGCCTGCTGCTCACCGGCGTGGGCGATGCGCTGGAGCACTGCGAGGTGCCGCTGGCCACCCTGGAACAGATCACCCGGGCGCACAGCACCGCGCACGTCGAGTACCTCGAGGCGCTGAACCAGCGCCTGGTGGCCGACGAACCCGCCGGCGGCCCCGACCACGCGCAGGTCGACCCCGACACGGTGCTCAACCGCTTCACCCTGCTGGCCGCGCGCCGCGCCGCCGGCGCTGCGATCGCTGCGACCGACGCGGTGATTGCCGGCGACCTGGAAAACGCCTTCTGCTCGGTGCGCCCGCCCGGCCACCATGCCTGCCGGGAGCAGGCGATGGGCTTCTGCTTCTTCAACAACGTCGCCATCGCGGCGCGCCACGCCATCGAGGTGCACGGCATCGAGCGCGTAGCCATCGTCGATTTCGACGTGCACCACGGCAACGGCACCGAGAACATCCTCTCGAACGATCCGCGCGTGCTGATGGTCGGGTTCTTCCAGCATCCGTTCTACCCGTACAGCGGCACCGAGCATCCGGCGCCGAACATGCTGAACCTGCCGATCCCGGCCTACACAAGGGGCATGGACGTGCGGGAGATGATCGAAGCGGCCTGGATGCCGCGGCTGGAGGAGTTCAAGCCGCAGATGGTCTTCATCAGCGCCGGCTTCGACGCCCATCGCGAGGACGACCTGGGCCAGCTGGGCCTCAACGAAAACGACTTCGCCTGGATCACGGGCCGCATACACGATGTTGCGAGGCGCCATGCGAAGGGCCGTATCGTCTCGATGCTCGAAGGCGGCTACAACCTCGATGCGCTCGCGCGCAGCGTGGAAGCCCACATCCGCGTTCTCGCGGACCTCTAACGCAGCCGGCGCGGACGGCGCTCCGCTACCTTTCAATAGATGAATTTCAACGATTTCACTCAACGTCTGAGCCAGGTCGATGCGCGCGGCCTCGGCATCGAGCTTGTCGCGCTGGTGGTCTGCGTGGCGCTGGCCTGGGCCGTTTGCAAGTGGTTCGGCCGCGACCAGCCCAAGGATTCGATCTGGTTCGGCGAGAGCACCTTCGACGGGTTGCTGTTCCCGTTGCTGGCGCTGGTGTTCACCGATCTCGCCCGGCGCGTGGTGCTCGATTTCCAGACCGTTCTGGTGCTGCGCATCGCGGTGCCGGTGTTCCTGTCGCTGGTGGTCATCAGGCTGTTCGCGCGGGTGCTGCGGGCGGTGTTTCCCGCGTCCAACCTCGTGCGGCTGATCGAGCGCACGATCTCCTGGCTGGCGTGGATCGCGGCGGTGCTCTGGATCGTCGGGCTGCTGCCGCCGGTGCTGGCCGAGCTCGACGACATCACGCTGGCCTTCGGCAAGACGCGCGTGAGCCTGCAGACCATCTTCCAGGGCGTGCTGTCGGCGGGGCTGGTGCTGGTGATCTCGCTGTGGATCGCGAGCACTATCGAGAAGCGCATCCTGCGCGAGGCCGTGACCGACCTGTCGATGCGCAAGGTGGCGTCGAATGCGGTGCGTGCCTTCCTGCTGCTGGTCGGCCTGTTGTTCGCACTGTCGGCGGTGGGGGTGGACCTGACGGCGCTGTCCGTGCTCGGCGGCGCGCTCGGCGTGGGCCTGGGTTTCGGCCTGCAGAAGCTGGCGGCCAACTACGTGAGCGGGTTCGTGATCCTGCTCGAGCGCTCGATCCGCATCGGCGACAACGTGAAGGTCGATACCTTCGAGGGCCGCATCACCGACATCAAGACCCGCTATACCCTGATCCGCGCGGGCAATGGGCGCGAGGCCATCGTGCCGAACGAATCGCTGATCACCAGCCGGGTCGAAAACCTGTCGCTGGCCGACCGCAAGTTCAACATCACGACCACCATCGTGGTCGGCTACGAGAGCGACGTGGCGCAGGTGCAGTCCATCTTGTGCGAGGCCGCCAAGGCCCAGCCGCGCGTGATGTCCGACCCGGAGCCGGTGGCTTTCCTCATGAACTTCGCGCCCGACGGCCTGGAGTTCACGCTGAACTTCTGGGTCGCCGACCCCGACAAGGGCAAGGACAACCTGCGCTCGGCCATCAACATCGCAATCCTCGACGGGCTGCGCGGCGCGCGCATCGACATTCCCTATCCGCAGCGCGTGCTGCGTGTGGAGTCTTTACCGCCAGGAGTCGTCCAGGCGCCCGACGCTGTTTTATAATCACGGAAAAGCACGATCGTTCTTTTTTCTTGGTCCCCGTGCCGACGAGAAGAATGGAGAGGCGACAAAGGTCGCGTCCTAGAATGACCGGTTGCCCTCGAAGCCCCCTTTTTGCAATCCAATGGAGTCAAGTCAATGAAGGTTCTCGTACCTGTCAAA
>NZ_AKIW01000030.1 GCF_000282635.1 Variovorax sp. CF313
GGGGGCAACACCTGCGGCCCGGCAAAGCCGGTTCCGCGGTGCTCCACGAATGAAGACATCACCCTTCCACCTCCCGGACTAAACATGCACACCCCCATCAACACCTTCAAGCAAGCCCTTCAATCGGGCAAGCCCCAGATCGGCCTGTGGGTCGGGCTGGCCGACGGCTACGCCGCCGAGATCCTGGCCGGCACCGGCTACGACTGGCTGCTGGTCGACGGCGAGCATGCGCCCAACGACCTGCGCTCGGTGCTCGCGCAGCTGCAGGGCATTTCGAGCGCATGGTCGGCGCAGCCCGAGTCGGAGCGCTCGCACCCCGTCGTGCGCATTCCGGTCGGCGACACCACGCTGATCAAGCAGCACCTCGACATCGGCGCGCAGACGCTTCTGGTGCCGATGGTCGACACGGCCGAGCAGGCGGCGCGGCTGGTGCAGGGCATGCGCTACCCGCCCGAAGGCATCCGCGGCATGGGCAGTGCGCTGGCGCGCGCCTCGCGCTGGCAGGCCTACCCCAACTACCTGCACGAGGCCAATGCGCAGACCTGCCTGCTGGTGCAGGCCGAGACGGTGGAGGCAATGAAGAACCTCGACGCCATCGCGGCCACGCCGGGCGTGGACGGCGTGTTCATCGGCCCGGCCGACCTGTCGGCCTCGATGGGCTTCGTGGGCCAGCCGAACCACCCCGAGGTGCAGGCCGTGATTGCCGACGCGATTGCGCGCATCCGCAAGGCCGGCAAGGCGCCGGGCATCCTGTCGACCACCGAGGAACAGGCACGCAAGTGGCTCGCGGCCGGCGCGCTGTTCGTGGCGGTGGGCGTGGACACCATCGTGCTGGCGGCGGCGGCGAAGCAGCTGCTGGCCAGGTACAAAAATCTCACGGCGAGTTCTGGTTCGTCGAGCTACTGAAGGCTCGCAGACATAGCCCCGTGCAAATACATGCTAGATTTGACGTACGTTAAATTTATCGTACTTCAATGAAAATCAACCCAGGCGGAGCGCTTGCGCTCGAAGACATCGTGGGCAGGGACACCTTGGTGGCCGAGGTCATGGACATCCTCGAGACCCAGAGCCTGCAGCTCGTCGCGGAACGGCGCATGGGCAAGACCCACGTGCTCAGCAAGCTCGAGGCACAGCGACGCGACGGCTGGGTCATGGTCAAGCGCGACCTGGAAGGCGTGCGCAGCGCCAATGAGTTCGTCCAATATGTCCTGGCCGATCTTCACCCTCTGCTCAGCAAAATCAAGAAGTTCAGGGACTGGCTCGCAAACATAGGCTCGGAGGCGTCCGGGCTGAAGATCGGCCCGGTCACGCTTCCGAACTTCGCCGCCAAGAGCTGGAAGCAGGGCTTGGTCGATACCCTGGCCCACCTGGGTGAATCGACGCAGACGCAGTACGTGGTTTTCCTCTGGGATGAACTGCCCATGATGCTGCAGAACCTCGCGAAGACTGCGCCGCAGGAGGCGATGGAGCTGCTGGACGTGCTGCGCAGCATTCGCCAGGAAAACGCCAAGGTGCGAATGGTGTTCACTGGCTCGATCGGCTTGCACCATGTCGTGCGGCACCTGAAGCAACAGGGCTATGTCAATGCGCCGGTCAACGACATGATCACGGTGGAGGTGCCGCCCCTTGCTCATGCCGATGCGACGTCTCTCGCGCTTCGGCTATTCCAGGACAACCGCATCGCAATGGACGAAGACGCCGTGGCCCGTGTGGTGGCGACGGAAGTCGACGACATCCCGTTCTACATTCACCATGTATTGAGCAAGCTCAAGTCGAAGCACGCAGGGTCGGCGTACCGCGTGACGGCGGACGATGTGCGCAGGGAAGTGACCGATGCCATCCGGTCCGCGCTCGACCCTTGGCATCTGAAGCACTACGAAGAACGAACGCGCGAGTATTACGCAGCAGATCGCGCGGCATGTCACGCGCTGCTGGATGCGGTGGCCTCCGCGACCGGCTCGATGTCCATGCAGTCCGCGATCAATCGCGCCAAGGGTGTCGTTCCGACATTGGACGGAGAAAGCTGGCTCGAACTCACGAACTTGCTGGAGCGCGACTACTACTTCGTTCGCCATCCGGAAAACGGCGAGCTTCTCTACAAGTTCAGCATCGTGGCTCGCTGGTGGCGTTGGCATCGAGGCGTGCCCATGATGGAAGGCGGTGCGGCATGAAGAAAAAGAACGAGCCCTCTGCCCAACCCACCCCTATGGCGCAAAAGGCGCTGTACCTCTCGCATTTCACGCCCAGCATGATGCAGCCCGAAACGTTGCAGCAGATGCTGGTGCAGCGACAACCGCTGATCGATGCGTGCTACGACGATGTCGTGCACAGCGTGACGACTCGCGCCAAGCATCACTATCTGTTCGTCGGCCCACGCGGCATCGGCAAGACACATCTGATCTCGCTGCTGCACTACCGGCTTTCGACGTCGGAAGATATCCGCAAGAAGGGATTGATCGCATGGATGCGCGAAGAAGAATGGGGCGTGACCAGCTTCTTCGAACTCGTGCTGCGCATCCTTCGCACGCTGGATCAGAAAAGCCCGGAACTTGGCATCGCGGCACGGACGGCGCCGCTGTATGAACTGACGCTCAAACAGGCGGAAGTGCAAGGCACATCGTTGCTGCTGGAGATCCTTGGCGACAAGACGCTAATCGTGCTGCTGGAGAACCTGGACGACCTGTTCGATCAATTAGGCGATGCGGGGCAGCGGCAATTCAGAGCGTTCATCCAGAACCATCCGCAGTTGGTACTGGTCGCGACCACGCCAGCATTGTTCGCGGGCGTGAGCCTGCAGAAATCACCGTTCTATGGATTCTTCGACATACAGGCGCTGCATGATTTCAGCCTTGAGGACGTCGTCAGCCTGTTGAAGAAAATCGCGGTGGAGCGCGGTGACAGCGCATTGGCCGATTTCATCGATACGCCTGAAGGGCATGCGCGCATCCGCGCAGTGCACCATCTCGCAGAAGGCAACCCACGCATCTACGTGATCTTTGCGCAGTTCTTAAGCCGTGAGGCGCTCGACGAATTGGTGCAAGCCGTGATGCACACGCTGGACGAACTGACGCCGTATTACCAGGCGCGGATGAAAGAGTTGTCAGGCCAGCAGCGGAAGATCGTGGAGTACTTGGTCAACTATCGCGGGGCGGCACCAGTCAAGCAGATAGCAAAAGCGTGCTTCATCACACACCAGACCTGCTCTGGACAACTCAAGCAGTTGCGCGAGAAGCGTTATGTGCGTTCGATTGAACAGGGTCGGGAAAGTTACTATGAACTGACCGAGCCGCTTATGCGACTGTGCATGGAGGTAAAACAGCAGCGTGGCGAGCCGATTGGGTTGTTTGTCGAGATTCTTCGAATTTGGTACACAGAAACCGAATTGGATGATTGGCTTGCCAATGAAAGCTCTGTTGATCGATTGGATCGACGCTATGTGTTGCGTGCGCTCGAACTTATGCGCACAAGTCAAGCTGCAGACCCAATATTCAGAGCCCAAATCAACGATCTCCTAGCGTGCGTCGAAGGCGCAGCGGGTCTTGATGAGATAGAGCGTCTCATCGAAGAGATTACTCGTATGGTTCCAGCAAGCGAAAAAGCTCGGCAGGCGCGCGCCATCGTGCTGCTTAGCATGCTCAGACTCGTACCGAATTTGAAGCCGCCCCTTCTGCTTGAAGTGGACTACATCGCAAAGGCATACTTAACAAATATCGACAAGCAAGCTTCTCTTTTGTCGAAGTCAAATGCAGTAGAAAAGTATCGACACTTACTAATCGGTGCCATAAATTTGTTCCACATCGACGACTCGAAGGCAGCTTTGATTTTCCCGGAGCTAGTCAAGCTGATGTTAAGGTTTCCTTCCCATGCAGCAGTAGCGGTCATTGGCTCAATCCTGCACTATGAAAAAGCAGAAAGAGCACGAGTAATAGACGAAATTATTCGCTTTATTGACCCCTTGTCGACGAAAGATTCAGCTTTCAAGTTCTTGCGAATTCTGGAAAGAGTTGGTCGATCGATCGCAAACTGGCTTAACACGGGCGATGAAAAAAATCTGCTGTCCCTTCCCAAAGAAGAGCGTGGCCTCGTCACTGCTCTTGGTCTAAAGGTTGAAAAGAGAACACTTTGACAAAAGTACGATCCCAAAACCGCTTTCGCTCCGCCACCATCCGCGAGGGCACGATCCGTGCGACCACACGCAGCTTCCTGCATGCGCTGGGACAGGACGACGAGGACATCGCGCGCCCGCACATCGGCGTGTTCCATACGGGCGGCGAGATGAGCCCGTGCAACCTCAACCTGCGCGAGCAGGCGCAGCACGCCAAGACCGGCATCTATGCGGGCGGCGGCACGCCGCACGAATGCCCGGTGGTGTCGATCAGCGACGGGTTGACGATGGCGCACTCGGGCATGCGCTTCTCGCTGATCTCGCGCGAGCTGATCGCCGACAGCGTGGAAGCCTCCACGCGCGGCCACCAGTGGGACGGGATCTTCGCCATCGGCGCGTGCGACAAGAACCTGCCCGGCCTGATGATGGGCATGGTCCGCTGCAACGTGCCCAGCGTGTTCGTGCATGGCGGCTCGGCGCTGCCTGGCCAGATGCCGGGGCCGGACGGGCGCGACCTGAACGTGGTCGACACCTACGAGACCATCGGCAAGGTGCTGGCCGGCACCGCCACGCACGACGAACTCGACGCGATGAGCCGCGCCTGCCTGCCGACGGCCGGCGCCTGCGCAGGGCAGTTCACGGCCAACACGATGGGCATGGTGTCGGAGGCACTGGGCCTCGCGCCCATCGGCTCGAGCATGGTGCCTGCCGTGTTCAGCGAACGCGCGCCGCTGATGCGCCGCGCCGCGAAGACGCTGATGAAGGCAGTGATGGGCGACAGCCCGCTGCCGCGCGACATCGTCACGCGCAAGGCGCTGGAAAACGCCTGCGCCGTGGTATCGGCCACGGGCGGTTCGACCAATGCCGCGCTGCACCTGCCGGCGATTGCGCACGAAGCCGGCATCAAGTTCCACCTCGACGACGTGGCCGAGGTCTTCGCGCGCACGCCGCTCATCGCCGACCTGCGCCCCGGCGGCCAGTACCTTGCGCGCGACGTGTTCTACATCGGCGGCGCGGGCGTGATCCTGCGCACGCTGCTAGAGCAGGGCTTCCTGCACGGCGATGCGCTCACCTTCACCGGCCGCACGATGGCCGAGGAACTGGCCGGCGCCCTTGCGCCTGATGGCCGCGTGGTGCGCGAGGCCGGCAACCCGATCACGCGCGACGGCGGCCTCGCAGTGCTCAAGGGCAACCTCTGCCCGGACGGCGCGCTGCTCAAGACGGCGGGGCTCCAGGGGCTGGTGTTTCGCGGGCCGGCGCGCGTCTTCAACTCGGAGGAAGAAGCGCAGACCGCCGTGCAGAACCGCCTGTACGAACCCGGCGACGTGATCGTGATCCGCAACGAAGGCCCCAAGGGCAGCCCCGGCATGCGCGAGATGCTCGGCATCACCGCCCTGCTCTACGGCCAGGGTATGGGCGACAAGGTGGCACTGCTGACCGACGGGCGCTTCTCGGGCGCCACGCGCGGCCTGTGCATCGGCTACGCGGGGCCCGAAGCGGCCGACGGCGGACCGATTGCGGCGCTGCGCGACGGCGACGTGATCGCCATCGACGCGCGTGCCGAGGCACGCTCGATCACGGTCGATCTCACCACGGAGGAAATCGCCGCGCGGCTCGCCCGACGTGAGGTAAACGCGGGGGCGGCCCGCGGGGGCTTGCTGGAAAAATACGCGCTCACCGTGCGCCCTGCCCACCAGGGCGCCGTGACCCACTCGGGCGCGGTCACCTGGCTGCGCGACGAGTCTTGATCGACCCTCCATAACCACCGTCCGGAGAGAGACACCATGAGCTTCACCCGCCGCCAGATCCTGCAGACCACCAGTGCATCCGCCTTGATGGCCAGCCTTGGCCAGAACGTCTTCGCGCAGGCGATGAGCATCGAGACCGCCACCATCGTCACCGGCTTCGCGGCCGGCGGCACCTCGGACACCACCTGCCGGCGCCTCGCGCAGAAGCTCAGCCCCGAGTACGCGAAGGTGGCGGTGGTCGAGAACCGCACCGGCGCGGGCGGCCAGATCGCCGTGAGCTACGTGAAGGGCCGCCCGGCCGACGGCAGCACCATCCTGCAGACGCCGACCTCGATCCTCACGATCTACCCGCACATCTACAAGAAGCTGCCGTACGACCCGATGGTCGACATCACGCCCGTCAGCCTGGCCTGCATCTTCGACTTCGGCTTTGCCGTGGGCCCGGCCGTGCCGGCCAGCGTGAAGACGGTGCCCGAGTTCCTGGCCTGGGCCAAGGCCAATCCGGCCGGCGCCAACTACGGTTCGCCCGCCGCGGGCTCCACGCCGCACTTCATCGGCGCGCTGCTGGGCAAGAAGGGCGGCGTCGAGCTCAAGCACGCGGCCTACCGCGGCACGCAGCCCGCCATGCTCGACCTGCTGGGCAGCAACATCTCGGCGGTGTCGGGGCCGATCGGCGACATCACACAGCACCTGCCCTCAGGCAAGGTGCGCATCCTGGGCGTCTCGGGCGCCAAGCGCAGCCGCTTCGCGCCCGAAGTGCCCACCTTCGGCGAACAGGGCATCAAGGACATGGCGCACAGCGAATGGTTCGCCTTCTTCCTGCCGGCCAAGGCCTCGCCCGAGCTGGTGGCGAAGCTGAACACCGCAATGAAGAACGCGCTCGCGCAGAAGGACGTGATCGACGGCCTCGGCACATTCGGCCTGGAGGCGATGTCTTCCACGCCGGCCGAGCTGGCCGATCTGCTGAAGAAAGACACCGCCAAGTGGGCGCCGATCGTCAAAGAGGTCGGCTTCACCGCGGAGGGTTGAACACATGAAGGAACTGCCATGAACACACTCGCCACCACCGCGCCGCCGGCGCTGGTCCATCCCTCGCTGCACTCCGGCGAGCGCATCGCGCGCGAGCAGCTCGCGGCCTGCTACCGCGTGTTCGCGATGCTGGGCTGGACCGAGATGATCTACAACCACATCACGATGCGGCTGCCCGACAGCGTGACGGGCGGGGAGAAGCAGTTCCTCATCAACCCCTTCGGCCTGCACTACAGCGAGGTCACTGCGAGCAACCTGGTGAAGATCGACCTGCAGGGCAAGGTGCTCGACGGCTCGACCCATCCGGTGAACCCGGCCGGCTTCACGGTGCATGCCGCCATCCACGACGGCCTGCCCGGTGCGCACTGCGTGATGCACACGCACACCACGGCCGGCGTGGCCGTGGCCTGCCTGCAGGGCGGGCTGCAGCAGACCAACTTCTATACCGCCCAGCTGCACGACATGGTGGCGTACCATGACTTCGAGGGCATCACCATCCATGCCGACGAAGGCCCGCGCCTGCTCAAGAGCATCGGCAACCGCAACGCGGTGATCCTGCGCAACCACGGGCTGCTGGCCTGGGGCCAGACGCTGCCGCAGACCTTCGCGATCCTCTGGACGCTGCAGCGCGCCTGCGAGATCCAGATGGCCACCTTCTCGATGGGCGCAGCCATTCCGGTGAGCGATGAAATCGCGCAGCGCTGCACGCGCGACGCGCTGCAGTTCAGCCCCGAGCATGGCGCGGGGCAGGACGTGTTCGATGCGCTGGTGCGGCAAGTGGACCGCATCGACCCGAGCTACCGCAACTGAGGCGCCTGTTCCCATGAAGATTTGCATCTACGGCGCCGGCGCGATCGGCGGATGGATCGGCGTCGGCCTCGCACAGGCAGGCCAACGCCTCAACGTGGTGGCGCGCGGCGCCACGCTCGATGCGCTGCAACGCGACGGCCTCTCGCTCATGCGTGGCGACGTGCGCACGCGTGTGCCGGTGAACGCGGTGGCCGACCCCGAAGCGCTCGGTGTTCAAGACCTGGTGGTGATCGCCGTGAAGGCGCCCGCGCTGGCCGGCGTGGCCGAGCGCATCGGGCCGCTGATCGGCGCCGACACCATCGTGCTGGTCGCGATGAACGGCGTGCCATGGTGGTTCCTGGAAGGCGGCTTTGGCGGCGAGATCACGGGCCACCGGCTCGCGGCGGTGGACCCCGAAGGCGCTATTGCCAAGGCCATTCCCGCGCGCAACGTGATCGGCTGCGTGGTGCACGCGAGCTGCTCGCTCGACGGACCCGGCGTGGTGCGGCATCACTTCGGCAACGGGCTGATCGTGGGCGAGCCTTCGGGCGAAGCCACGCCGCGCGTGCAGAAGCTGGTCGAGCTGCTGAACGCCGCAGGCATCGACACCACGCTGTCGCCGCAGATCCAGAAGGACGTGTGGTTCAAGCTGTGGGGCAACATGACGGTGAACCCGATCAGCGCGCTGACGGGCTGCACCACCGACCTGATCATGGACGACGACTACGTGCGCGGCTTCATCTCGGCGGTGATGCTGGAGGCCAAGGAGATCGGCCGGCGCATCGGCATCGAGATCACGCAGAGCCCGGAAGACCGGCATGCGATCACGAAGAAGCTCGGCGCGTTCAAGACCTCGATGCTGCAGGACGTGGAAGCCGGCCGCTCGGTGGAGCTGGACGCGCTGGTGACCGTGGTGCGTGAGCTGGGCGAGTTGACTGCGGTGGCCACGCCCTTTACCGACGCGCTGCTGGGCCTGGCGCGATTGAGGACGCGGCAGCTCGGCCTGTATTGAGCGCGTCATGCACACCATCGCGGCGCGCAGGAAGGCGGCGCTGCTCGCGCTCGGTGCTCAGTGCTTCTTCAGCAGGACGCGCACCGCCTCGGGCAGGGAGTCGACCTGCGGCATGAAGTGGTCGAGCAGCGCGCCCAGGGCCACCGTGCAGACCACCGCGCCCAGCAGCGGCTTCCATGTGAGCCGCACGGCCGCCATGAGCCAGCCCTCGCGCGCCACGCGCACCGCGGCGCGGGCCGACACGTACGAGAACGCGACCTCGATGGCCACGGCCAGCAGCGCGTCCCAGCCGAAGTACAGCAGCACGAGCGAACCGGCGCCGAGCACGACGGCCGCGCAGATCAGGAAGATGGCGATCACCGGCACGACGACGACTGCGCCTTCGTCCGCCCCGCCCGCGATGTCGAGCGCGCCGCTCGCCACGTCGGACAGGCCGCTGCCGTCGCCGGCGCTCGCATGGCTTTGGGAACCACCGCCGAAGTCCAGATCGGGCGCATCGACGTTGGCGTCCACCTCGCGGCCCTCCACCAGGCGCCTGGCCCACCAGCGCAGCACCAGCAGATAGCCGAGGTATCCCACGCCCAGCGTGAGGAGGTAGCGCACCGCCAGCGAGTGCACATGCAGCAGGTGCATCTGCAGCGCCGACACGCCCCACATCAGCAGCATCGTGAACGTGCCGATCAGGATGCCGTGCGTGCGCAGGCTGTAGCTGCGGTGCAGGTCGCGTTCGACCTGCGTTTCCCACAGGCGCACGGAGCGCCAGTCGGAAAGGATCTTCATCGGCCTTCGGTGGGGGCCGGATCGGCGAAAGGCACGCGCTGCGCCACGGCGCACATGAGTTCGTAGCCGATGGTGCCCGCGGCCTTCGCAACCTCGTCGATGGGAAGCACCGCGCCGGTCTTCGCGGACTTGCCCCACAGCGTGACCTCGCTGCCGAACTTCGCGTCGGGCACGTTCGTGAGGTCGACAGTGATCATGTCCATGCTCACGCGGCCGACCATGTGGGTGCGCACGCCGTTCACCAGCACCGGCGTGCCGCTGTCGCAGTGGCGCGGATAGCCGTCGGCATAGCCGACCGCCGCGATGCCGATGGTGAGCGGCCCCTGCGCCGTGAACCTGGAGCCGTAGCCGATGGTGTCGCCGGCCTTCAGCGTCTGCACCGAGATGATCTGGGTCGACAGCGTCATGGTGGGCTGCAGCTGCCAGTGCGCCGCATCGTGCTCGGGAAAATCGGGCGCGCTGCCGTACAGCAGGATGCCGGGGCGCACCCAGTCGCCGCGCGTCTGCTCGGCATGGCGCAGCGTGGCGGCACTGTTGGCGATGGAGCGCTCGCCCGGCAGGTCGCGCGTGGCGCGTTCGAAGGTCGCCAGCTGGTGGGCGATGCCGCGCGCGCCGTCGGCGTCGCTGAAGTGGGTCATCAGCGAGATCTCGTCGACCTGCGTCAGCGCGTTCAGGCGGGTCCAGGCGGAGCCGAAGCGCTCGGGCGTGAAGCCCAGGCGGTTCATGCCCGAATTCATCTTCAGGAACACGCGCTGCGGCTTCAGGGTCTTGTGGGCGGCGAGCATGTCGATCTGCTCGTCGCAGTGCACGGTGTGCCAGAGGTCCAGCCGCGAGCACAGCTCCAGGTCGCGGGCGTCGAACACGCCTTCGAGCAGCAGCACCGGGCCGCGCCAACCGAGTGCGCGCACGCGCTCGGCCTCGGCCAGGTCGAGCAGCGCGAAGCCATCGGCGCCCCGCAAGCCTTCATAGACCCGCTCGATGCCATGGCCATAGGCATTGGCCTTGACGACGGCCCAGACGCGGGCCTCGAGGGCCGAGCGACGCGCCCGTTCGAGATTGTGACGCAGGGCGCCGGTATGGACGGTGGCGAGAATGGGACGCGGCATGGGAATTCTGGGGAAGACTCGGGGACAATGCAGACCACGTTTTAGCATCTTCGGGAATGGGGTTGAACACCGTAGGGATCCCTAATTCCGTGCCCCACCCCCATGCTATAACCGCCCATTCGCCCGCAGCGCAACACTTTTTCACTACCGCCAGCAGACCCCTCTGGCCAGCCAGCCCATCGATGAAGCGCGGTTTCTACACGATCATGTCGGCCCAGTTCTTTTCGTCGCTGGCCGACCAAGCGCTTTTCGTTGTTGCGGTCGACCTCATGCGAAGTTCGGGTGCGCCCGAATGGCAGCGCGCAGCCCTGGTGCCTATCTTCGCGGTCTTCTATGTGGTGCTGGCGCCGCTGGTGGGCGCTTTTGCCGATGCCTTGCCCAAAGGCACGGTGATGTTCATCAGCAATGCCATCAAGGTGGTGGGCTGCCTGATGATGCTGTTCGGCTCGCATCCGCTGCTGTCGTATTCGATCGTAGGGCTCGGCGCCGCGGCGTATTCGCCGGCAAAGTACGGCATCCTGACCGAGCTGCTGCCGGCATCCCAACTGGTGAAGGCCAACGGCTGGATCGAAGGACTGACCATCGCGTCGATCCTGCTGGGCATCGTGCTCGGCGGCTCGCTGGTGGGGCATGCCATTTCCAGCAAACTGCTGGCCTTCGACCTCCCGTTCATCGACACCGGCATCGACTCACCGGCCGAGGCCGCGATCTCAGTGCTGATCTTTGTCTACGTGCTGGCAGCATGGTTCAACACGCGCATCCCGCACACCGGCGTCGAGATGCGCCCGCTGCGCTCCAACCCCGAACAGGGCCTGGCGCGCAACATCGCCGCGCTGCTGCCCGACTTCTGGCACTGCAACGCCCGCCTGTGGCGCGACCGCCTTGGCCAGATCTCGCTGGCCACCACCACGCTGTTCTGGGGCGCGGGCGGCAACCTCAAGTACATCGTGCTGGCCTGGGCCTCGCTGGCTCTGGGCTACAACACCACGCAGGCCTCGGCGCTGACGGGCGTGGTGACCATCGGCACGGCCGTGGGCGCGATCGTGGCCTCGATGCGCATGCGGCTGGACATGGCCACGCGGGTGATCCCCATGGGCATCGCGATGGGACTGATGGTGATCTGCATGAACTTCATCGGCAACGTGTGGCTGGCGGTGCCGTTCCTGATCCTGCTGGGCGGCCTGGGCGGTTTCCTGGTGGTGCCGATGAATGCGCTGCTGCAGCACCGCGGCCACAACCTGATGGGCGCGGGCCGCTCCATCGCGGTGCAGAACTTCAACGAGCAGGCCTGCATTCTCCTGCTCGGCGGCTTCTACAGCGTGTGCACGGGCCTCGGCCTCTCGGCGTACGGCGCGATCAGTGCGTTCGGCCTCGTGGTGGCGGGATGCATGTGGCTCATCAAATACTGGTACGACAGCAACCTGAAGAAATACCCGGAAGAGATCGAGCATCTGCTGGCCATCGCCCGCAGCGACAAGCATCATTGACCTCCCCCAGGCTGCGCGCACTTCGTGTCGCTGCGCCTTCCCCCTCGCCGGGGGCGACACCAGAGGCCCGGCAAAGCCGGTTCCTCGGTGCCCCACGAAAATTTCCGCTCCAATGCAAGCAGCTCTCGCGCTCGTCTTCAACGCCTTCGTCTGGGGCGTTTCGTGGTTTCCGTTTCGCCAGATCGCGAGCCACGGCCTGCATCCGCTGTGGACCACCTGCCTGATCTACCTGGTCATCGCCGCCGCGATGGGGCTTTTGCGACGGCACGCGTGGAAAGGTTTCATTGCCTTTCCGATGCTGGCACTGCTGGGCCTCGCGGCCGGCTTCACCAACGTGGGATTCAACTGGGCCGTGACACAGGGCGACGTGGTGCGCGTGGTGCTGCTGTTCTACCTGATGCCGCTGTGGAGCGTGCTGCTGGGCTGGCTGCTGCTGGGCGAGCGGCCGACCGGCAGCGCGCTGGCGCGCGTGGCGCTGGCGCTCACCGGCGTGGTGGTGGTGCTGAAGGCGCCCGGCACCGAATGGCCGGTGCCGTCGAGCCTGCCCGACTGGCTGGGCATGGCGGCGGGCTTCAGCTTTGCCGTCACCAACATCGCGCTGCGCCACCTGCGACAGGCGCCGGGCGAGTCGCGCGCGCTGTCGATGTTCTGCGGCTGCGCCTTCGTGGCCGGCGCCGCGGCGCTGGGCGGCACCGCGCTCGGCGCGTTCGATTCGCCGCTGCACGCCTCGCCGGGCTGGCTCGGCTGGGCCGTGCTGCTGGGCACCGGCTTCGTCTTCGCCAACGTGTGCCTGCAGTACGGCGCGGCCCGGCTCCCGGCTGCCGCGACCTCGGTGATCATGCTGTCGGAGGTGCTGTTCGCGAGCGTGTCGTCGGTGGCGCTCGGCGCGGCCACGATGGAGCCGCGCATCCTCGCCGGCGGCGCGCTGATCGTGCTGGGCGCCGTCTGGTCGGCGTTTGCACGAACGCCCGGGCGGAGTGATGATCGCGCCTCTTCCCCCACCTGAGGAAACAGCATGACCAGCGTCTACGACTTCGAGGCCAACCGGATCGACGGCAAGCCGGTAAAGCTCTCCGCCTTCAAGGGCAAGGTGCTGCTGATCGTCAACACCGCCAGCAAATGCGGCTTCACGCCGCAGTTCGCGGGGCTGGAGGCGCTGCACGAGAAGTACGCCGACCAGGGGCTGGCGGTGCTGGGCTTTCCGTCGAACCAGTTCGGCGCGCAGGACCCGGGCACCAACGAGGAAATCGGCGCCTTCTGCACCACGAACTACGGCGTGAGCTTCCCGATGATGGAGAAGATCGACGTGAACGGCAGCAACGCCGCGCCGCTGTACCAGTGGCTCACCAAGGAAAAGCCGGGCCTGCTGGGCAGCACGGCCATCAAGTGGAACTTCACCAAGTTCCTCATCGGGCGCGACGGCACCGTGCTCAAGCGCTACGCGCCGCTGGACACGCCGGCCTCGCTGACGCGCGATGTGGAGGCGGCGCTGGCGGCGGGCTGATTCATCAAGGCCCGACGCGCAGGAACCCGATGCCTGCGTGCCGCCCATCCCGGCCATCGCGCCGGTCCAGCGCGTCCAGCCACTCGATCAGCGCATCCTCGTCGACCGGCGAAGGCAGCAGCCGGAACGACTCCTGCGCCAGCACCTGCGCAGGCAGCCGATGCACGATCTGCAGCTCGGTGTGGTGGGCGACATACAGCACCGGAAGCGGCCGGCCCGCGGCATCCTCCACGTCGGACAGCTTTGAGATCGTCTTCGCGGCGTCCGCATGGATCCCGATGATGACGGCGTCGAACTGATGCCCTGCGCGGATCGCCGCTACCAGTTCGGACATCCGGCCGAAGGGCGCGCTGTCCGCGCCCAGGACCGACAGCGAATTGGAGGTGCAGATGCGCTGCAGCGCATCCGAATCCACCAGGGCAATCCGATACTCCCTGGGGATCCAGGATGCGTTCACAGGCTACTGCTCCCCGGCGACGTCGATCTCAACGCGGCGGTTCGGCTGCAGGCAGCGCAGCAGGGCCGGCGAACTGCGCGTGCCCTCGCAATCGCTGACCACCGGCTGGCGCTTGCCCATGCCCGCGGCGCGGATCAGCTTGCCGTCGATGCCCTGCTTCACCAGCAGATCGCGCACGGTGTTGGCGCGGGCGAGCGACAGCGCCTCGTTGTAGGCATCGCCGCCCAGCCGGTCAGTGTGCCCCGTCACCACGATGTAGTGCAGCGACCTGAAGTTGCCCCGCAGCTCGGCGGCCAGCCGCTCGATGCGCACCTGTCCGTCGGGGAGAAGGTCCGACAGCGAAGAGCCGTCGAAGCGGAACAGGCCGTCGGCATTCAACGTGACCTTCTGCGGCGGCGCCAGCCTGGTGCTGGCCGGAATCGGCGTAGCCGCCGGCGGCTGCGCGAGCAAGGCGCAGTCGGGGTTCTTCCACCAGCCGCCCGTCGACACGCCGTCGCCGCTGAAGCGCACCATGTACTGGCAGGTCACATAGTCGGCGCTCTTGCCCGTGCGGAAGTGGAAGATGTAGTTCCACTCGCGCACGCCCCAGAGTCCTTCGCTGAAGTGCGGCCAGCCCAGCAGTTCGCGCACCTGGTCCTTGCCCATGCCGGTGCGCATGCGTGCGAACGCGTCGGTGCCGGGAAAGGCGCCCTGCTTCCACCTGGCGCTGCCAAGGTCCGGAAAGTCCTCGGGCTTTGGCGCCTCCAACCGTTCCGATGCGACGCGCGCCTGCGCGTCCTTGTCGATGGCAGCGCCCGGCGAGGCACAGCCCTGGAGCACCAGCATTGCCGCTGCCAGTGCAGCTTCACAGATCGTTCGATTCATGATTTCTCTTCTCCCCGCGCTCAATTGAAGACCCACTCGGCGCCGACCGTGGCGGCCGCTCCCGCGCGACTCATGCCCACGCCGCCCGTCAGGCTCCATGCGTTGTTCTCCGAGGTGCGGCGGAAGCTCACGCCCACCGCGCTCTCGCCCTTGAAGACGCCATAGCCGATGCGCATCACCGTCTTGCCGGGCACGTAGGTGCCGGGCATCTGCACCGCCATGGCGGCGGCCACGCCGGCGTAGGCATTGCGCGCGACGCCCCGGATCTCGCTGCCGAGCGCGTTGACGCGCGCATCGGTGTAGGCCGTGTTGGCCGCGCTGGACTGGTTCAGCTGCTGCACGTTGACGGCATCGGTGGGCGCCACGCCCGGCGCCACGTTGTGCACCGCCACCGGCCCGGCGGCGCTGCCGTTGCCCATCGTCACGCTGTTGTAGTTGACGCTGCCATCCACGTTCGTGTCGTAGCGCACGCTGCCGGCCTGCACCGCCTGCAGCTGGCGCACGTTCACCGCATCGGTGGCCTGCGTGCCGCCCGCGACGTTGGTGATCTGGCGCTCGTTGCCTGCACTGCCCACCGACACCGCACCCTGCGCGGACAGCACCGAGACGTTCGAGAACATCTCGCGCTGGCCGTTCATGCCGGCGCGGTCGGCCGATGCGCCGCTGCCAAGGGCCACGCCGCTGCTGGTGGTGGCGATGGCATTCGCGCCCAGCGCGATGCTGCTTGCGCCATTCGCCTGCGCGCCGCTGCCGCCCGCAAAGGCGCTGTTGCCCAGCGCGATCGCCTGCGGCCCGATGGCCACGCTCTCCGCGCCGGCAGCCTGCGAGTCCGCGGCCTGCGAGTTGGCGTGGAAGTACTTGATGCCTGCACCGCCGACCTGGATGTTGTTGATGGCCTGGTTGGTTGCATAGAGCTGACTGCCGTTGATCGCGTCCGTGCTGGTGGCGCTGATCTGGCCGGCCGCCACGTTCTGGATCTGGCGCTCGGCCCCTGGCGCGCCGACGCTGACCACGCCCACCGGCGCGGCGCCGGCGAAGTCGTAGGTCTGTCCCTGGATGGTGGTGCTGGCCGTGGGCGTGGCCGCGGCGGTGGTCGAGCCCGCGCCGAGCGCCACGCTGTTGTCGGTGCTGGCGGTGGCGTTCGGGCCCACGGCCACGCTGTTGGCGGTGGTGGCACTGGCATTGGTGCCCACGGCCAGCGAATTGACCGCACCGGAGCCGACGCTCGCCCCCGCGCCGACAGCAATGCTGTTGGCCGCGCTCGCGCCGCTGTTGTCGTAGTTGCCCTGCCTGGTGCCGCCGTCGTTCACGCTGTAGTAGTGCGTCTGCGCGTTGTTGACGATGGTGGTGATGCTGCCGCCCAGCGCATTGACGGTGCTGGCGACCGCGTACAGCTGGCTGCCGTTGATGGCATCCGTGCTGGTGCTGCTGATCTCGCCCGGCGCGACGTTGACGATCTGCCGCTCGGCGCCGGGGGCGCCCACACTCACCACGCCCGCGGCGGTGCCGGCAAAGTTGCCGTAGGTGATGGACGGCCCCGGCGCATAGCTGACCGAGCCGTCCGGATTGAGCGTGGCGATCACGCCCGGCACCGTGGCGCTGCTGACCTGCACGGCCGCCTTGTCGGCGCTACCGTTGCCGAGCACCACGTTGTTGGCGTTGGCCACCGTGACGTTGTTGCCGAGCACGAAGCTCTGGTTGGCGCCGACCGCGATGGTGTTGTTGTTGCCGATGGCGTAGCTGTCGTCGGCGTCGATATAGCTGGGGTCGCCGATGGCGCCGGAATGCGCGCCATTGACCTGGTTGCCGGTGCCGATGCTGATCGACTGGAGGCCGTTCGCACGGGCGCCGTTGCCGATGGCGATAGCGCTGTTCTGAGAGGCCCGCGCTTGCGAGCCAATGGCCACGGTGTCATTGGCGGTGATGCCCGTACCGGCCATGAAACCGCTGGCGATGTTGTAGTCGCCGGTCACGTTGATGCCCGTCAGGAAGCCGCTCGCGACATTGTTGCTGCCGGTCACGTTGTTGCCGGCGACGTAGCCGCTCGCGACGTTGCCGCTGCCTTCGACGGAAGCCCCGGCGCTATTGCCGCTGGCTACATTGTTGCTGCCGATCGTGCCCGCCCCCGCTGAGGCGCCCAGGTAGGCATTTCCGCTGCCTTGCAGGCTGACCCCGGCCCCGGAACCGATGCCCGTATTGCTGGACCCCGACGCCGGATTGAGACCCGAAGCATTGGCCGATGCCAGCGCATTGCTGCCCAGCGCCGTGTTGGCGCTGCCGTCCATGAAACGCATCGCGTTCTGGCCGACAGCGGTGTTGTGGACACCGTTGGTATTGCGCCCGGCCTCCTGGCCGATGAAGGTCGCATACTGGTACTTCGAGTTGGTGCCCGCCTGCGCCCCGACCATCACGCTGTCGGACAGGTAGCCCGGCTGCGCCAGCATGGTGGCGTTCAAACCTGCATTGGTGCCGATGACCACTTCCTGCGCGTCATGCGACTTCGCGTTGTTGCCGATGGCGATCGACGAGTAGAACGTCGAAGGCGTGGTCGCACCCGTGGAAACGGTCCCCGACACCGACGCGCCCGTGCCGATGGCGATGCCGCCGGTGGCGATAGCTCCCACGCTCGCGCCGTTGCCCATGGAAACCGAATTGGCGGCCTGCGCCGTCGCATTCACGCCCGCCGCCAGGCTGTTCAGTCCGGTGGCGCCGCCATTGCTGTAGTTGCCCTGCTGCGTGCCCCCGTCGTTCACGCTGTAGTAGTGCACCGCGCCCGCCGCCGCCGCGCTGGACACCGCCTTGAGCTGGCTCACGTTGACCGCATCGCTGTCGGCGGCGCCGGCGGCCACGCCGGTGATCTGGCGGAACTTGCCGTTGGCCGCGTCGCCCACGCTGACGGCCGCCAGTGTGCCGGTGGTTGAGGTGATGGCGCTGGCCTGTGCCGCGGCGGCGCTCGGTGGAACGTAGGGCGCGATGCCCGCTGCCGTGCTTGCCACCGACCCCTGCCCCAGTGCCACGCCGCCAGGCTGCGTCACGCTGGTGTCGCTGCCCAGCGCCACGGCCCCGCTGACGCTGGCGGTCGTGGCGCCGGCCGCATCGGCGCCCAGGTGGACGTTGTTGCCCAGCACGAAAGCATCGCTGGTGGTGGCGCCAATGGTGTTGTTGTTGCCGACGCTGTAGCTGTTGGCGCCGTTGATGATGCTGGGGTCGCCGATGGCGCCCGAATGATCGCCGCCGACCACGTTGCCGGTGCCGATGCTGATGGACTGCAGGCCTGTGGCTTTTGCGCTGGTGCCGATCGCTATGGCGCTGTCCTTGCCGGCCAATGCTCTGGATCCGATGGCGACAACATCGTTGGCCGTGACACCAGCAGCAGTCGCTTCATCGACGTTCGCGAAATAGCCGATTGCGACGTTGCGACTGCCGGTGCTTCCGTAGCCTGACGCATAGCCTCCTGCAAAGTTGTAGTCGCCCTTCACGCCACCGCCCGAGGAGTCTCCAATCGCAACATTGGAGTTCCCCGTGACGGACGTGCCTGCGCCGCTACCAAAGGACGAATTGCTGGATCCGGTCGAAGAACTGCCCGCCGAATAGCCGAAGCCTGCATTTGAATCCCCCTGGCTTCCTTCCAACGCGAAGGTCCCAAAACCGGCCAGTCCGTAGCCCGAGGAGTCGCTGCCCGCGTTCGCACCAAAAAAGGAGCTGGTGGTCGCTGTCGATCGCGAAGCTGCTTGGTACCCAACCGCGATCGATCCGTTCGTGCTGGATCCCTGGCCCGCCGATTCACCGATGAAGTAGCTGTTGCTTGAGGTGGAAGATTCGCCCGCCCTTTGTCCGATGGCGATATTCGAACCCATTGCCGTCGCGGATTCCCCGATCGCGATACCGCCGACAGAAGCAGGAGACAGGATCGTCTTGGCGCCGTGTCCGATCGCAACGGAACCCTGCGTCGCTGCTGTTGCCCCCACGCCGGCAGCCATTGAATTGACGCCCGTGGCGCCGTCGTTGGCATAGTTGCTGCCGGCACTCTGGTCGGTCGATTTGACGCTGTAGTAGTGCACGGCCCCTGCCGCCGCCGCGCTGGACACCGCCTTGAGCTGGCTCACGTTGACCGCGTCGCTGTCGGCCGCACCGGCCGCCACGTTGGTGATCTGGCGGTATCGCCCATTGCCGCCAATGCTCACTGCGCCCGACGTTCCGGTGGTCGCACCAATGGCTGCCGTCTGGGTAGCACCGGCGCCTGCCGGCACGTAGCCCGCCACACCCTTGTCCACGCTGGCCACCGAGCCGCTGCCCAGCGCCACGCCGTCGGCCACCGTCACGCTCGTCGCGTTGCCCAGCGCCGTGGCGTTCGCGACCTGGATGTTGACGCCGTTGCCCAGCACGAAGGTGTTGGTGGCGCCTGCGCCCAGCGTGTTGTTGTTGCCCACGCTGTAGCTGTTGGCGCCATCGATGACGCTGGGGTCGCCGATGGCGCCGCTGTTGGCGCCCGACACCACGTTGGCAAAGCCGATGCTGATTGACTTTTGGCCCAGAGCCTGCGCGCCGACACCGATGCCAATCGCGTAGGTTCCTGCCTGCGCGCCACTGCCAATGCCGATTGCCATTTGGCCCGTCGTCTTCGCGTTGGAACCGATACCGACTGAATCAGTACCCTCGGCCCGCGCATTGACGCCCAAAGCGACCGCCCTTCGCTGGGCGAACCCATTGGCGCCAATCGCTACACCATCGTCGCCCCACAGAATGGTGTTATAGCCAATGGCAACCGTGTTGTTACCGGCAGACGTACCAATGGCTGCAGCCGCCGCAAGCCGTCCTATGGAAACATTGTTGTTGCCGGTTCGGCCGCCGCCGGCATCGACCCCCACGCCGACGTTTCCTACGCCGCTACTGAGTTCCAGCGCACCGACGCCCAGTGCCGCCATGAACGTTCCGGTGGATTTATACCCTGCCTCATAGCCAACCGCGGTGTTGGCAATGCCAGACGCATTGTTCGCGCCAGCATTGACTCCCACATAGGTGTGTCGGCCCTCGCCGCTCGTCCCACCGGCCGAGAGACCCGCGTTGTTCCCCACGAAGACGCTGCCTGCCGCGACACTGCTCAAGCCCGCGTTGGAACCAACGGCCGTCGAGGTGTAAGAGGCCGTCGCGCGCGAACCAAGTGCAGTTGCGCCGATACCGTCGGCCTTGGCGCCAGTGCCAACGGCCAGAGCTTGGTCCTTGCTGGCCGTGGCGCTGTTGCCGACGGCAATGCTGTCGATGCCGAGCGCCTTGGTCGCCGTATTCCCGATCACGATCGCCCCTGCGCCGACGTTCGCGGAAACAATACCCGCGAGACTTGCCAGATCCGGCCCCCCTGTCGTCGCACTGGTCGCAATGCCCGATATCGTGGCAAAGCCACCGCTGCCGTTGGACACCTGGCAGGTCCATGCAGGAGTTCCGACAGCGGGGGCGCCGACTGCGCTGCACACGGCCCCCGAGGCGTTGTCGATCTTGACGTCGGCCCAGGCGGCGCCCTGCACACCCGCCGCCAACAGAACGGCGGCCATCACCTTGCCGCCGGCGCGCTTGCCGCACGCCCTGGTCACTTCGGATGCCGCCACCCAGGCACTCAGCGCCTCGTTCCATACAGACCGATAGGTCTTGTTCATTTCAGTCTTCCTCGATCAATCAGGTTGCATGCACAACCTCGTCCATGACCGGGCACGGGAGACTGTGGCTTTTGCGAGATCGCAGCACCGGCCGGCACTGCACAGGGCGCGGATGATGTCGAGGGAGGTTCCGCGGCGCGGACACGCCACGAGGTTTCGTCAGAATTGCCGGCACTTTTCGTGTCGGTTTGTGAATTTTTTTTACACTGTTCGCATCCTTCGAGTAACTGCGGCGGTTTGTGTGAAATCGTCAGATTTGGTCCTTCGATTCGCTGTCAGAATCCCGCCGCCAAACGAACGGACCCCATGCGCATCGCCATCCTCGAAGACGACCCCGACCAGCTGTCCCACCTCGTGCGGACGATGGAGCAGCTGTTCACGGTGGGAGAAACGACGGTGGCGTGCACGGCCTTCACCGACGGCGCCGCGCTGCAGCAGGTGCTGCGGCGGGAAAGCTTCGACCTGCTGGTGCTCGACTGGAACGTGCCGGGGCTGGAAGGGCTCGAGTTGCTGAAATGGCTGCGCACCTGGCAGCACGACCTGGTGCCCGTGCTCATGCTCAGTTCCCGCACCTCGGAGCAGGACGTGGTGCAGGCGCTGAACTTCGGCGCCGACGACTACATCGTCAAGCCGTTCCGCCCGCTGGAGTTGCGTGCGCGCGTGCAGCGCCTGATGGCCAGGCGCTCGCCGGTGGCGCAATCGGACCAGGAGCGCTTCGGCCGATGGGAGTTCGACAGGCTCACGCAGAACGTGCTGATCCATCCGGTTCCGCCGGACAGCGCACCGCCCGAGCGGCATGCGCTCACCGATCGCGAGTTCAAGCTGGTGCTGGTCTTGTTCCAGCACATGGGCGGCGTGGTGTCGCGCGCCCATCTGCTGGAAAGCGCCGGCTACAGCGGCGAAGAGCTGCCGTCGCGCACGCTGGACAGCCACATCTACCGCTTGCGCAGCAAGCTCGGGCTGGAGGCGGAGCGCGGGCTAAGTCTGCGCACGGTCTATGGACGCGGCTATCGGCTCGAAGCCACCCGGCAGGAGGAACCCTGATGGTGCCGCAGGGGGCAAGGACTATGCTCCCGCCAACCAGAACGATTCCGACATGACAAAGAGCGATCACGGAACGAGGGGAGATTCTCAAGCGATGCAGTGCAGGCAGCTGGTGGCATGCGCATGGTTCATTGCATTCGCGGTGTCCGCACAGTCGCAGCCGACCCCGCACGTCGTGCAGCCCGGCGAAACACTCTGGGGCATCACGGGGCAGCGCCTGCAGGCACCGCAGCGCTGGCCCGAGGTGCAGCAGCGCAACCAGGTCGGCGAGCCTCGCCTGCTGCAACCCGGCACGGTGCTGCATTTCGCGGACGGCCGCATCGTGCCCGAGGGCGCAGCCGTGGTGACGGCAGTCGAAGGGGCGGCCTCGCGCCGCCGCGGCGGCAGCGGGGGCGAACAGGCGCTCTCCCCCGGCATGCCGATCCAGCCGGGCGACATCCTCACCACCGGCGGCGAGGCCTTCGTTACCCTGGGCCTGCCTGGCGGCAGCCGCGTCGTGCTGCCCTCCCGCAGCGCGCTCGAAGTGCTGGCGATCGATGCCGCGACGGTCAGGCTGCGGCTCATCGAAGGGCGCGTGGAGTCGCAAGTCCAGAAGCAGCGGCCCAGCCAGCAGTTCGAGATCCGTGCGCGGTCGCTGGGCCTGGGCGTGCGCGGCACCCATTTCCGCGTGCGCGACGAAGGCGGCTTGCTGGCCAGCGAGGTCATCGAAGGCGAAGTGTCGGTCGGCAAGAGCGCCGCGGCAGGACGACAAGACCCGCAGCGGCCCGCAGCGCCTGCAGCTCCTGCCCTCGTACTGCGCGCGGGCCACGGCGCCGTCCTGCTGGAAGACGGCAGCGCCGAGGCGCGCACCCTGCTGACGGCGCCCCAGCTCCTGCCTGCCACCGGGCCCCGAAGCGGCGACCGGACGCTCGAACTCGTGCCGGTCGCGAACGCCAAGGGCTACCGGTTGCAGCTCGCGCGCGACGAGCGCGTCCTGCTGCCGGTGCACGAGCAGCGCGGCACCGGCCCCGCATTCACCGTGCCGCCCGAAATCGAGCCCGGCTTCTACCAGCTTCGCCTCACCGCCTTCGATGCCGCACAGCTCGAGGGATTGCCGGGCGACAGCACGGTCTACCTGCCGCCATCCAGTGCAAGTGGACAGGGCAGCAGCGCAGGAACGGCCACGCCGATAGCCGACGGCCGCGTCGAGATCCGGTGGCCCGGGGTTTCCGGTCGACGCTACGCCTTCGAGCTTTCGCGCAGCGCCGACTTCTCGCTGCTGCTGCTCAGCGAGCCGGCTGTCTACGCCACGGGCATGACGTTGGGCCCCTTCGCGGTCGGCGGCCGCTACCACTGGCGCGTGCGCGAGCAGCAGCCGGGCAGCACTGAACCCGCGAGCCCCCGGCAGGGCTTCGGCGGAAGCTTCGACATTCCCGCGCGTTGAGCCGGGCCTTCGCAATGCGCACGCGGCTCGTCATCGAACGGCTGTTGATGGCGCTGCTGTTACCCATTGCCATGCTGGGACTGGCGCAGCGCCCCATCGTGACGCAGATCGATGCCTCGATCCATGACCGGATGCTGCGCCTTGCATCGCACACCGCGACGCCCGACATCATGATCATCGCGATCGACGAACGCAGCCTGGGCGAACTCGGCCGCTGGCCTTGGTCCAGAGAAACCCACGCCCGGCTGCTGGAGCGACTGGCGCCCCATGCACCGCGCGCGGTGCTGCTGGATCTTTTCCTGACCGAGCCCAGCATCAACCCGCGGGATGACGAGCGGCTGGCGCAAGCCATGGGCAAGCTGCCGGTCTACCTGCCGCTGCTGCATGCCCCGCCGTTGGCGTCGATGAGCAAGAACTGGCCGGGCTTCCTGCCGCCGCTCGCGGTGTTCGCCGAACGCGCCAGGGGCGTCGGCCATGCGGGCCTGACGCCGGATTCTGACGGGGTGGCGCGCACGCTGTACCTGCGCGAGGGATACGCCGGGCATCTGCAGCCCTATGTGGGGGCGCTCATGACGGGCCGCGTCCCGCCGCAAGATCCCCCAGCGGCATCGTCCGGCACCTGGGTGCGCGAGGACCCGCTGCGCCTGCTGTTCGCCGGCCCGCGCGGCAGCTACCGCACGGTGTCGTATGTGAGCGCACTGCGTGGGGAAGTGCCCGATGCGCTGCTGCAGGGCAAGCTGCTGCTCATCGGCGCCACGGCCCCGGGCCTCGGCGACCAGACGCTGGCACCCCATGCGGGCGTCCGGGGCGTGCTGTCCGGCGTCGAGGTGCACGCCAATGCGATCGACAACCTGCTTCATGCGCGCAACATCAGCGTGCTGCCGCCACTCGCCTATGCGGCATGGACGGTGGTGCCGATCTGGATCGCGCTGTGGCTGCTGATCCGCATGGCGCACCACGCTTTGCCGGTCGCCTTCAGCCTGGCCGCGACCTGCCTGCTGCTCAGCATCGCCGCCATGCTCGCCCGGCACTGGTGGCTGCCTCCGGCGGCCCCCATATCGGGGCTCGCCATCCTCTATCTGCTGTGGAGCTGGCGGCGGCTGGAGTCTCAGTTCGCCTTTCTCCGCGAGCGCGCCCAGGTGCTGGACATGCTTCCGGCCGGCGCCTTCGAGATGCTCCCGGCCCTCGCGCCTGCGGCGGCCGATTCCGCGCAGCAACCCAAGCAGGCCCTGGACCGGGCCATTGCCCGTGTCCAGCGCATGCAGAAGCTGATGGACGAAGCCATGCACACCGTGCCCGTCGCCATGCTGATCTGCGACGAAGACGGGCGCATCGGATCGAGCAACGCCGCGGCCTTTCGCCTGTTGCGCGCCGGTGCGCCGCCTTCGCGCGACGGCGAGGCAGCGGCACTCAGGGGTGTGTCGCTGCCCAGGTTGCTCGCGACACTGGCGACCACGGTGCAAGCCGATGCAGCGATGGCGGCGGAACACCCCCACTGGACCGTGCGCCTGCGCGGCGAATACCAGACCACCGAGGCGCACGTGTTCCAGTTCGAGGCCGCGCCCTTCGGCGCCGCGGCGCGTGACGAGCGGGGCTGGGTGGTGGCACTGCCCGAACTCACCGCCGAGCGCGAAGCCCAGCGCCAGCGCGATGAATGGCGGCGCTTTCTGTCCCACGACCTGCGCAGCCCGCAGATCACCATCCTCAGCCTGTTGTCGATGCATGACGCCGAGACGGACGCGGCACCGGCGCCGGCGGATCTGCTGCGGGCGATCCGCCGGGAAGCGGAATGCACACTCGCGCTGGCCGAGGGTTTCATGGACTACACCGAGGCCGGGTCGAACGACTACCGCTTTGCGGAAACGCATGTCGGCACGGTGCTGCTCGACGCGCGGGATCAGGTGTGGCCCTACGCCCGGACCCATGGCGTGCGCGTGGAGACAGGGCTCGACGAAACCGATGAAACAACGATCCGGGCCGACGGCGCGCTGCTGACGCGCGCCATCGTGAACCTGCTGAACAACGCCATCCGCCACAGCAGCCAGGGCGGCTGCGTGAGCCTGCGCATGGAGGCCATGCCCGATCTCCAGAGCCCCGGCGGAGGCGTTGTTCGCATCACCGTCAGCGACGAAGGCTCGGGCATGACACCTTCGCAACTGCAGGCCCTGCTGACCACGCCGCGCGGCCAGCGCCTTGCCATGCACAAGGAAGATCAGGCTGCCGCCGCGCCTGCCCCGATGCCCGCCGCACGCGGCATGGGCCTTGGGTTTTCAGTGGTGCGCGCGGTCGTGCAGCAGCATGGCGGGCACATCGAGGCGCAGAGTGCACCGGGCGTGGGCACCACGTTCTGGCTGAGCTTGCCGCTGCGCTGCGGCGCGCCCTGAGCGCACCGGGAGTTCAGAACCTGAAATCGACGGTCTTCGAACCGCCGCCCACCGTCACCGTCTGGCTCTTGGCACTGCCGGCCATGGCAGCGTCGATGGTGTAGCGGCCCGCCGGCAGGTCGATCAGGCAGACCGGCCCGCTGGCGCGCAGGCCCAGCGAAGGCGCGCCGTCGGCGCCCTTGATGTCGACCTGGACATCCGTCAGGTAGGCACCGTCGGAGCGCGCGAAGAGCAGCGCCAGCGGATGCTCCTTCATGGCCGCGCGCATCGCGGTCGATTCGTCCGAGCCGATGCCGCCGCAGACATAGCGCACCGCGCCCTCGCCCTTCCATTGCGGCATGGCCGACTGGGCTTGCACGCCAACGGCAGCGGCCGCGCAAGCCAGCGCCAGCAGGGCGTGCCGCAGGTGCTTCTTCGGAACGATGGAAGCTGCTTGAACAGAAGACATGAGGCTTGCTCCTTGGAAAAATCGGTGCTGCCATGATGCGGCGCGAATTGCCATGGCGCGAGTCGGACCAGAGCGCTCTTCGGTGTGCGATCAGGCCGCCGCCAGCGCCGCGTCCAGCAGTTCCACCCAGTGCCGCACGGGCGTCTCCCGGCTGCCGCTTTGCAGGTGCGTGATGCAGCCGATGTTGGCCGAGGCGATGACACTCGGCTGCAGCTGCTCCAGGTGGCCGAGCTTGCGGTCGCGCAGCGGATAGGCCAGCTCGGGCTGCAGCACCGAGTAGGTGCCGGCCGAGCCGCAGCACAAGTGCGATTCATTCATTGCCACGCGGATGTCGAAGCCCAGCGCGCGCAGATGCGTCTCGACGCCGCCGCGCAGCTTCTGGCCGTGCTGCAGCGTGCACGGCGGGTGGTAGGCCACCACGCCCTGCGGCGCGCGCACGCGGGCCTTCAGAGCAGGCACGAGGTCCGGCAGCAATTCGCTCAGGTCGCGCGTGAGCTCGCCGATGCGTGCTGCCTTCAGCGCGTAGGCCGCGTCGTGCTGCAGGATGTGGCCGTACTCGCGCACGGTGACACCACAGCCCGAAGCGTTCATCACGATGGCCTCCACCTCGTTGCGCTCCACGAAAGGCCACCACGCATCGATGTTGGCGCGCATCTGCGCCTTGCCTCCGTCCTGGTCGTTGAGGTGGAACTTCACCGCGCCGCAGCAGCCGGCCTCGGGTGCGATCACCGCCTGTATGCCGGCCGCGTCGAGCACGCGTGCGGTGGCACTGTTGATGTTCGGCATCATCGACGGCTGCACGCAGCCCGCGAGCATCAGCACCTTGCGCGCGTGCGTGGCGGTGGGCCAGGCGCCGGCATCCTGCCTGGCGGGCACCTTGGCTTTCAACGCCTCGGGCAAGACGCCGCGCACCGACTGGCCGAGCTTCATCGCCGGGCCGAACAGCGGCGACGGTAGGCCCTCTTTCAGCAGCCAGCGCTGCGCCGACTCCATCGCGGGGCGCGGCACCTTCTCGTCGACGATCCTGCGGCCGATGTCGACGAGGTTGCCGTACTGCACGCCGCTCGGGCAGGTGCTCTCGCAGTTGCGGCAGGTCAGGCAGCGGTCGAGGTGCAGCTGCGTGCTGCGCGTCGGCGCCTTGCCTTCGAGCACCTGCTTGATGAGGTAGATGCGCCCGCGCGGGCCGTCGAGCTCGTCGCCGAGCAGCTGGTAGGTGGGGCAGGTGGCGGTGCAGAAGCCGCAGTGCACGCACTTGCGCAGGATGGCTTCGGCTTCGCGGCCTTCGTCGGTGCCGCGGAATTCGGGGGCGAGCTCGGTTTGCATGTCGGTTCTTGTTCTACGTGGAGGCGAGCAGGCGGCCGCGGTTGAAGAGGCCGTGCGGATCGAACTCGCGCATCAGCGCGCGCTGGATGCGTTCGACGGGCGCGCTCAACGCGTCGAAGCGCGGGACCTTGCCTTGGGTGTCCGACCGGGGCAGGCGGAACAGCGTGGCGTGACCGCCCGCGGCGCGCGCGATCTCGCGGATGCGCGCGGCCTGATCGGGCCGCGCCTTGTACCAGCGCTGGCCGCCGTGCCATTCGATCAAGGGCGCGGCGCCGTCGAGCGAGAGCACCGGCGCGGTCTGCGGCACCGACAGGCGCCAGAGCGCGTCCGTGCCTTCGCCGGTGGCGAACCACGGCAGTTGCTGGTCGCGCAGCGATTGCCATTCGGCGGCGGCACGCGCGTTGTTCTTGCGCTCGCCGCCGAGGTGTGTGCATGCGGCTTCCACGGCGGCCGCGGCGCCGCGCAGGCGCAGGTAAAGCGCACCCGCGCCTTCGTATTCAAACCAGCAGCTCGCATTCAGCGGCAGCGGCCGCCCGCCCCATTCGTTGAGCAGGCGCAGCGCATCGGCCTGGCCGCAGGCGAATGCTAGCGTGGCCTCGGCAGGCGCGACAGGCAGTACCTTGAGGCTCACTTCGGCGATCACGCCCAGCGTGCCGAGCGAACCGGCCAGCACGCGCGAAACGTCGTAGCCCGCGACGTTCTTCATCACCTGCCCGCCGAAGGTCAGCAGCTCGCCGCGGCCGTTGACCAGCGTGGCGCCGAGCACGTAGTCGCGCACCGCGCCGACGCTCGCGCGCGCGGGTCCGCTGAGGCCGGCCGCGACCATGCCGCAGACGGTGCCGTTTCCGCCGAAGCGTGGTGGCTCGAACGGCAGGCATTGGCCTTTTTCTGCAAGCGCCGCTTCCAGTTCCGCGAGCGGCATGCCGGCGCGCGCGGTGACGACCAGCTCGCTTGGTTCGTAGCTCGTGATGCCGGTGAGGTCGGCTGTGCTCAAGACCTCGCCATGCGGCGCCTCGCCGTAGAAATCCTTGGTGCCGCCGCCGCGAATGCACAGCGGTGTGCTGGCTGCGGCTGCAGTACGAATGCGCTCGATGATCTGGTGGAGTGCTGTGTCGGTACTCATCTGGCGGTCCATCGTGAGTGCTGTTGTTCGGGGTGCGTGCACAGGCCACCGGGTACTCCCCTCCGCGAATGTCCCCCGCCTTCGGCTCCTCCTT
>NZ_AKIW01000031.1:0-52645 GCF_000282635.1 Variovorax sp. CF313
GCACCCGCATGGAAGGCACGCAGCTCATTCCGCCGCCGCAGCCGCTCTCCGACAACCGCAAGCTGGCCCCGAGCCCGCTGCGCGGCGCCCTGCCGCCGACGGCCGACCCGGTCAGCGCACGCGAACTGCCTTGATGTCCATGCGCTACCCGCTTCCCTACGCGTTCGCACGCACCCAGCAACTGCTGCTCGAGGAGTCCGACGACGGCCGCTACACGCTGTGGATGTCGAGCCACCCGGCGCGCAGCGCGGTCGGCGAGGTGTCGCGCAAGTACGGCGTGCAGGCCTTCGAGGTGCTGGCCGACGGCCCGTTGGCACAGCGCATCAGCGCGGCCTACGCGCAGGGCGAATCGAGCGCCGCCGCGGTGGTGAGCGAGGTGCAGAGCGACGCCGACCTCTCACGCATGATGCAGGAGCTGCCAGCGGTCGAAGACCTGCTGGAGAGCGCGGGCGACGCGCCCATCATCCGCATGCTGAACGCGCTGCTCACGCAGGCCGCGCGCGACGGCGCCAGCGACATCCACATCGAGCCCTACGAGCGCACGTCGTCCGTGCGCTTTCGCATCGACGGCACGCTGCGCGAGGTGGTACAGCCCAACCGCGCGCTGCACGCCGCGCTGATCTCGCGCCTGAAGATCATGGCCGACCTCGACATCTCGGAGAAGCGGCTGCCGCAGGACGGGCGCATCAGCTTGCGCATCGGCACGCGCGCGGTCGACGTGCGGGTGTCGACGCTGCCCAGTGCGCACGGCGAGCGCGCAGTGCTGCGCCTGCTGGACAAGAGCGAGTCGAAGCTCACGCTCGAATCGGTGGGCATGCAGGGCGACACGCTCGCGCGCTTCGAGAAGCTCATTGCGCAGCCGCACGGCATCATCCTCGTGACCGGGCCCACGGGCTCAGGCAAGACCACCACGCTGTACGCCGCGCTGGCCCGGCTCGACGCGAGCCGCAGCAACATCATGACGGTGGAAGACCCGATCGAGTACGAGCTGCCGGGCGTGGGCCAGACGCAGATCAACGCCAAGATCGAGCTCACCTTCGCCAAGGCCCTGCGCGCCATCCTGCGGCAGGACCCGGACGTGATCATGATCGGTGAGATCCGCGACTTCGAGACCGCGCAGATCGCCATCCAGGCCTCGCTGACCGGCCACCTCGTGCTGGCCACGCTGCACACCAACGATTCGGTCAGCGCCGTCACACGCCTGACCGACATGGGTGTGGAGCCCTTCCTGCTGAGCTCCTCGCTGCTCGGCGTGCTCGCGCAGCGCCTCGTGCGCAAGGTCTGCACGGTGTGTGCCGGGGCAGGCTGCGAGGCGTGCGGCCAGACCGGCTACCAGGGCCGCACCGGCATCTTCGAACTGCTGGTGGCCGACGAGACCGTGCAGGGCCTGATCCACAGCAAGGCGGCCGAGAGCGAGCTGCTGCAGGCCGGCGCGCGCGGCGGCCTGCGCCTGATGCGCGAGGACGGCGAGCGGCTGGTGCAGGCCGGCATCACCTCGCGCGCCGAGTTGCTGCGCGTCACACGGGACTAGGCTCCCGCTCCGCCATGCCCGCCTATTCCTTCGAAGCCATCGACGCCAGCGGCCAGTCGCGCGAAGGCGTGCTGGAGGCCGACACTGCCCGCAGCGCGCGCAGCCTGCTGCGGGCGCAGGCGCTCATTCCGCTGTCAGTCAAGCCGGTCGGCAGCGACCACGTCAACGGCACCGGCCAGCGCAGCGGCCTCGGCCGCTGGCTCGGCGGCGGCAAGCGCGTCTTCAATTCCACCGGCCTCGCTGTGTGGACGCGGCAGCTCGCAGGGCTCGTCTCGTCGGGCCTGCCGCTGGAACGCGCGCTCACGGCGCTCACTGACGAGGCCGAATCGGAGCCGCAGCGCAACCTCGTCGCCTCGCTGCGCGCCGAGGTCAACGCGGGCTCGCCGTTTGCGCGCGCGCTGTCGGCGCACGCGCGCGAGTTCTCGCCCATCTACACCGCCGTGATCGGTGCCGGTGAACAAAGCGGCAACCTCGGACTCGTGCTCGACCGCCTTGCCGACGACCTGGAAGAACGCCAGGCGCTGCAGCAGAAGCTGATCGGCGCGGCGCTGTACCCGGCCATCGTCACGCTGGTGGCGATCGTGATCGTGATCTTCCTCGTGAGCTACGTGGTGCCGCAGGTGGCGCAGGTGTTCGCGGGCACCAAGCGCTCGCTGCCTTTTCTCACGACCGTGATGCTGTCGCTGAGCGCGGGCGTCCGCAACTACGGCTGGTGGATGCTGGGCGCAGTGGTGCTCGCGGCCGTCGGCGCGCGGCTGGCGCTGGCGCAGGAAGCCTTGCGCCTGAAATTCGATGCGGCCTGGCTCAAGCTGCCGCTGGTCGGCAAGCTCGCGCGCGGCTACAACGCGGCGCGCTTCGCCAGCACGCTCGCCATGCTGGCCACCGCCGGCGTGCCGATCCTGCGCGCGCTGCAGGCCGCCTCCGAGACGCTGGGCAACCGCGCGATGCGCGCCGACGCGCTCGACGCGCTGGTGCTCGTGCGCGAAGGCGCGCCGCTCGCTTCGGCGCTCGCGCAGAAGAAGCGCTTTCCGGGCCTCGTGTCGATGTTCGCGCGCCTGGGCGAGCAGACCGGCACGCTGCCGCTGATGCTGCAGCGCGCGGCCAACCAACTCGGCGCCGAGGTGCAGCGCCGCGCGATGCACCTGGCCACCATCCTCGAGCCACTGCTGATCGTGGCAATGGGCGGCGTGGTGATGCTGATCGTGCTGGCCGTGATGCTGCCGATCATCCAGTTGAACCAGTTCGTCAAATAGCGGGAGCCTCGCCGCCATGGCCAATCGAAGCTACCTGTTCGCCAGTCCTTTCGTGCCGGGAGCCGATCCCGAGAAGGACGATCCACGGCAGGTCAAGGGCATCTCGGAGCGCAGCTACGCCATTCCGCTGGTCTACCGGCTGCTGGTGTCCGCGGACGTGCGGCTGTGCCGCTCGATGATCTGGAACCTGCCCGAACCCACCGCGCTCGCGGGCCGCGCCGGCGCGGGCATCGACCGGCTGCAGCAGCTTCTCGCGCGCATCGACCATCCGGCGGTTGCGCCGTTGTGCAAGCAGGCACTCGACTTCCTGAGCAACCACGCCGACCGCAGCGGCTACTTCGTGCTGGAGTGCGCCGAGATCCTCGACATGGGCGATGCGCCGCTCGGCGAGCAGGCCGCCGACCTGCTGAAGGACGTGCAGAACATCGACGCCGAGATCGAAGCCGCCGTGGCCGAGCTCGCGCCGAAGAAGAAGAATTTCTGGCAGCGCGTTTTCACGCCGTCCCAGGAGAGCATCGAGGCGCCGCTGCGCGAGTTGGGCCTGGGCTACTGGTCGGATACGCTCTACTACGCGCCCGACCAGGCGACCTGAACCCACCGCACGCTCATGCCAGTCACCCTCGAAGACAAGCTCGTGGTCGCGATCTCCTCGCGCGCCCTGTTCAACCTCGAAGAAGAAAACAAGATCTTCGAGGCCGGGGACAACGAGGGCTACATGAAGCTGCAGCTCGACCGCATCGACGTGCCGGCCGCGCCCGGCATCGCCTACTCGCTGATCCGGAAGCTGCTGCGCTTCAACGAAGACGGCGTGCAGCGCGTCGAGGTGGTGATTCTTTCGCGCAACGATCCGGTCTCGGGCATGCGCATCTTCAAGTCGAGCGCGGCCGCCGACATCAAGCTGCAGCGCGGCGTGTTCACGCAGGGCCGCCCGCCCTTCGGCTACCTGCGCCCGCTGCGCGCGCACCTGTTCCTGTCGGTCAACGGTCAGGACGTGCGCGAGGCGCTCATCGCGGGCTTTCCGGCCGCGCGGGTGTTGGTCGAATCGGTAAAGGCCAGCGACGCCTGGCCGAACGAAGTGCGCATTGCCTTCGACGGCGACGCGGTGCTGTTCTCTGACGAGGCCGAGCGCGTGTTCCAGGCCGAGGGGCTCGACGCCTTCCAGGCGCACGAACTCAGCAAGGCCGACCTGCCGCTGCCCGAAGGTCCCTTCAAGCCGCTGCTGATGGCGCTGCACCGGCTGCAGATGGCCGGCAACGCGCAGATGCGCATTCGCACCGCGCTGGTCACCGCGCGCAGCGCACCGGCGCACGAGCGCGCCATTCGCACGCTGATGAAGTGGAACATCCGCGTCGACGAGGCCATGTTCCTCGGCGGCCTGCCCAAGGGCGAATTCCTGCGCGAGTTCGAGCCCGATTTCTTCTTCGACGACCAGACCGGCCACGTCGACGCGGCCTCGCGGCACGTGCCCGCCGGACATGTGTCCAGCGGTATCAGCAACGAGCCCTGAGCCCGGGCTCGAACGCGGCGCCAGGCCGCGCCACACCGTCGTTCCGCCGTTGCCGAAAGCGCCCGCCCGGCGGTGCGTTGTCACGCGCCTGACTTCGCTGCGTCACTGCAAGTTAACCGCCCGGTAACGGGTTCTCCCTAGTCTTGTGGGCCCGGATGCGCGCTCCTGTCGCGCCTTCCAGAACCACATAACAAAGGACCGATTCCATGCGACTTCTTTTCCCCGGCACGCGGCTTGCGCCCGTGCTGTTGCTGGCCTGCGCGCTCTCGGCCTGCGGGGGCGGCAACGGCGGTGGCGGCGGCGGCTTCTTCGGCGGCACGCCGACGACCCCGGCCACGCCTACACCCACGACGCCCACCCCACCCGACAACACCGTGAAGCCCGAGATGCGCTGCGCACCGTGAGCATTGCCAGGAACAACACCATGACCACCCGCCGCAAATTCCTCACAGGCGCCGCCACCACCGGCATCGCCGCCGCCGCGCTCAATGCCTTTCCGCCAAGCATCCGCCGCGCGCTCGCCATTCCCGCCAACAACAAGACCGGCACGATCATGGACGTCGAGCACGTCGTGATCCTGATGCAGGAAAACCGCTCCTTCGACCATTACTTCGGCACACTCATGGGCGTGCGGGGCTTCGGCGACCGCTTCACCATTCCGCTGCCCGGCGGGCGCAGCGTGTGGCAGCAGAGCGATGCCGCCGGCAAGCTGGTGCTGCCCTATCACCTCGACCAGACCAAGGGCAACGCGCAGCGCGTGAGCGGCACGCCGCACTCGTGGAACGACGCGCAGAACGCCTGGGACGGCGGCCGCCTCAGCCAATGGCCCAGGTACAAGACCACCGCTTCGATGGGCTACTTCCAGGAAGCCGAAGTGCAGTTCCAGTACGCGCTGGCCAACGCCTTCACCGTGTGCGACAGCTACCACTGCGGCATGCACACCGGCACCAACTCGAACCGCCTGTTCCACTGGAGCGGCACCAACGGCCCATCGGGCGAAACGGGCGCCGGCCTCGCGGGCCTCTCGTCGATAGACAACACGTGGGAGAACCTCCGGTTTCCATGGGACCCGGTAAAAAACCCAGGTGTCGACTCGACCACCTACGGCTGCAACTGGAAGACATATCCGGAGCGCCTGCAGGACGCCAAGGTCAGCTGGATGCTCTACCAGAACCTGCCCGACAACTTCACCGACAACCCGCTGGCAGGCTTCCAGCAGTACCGTGCGGCCAACAAGGCCTCGGGCAAGAACGACATGCGCTACGACGGCGACGCCAGCCCGCCCGACGGCGTGACGCTGCCGGCCTACGACCCCGCCAGCGACGATGCCGGCAATCCGCTCTACAAGGGCATCGCCAACACCATGCCCGACGGCGGCCTGCTGGGAACGTTCCAGCAGGACGTCCTCAACGGCAAGCTGGCGCAGGTGTCGTGGATCGTGGCGCCCGCCACCTACTCCGAGCACCCCGGTCCTTCGAGCCCGGTGCAGGGCGCGTGGTACATCCAGCAGGTGCTGGACGCGCTCACCGCATCGCCCGATGTGTGGAGCAAGACGGTCTTCATCGTCAACTTCGACGAGAACGATGGCTACTTCGACCACGTGCCGTCGCCCTCGGCGCCTTCGCTGGCCGACCCCGCCGACCCGAAGAGCGCCGCGGGCAAGACCACGCTGTCCGACAGCGACATCGCCTTCGAGCGCCACACATACCCTCTCGTGGGCACCACCGTCGCGCCTGCGGACGGCCGCGTCTATGGCCCGGGCCCGCGCGTGCCGATGTACGTCATCTCGCCGTGGAGCCGCGGCGGCTGGGTCAACTCGCAGGTGTTCGATCACACCTCGGTGCTGCGCTTCCTCGAGGCGCGATTTGGCGTCGTGGAGAAGAACATCAGCCCGTTCCGGCGCGCGGTGTGCGGCGACCTCACGAGCGCCTTCAACTTCGCCACGCCCAACAACGAAGTGCTGCCCACGCTCGCCGGGCGCCGCACCAAGGCCCAGGCCGACCAATTGCGCGCCGACCAGCAAGCGCTCGCGCAGGTGCCGCTGCCGCTCACGCCCGCGCTGCCGCAGCAGGCCACGGGCACGCGCCCCTCGCGCGCCTTGCCGTATGAACTGCACACCAGCGCCAAGGCCGATGCGGTCAACGGCAAGCTGCAGCTGCTGTTCGCCAACACCGGCAAGGCCGCGGCGGTGTTCCACGTGTACGACAAGCTGCACCTCGACCGCCTGCCGCGCCGCTACATGGTGGAAGCAGGAAAGCAGCTCGACGACACCTGGGCCGCGATGGCCGACGATGGCGGGCGCTACGACCTGTGGGTGCTCGGGCCGAGCGGCTTCCATCGCCACTTCAAAGGCAACCTCGGCACGCTGCGCGCCGGCGACGCCGCGGCGCCCGAGGTTCGCGTGTGCTACGACATCACCAACGGCAATGTCTACCTGAGCATGCGCAACGACGGCAAGGCGGCCTGCAGGTTCACCGTCACTGCCAAGGCCTATCGCAACGACGGCCCGTGGACCGCGACAGTGAACGGCGGCGCCACCACCGATCAGCACTGGGAACTCGCGAGCAGCGGTCAGTGGTACGACTTCGCAGTCACCTGCGATGCCGACCCGGCCTATTACCGCCGCTTTGCGGGCCGCGTGGAAACCGGCAGGCACACGGTGAGCGATCCGGCGATGGGCTTGCCCGACCTCTGAGCGCGGGCAAGAATGCCGGCATGCTGAAGATCCTTCGACATGCCGACGTTCTGGTCACCATGGACGCCGCGCGGCGCGAGATCGCCGACGGCGCCGTGGTGTGCGATGGCCCCGCGATAGCCTGGGTGGGCCCCGCCGCCGAGCTGCCCATCGTCTACCTCGACGCCCTGCGCAACGGCCAGGCCGAGGCCATCGACATGCACGGCCACGTCGTGATGCCCGGCCTGGTCAACACGCACCACCACATGTACCAGAGCCTCACCCGCGCCGTGCCCGAGGCGCAGGACGCCGAGCTGTTCGGCTGGCTCACCAACCTGTACCTGCTGTGGGCGCGCCTCACGCCCGAGATGATCCGCGTCTCGACGCAGACTGCGATGGCCGAGCTGATGCTCTCGGGCTGCACCACCACCAGCGACCATCTCTACCTGTTTCCCAACGGCTCGCGGCTCGATGATTCGATCGAGGCGGCCGATGCCATGGGCATGCGCTTTCATGCGGCGCGCGGCAGCATGAGCGTGGGCCGCAGCACCGGCGGCCTGCCGCCCGACGAGGTGGTGGAAACCGAGGAAGCCATCCTGCGCGACAGCGAGCGGCTCATCGGCCGCTGGCACGATGCCAGCCGCCATTCGATGCGCCGCATCGTGCTCGCGCCCTGCTCGCCGTTCTCGGTGTCGCGCGACCTGATGCGCCTGTCGGCCGAGCTGGCGCGCGAGCGCGGCGTGTCGCTGCATACGCACCTGGCCGAGAACGACAACGACGTGGCGTACTCGCGCGAGAAGTTCGGCATGACGCCGGCCGAATACGCCGAAGACCTGGGCTGGGTCGGCCGCGACGTGTGGCACGCGCACTGCGTGAAACTCGACGAGGCCGGCATCGCGCTGTTCGGCCGCACCGGGACGGGCGTAGCGCACTGCCCCTGCTCCAACATGCGGCTGGCCTCGGGCATCGCGCCGATCGGTGCGATGCGCCGCGCAGGCGTTCCCGTAGGGCTGGGCGTGGACGGCAGCGCATCGAACGACGGCGCGCACATGCTCGGTGAAGCGCGGCAGGCCCTGCTGCTGCAGCGCGTGGGCTACGGCCCGGCGGCGATGACGGCGCGCGAGGCGCTGGAGATCGCCACGCTGGGCGGTGCGCGCGTGCTCGGGCGCGACGACATCGGCACGATCGCGCCGGGCATGTCGGCCGACATCGTGGCCTTCGACCTGCGCGGCGTGGCGCATGCGGGTGCGGAGCACGACCCGGTGGCGGCGCTGGTGTTCTGCACGCCGGGGGCGGTGTCGCTGAGCGTGATCAATGGGGCGGTTCGCATCCGCGACGGAGAGTTCACCGGCATGGCGCTCGCACCGCTGCTGGCAAGGCACCGCGACCTGGCACGCACGCTCTACGACGGCGCACGGCACCCGCATACGGCCTGACGCCAGCGCTCGCGCTAGCACCGGGAGCGCGCCTGCGGGCTAGGCACCAACCCTCATTGCCAGCGCCAGAGCCCCTCCGCAGAATCCGCCCACCAAATAGAACGAGCGTTCTATTTGGTGGCCGAACCCCTCCTCGGCCTTTCCCCAGACTCACCACAACAGGGAACGCCCCCGATGAAACGCAGAGACATCCTCAAATGGTCGGCCTCGGCGGGTGGCCTGGGCCTGCTGGCCGGCAGGCCTTCCACCGCCTCGGCGGCCCTGCCGGTGCCCAAGCCCACGCTGCCGCAAAAGATCGACCCGATCAGCGCCACGCTGCGGCGCCTCGAACTGGTGGGGCGGCAGTCGACCTACCTCTGGACCGAATCGCACATCAACCTGGCTGGCGTACCGATGGGTGCGGTGGTGCCGCCGGGCGAACTGCCGGCGCTCGAACACCAGCTCGCGACCCTCTCGAAGGCGATCGAAGCCGTCACCAATTTCGCGGCCTCGTTCGCCACCAGCGCGCTGGCCTCGGGCAGCCTGCAGTCGCTCGACAACCTGCGCACGCGCCTCGCGGGGCTTCAGGCCAGCTTCGATCAACTGCTGGCCGCCAACGGCGGATTGCTCACGCTGCCCGCGACGGTGTTGAACCTGCTTGCCACTCTCACCAGCACGGCAGGCGACATCGGCACGCAGCTCAGGCAGATCCATCACGACCTGCTCTCGCAAGGCCCGCTGGGCGCATTGAACGGACCGAAGACGGTGGCGCAGTACGACGCGCTGTTCGTCACCATCGAGAAGCCGGCCATCTCGCAGCTGCTGCACGACAACGACCTGTTCGCGGCCATGCGTGTGGCCGGCCCCAACCCGACGCTGATCCAGCGGGCGACGGCGCTGCCGGCCAAGTTCCCGTTGAGCGACGCCCAGTACCGCCAGGTGATGGGCGCCGGCGACAGCCTCGCCGACGCGGCGGCCTCGGGCCGCCTCTACCTCCTCGACTACGAAGGCCTGGGCGACATGGCGCCGGCCGGCCCGCAGGCCAAGCCGCTCACGGGCACGGGCTACATCCACGCGCCCATCGCGCTGTTCGCACGGCCGAAGACCGGCCGCTCGCTGGTGCCGGTCGCGATCCAGTGCGCACAGGAGCCGACACTCGCCCCGATCTTCCTGCGCGTGGACGACACCGCCAACGCCGAAGCCTGGTGGGCCTGGCAATCGGCGAAGACCGCCGTGCAGGTGGCCGACTTCAACTACCACGAGATGTTCGTGCACCTGGGCCGCACGCACCTGATGTCGGAGGCCTTCGCGATGGCCACTCAGCGCCAGTTCGCGACCGCGCATCCGCTGAGCCGGCTGCTGTCGCCGCACCTCGAGGGCGCGATGTTCATCAACGAGGCCGCGACGCTGATCATCATGGCGCCGCTGACCACGGGCGACGTGATCCTCGCCGCGCCCATCGAGACGCTGCAGAGCGCGTGCGGCCGCGACCGGCTGGCCTACGACTTCCAGGACCGCATGATGCTGCCCAACGACCTGCGCACGCGCGGCGTGGACGACACGGCGGCGCTGCCCGACTACCCGTACCGCGACGACGGGCTGCTGGTGTGGAACGCCATCGCGCAATGGGTCGGCGACTACGTGGCCACCTACTACTTGAGCGACGGCGACGTGACCGGCGACTACGAGCTCAAGGCCTGGGCCACCGAGCTCGCGACCAGCGGCAAGGTGCACGGCTTGCGCCCCATCACCACACGCGCGCAGCTCGTCGACGTGCTGACCGCGATCATCTTCAACGCCAGCGCGCAGCACGCGGCGGTGAACTTTCCGCAGTACTCGGTGATGACGTATGCGCCCTTCAGCGCGGGCACGGGCGGCATGCCGGCACCGACGGGCAGTGCGGGGCAGAGCGAAGCGAGCTGGTCGCAGATGCTGCCGTCGCGGCTGGCGGCGCAGGAGCAGATCCTGCTGTTCCACATCCTCGGCGGCGTGTACTACCGGCCGCTGGGCGAGTACAAGGACAACGTGTTCCCGCACCTGCCGGTGCTGATCGACCCGGCCATCGCAGGACCGGGCGGGCCGCTGGAGCGCTTCCGCAATGCGCTGGCCGGCATCGAGGCCACCATCCGCCAGCGCAACACCACGCGCACGCGGCCCTACGAGCACCTGCTGCCGAGCCGCATTCCCTCGAGCACGAACATCTGAAGCAAGCTCAGGCGCCGCTCAGCGCCGCATCGTGTCGAGCTGCGTGACGGGCGCGCTGTCGTTGCCCCAGGAGCCGCGCACATAGGTGAGCACGGCTGCGACCTCGGCGGCATCCAGCGTCTGCCCGAACGGAGGCATGCCGTAGGGCCGTGGATTGCCGGGCGTCGAGGGCAGGAAGCCGCCGTGCGCGACCACCTGGATCAGGTTGGTGGGCCGCGCCATGTTGACAGCGCGGTTGCCGGCGAGCGGCGGATAGGCGCCCACGGCGCCCTGCCCCTGGTCGCCATGGCAGTAGGCACAGCGCTGGTCGTAGATCTTCGCGCCGCGCGTCATCGTGGCGGCGTCGCGGCGGATCGGGGTCTTCGCGATGGCCGCAGCCTCGGGCTTCGGTGCATCGGGCAGGTCCTTCAGGTAGCTCGCCATGGCCGTGAGGTCGGCGTCGCTCAGGTACTGCGTGCTGCGGAACACCACGTCGGCCATCGGCCCCATGACCGAGCCGCGCGGCGCGACGCCGCTCTTGAGCAGCGACACCACGTCGGCCGCGGGCCAGCCGGCAACGCCGGCTTCGTGCGGGTCGTTGAGCGAGGGCGCATACCAGTTCTCCACGGCGATCAGGCCGCCCGAAAGGCCAAGCCTCGTTTCCGTCGCGCCAAGCGAGTTGCGGCTGCCGTGGCACGCAATGCAATGGCCGAGGCCGTTGACCAGGTACGCGCCCCGGTTCCATTCAGCGGGCTTGCCGGCATTGGCCACGAAGGGCTCGGGCTTGAACGACAGCGCACGCCACACGGCCAGCGCCGCCTGCGTGTCGTAGGGGAAGCGCAGCAGGTGCGCCCTGTTGGGCTCCGGCGCGGGCGGCAGGCTGCGCAGGTAGGCGTAGATCGCATCCGAATCCTCGCGCGTCACCTGCGTGAAGTTGGGATACGGAAACGCCGGGTACAGCAGCCGCCCGTCCTTGCTGCGGCCGTTGTGCATCGCGCGCCAGAAGTGCGCGCTGCTCCAGCTGCCGATGCCGCTCTTGCCGTCGGGCGTGAGGTTGCTCGAAAAGATGGTGCCGAAGGGCGTCTCCAGGGGCAGCCCGCCCGCATAGGGCTGGCCGCCGCGCGTGGTGTGGCAGCCCGCGCAGTTGCCGGCCAATGCGAGATAGCGCCCGCGCTCGATCAGCTGCGGCGTGGCCGCGAAGGCTTCGGCCTGCGTGGGCAGCGGGTCTTCGCCGCGCAGGTTCATCGCGACGATGGTGCCCGCTGCCGCGGCCCCCAGCACGATCAGCGTCAGCAGCGTCCAGCCCAGGCGTCGCAGTTTCATGATCGCGGCCCCGTCACTTCGACTTCGGCATGCCGCCGCAGTTCACGGGCAGCGGCGCGGGCAGCGAGGCCGCGGGCTTCGTGTCGGCCGGCATCGGCTGCACCGCCAGCCAGCTCGCTACAGCGTTGATGTCGGCGGTGGTCATGCGCCGGCCAATGTCGGCCATGCAGTCGGGCGGCAGCGCATGCCGCTCGCTCGTGAGCCATGCGCCGAGTTGCGACGACACGTACAGCCGCGGCAGCCCCAGGAGCCCCGGAATGGCCGGCTGCACGCCGGTGAGGGCCGCGCCATGGCACTGCACGCAGGCGGGCACGCCGCGCGCCGCATCGCCTTCGTGCACGAGCTGGCGGCCGCGCTGCAACTGCTCGGGCGTCGCGTCGCTGGTGGTGGCGATGGGCGGGTAAGGCAGTTGCAGCCCGGAGAAGTACTCGGCCATCTCGCGCAGGTACGCATCCGACAGGTGCTGCACCATGTACGCCATGTCGCTGTTGAAGCGCCGCCCGTCGCGAAAGCTCACGAGCTGGTTGAACAGGTAGCCGGCCGGCTTGCCGGCAAGGCGCGGAAAGTAGCCGGCGTTGGTGGTCGCGCCTTCGCGGCCGTGGCAGGCGATGCAGGCGGCTGCGCGCTGCTCGATGGTGTCGGGCACCGTGGCGGGCGTTGCGGCACCCGCCATGCCCTGCGTGGCGAACAACATCAGCCCGATGGCGGCGAAGCGAATGCGCAGCTTCATGTGCCGGCAGCGTAGTGCGCCAACGCGAGCAACCCCGCGATCAGCAGCAGCACCATCACCAGCGCTACGCCGATCAGCGGCAGGATGCCGACCTGTGCCGTCCGCTTGTCGGCATCGGCGCGGCGGCCACCCAGCCCGATGAAACTCCACAGAACGGCGCGCACCGCGCGCATGAGATTCGTCATGAGGCCGAGTTTGGCCCAGTCGGGCTCAAAAAAACAGATGCAGATCGGCTCCATTCGACCGGTGCAGATAAAGTGCGACCGAATGAAGAGCAAGCCGCAATGAAGCGATACGAAGCCCTGGCCGCCGACATCGAGGCCTCGATCCGCAACGGCACCCTGAAGACCGGCGACCGCCTGCCCTCGGTGCGCCACACGGGCCAGAGCCGGGGCGTGAGCGCGTCCACCGTGTTCCAGGCGTACTACCTGCTGGAAGCGCGCGGACTCGTGCGTGCACGGGACCGTTCAGGCTACTACGTGGCGGGCGGCGGCCTGCGTGATGCGCCCCCCGAATCCACGCTGACCTCGCGTCCCGTAGACGGGCCGAAGTCGCTCGACGTGAGCGACCAGGTGTTCGACATCCTCGAAGCCAGCATGTCGCGCACGGTCGTGCCCTTCGGCTCGGCCTTTCCGAGCCCGCTGCTGTTTCCGCTGGCGCGGCTCGGGCAATTCATGGCCGCCAGCGCCAAGTCGCTCGACCCATGGAGCACGGTGGACGACCTCACGCCCGGCAGCGCGGCGCTGCGCCGGCAGATCGCGCTGCGCTACCTCGCCGACGGCATGCCGGTGCCGGCCGACGAGATCGTCATCACCAACGGCGCGCTCGAAGCGCTCAATCTCTGCCTCGCGGCCGTGACTCGGCCGGGCGACGCCGTGATCGTCGAATCGCCCACCTTCTATGCCGCGCTGCAGGCGCTGGAGCGCATGGGCCTGCGGGCCATCGAGGTGCCGACGCATCCGGGCGAAGGCATCGATCTCGCAGCGCTGGAGCTGGCCGTCGCGGCACACAAGCCCGCGGCATGCTGGCTCATGACCACGTTCCAGAATCCGCTCGGCAGCCTGATGCCGGACGCGAAGAAGAAGGCACTGGTCGCCCTGCTCGCGCGGCACGAACTGCCGCTGATCGAGGACGACGTGTACGCCGAGCTGTACTTCGGCGAGCGGCGGCCTGCACCGGCCAAGGCCTTCGACACGCAGGGGCTGGTGCTGCACTGCTCGTCGTTCTCGAAATGCCTCGCGCCGGGCTATCGCATCGGCTGGACCTCGGCCGGGCGCTTCGCGCGCAAGGTGGCGCGACAGAAGCTCACGACCACGCTCAGCACCTCGGCGCCCGCGCAGCTGGCGCTCGCGGGCTATCTCGAAAAGGGTGCCTTCGACAAGCACCTGCGCAAGCTGCGGCAGACGCTGTCAATGCAGCAGGCCACCTTCACGCAGGCCGTGGGCCACCACTTTCCGCCGGGCACGCGCGCCACGCGGCCGCTGGGCGGATACTTCCTGTGGGTCGAGTTGCCACCACGCGTGAACGCGCTCGACATCCATCGCAAGGCGCTGGAACTCGGCATCAGCGTCGCGCCGGGACCGATCTTCTCGGCCACGCGCGCCTTCACCAACTGCCTGCGGCTGAACTACGGCCACCCATGGAACGGGCTCAGCGAGCAGGCGATGCGGACACTCGGCCGGCTGGCCGCCGAAGCGTCCTGAACAGCAGAAACGCCGTGATGCTCACGTTCACCAGGTTCCATCCGATGCCGTTCAGGAAGGCCGCGTGGTAGCTGCCCGTGAGGTCGAACACCTTGCCCGACATCCACCCGCCCAGCGCCATGCCGAACAGCGAGAACATCAGCACCGTGCCCACGCGCGCGCCCGCCTCCTTCGGCGGAAAGTGCTCGCGCACGATGATCGCGTAGGACGGCACGAGGCCACCCTGGAACAGCCCGAACAGCGCCGAGATCACGTACAGCGGCACCAGCCCGTCGAACGGCAGGAACAGCAGCAGCGCCACGCACTGCAGCACGCCGCCCAGCAGCAGCGTGCGCAGCCCGCCGATGCGGTCGCAGATGGCGCCCGACACCAGCCGGCTCACGATGCCGAAGCCCAGCATCAGCGACAGCATCATCGCGCCCTGCGCCGGCCCGTAACCCAGGTCGCCGCAGTAGGCCACGATGTGCACCTGCGGCATCGCCATGGCCACGCAGCAAGCCACGCTGGCCACGCACAGCAGGCCTTGGGCCGCGCCCATGCTCAGGCCGAAGGGCCGCGTCATGTCGCGCACGACCGCCGCGCTCGATGCATTCACAGGCGGCACATGGACGAGCGCAGGCGGGCGCGCGCGGAAGAACAGCGCGAGCAGCGCCATCGCCAGCCCGCAGAAGACGCCGATGCCGATGTAGGTCTGGCGCCAGCCCACGGTTTCGACGAAGTGCTGCGCGACGGGCGGCCACACCGCGCCCGCAAGATAGTTGCCGCTGGCGCACACCGCCACCGCGATGCCGCGCCGCTTGACGAACCACAGCGAGGTGTCGGCCACCATCGGCGCGAAGGCGACCGAGCTGCCGAGCAGGCCGACCAGCAGCGCCTGCGCGACGGTGAATGAAACGATGCCGCCCGACATGCCGGTGGCGATGTAGCCCGCGCCGAGGAACACCGAGCCCATCAGGAGCGGCCACATCACACCGAAGCGGTCGGCGAGCTTGCCCATGACGACGCCGCCGAAGCCGAACCCGAGCATCAGCAGCGTGTAGGGCAGCGAGGCATCGGCACGGTCGATGCCGAACTCGGCCTGCACCGCGGGCAACATCACCGAGACCACGTACATGCCGCTGCTGCCGACCGTCATGATCAGCAGCGTGAGGCCGAGGCGGAACATGGCGTAGCGCGAATCCGCCGCGTGGACGGTTGTCTCGGATGTCTTCATTGCTTTTCTCCTCGCCGAGGATACCCCGCGGCGGGAAGATGCCGGCACGCCCGATCACGCCCGATCATGCAACCCCGGCGGCACGGTGCCGCCTTCGCGTGCAAGGCGCGGATCAGCTCACCGAAACGACCGGACGCTCGCCGCCCTTCAGCCGGCGTTCGATGTCCTCGAGCACGTTCGGCAGATCCGCCACGCTGTCGATCACGTAGTGCGCGCCCGCAGCCTTCAGCTGCGTGGTCGCGACCTCGCGCAAGGCCTGCTGCTGCGCCTCGTCGAGCGCCGTCCACTCGGCGAGCGTCAGCCCCACCGCGTTGCCGGTGACCGCGAGGCCCACGGCCCAGGTGCCCGCGTTGAGGCCTTCCTGCAGGCCCACGCCGGTGTCGTCGACCTTCACCACGGTGTGCGGCGGCCACACGCCCAGGTCGGCGAAGCAGCGGTACATCATGAGCGGCGACGGCCGGCCCGCGGCGAGGTCGCCGGCACACACGAGGTTGTCCGGCACATAGCCGCCGGCCGCGGCGATGGGCACGACCACTTCCATGATCGGGCGGTTGTAGCCGGTGGTCGAGCCGATCTTCAGGCCCCGTTCACGGGCCGCATTCACCGCATCGATCGCGCCGGGAATGAAGTCGGCGTGGTCGCGCACGCTCGCGGCGTTCATCGGCGTGAAGACTTCGTAGAGGCGATCGACGTCCGCGTCGTCGAAGGCGCGGCCGTGCCTGGCCTCCCATTGCGAGGCGATGCGCGGCAACGTGCCGAGCGCCTTGATGTGGTCCCACTTGGCCATGCCCATCGGGCCGCGCGCCTCGGCGATGGTGATGTCCACGCCGAACTGCTCGAACAGCTTCACGAAGGCGCCCATGGGTGCGCAGGAGCCGAAATCGAGGATGGTGCCGGCCCAGTCGAAGACGACGGCCTGGAGCTTGGAGCGGTTGTGGGCGTTCATGGCGAAAGGATGGAAAGAATCGGGTGCAAGACAAGGCGCGGCGCGCGCGTCACCATGCGTCGAAGACGTCGTGCGCGATACCGAAGCCGGTGCTCGCGCCGCTGCCGCTGGTGACCAGCACCACGCGGGTGGCGTCGTCGGGCGCGTCGATCACGCAGGGCGTGGTCCTGGACGAGGGGTAGACGCCGGTCCAGCGCTCGGTGATCTGCGCGGTTTCGAGGTTGAGCGTGCTGCGCAGGTGGCGCAGGATGAGCTGGTCGACCTCTTCCATCGCGAAGGGCTCGGGCGCATCGCCGTAGTGGTGCGAGTCGCCGACCACGAGCGAGCCGTCGGCGCTCTGCACCACGATGAGATGGATGCCGTGTTCGAGCGACGCAGCCTCTTCCTGCTGCAGCCGCGCGCGCAGTGCGGCGGCTTCGGGCAGCGTGCTGTAGCCCTCGTAGCGCACGAGGCTCAGGTCCATCATCACCGAGCCCGGCAGGCGGAAGCCCGCCTCGGGCTTCACGCGCAGCATCTGCAGGCGGCACAGCGTGAGCGCGTGCGCGGCGATGCGGTCGGCGAAGAGGCCGTGCAGCTCGGTGTTGGTGCAGACCACCACGCGCTCGCCGCGAAGAACGCCGCGCGAGGTGCGAACGCGCGGCGTTTCCACCTCGTGCACGGTCTCGCCGAAGCGGAACACGACGCCATGCGCCTCGGCCAGCCATTTCGCGAGCAGGCCGATGGCGGTGCGCGACTCGACGCGCAGTTCGTGCGGGCTGAACAGCACCGAGCGCGCGTCGGCCAGGCTCAGCGCGGGCGCCTTGGCCTGCGCGTCGGCCGCGTCGAGCAGCTCGCAGGCCTCGCCCATCGGCGTGCGCATGAAGGCCTCGAGCACCGAGTGCGCCTCGGGCCGGTAGGCTGCGAGCCAGAGGTTGCGGTGCACGATGTCGATGCCGGCTTTCGGCGCGACGGCCTGCCAGACCTCGCGCGCATGCATCGCGCGGAGCCAGGTGTCGCCCGGCGCCTGGCCGGTGATGGTGATGAAGCCGAAGTTGCGGATCGATGCGCCGATGGCGGCCGCATCGCGCTCGACCACGCAGACCTTGAACCCGCGCTGCGCGGCGGTGTAGGCGTGGGCCAGGCCGACGATGCCGGCGCCGACGACGATGAGGTCGAAATTGTCTTGGGGGGTGCCGGGCATTACCGGTTTCTCCAGGTTTGGGTGCGCGCGAGCGCCCAGTGCCCGGCCAGTGCGAACACGCCGCGGCCGACGGCAGCCGTGAGCATGATCAGCGAGGCCATGGCAGCGGCGGGGGCCACGTCGCCGGCGTCGTCCATGTTGAGCACGGCGATGGCGGCCAACGTGGTCTGCGGCGAGTAGAGGAACACGACGGCCGACACGGTGGTCATCGCATTGATGAAGAAGTAGCCGCCCACGTTGAGCACGGTCGGCAGCGCCACCGGCAGGTGCACGCGCCAGAGCGTGCGCCAGAACGGCACGCCCATCGACTCGGACACCAGCTCGTACTCGCGGTCGAGCTGGCGCAGCGCGGTGAGCGAGGTGAGGTGCGCCACCGAGAAGAAATGCGCCACCGTGCAGATGACGAGGATCGCCATGCCGCCGTACAGGCCGTTCAGCGGATTCGACGGCGAGTTGAAGAAGAAGATGTACCCCACGCCCAGCACCAGCCCGGGCACGGCGAGCGGCAGGTTCGCCAGCAGGTTGAGCAGTTCGCGCAAGAGGCCGAAATGGCGCGGCTTCTCCACCAGGTAGGCCGAGACGAAGGTGACGAGTGCACCCGCCACCGCCGCGCACAGTGCGAGGCGCAGCGAGTTGAAGTAACTGCCCCATCCGCCGCCATCCATGTTGCTGAAGTCGTAGTTCTTCAGCGATGGTGCGAGCTTGTACGGCCAGTAGGTGGCGAGCGATGCGAACACCGCCATGCCGATCATCACGAGGATGGCGCAGGCCGTGAGGGCGCAGAACACGAGCAGCGCGCGGTCGCGCGTCTTCACGGGCTCCGGCTGGTAGGGCGTGGCGCGCGCCGAAAGCGCCGCCGCCTGCCTGCTGCGCACGCGCCGCTCGACGAGAAAGGAGAGCACCGCCGGAATCAGCAGCACGAGCCCCACCACCGCGCCCATCTGGAAGTTCTGCTGCCCGACCACCTGCTTGTAGATGTCGGTCGCGAGCACGCCCGTCTGGCCGCCGACCACCTTGGGCACGCCGAAGTCGGTGATGACCAGCACGAACACCACCATCGTGGCCACGATGAGGCCGTAGCGCGAGGCCGGCAGCGTCACGGTGCGGAAGATGCGCCAGCGCGAGGCACCGAGCGTCTGCGCCGCTTCATAGAGCCGACCATCGGACGTGGCCATGGCGGTCGTGAGGATCAGGAGCGCATGCGGCAGCGTCCAGAACACCGAGCCGAGCACGATGCCCAGCGGCCCGTAGATCGAGGCCTCGCCCATCAGCCCCTTGAAGAGGCCCTGGTTGCCGAACAGGTAGACCAGGCTGATGGCCGGCAGCAGCGAGGGCGCGAGCAGCGGAATGAGCGCCATCGCGCGCAGCGCGCCCTTGGCCGGCATGCAGGAGAGCGTCAGCGCATAGGCGTACACATAGGCGATCGCCGTGCAGATCACCGCGCTGATCGCCGCGAGCCACAGGCTGTTGAAGGCCGATTGCACGAGCGCCGGGCTGTCGAGGTAGCGCGCAAAATTCGCCGGGCCGACGAACGCGCCCGCGCGGTCGAAAAAGCTCTGGCCCACGAGCGCGCCGACGGGCAGCGCGACGATCACGGCCAGCAGCAGCACGAGCAACGCGACGGCCGCACCGGTCAGCCAGCGCTCGCGGTCGAACGCGCTGCCACGCGGCAGCACCATCGGCCGCACGGCGATGGCATCGGGAGAACTGCTCATGGCTCAGTGCGCCAGGATGGACAGCGCATTCAGGGGCAGTTGGATGTGCACCATGCTGCTGGGCACCAGCGGCTCCTCGCCGCCGTAGCGCGCGTCGGCCGGCAGCTCGGCCTCGATCTCGATGCCCAGTGGCTCGCAGGCCAGCCGCGCCGAGGTGCGGTTGCCGAAGAACTCCGTGTCGAGCAGGCGCGCCGCGAAACTGTTGGCGCCCAGTTCGGTGCCGAAGCGCTTGACCACCACGTGCTCGGGGCGGATGCCCACGGTGGCCTGCGAACCCACGCTCAGGGTGCCGAGGTTGCTCGGCGTGCAGAACAGTTCGCTGTCGCGCACGCGCACCTTGCCCTCGGCCAGCACAGTCGCGGGCAGCATGTTCATGCGGCCGACGAAGCCCGCCGCGAAACGGGTGCGCGGCTGGCGGTACAGCTCGTCGGGTGTGCCGGCCTGCTCGATGCGGCCGTTGTGCATCAGCACCACGCGGTCGGCCATCGAGAGGGCTTCTTCCTGGTCGTGCGTGACCATGATGGTGACGATGCCCAGGCGCTTTTGCAGCGAACGGATCTCGCTGCGAAGGCTCGCGCGCACCTGCGCGTCGAGCGCGGAGAGCGGCTCGTCGAGCAGCAGCAGGCGCGGGTTCGGCGCGAGGGCACGCGCCAGTGCGATGCGCTGCTGCTGGCCGCCCGAGAGCTGCACCGGGTACTTGTCGGCGTGCGCAGCGAGGCCGACGAGGTCGAGCATCTCGCGCGAGCGCTTGGCCATCTCGCGCGCCAGTGCGCCGGTGGGATGCAGGCCGTAGGCGATGTTCTGCGCCGCCGTGAGGTTGGGGAACAGCGCATACGACTGGAACACCACGCCGAAGCCGCGCGCCGCCGGCGGCAGGCCCGCGATGTCCTGGCCGCCGAGCAGGATCTGCCCGCTGTCGGCGCGCTCGATGCCGCACACGATGCGCAGCAGCGTGGTCTTGCCGCAACCCGAGGGACCGAGCAGGCACACGAATTCGCCGGGCTCGATGTCCAGGTCGATGCCGTCGAGCACGCGGGTGGCGCCAAAGGACTTGCCGATGCCGCGGAGAGAAAGAAAGCTGGTCATGGTCGAAGCCCGTCAGTCAAGGAACACCGCGGAACCGGCTTCGCCGGGCCGCAGGTGTTGCCCCCGGTAGGGGGTTGGCGAAGCGACACGAAGTGCGCGAAGACTGGGGGCGAGCTCATCACATCGGCTTCTTTTCGGATTTCGATTCGTAGCGCTTGGACCATTCGGTGAGGATGCGGTCGCGGTTCGCGGCGGCCCAGGTGAAGTCGTTCTTGGCGAGCAGCTTCTCGACGTCGCCCGGCACGAATTCGAGCTTCTCCTGGATGCCCGGCAGCGCGAGCACGGCGAAGTTCTTCGCGTAGAGCTCGTTGGCCTGCTTGGTGACGGCCCAGTCGGCCAGCGCCTTGGCGGCGTCCTGCTTCTTGCTGGTCTTGATGATGCCGGTGGCTTCCATGTCCCAGCCGAGGCCCTCCTTGGGCAGCACGATGTCGATGGGGGCGCCGTCGCGCTTGGTCTTGTTGGCGCGGTATTCGAAGGACATGCCGAGCGCGAATTCGCCGGCGCCGGCCTGGCGGCAGGGCTTGCTGCCCGACTGGCTGTAGATACCGATGTTCTGGTGCAGTGCGTCCATGTACTTCCACGCTTTTTCCTCGCCCATCATCTGGATCCAGCCCGACACCATGAGGTAGCCGGTGCCTGATGCCGCGGGGTTGGGCATGGTGATCTGGCCCTTGTAGACCGGGTTGGTGAGATCCGCCCAGCTGGTGGGCTTGGGCAGGTTCTTCTTCGTGGCTTCGGCGGTGTTGAAGCAGATGGCCGACGACCACACGTCCATGCCGACCCACTTGGGCGGGTTGGCCGGATCGCGCATGGTGGCCTTCACGGCGTCCAGGCCCTTGGGCGCATAGGGCTGGAGCATGCCTTCCTTGTCGAGCAGCATCAGCGAAGTGGCGGCCAGGCCCCACACCACGTCGGCCTGCGGGTTGGCCTTTTCGGCCAGCAGCTTGGCGGTGACGATGCCGGTGGAGTCGCGCACGAACTTCAGTTCGACGGCCGGGTTTTCCTTTTCGAACGCGGCCTTGTAGGCCTGCACCTGGTCGGCTTCGAGCGCGGTGTAGACCAGCAGCTCGGTGCGGCCTTGCGCGGAGGCTGCGAAGGCCAGCGAGAACAACGCGGCGGGCACGGCAACGCGGCGGATGAAGCGGAACGACATGATGGGAGATCCCTCGGGAAGGAGTGAAAGTACGCGGACGAAAGTACGCACGGCTCGGCCGTGGACGCGGCGATGCTCGCAGTGCCGTGTGACAGGGGTTTGTCAGATGCGTCACACGGATGTCATGGCGCGGGACGACGCTTCACAGGCTGCCGCACGCGCTTGGCGTTTGCTTCGTTTCAACTCCATGACACTCGACCTCGCCGAGATCGCACGCCTGTTCGCCGAACGCGGCGGGGTGGCCTACGCGGGCGAGCCGGTCTCGCAGCTCGAACACGCGCTGCAGTGCGCATGGCTCGCCGAGCAGGCGGGTGCGAGCGACGCGCTGGTCACGGCCGCACTGCTGCACGACCTTGGACACCTGCTGATCGCCGAGCACCAGACGCTCGCGCAATCGCCCACCGAGCTGGGCATCGACGATCGCCATCAATACATCGCGCTGCCGCTGCTGCGCGGCGCCTTCGACGTGGAAGTGCGCGAGCCGATACGGCTGCACGTGGATGCCAAGCGCTATCTGTGCGCGATGCGGCCGGACTATTTCTCGAAGCTCTCGCCGGATTCCGTGCGCAGCCTTGCACTGCAGGGCGGCGTGATGGATGCGGCAGCGGCGGCCCGTTTTGCCGAGCATCGCTGGGCCGACGATGCGGTGCGGCTGAGGCTTTGGGACGAAGAGGCGAAGGTCGAGGGGTTGAAGACACCGCCGCTGGCGCATTTTCTTTCGACGACTGCGCGGGTCCTGCTGCGCTGACGGGTACTTTTTTTGCCCGGCGGCCGGGTTTCAGGTCCGTTTAAGAAACATTTGTCTACTATGGTTTCCTCATGATGTCCGGCGCACCTGCGCCTGCGAGGAAACCTGCATGTCTTCATCCGTCACGGCGCGAGCCGCCACGTTCGCCCAGGTCCTGAGGCGCGTCTTTGCGCTCGCGGCGCCTTATTTCAGGTCCGAGGAGAAATGGCGCGCGAGGACCATGTTCGCGGCGATCGTCGCGCTCAACCTGGCCTACGTCTACGCGCTGGTGCTCTTCAACCAGTGGTACGGGCGCTTCTACGACGGGCTGCAGAACAAGGATGCGGCGGTCTTCTGGCGCGAGATCCGCGTGTTCGTCGTGCTGGCCTTTTTCAACATCGCGCTGCAGGTGCTCAAGTTCTATGTGACGCAATTGCTGCAGCTGCGCTGGCGCAGCTGGATGACGCGCGACTACATGACGCGCTGGATGGCCAACCGCACCTTCTATCACCTCGAACTCGCGCGCTACGCGAACAAGGACGGCCAGACACCGGACAACCCCGACCAGCGTATCCAGGAAGACATGCAGCTTTTCACCGACTACACGATGACGCTGTCGATGGGCCTGCTGAATGCGGTGGTCACGCTGGTGAGCTTCGTCGGCATCCTCTGGGGGCTGTCGGGCAGCGTCGAATTCTCGATGGGCGGCACCACCTACCAGATCGTGGGCGCCATGGTGTGGCTGGCGATCGCGTACTGCGTGGTCGGGACCGTCATCACGCATTTCATCGGCCGCCCGCTGATCGGCACCAACTTCCGCCAGCAGCGCTTCGAGGCCGACTTCCGGCATCACCTGGTGCGGGTGCGCGAGTACAGCGAGGCGATCGCGCTGGACAGGGGCGAGAAGGTCGAGCACGGCCAGCTCGACATGCGCTTTGGCAGCGTGCTGCGCAACTACCTGCTGCTCATCAAGCAGCAGAAGAACCTGATCACCTTCACCTCGTTCTTCGGGCAGGCCGCGGTGATCTTCCCGTTCGTGGTGGCCGCGCCCCGCTTCTTCAGCGGCGCGATCCAGTTGGGCCAGCTGATGCAGATTTCGTCTGCATTCGGCAAGGTGCAGGACTCGCTGAGCTGGTTCGTCGACAACTACGACAAGGTCGCGGTCTGGCGCGCCACCACCGACCGTCTGACCAGCTTCGACGACGCGATGCGCGCCCACGCTGCGCAGGCCATGCCGCTGCAACGCGGGGAGGCGGCCGATCTGCGCAGCGACGACCTCTCTGTGGCGCTGCCAAACGGCACTTCGCTGCTGAGCGGCGCCGCGCTGGCCGTGAAACCCGGCGACAGCGTGCTGCTGCAGGGCTCCTCGGGCAGCGGCAAGTCGACCTTGTTCCGCTCCTTCGCCGGCATCTGGCCGTTCGCGAGCGGGCACGTGAAGATGCCAGACGGCGCGGTGTTCATGCCGCAGCGCCCCTACGTGCCCGACGGCAAGCTGCGCGACGCGCTGACCTACCCGAACCCCGCCGCCGATTTCACCGACGAGCAGCTTCGCAAGGCCCTGACCGACGCCCTCCTCCCCGACCTGGCCAGCCGCCTGGACGACAGCGATTCATGGAGCCAGAAACTCTCCGGCGGCGAGCAGCAGCGCCTGGCCATCGCACGCGTACTGCTGAAGAAACCGGCATGGCTCTTCGCCGACGAGGTCACCAGCGCACTCGATGCGCAGGCCGAGGGTGTGCTCTACAAGCGGTTGTCGGACATGGTCCATGCAGCGGGCGGCGCGATGGTGTCGATCGCGCACCGCGCAGCCGTCGGAGACTTCCACAACCAGCGCTGGACGCTGGTGCCGCAGGAAGAAGCAACGGCGGGCGGCGCGCGCTACCGGCTGAACATCTCGGCGGCTCAACCCGCCGCGGCGTAGCGCTCCCAGCCCTTCTTGCGCAGCTCGCAGGCGGGGCATTCGCCACACCCGTAGCCCCAGGCCTGGCGGTGCACGCGGTCGCCCAGGTAGCAGGTGTGCGTCTCTTCCACGATCAGCTCCACCAGCGGCTCGCCGCCCAGGCGGTGGGCCATGGCCCAGGTCTCGGCCTTGTCGATCCACATGAGCGGCGTCTCGATGACGAGGCGGCGCTCCAGCCCGAGCGAGAGCGCGAGCTGCATCGCCTTCATGGTGTCGTCGCGGCAGTCGGGGTACCCCGAGAAGTCGGTCTCGCAGACGCCGGTGACGATCACCTGCAGCCCGCGCCGGTACGCCAGCGCGCCGGCCAGCGTGAGGAACAGCAGGTTGCGCCCGGGCACGAAGGTGTTGGGCAGGCCGTCGGCCTGCATGGCGAAGGCGACCTCTTCGGTCAGCGAGGAGCCGCCGAGCTGCGCCAGCGCCGCGAGCGTGAGTACGTGGTCTTCGCCGAGGCGGGGCGCCCAGACGGGGAAACGCTCGCGCATCTTCGCGAGGACGGTGCCGCGCACGTCGAGCTCGACGCGGTGGCGCTGCCCGTAGTCGAAGCCCAGGGTTTCGACGCGCTGGTACTTCGAGAGCGCATCGGCGAGGCAGGTGGCCGAGTCCTGGCCGCCGGAGAACAGAACGAGGGCGGTGGTGTGCAGGGGCATATCCGTCAACGGCGAGGCCGCTGTAGTCCAAAGACGCGATTTTCGCAGGCCGCGCCCGCTGGCAGCCGGGCATGACACGCCGGCGAATTCCGCCGCCTTTCTTTTTTGAAATGGGCTGAACTTTCTCGGCGGATGTGCATCGTCACCGCCGAGTCATCTGACGTCTTTAGATTTCACTCCCAGAAACGGTGCGCGTCATGCGCACCGGTCGAACAACCACCTGAGGGAGTCGCATGACCCAACGCTTCATTGCCCCAGCACTGCTGGGTTTCTCGCTGCTGCTGACCGCCTGCGGCGGCAGCGGCAACAGCAACGGCTTTTCCTTGCTGCCGCTGATCCCGCCGCCGACCACTGCGCCCCCGGCCGCGCAACCCCAGAAGAACGTGCTGTTCTTCCTGGGCGACGGCATGGGCATCACCACGATGACCGCCGCGCGCATCTACAAGGTCGGCGAGGACGGCGACCTGACAATGGACACACTGCCCGAGACGGCCTTCGTCCACACCTATTCGAACGACGCCCAGGTGACCGACAGCGCCCCCTCGATGTCGGCCTACATGACCGGCGTCAAGATGAACAACGAAGTCATCTCGATGAGCCCCGAGACCAAGGCCACCGACGCCTCGGGCAAGGCCTACCACGTCAGCTTCGACAGCACCTGCCCCTCGGGCAACGGCCAGGCCGTCGAGACGCTGCTCGAGCAGAGCAAGGCCAAGGGCTATGCGACCGGCGTGGTGACCACCACGCGCATCACGCACGCCACGCCCGCCGCCACCTACTCGCATGTGTGCCACCGCGACGCCGAGAACACCATCGCCGCGGCGCTGGTGCCGGGCGGCGCGGGCTACAACGGCAAGCTCGGTGACGGCGTCGACGTGTTCTTCGGCGGCGGCACCGACTACTTCACCGCCAAGGAAGACGGCGGCAAGCGCAACGACAAGCGCAACCTGATCGCCGAACTGAAGGCTGCCAAGTACAGCTATGCCGGCAGCAAGAGCGAGTTCGACAAGCTGCCTGCAGACGGCGCCACCAAGATCGCCGGCCTCTTCACCAAGAGCCACATGGCCTACGACCTGGACCGTGACGCCACCAAGGAACCGAGCCTGGCAGAGATGACCGGCAAGGCCATCGATGCACTGGCGGCGCGCAAGAAGGGCTTCTTCCTGATGGTCGAGGGCGGCCGCATCGACCACGCGCTGCACGCCACCAACGCGCGCCGTGCGCTGCAGGACACCGGCGCCTTCGACGACGCCATCAAGCTCGCGCTCGACAAGATGCAGGCGATCGATCCGGGCCTGAAGAACACGCTGGTGGTGGTCACGGCCGACCACGACCACACGCTGCAGCTCAACGGCTATGCCGCGCGCACCGGCAAGACCGAGGCCGGCAAGCCGGGCGTGCTCGGCCTGGTGAAGGACTATGTAGACACCAGCAAGACCAGCAAGGACGTGGGCGGCAACCCCTACACCATCATCGGCTTCGGCAATGGCCCGCGCCGTCTCGCCACGCGCGGCCCGATCAGCGACGCCGAACTGGAAAGCAAGGACTACAAGCAGGAAGCCGTCGTGCCGATGGATGCGGCCAGCGACTCCGAAACCCATGGCGGCGCCGACGTCTTCCTCGGTGCTCAGGGCCTGGGCGCCGACAACTTCTCCGGCGTCATCACCAACACCGACGTGTTCGGCCTGATCAAGAAGGCGGTCGGCCTGTGAGGGGCACCCCGCACGCACCGATGAGCACAACCATGAACACGACCATGAACCGCATCACTCGCAAAACCCGTCTGGCCGCCGCCCTCGTCTGCGCCGCCGCCGGCACCCTGGCCGGCAACGCTTACGCCGCCGGCGAAGCCAAGAACGTCATCTTCTTCCTCGGCGACGGCATGGGCCCTGTCACCGTGACCGCCGCGCGCATCTACAAGGGCGAGAAGCAACTGGCCGCCAAGCCCGGCTCGCTCGTGAGCCCCGAGCGCGCCAACCTCGTCATGCAGTCGCTGCCCTACGCGGCGCGCGTGAAGACCTTCTCGCTCGACGGCCAGACCACCGACAGCGCGCCCTCGATGGCGGCCTACATGACCGGTGTGAAGATGCGCAACGAGGTGATCTCGATGTCGAGCGACACCACCGCCGTCGACAGCACCGGCAAGCAGTACATCAACGGCGAAGACACCACCTGCCCGTCGACCAACGGCAAGGCGGCCGACACGCTGCTCGAGCTCGCCAAGGCCAAGGGCCGCGCGGTCGGCGCCGTGTCGACCACGCGCGTCGGCCATGCCACGCCGGCCACCACCTACGCGCACATCTGCAACCGCAACGGCTACAACACCATCGCAGAGCAGAGCGTTCCGGGCCACCCGAACTACAACCCCAAGCTGCTCGACGGCGTCGACGTGCTGCTCGGCGGCGGCCAGCGCAACTACCTGCCGAAGTCGACCAATGCGCAAAGCAAGCGCACCGACAACGTGGACCTGGTGGCCGCGATGACGGCCAAGGGCTACACCTACGTCGACACGGGCACCAAGCTCAAGGCCGTCGACACGGCCGCCACGGGCAAGCTGCTGGGCCTGTTCTCGCAGAGCGAAATGGCCTACGAGCTGGACCGCGTCAAGCAGAGCCTCGACCAGCCGAGCCTGTCCGACATGACCGAGAAAGCGCTCGGCGTGCTCAGCAAGAACGACAAGGGCTTCTTCCTGATGGTCGAAGGCGGGCGCATCGACCACGCGCTGCACGGCACCAATGCCAAGCGCGCGCTGGAAGACACGCTGGCCTTCGACGCGGCCATCCAGACGGCGCTCGACTACATGAACAGGAAGGACCCGGGCCTGCAGAACACGCTGGTGGTGGTCACGGCTGACCATGACCATGCGATCGCCTTCAACGGCTACCCGAAAATCGGCAACCCGATCCTCGGCCTCGTCAATGGCTACGCCGACGGCAAGCCCTTGAAGGCGGCCGATGGCAAGCCCTACACCACGCTGGTGTTCGGTAACGGCGGCCGCCCCAATGCAACGCTCGCCAGCCAGACCAACCCCGAGGACGGCAACAGGCCGTGGATTGCACCCAAACGCGACACGGATCGCGACGACCAGACCGCGATGGACACCACGGACGACAACTTCCTGCAGGAAGTCGGCATCAACCTCGGCACGCCCGGCGCGGAAACGCACGGCGGCGGCGACGTGATGCTGTTCGCCGGCGGCGCGGGCTCGAAGAGCTTCAAGGGCACCATGGAGAACATCAAGGTGTTCAACAAGGTCAAGGAAGCGGCCGGACTGTGATCAAGCACACCCCCAGCCTTCGCGCACTTCGTGTCGCTTCGGAAACCCTCTTGCAGAGGGCGATACCTGCGGCCCGGCGAAGCCGGTTCCGCGGTATCCCTGGCATGGTGCTGATGGCCGCTCTGAGCCTTCCGCTGGCGGCCAGCGCCGCCGGCGATGCCGAGGCGCCCGACCAGAACCTGCGCATCCAGCACCACGTGATGTCGATCGGCAAGGACGGCGTGCAGCGCGACAGCCGCTATGCCGACCTGATGTTCCGCCGCGCCGGCACCGTGTGGGTCGAGCGCGAGCTGCCGCCCGTGCTGCGCGCCGACCATGACCACGAGGCCCGCGAAGGCAAGGTGCACATCGGCCACTCGCACGCCGACAACACGGCCGCGCCGCTGTGGCTGCGCCGCGATGCGGCCGGCAAGGTGCAGGTGGGCATGGTGCTGCGCGAGCAGCGCAAGGTGATCGAGGTCGACGCCGCCGACTACGGCAACGTCGGCTATGGCGGCTCGTGGGCGAATGCCTACTGGCTGGTCGATCCGGCGAGCCTGCCGCGCATGAAGCCGCTCGGCGCGGCTGGCAGGGGCGTGCAGCGCTACGAAGTGCAGCAGGGCGAGAGCACGCTGCGCATCGAGTGGGACACGGTCGGCCGCTATGCGCGCAAGATCGAGCAACGCAATGCGCACGGCACCTCGCTCAACGTGATGACCGCCTCGGCCATCGCGGCGCCGAAGACACTGCCGTGGAAGACCGCCGACGCCTACGAGCGCGGCGAGTATTCCGACTTGCTGGACTGAGCGCTAGAGAAAACGCTCGAGCAGCTTGCGCGACGCGCGGTCGAGCGTCTTCACGTCGGGAATGCGGAACTGCACGCCGTGCGCGCTCGCAATGAGCAGCGCGCCGCCTTCGAGCCGGCGGATGTCTTCCTCGGCCTTGAGCACGAAGCTGGTGTCGCCGCGGTCGGTGCTGATGGTCCAGGTGCTGGGCACGCCGAAGCTCGACACGCCGTGCAGGCGCAGCAGCGTGGGCGCGAAATCGCGTACCGCGAGTTCTTCTGCGAGCAGCACCCTGGCCTGCGCCGGCAGTTGGTCGACGCTGTCGATCCAGACCAGCTCGCGGCCTTCGCTGCCGACCAGCGACACGCCATGGCCCGGCGCGCTCAGCGGAAAGGCCCGCACGGGCGTGACGCCCACATGGCGCTCGCCCTGCGCGTCGGTCAGCACGAGGCGGCCGAAGGCGTCGCGTTCGAGTTCGAAAGATGGGGTGTTGAGTTCGGTCATGCGTCGCCCGCCGGATGTGCTGCGTGGCTGATGGCCAGGGGGGCTTGCGCACTGGCGCGCTCATTGGCGGCGCCTTCGCTCGCATCGTCGTCGCCCTGGCGCAGTTGCGCCTGGTAGAGCCGCCAGTAGGCGCCCTGCTTCGCCATCAAGGCATCGTGCGGCCCGACCTCGACCACTTCGCCGCGGTCCATGACCACGAGCCGGTCGGCCTTGCGCAATGTCGACAGCCGGTGCGCGATGGCGATGGTGGTGCGGCCCTGCACGAGGTTGTCCAAGGCCTTCTGGATTTCCTTCTCGGTCTCGGTGTCCACGGCCGAGGTGGCCTCGTCGAGGATCAGGATGCGCGGATCGATCAGCAGCGCGCGCGCAATGCTGATGCGCTGGCGCTCGCCGCCCGACAGGCCCTGCCCGCGCTCGCCCACGAGCGAGTCGTAGCCGTGCGTCAGCCGCAGGATGAAGTCGTGCGCATGGGCCGCGCGGGCCGCGGCAACCACCTCTTCGCGCGTGGCGTCGGGCTTGCCGTAGGCGATGTTCTGCGCGATGGTGCCGAAGAACAGGAAGGGTTCCTGCAGCACCAGCCCTACGTGGCGCCGGTAGTCGGCCACGGCGAAGCGGCGGATGTCGGTGCCGTCGACCTTGATGGCGCCGTCGGTCACGTCGTAGAAGCGGCAGATGAGGTTGACCAGCGTGCTCTTGCCCGAGCCGCTGTGGCCCACGAGGCCGATCATCTCGCCGGGCTCGATGGTCAGGTCGAGGTCGTGGATCACGGCGCGCGAGCCGTAGCGAAAGCCCAGCCCGCTCATCTCGATGCGGCCCTGCACGCGCGGCACCTCCCCCGGCTTGGCCGGAAGGCCGACAGGAACCGGCTTTGCCGGTTCGGGCACATTGCTCACGTGGTCGAGGATGTCGAAGATGCGCTTGGCGCCCGCGGCGGCCTTCTGCGTGACCGAGACGATGCGGCTCATCGAGTCGAGCCGCGTGTAGAAGCGGCCGATGTAGGCGATGAAGGCCGTGAGCACACCCACCGTGATGCTGCCGCGCGCCACCTGCCAGATGCCGAAGGCCCACACCACGAGCAGGCCGATTTCGGTGAGCAGCGACACGGTCGGCGTGAACAGCGACCACGTGCGGTTGAGCTTGTCGTTGACCTGCAGGTTGTAGGTGTTGGCGACGCGGAAGCGCTCGGCCTCGCGGCGCTCCTGCGCGAAGGCCTTGACCACGCGGATGCCGGGAATAGTGTCGGCCAGCACGTTGGTCACCTCGGACCAGACGCGGTCGATCTTCTCGAAGCCGGTGCGCAGGCGGTCGCGCACGACGTGGATCATCCAGGCGATGAAGGGCAGCGGCACCAGCGTAACCACCGCGAGCAGCGGGTTGATGGAGATCAGGATGGCCGCCGTCATGACGATCATCAGCACGTCGTTGGCGAAATCGAGCGCGTGCAGCGACAGGAAGACGTTGATGCGGTCGGTTTCGGAGCCGATGCGCGCCATCAGGTCGCCGGTGCGCTTGCCGCCGAAATAGTCGAGCGGCAGGGTCAGCAGGTGCTCGTAGGTGGTGGTGCGCAGGTCGGCGCCGATGCGCTCGGACACCAGCGCCAGCAGGTAGGTGCGCGCCCAGCCCAGCCCCCAGCCGACCAGCGCCGCGATCAGCAGGCCGCCGAGGTACAGGCCCACGCGCATGGTGTCGATCTTCTGCCCGTTCTGGAACGGGATCAGGATGTCGTCCATCAACGGGATGGTCAGGTACGGCGGCACCAGCGTGGCGGCGGTGGAGATCAGGGTGAGTACGAATCCCAGGATCAGCTGCTTGCGGTACGGGCCGGCGAAACGGCCCAGGCGCAGCAGCACCCAGGTCGATGGCGGGGTCTGGAGTTCGGCGTCGGGGGTGCCCTCTTCGCCGTCGGCAACCTCGACGGCCCCCGCTGTCTCCTTGGCGACACCGGCCGTTCGCTGGCCGAACAACTTGAGCAGGCGCAGCGCCGCGACCTGTCCGGCCAGGGTGTAGCGCCAGCGGGCCAAACGGCCCGAAGGCCCCGTCAAATCGAGGGTTCCCACCCCCGAGTGGTCGGACAGGCGCAGTTCCAGGGCTGCATCGGTTAGCGGCCACTCACGCCATTCGCCGCCCGGTTCGAGCGCGATCAGCCTCTGGTCAGTCAGCGCGACTAGGCCGCAAGCGAAGCGAAGTTGGTCGTCGAGGTCAACCGACAGTATTACCAGAACGTTTTCCGCGACTGCGAGCCGGTTTTTCAGCGCGTCTGAAGCCGCCTCTGTTTCGCCCTCCCGGGTGCCGACTGGATCGTGATGTTGCATTGTGTTTCTCTGACTCTTGCCCGTCGCGGGCCGCATGGACCGCGTCATGGCGCCCTTGGTCGGGCGCCGATTCTGACCGATTGCCATGGGCGCGCCTGAAGGCGCCGTGGTGCTCGGCCAAAGCACTTCGAACGTTTGCATGACCCGTTTCGACGACATCCGCCTGCTGCGCATCAACTATTTGCGCGGTCCGAACCTCTGGACCTACCGTCCGGTACTCGAAGTCTGGCTCGACCTGGGCCAGCTGGAAGACTTCCCCTCCAACAAGATCGACGGCTTCACCGACCGCCTGACCGGCCTGCTGCCGGCGCTCATCGAGCACCACTGCGGCGTCGGCGAGCGCGGCGGCTTCATCCAGCGCCTGACCGAGGGCACGTGGTCCGGCCACGTGCTGGAGCACGTGGTCATCGAACTGCTGAACCTCGCCGGCATGCCGACCGGCTTCGGCCAGACCCGCAGCACCTCCGAGCACGGCGTCTACCGCATGGTGTTCCGCGCCCGTGACGAGCAGGTCGCCCGCGTGGCGCTGGCCGAGGGCCACCGCCTGCTGATGGCGGCCATCAACAACGACCCGTTCAGCGCCGCCGACGTGCAGAAGGCCGTCGACGCGGTCAAGGCCAAGGTGGAAGACTGCTACCTCGGCCCGAGCACCGCGGCCATCGTGGCCGCCGCCACCGACCGCGGCATTCCGCACATGCGCCTGAACAGCGGCAACCTCGTGCAGCTGGGCTACGGCGCCAACCAGCAGCGCATCTGGACCGCCGAGACCGACTACACCAGCGCCATCGGCGAATCGATCGCCAGCGACAAGGAGCTGACCAAGTCCCTGCTCGCGAGCTGCGGCGTGCCGGTGCCCGAAGGCCAGGTGGTCGCCAACGCCGAAGAAGCCTGGGAAGCCGCCGAGGACATCGGCCTGCCGGTGGCCGTGAAACCTTCCGACGCCAACCACGGCCGCGGCGTGTCGCTCGAACTGACAACGCGTGAAGAAGTCATGGCCGCCTTTGCGGTCGCCGAGCCCGAGGGCAGCGACGTGATGGTCGAGCGCTTCATCCGAGGCCACGAGCACCGTCTGCTGGTGGTGGGCGGCGAAGTGGTGGCGGCCGCGCGCGGCGAGATCATCACCGTGACCGGCGACGGCCAGAGCAGCGTGCGCGACCTGATCGACAAGCAGCTCAACAGCGACCCGCGCCGCGGCGCCGAGGAAGAGTTTCCGCTCGACGTGATCGTGATCGACAGCGACGCCAAGCTGCAGCTCGAGCTCAAGCGCCAGGAGCTGGACGCCAACGCCGTGCCGGCCGCCGGCCGCGTGGTCACGATCCAGCGCAACGGCAACATGGCCAACGACTGCACCGACCAGGTCCACCCCGAAGTCGCGCACGCCGCCGTGCTCGCCGCGCGCGTGGTGGGCCTTGACATCGCGGGCATCGACCTCGTGGCGCAGGACATTTCCAAGCCGCTGGGCCCGCAGCGCGGTGCGATCGTCGAAGTCAATGCCGGCCCCGGCCTGCTGATGCACCTGAAGCCGGCCGTCGGTTCGCCGCGCCCGGTGGGCCGCGCCATCTGCGACCACCTGTTCCCCAACGACGCGCCCGGGCGCATTCCCGTGGTCGGCGTGGCCGGCTCGCGCGACACCGCCGTGCTGGCGCGCCTCGTGGCCTGGCTGATCGGCCTGGGCGGGCGCCAGACCGGCCTCGCCTGCCGCGACGGCCTGTTCCTCGAACGCCGCCGCGTCGATGCGCGCGACAGCGCCAACTGGGACGCCGGCCACCGCCTGCTCGTGAACCGCGCCGTGCAGGCCGTGGTGATCGAGAACGGCGCCGAAACCATCCTGCGCGACGGTCTCCCCTACGACCGCTGCGAAGTCGGCATCGTCACCGATCTCGACGGCTTCGAAGCCCTGGCCGACTACGACATCACCGAGAGCGACCAGATGGTCAAGGTGCTGCGCACGCAGGTCGACGTGGTGCTGTCCGAAGGCACGGCCGTGCTGAATGCGGGCGACCCGCGCGTGGCCGGCCTCGCGCCGCTGTGCGACGGCGCCGTCATCCTCTATTCGGCCGACCCGCAGGCGGCCGAACTCACGGCGCATCAGCGCGCCGGCGGCAAGGCCGTGCTGGTGCGGCAGGACCGTGTGGTGCTGGCCAACGGCAACAGCGAATCGTTCCTGCCCGGCCTCGGCCGGCTGACCGTGTGGCGCGCCACCCATGCCGGCGTGAGCCTCGAAAGCCTGCTGGCCGCCGTGGCCGCCGCCTGGGCAATGGGCATTCCGCTGAACCTGATCGGCGCCGGCGTGGAGGCCTTCGAGGCCGACCTGCAGGCGGCGCTCGCCTCGCTGCAGCTGTCGCAGACCCAGCCGCTCTCGTCGCAACACCCCCAACAGCAATTCGCATGAGAGTCACCCGCATCCGAGCCCTTCGCGGCCCCAATCTCTGGAGCCGCCACACTGCCATCGAAGCGGTGGTTGCCTGCCAAGGCGACGAGAACGCCATCAGCAAGCTGGCCGGCTTCGAAGCCCGCCTGCGCGCGCGCTTCCCGACCATCGGCGAACTGCACCCGATGGTGCTGGGTCAACCGCTGGCGCTGGCCCATGTGCTTGAGAACGCCGCCGTGGCGCTGCAGGCGCAGGCCGGCTGCGCCGTCAACTTCGGCCACACCTCGCCCACCGTGGAAGAAGGCGTCTACCAGGTCGTGTTCCAGTACAGCGAAGAAGCCGTCGGCCGCCGTGCGATCGAGTTGGCCGAGCAGCTGATCGAGGCCGCCCTGGCCGACACTGCCTTCGACGCCAACGCCGCCATCACCGAGCTGCGCGACCTCGACGAATCCGAGCGCCTGGGCCCGAGCACCGGCTCCATCGTCGATGCCGCCGTGGCGCGCGGCATTCCGTATCGCCGGCTGACCAGCGGCAGCCTGGTGCAGTTCGGCTGGGGCTCCAAGCAGCGCCGCATTCAAGCCGCTGAAGTCGACAGCACCAGCGGCGTGGCCGAATCGATCGCGCAGGACAAGGAACTGACCAAGCAGCTGCTCAACGCCGCCGGCGTGCCGGTGCCGCTGGGCCGCCCCGTGGCCAGCGCCGAAGACGGCTGGGCTGCTGCCAACGAGATCGGCCTGCCGGTCGTGGTGAAGCCGCAGGACGGCAACCAGGGCAAGGGCGTCACCGTCAACATCAACTCGCGCGAAGAACTGTTCGCGGCCTACGACTCGGCCGCCGTCTACGGCGAGGTGATGGTCGAGAAATTCCTGCCCGGCTTCGACTTCCGCCTGCTGGTGGTGGGCGACCGCCTCGTGGCCGCCGCGCGGCGCGATCCGCCACAGGTGATCGGCGACGGCAGCGCCACGGTGCGCCAGCTGGTCGACACCGTGAACCTTGACCCGCGCCGCGGCGAGGGCCATGCCACTTCGCTCACGAAGATTCGCCTCGACGACATCGCCATCGGCCGGCTCGAGGCCCAGGGCCTCACGCCCGACAGCGTGCCCGCGCGCGGCCAGCGCGTGGTGCTGCGCAACAACGCGAACCTGTCGACCGGCGGCACCGCCACCGACGTGACCGACACGGTGCACCCCGAAGTCGCGGCGCGCGCCGTCGATGCGGCGCAGATGGTCGGCCTGCACATCTGCGGCGTCGACATGGTCTGCGAGAACGTGCTGCGCCCGCTCGAGGAACAGCACGGCGGCGTGGTCGAGGTGAACGCAGCGCCCGGCCTGCGCATGCACATCTCGCCCTCGTTCGGCCGCGGCCGCGCGGTCGGCGAAGCGGTGATGGACACCCTGTACGCCCACGGCGACGACGGCCGCATTCCCGTGGTCGCCGTCACCGGCACCAACGGCAAGACCACCACGGCCCGCCTCATCAACCACCTGCTCGCATCGAGCGGCCTGCGCACCGGCATGACCAACACCGACGGCGTGTACGTCGACGGCCGCCAGACCGACAGTGGCGACTGCAGCGGCCCGAAGAGCGCGCGCAACGTGCTGATGCACCCCGATGTCGACGCGGCCGTGTTCGAAGTGGCGCGCGGCGGCGTGCTGCGCGAAGGCCTCGGCTTCGACCGCTGTCAGGTGGCAGTGGTCACCAACATCGGCAGCGGCGACCATCTGGGCCTGAACTACATCACCACCGTCGAAGACCTCGCGGTGTTGAAGCGCGTGATCGTGCGCAATGTGGCCGCCGACGGCTACGCGGTGCTCAACGCGGCCGACGTGAACGTCGCCGCCATGGCGGCCGGCTGCCCCGGCCACGTGATCTTCTTCACCGCCGACCGCATGCACCCGGTGATGGCCACGCACCGCGCGCAGGGCAAGCGCACCGTGTACGTCGACCAGGACACGCTGGTCGCGGCCGAAGGCTCGTGGCGCGAGCGCATTGCGCTGCGCGACGTGCCCATCACGCGCGGCGGCACCATCGGCTTCCAGGTCGACAACGTGATGGCCGCCGTGGCCGCGGCCTGGGCCGTGGGCCTCGACTGGGACACCATCCGCAGCGGCCTCGCGAGCTTCATGAACGACGCGGCCGGCGTGCCGGGGCGCTTCAACGTCATGGACTACCGCGGCGCCACCGTGATCGCCGACTACGGCCACAACACCGACGCCATGCGCGCACTGGTGTCGGCGGTGGACACGATGCCGGCGAAGAAGCGCTCGGTGGTGATCAGCGGCGCGGGCGACCGGCGCGACTCGGACATCCGCGACCAGACGGCCATCCTCGGCGAAGCCTTCGACGACGTGATCCTTTATCAGGATGCTGCACAGCGCGGCCGCGCCGACGGCGAAGTGATGGCACTGCTGCGCCAGGGCCTGCAGGGTGCGGCCCGCACCCGCCAGATCGACGAGATCCGCGGCGAGTTCGTCGCGATCGACGCCGCGCTGGCCCGCCTGCAGCCGGGCGACCTGTCCCTGATCCTGGTGGACCAGGTCGAGGAAGCGCTCGCTCACCTGGCACAGCGCATCGCAGCGGGCTGAAGCCCCTCTTGCCGGACACGTCCCACATGCAGGGGCGCGTCCGGCCCGGTCGACGGGCGCGGCTGTCCCACAGACCCGCAGCCCCCGGCCACGCCAGACTAAGGCTCCTGTCACGCACCTCATTGCAGGGAGGGCGTGCTTTCACCAAGGAGCCCGCATGACAACAACAGTTCGTTCCATCCTGTCCGCAGCGGCATGCCTCGCCGCCAGCGGCTTCATGGCCTTCGGCGCACAGACCGCCGGCGCGCAGGCGCCGGGGTCTGACGCCCGCATGCAGAAGGAACGCGCCACCTGCGACGGTGTACAGCAGGACCGCGCCGCCTGCCTGCGCGAAGCCGGCGCGGCCCGCCAGGAAGCGAGCCGCGGCGGCCTTACCAGTCCGAGCCCGGTCCGGGAGCAGGTCAACGCCCTCGCCCGCTGCGGCGAACTGCCGGCCGCCGAGCGGCCCGACTGCGAAGCCCGCATCGAGGGCGGCGCACGCACCACCACCGACGGCAGCGTGATGGGCGGCGGCGTGATCCGCGAAACCGTGACGCCGCTGGCGCCACAGACCATGCCGGCACGCTGAAGGAACCCGCCCTCCTCGGGCGCTTCCAATATTTCCCAGGTTTTCAAGCTCGCTTCAAGGAGCCATCCATGAAAAGCACCACTCGCTCAATCATCTTCACCATGCTCGCCGCCGGCGGGCTTGCAGCCGGCAGCATCGCCTCGGCAGCGTCGCCGCGCGGCGCAGCAGCCTCGGGCACCTACCAGCAGGAACTGGCTGTCTGCGGCCACAACGAGCAGGACCGCGCCGCCTGCATCCGCGAAGCCGGCGCTGCGCGCCTGGAAGCCGCGCGCGGGGGCCTGACCAGCGCACCCGACTACCGCGCCAATGCGCTCGCCCGCTGCGGCCTGCAGCAGCCGGCCGACCGCAGCGCCTGCGAGGCCCGCGTGCTCGGCAGCAGCGGCAACAGCACGGCCAGCGTCGACGGCAGCGTGATGGGTGGGGGCGTGATCCGCGAATCGGTCACCACCATCGTGATGCCCGCACCGGCGATGGCGCCGGAACCGATGCCGGCCCCGATGCCCGAGCCGATGCCCATGCCCCGGCCGATGCCCGCGCCCCTGCGCTGAGCGTCTTCGCTGAAGAAGCATCGCCAGGCGCTGCCGGCGGCTGGCGATGCCCTTACTGTCACAGTACTGTCATAAAAGGCGCAGGCCTGCTAGCTATAGTTCTCGGTCCCTGCCTACCGAGGAATCCTTTCCCATGAATGCCATCAAGGTCGCTCGCCGATTCATCGAAACGGACCCGGCCAACGAATCGGCCAAGATCCTGGCCCAGCTCGTGTTGGCTCTCGAGTCCGAACGCAGCTTCGAGTTGGTCACGCTCTACAACCTCGACTACAAGAGCTTCGAGCTCGCGATGGACATCCTGAAGGAATGGCGGCTCGACCGCTACTACGCCAGCAAGTCCAAGCTGTTCGACCTGTCGCTGCAAGTCACCGAACTCGAGAAAAGCTGAAGTCCGCGGGGGCACCCCCCGCGTGTTCAGATCAGCATCCCACCCGACACCTCGATGCGCTGGGCATTCACCCAGCGACTCCCCTCCCCGAGCAAGCCCGCGATCACACCGCCGATGTCGTCGGGTTTGCCCGCGCGTCCGAGCGCCGTAAAGCCCGCGACCATCGCGTCGAAGTTCGTGTGCATGCCTACGCGCGCAGCACCGCATCGTGCACTTCGCACAGACCCTCTCGCCGCACGACGCGGGTTGGGAACACTTCGACGCCCAGGGCCGCTACCGGATACAGCCGATGCGCTCCATCGTCTCGGTGAACGGCACCGACGCCTGCAACGCCGCGGCGGTCGCGGGCCTCGGGCTGATCCAGGCGCCGATCGGCGGCCTCCTGCCGTGCTTTGCGGCCGGCTCGCTCGTGCAGGTGATGCCGGCGTTCACCGCCCGCGCAATGCCGGTGTCGCTGGTGTACGTCAACCGCCGCCACCTCGCGCCGCGCGTGCTCGCCGTGATGAACTGGCTGACCGAGATCCTCGCGGCCTACTTCGCCCGGGACGGCGAACCGGCTATCTCCCCCAGCGCAGCACCAGCGGATCGAGCCGCTTCGCCGTCTCGATCAGGCCGGCGCGCGTCGCGGGGTGCATCGCGGGCAGCGGATGCCGCGGCGCCTCGCAAGCGATCACGCCGCCCTCCTTCATGAGCGACTTGCAGGCCAGGAGGCCCGCCTGCCGATTCTCGTAGTTGATGAGCGGCAGCCACTGCTGGTACAGCGCGAAGGCCTTGTCGCGGTCGCCCGAACGGTGCGCCTCGATGATCGGGCGAATGCCGTCCGGATAGCCCCCGCCGGTCATCGAGCCGGTCGCGCCGGCGTCCAGGTCGGGCATCAGCGTGATCGCCTCTTCGCCGTCCCACGGGCCTTCGATGGCCTCGCCGCCCAGGCGGATCAGCTCGCGCAGCTTAGCGGCCGCACCGGCCGTCTCGATCTTGAAATACGCGACCTGCTCGATCTCCTTCGCCATGCGCGCGAGGAACGGCGCCGACAGCACTGTGCCGCTGGCCGGCGCGTCCTGGATCATGATCGGGATGTCCACCGCATCGGACAGGCGTGCGTAGAACTCGAAGATCTGCGGCTCGGGCACGCGGAAGGTCGCGCCGTGGTAGGGCGGCATCACCATCAGCATGGCCGCGCCCATGTCCTGCGCGCGGCGGCTGCGCTCGGCGCACACCTTGGTGCTGTAGTGCGTGGTGGTCACGATGACCGGCACGCGGCCCTTCACGTGTTCGAGCATGGTGCGCGTGAGCACCTCGCGCTCCTCGTCGGACAGCACGAACTGCTCCGAGAAATTGGCAAGGATGCACAGGCCGTCCGAACCCGCGTCGATCATGAAATCGACGCAGCGCTTCTGGCTCTCCAGGTCGAGTTCGCCCTGTTCGGTGAAGGTGGTAGGCACCACCGGGAAGATGCCGCGGTATCTGGGGGTCATGATGTTTCGTTGCTTGCGTGGGTTCAATGCGAATGGCGCGGCACGGCCGAGCCGCGGCAGCCGACGAGAAAGTCGAAGTCGCAGCCTTCGTCGGCCTGCAGCACGTGGTTGACGTAGAGCTTCTGGTAGCCGCCGCCGCGCGTGCTCATCGGTTGTGCATCCGAAGAAGACAGCGAAGCGAGGCGCGCCGCCAGTTCCTCGTCGCTGATGTCGAGGTGCAATCGCCCCGCATCGCAGTCGAGCTCGATCCAGTCGCCGTCGCGCACCGCCGCCAGCGGCCCGCCGTCGGCCGCCTCGGGCGCGACGTGCAGCACCACCGTGCCGTAGGCCGTGCCGCTCATGCGCGCATCGGAGATGCGCACCATGTCCTTCACGCCCTGGCGCAGCAGCTTGGGCGGCAACCCCATGTTGCCGACCTCGGCCATGCCGGGGTAGCCCTTGGGACCGCAGTTCTTCAGCACCATCACGCAGCTTGCGTCGATGTCGAGGTCTTCATCGACGATGCGTGCCTTGTAGTGCTCCAGGTTCTCGAACACCACAGCGCGCCCACGGTGCTTCAGCAGCTCCGGCGATGCGGCAGAGGGCTTGAGCACCGCGCCGCGCGGCGACAGGTTGCCGCGCAGGATGCGGATGCCGCCATCGGCGATCAGCGGCTTGTCGAGCGGGCGGATCACCTCGTCGTCGAGGCTGGGCGCATCGCGCACGTTGTCCCAGATCGACTGGCCGTTGACGGTGAGCGCAGCGGGGTGCGGCAACAGACCATTCTCGCCGAGCCGGCGCAGCACGGCGGGCAGGCCGCCGGCGTAGTAGAACTCTTCCATCAGGAAGCGCCCCGAAGGCATCAGGTCGACGATGGTCGGCGTATTGCTGCCGATGCGCGTCCAGTCCTCCAGCTCCAGCTCGACGCCGATGCGCCCCGCGATCGCCTTCAGGTGGATCACTGCATTGGTCGATCCGCCGATGGCCGCGTTCACGCGAATGGCGTTCTCGAAGGCCTCGCGCGTGAGGATCTTCGACAGCGTGAGCCCCTCCTTCGCCATCTCCACCGCGCGCATGCCCGACATCTGCGCGAGCACGTAGCGCCGCGCATCGACCGCCGGAATCGCCGCGTTGTGCGGCAGCGAGGTACCGAGCGCCTCGGCCATGCAGGCCATCGTCGAGGCCGTGCCCATCGTGTTGCAGGTGCCCGCCGAGCGCGACATGCCGCCCTCGGCCGAGAGGAACTGGTGCAGGTTGATCTCGCCCGCTTTCAGCGACTCGTGCAGCTGCCACACGGCCGTGCCCGAACCGATGTTCTTGCCCTCGAGCTTGCCGTTGAGCATCGGCCCGCCCGTGACCACGATGGCAGGGATGTCGCAGCTCGCCGCCCCCATCAGCAGCGCGGGCGTGGTCTTGTCGCAGCCCGTGAGCAGCACCACCGCGTCGACGGGGTTGCCACGGATGGCTTCTTCGACGTCCATGCTCGCGAGGTTGCGCGTGAGCATCGCGGTGGGCCGCAGGTTCGACTCGCCGTTGGAGAAAACAGGGAACTCCACCGGAAAGCCGCCCGCCTCCGAGATGCCGCGCTTCACGTGCTCGGCGATCTTGCGGAAGTGCGCGTTGCACGGCGTGAGTTCCGACCAGGTGTTGCAGATGCCGATGATCGGGCGGCCATCGAACTCATGGTCCGGGATGCCCTGGTTCTTCATCCAGCTGCGGTACATGAAGCCGTTCTTGTCGGCGGAGCCGAACCATTCGGTCGAGCGCAGTTTTTTTGTCATTGAGTCAGCGGCGCGGAGTGCGCGAGGTGAAAAAGCGTTGCAACAAACAGAAAACGAACAGCAGCGCGCCGACCACGATGCGGGTCCACCACGAGCTCAGCGTGCCGTCGAATGAAATGAGGGTCTGGATGATCCCGAGCATCAGCACGCCGAACAGCGTGCCCGCCACATAGCCCACGCCGCCCGTGAGCAGCGTGCCGCCGATCACCACCGCCGCGATGGCGTCGAGCTCCAGCCCGATGGCATGCAGCCCGTAGCCCGAGAGCATGTAGAAGGTGAAGATCACGCCCGCCAGTGCCGAGCAGAAGCCCGAGAGCGTGTACACGCCGACCAGCGTGCGGCGTACCGGCAGGCCCATCAGCATCGCCGAATTCTCGCTGCCGCCGATGGCGTACACCGCGCGGCCGAAGGGCGTGCAATGCGCGATGAAGATCGCCGCCAGCAGCACCACGACGGCGATCACCGCGCTGATCGACACCGAGGCCTCGCCCCAGATCGGAATGCGGATCTGCGAGACCTCCGAGTAGAACTCGTTGGTGATGCTGATCGAGTCGATGCTGATCAGGTAGCACAGCCCCCGCGCCAGGAACATGCCGGCCAGCGTGACGATGAAAGGCTGCAGCCGGAAGCGCTCGATGAGCAGCCCCATGAACGCGCCGAAAGCCGTGCCCATCGCCAGCACCAGCGGAATCACGATGCCGGGGCTCCAGCCGTGCTTCTCGACCAGCGAGGCCGAGACCATGGTGGTCAGCGCGATCACCGAGCCCACCGACAGATCGATGCCGCCCGAAAGGATCACGAAGGTCATGCCCACGGCCACGACGATCAGGAAGGCGTTGTCGATCAGCAGGTTGAGGAACACCTGCGCCGAGAAGAAGCCATCGTAGAAAACAGAACCCAGCGTAGCCACCAGCACGAACAGCGAAATCGTCGCCGCCAACGGCAGGTACTTTGGATTGAGCCCTCCCCTCTTGCCGCCTCTCCCGCTTGCGGAAGAGGGCTGGGGTGAGGGTCCCGTATCGATCACCGCGCTCATGCCCGCCCCTCTTCATGCACCGGCCGCTGCGCCAGCGCCCGCACTTGCGACCTGAACTCCGGCGACTGCAGCAGCATCACGGCAAACACCACACCCGCCTTCACGACAAGGTTGATCTCCGGCGGCACCCCCAGCGAATAGATCGCATAGGTCAGCGTCTGGATGATCAGCGCGCCGATCACGCTGCCCACGAGGCTGAAGCGCCCGCCGGTCAGCGCCGTGCCACCCAGCGTCACCGCCAGGATCGCGTCGAGCTCGATGAGCTGCCCCGCGTTGTTGCCGTCCGCGCTCTTCACGTTGGAGCTGATGAGCAAGCCCGCCACACCCGCGCAGGCACCGCAGAACGCATACGCACCGACGATCAGCCGCCGCGCCTGCACGCCCGCCACGCGCGCCGCCGTCGGGTTGATCCCCACTGCCTGGATGAACAGGCCCAGCGCCGTGCGCGTGATCGCCAGGTACAGCAGCACGAACACCGCCGCCACGATGAACAGCGAGAACGGCAGCCCGAGAAGGTAGCCGCTGCCGAGGAAGAAGAAGGGCTTGTAGTAGATCGTGATGATCTGCCCGTCGGCAATGAGCTGCGCGATGCCTCGCCCCGCCACCATGAGGATCAGCGTCGCGATGATCGGCTGCATGCCGACCTTGGCGACCAGCAGCCCGTTCCACAGCCCGCACAGCAATGCGATGCCGATGGCCGCGAGGATGGCGAGCGGCATCGGGAAGCGGCTCACGTCATTGGCCACCGAGCCGCCGATCATCCAGGCCGCGAGCGCCGCCGCGATGGCCACCACCGCGCCCACCGAGATGTCGATGCCGCGCGTCGCGATCACGAGCGTCATGCCCAGCGACACGAGCACCAGAGGCGCCGCGCGGTTCAGGATGTCGATCAGGCTGCCGTACAGATGGCCTTCGCGCCATTCGAGATGCAGGAAGCTGGTGTTGAAGGCGATGTTCACCGCGAGCAGCAGGAACAATGTGACGAGAGGCCAGGCGAGGCGGTGGCTCATGAAGGATGAAAGGCGGTTCATGTCAAAGCGCTTCTTTGATGCGGGAGATACCGCGGAACCGGCTTTGCCGGGCCGCTGGTGTCGCCCCCGGAAGGGGGTTGGCGAAGCGACACGAAGTGCGCGAAGACTGGGGGAGAGTCATGTTGTCGCTGCAATCATTTCGTAGACCTCGTCCTCCGTCGAGCCGCCCGGCAGCTCGCCCACCTTCTGCCGATCCCGCAGCACCACGATGCGGTGCGCCACGCGCACCACCTCGCTCATTTCCGACGAGATGAAGATCACCGCCATGCCCGCCTTCGCGAGCCGCAGGATCTCTTCCATGATCTCCTGCTTGGCCGCCACGTCGATGCCGCGCGTGGGCTCGTCGAGGATCAACAGGCGCGGCTCGGTCGCGAGCCAGCGCGCGATCATGGCCTTCTGCTGGTTGCCGCCCGACAGCAGCCCGATGGGCGTTTCGACGCTCGCGGCCTTGATGCCGAGCGACTTCACGAAGCGCTCGGCCATCTCGGTCTGCTCGGCATGCGACAGGAAGCGCCGCGTGCCCAGGCGCGCCTGCAGCGCCAGCGCGATGTTCTCGCGCACCGACAGCTCGGCAACGATGCCATCGGTCTTGCGTTCTTCGGGACACAGCGCAAGACCTTCGCGAATGGCATCGGCCGGGTTCGAGAAGCTCATGGTGCGGCCATCGACCTTGAGCACGCCGCGGTCCGGCAACTCCAGCCCGAACAGCAGCCTTGCGAGTTCCGTGCGGCCCGCGCCCAGCAGGCCCGCGATGCCGACGACTTCGCCGGCACGCACACGCAAATCCGTCGCCTGCAACTGGCCCGCCTGCCCCAATCCTTCGGTCTGCAGCAATGCGGGTGCGGCCTCATCGAACGAAGGCAAGGCGGCGGGACGCGCCGACTGCGCCGCCAGCTCACGCCCGAGCATCGCTGCGATCAACGCCTGCGGCCCCAGGTCTGCGGCACGCCACTCGCCGATCCAGCTGCCGTTGCGCAGCACCGTGATGCGGTCCGACACCGCATACATCTGGTTGAAAAAGTGCGTCACGAAGACGATGGCCAGCCCTTCGCCGCGCAGGCGCCGCAGCACCTCGAACAGCTTTTCCACCTCGTCGTCGTCCAGGCTCGACGTCGGCTCGTCGAGGATCAGCACCTTCGACGACACGCCCAGCGCACGCGCAATCGCCACCATCTGCTGCACCGCCACCGAGTAGCTCGACAGCAGCCGCGTCACGTCGATGTCGAGCCCGATGCGCCCCAGCAGCTCTTCGGCGCGGCGGTTCACCGCGGCCCAGTCGATGCGAAAGCCCTGCGCCGCGCCGCAACGCGGATAGCGCCCCGCGAACACGTTCTCCGCCACCGACAGGTTCGGGCACAGGTTCACCTCCTGGTAGACCGTGCTGATGCCCAGCTTCTGCGCGTCGAGCGGCGAGTGCGGCTGGATCGGCTGGCCGTCGAGGAACATCTCGCCGCCGCTCGACGGCAGCACGCCCGTCAGCACCTTGATCAGCGTCGACTTGCCCGCGCCGTTCTGCCCCATCAGCGCATGGATCTCGCCCGGGTACAGGTTGAGCCGTACGTCGCGCAGTACCTGGATGCTGCCGAACTGCTTGTGGATGCCCCGAAGCTCGAGCACGGGGCTGAGGCTGCCGTCTGTCATGCGCGGCTACTTGTTCTTGTTGTAGACGTCGATGAACACCGCGGCCAGCAGCACCAGGCCCTTGATGACCTGCTGGTAGTCGATGCCGATGCCCAGGATCGACATGCCGTTGTTCATCACGCCCATGATGAAGGCGCCGATCACCGCGCCCATCACGCGGCCCACGCCGCCCGAGGCAGAGGCGCCGCCGATGAAACAGGCCGCGATCACGTCGAGCTCGAAGCCCAGGCCGGCCTTCGGCGTCGCGGTATTGAGCCGCGCCGCGAACACCAGCCCGGCCAGCGCCGCCAGCGCGCCCATGTTCACGAAGGTGAGGAAGGCGAGCCGCTGCGTCTTCACGCCCGACAGCCGCGCCGCCTTCTCGTTGCCGCCCAGCGCATAGATTCGCCGGCCGACGGTGGTGCGGTTGGTGACGAAGTCGTACACCACGATCAGCACCGCCATCACGATCAGCACGTTGGGCAGGCCCTTGTAGGTCGACAGCAGGTAGCTGAAGAACAGGATGATGGCCGCGAAGAACAGGTTCTTCACGAGGAAGAAGGCGTAGGGCTCCTGCTCCATGCCGTGCGCCGCCAGCTTGGCGCGCCCGCGCAACTTGAAGAACACCAGCGCCGCGGCGGCCAGCGCGCCCACGACCAGCGAGGTGGTGCGCAATGCGTCGCCGCCCAGCGGATCGGGAATGAAGCCCGAGCTGAGCCGCTGGAATTCCACCGGGAACGGGCCCACCGATTGCCCCGCCAGCAGCGCCAGCGTGAGCCCCTTGAACACCAGCATGCCCGCGAGCGTGACGATGAACGACGGGATCTTGCGGAACGCGACGAACCAGCCCTGCGCGGCGCCGATGACCGCGCCCGCGAGGATGCTCACGATCGCCGTCGGCACGAAGTGCCATTCGTACTCGACCATCAGCACCGCTGCAAGCGCCCCGATGAAGCCGCAGACCGAGCCCACCGACAGGTCGATGTGCCCCGCCACGATCACCAGCAGCATGCCCAGCGCCATGATGACCACGTAGCTGTTCTGCAGCAGCAGGTTGGTGAGGTTCAGCGGCCGCAGCAGCGTGCCGTCGGTCAGCACCTGGAACAGCACCATGATCGCGACCAGCGAGATCAGCATGCCGTATTCGCGCAGGTTGTTCTTCAGGAAGCCGACATGCAGCTTCGGCGCCTCGGAGGCGGGAACGGCGGCCTTCACCGCGTTGACTTCAGGCTGCGACATGGATCGAACTCCCCGAGCTCACGATGGCGTGCATGATGCGTTCCTGCGAGGCCTCGGCCACCGGAAATTCGGCGACGAAGCGCCCCTCGTTCATTACGTAGATGCGGTCGCACATGCCGAGCAGTTCCGGCAGTTCCGAAGAAATCATGAGAATGCCTTTGCCCTCGCTCGCAAGCTGGTCGATGATGGTGTAGATCTCGTACTTGGCGCCCACGTCGATACCGCGCGTGGGCTCGTCGAGGATCAGCAGTTCCGGCTTGGTGAAGAGCCACTTGCTCAACACCACCTTCTGCTGGTTGCCTCCCGACAGATTGACCACCAGCTGCTCGATGCCCGAGCAGCGGATGTTGAGTGCCTTGCGGTACTCGTTGGCCACCTTGAATTCGCGCCCGTTGTCGATGACCGACGAATCGGCGATCGCATCGAGGTTGGCCAGGCTGATGTTCTTGCGGATGTCTTCCTCCAGCACCAGCCCCAGGCCCTTGCGGTCCTCGGTGACGTAGGCGATGCCGTGGTCGATGGCCTTGCGCACCGTGCCCACGTCCACCGGCTTGCCGTGCATGAGCACGGAGCCGCTGATGCGCTGGCCGTAGGACTTGCCGAAGACGCTCATGGCGAGCTCGGTGCGCCCCGCGCCCATGAGGCCCGCGATGCCGACGATCTCGCCCTTGCGCACGTTCAGGTTCACGCCCTTGATCTGTTCGCGGTCGGCGTGCAGCGCATGGTGCACGCGCCAGTCGCGCACCTCGAACACGGTCTCGCCGATCTTCGGATGGCGCTGCGGATAGCGGTGCGCCATGTCGCGCCCCACCATACCGCGGATGATGCGGTCCTCGCTGATCGGCTGGCCGCGGCAGTCCATGGTCTCGACCGTCGCGCCGTCGCGCAGCACGGTGACCGAATCGGCCACCTTGGAAATCTCGTTGAGCTTGTGCGAGATGAGGATCGACGCGATGCCCTGGCGCTTGAGCTCCAGCAGCAGCATCAGCAACGCATCGCTGTCGTTCTCGTTCAGGCTCGCGGTCGGCTCGTCGAGGATCAGGAGCTTGACCTCCTTGGCCAGCGCCTTGGCGATTTCCACCAGCTGCTGCTTGCCGACACCGAGGTCGGTCACGAGCGTGGTGGGCAACTCCTTGAGGCCCACCTTGGCAAGCAGCTCTCGCGTCTTCGCATAGGCGGCGAACCAGTCGATCACGCCGCCGTTCGCAATCTCGTTGCCGAGGAAGATGTTCTCGGCAATCGAGAGCAGCGGCACCAGCGCGAGCTCCTGGTGGATGATGATGATCCCGAGCTTCTCGCTGTCGGCGATGCCCTTGAAGCGGCGAAGCTCGCCCTCGAAATGGATCTCGCCGGTGTACGAGTCGCACGGGTAGACGCCGCTCAGCACTTTCATGAGCGTCGACTTGCCCGCGCCGTTCTCGCCGACCACCGCGTGGATCTCCCCCGCGCGCACGGCGAGGTTGACGTTGCTGAGGGCTTTCACCCCCGGAAACGTCTTGGTGATCCCGCGCATTTCGAGGATCGTGCGTTCGCCTTGACTCACTTGACTTGGCTTTCCTTGTAGTAGCCGCTGTCGACCAGCACCTGCTTCCAGTTCGACGCGTCCACGCTCACCGGCTTCAGCAGGTACGAGGGCACGACCTTGATGCCGTTGTTGTAGGTCTTGGTGTCGTTCACCTCGGGCTGCTTGCCCGAGAGCATGGCGTCCGCCATGGCCACCGTCACCTTGGCCAGCTCGCGCGTGTCCTTGAACACGGTCGAGGTCTGCTCCTTGCGCAGGATCGACTTGATCGAAGGCACCTCGGCGTCCTGCCCCGACACCACCGGCATCGGCTGCGAGCCCGAGCCGTAGCCCACGCCCTTGAGCGACGAGAGGATGCCGATGGAGAGGCCGTCGTACGGCGACAGCACCGCGTCGACGCGGTCCTTGGTGTAGTAGGCCGACAGCAGGTTGTCCATGCGCGCCTGCGCCACCGCGCCGTCCCAGCGCAGCGTGCCGACCTTGTCCATGCCCATCTGCTTGCTGCGCACCACGAGCTTGCCGCTCTTGATGTACGGGTCGAGCACCGACATCGCGCCGTTGTAGAAGAAGAAGGCGTTGTTATCGTCCGGCGAGCCGCCGAACAGCTCGATGTTGAACGGGCCCTTGCCGCTTTTCAGGTCGAGCGCCTTCTCGATCGACTGCGCCTGCAGCACGCCAACCTGGAAGTTGTCGAAGGTGGCGTAATAGTCGACGTTCTTCGAGCCCTTGATGAGCCGGTCGTACGCGATGACCTTCACGCCCTTGTCGGCTGCCTTTTGCAGCACGTCGGACAGCGTGGTGCCGTCGATGGCCGCGATGACCAGCACCTTCGAGCCCTTGGTCACCATGTTCTCGATCTGCGCGAGCTGGTTGGGGATGTCGTCGTCGGCGTACTGCAGGTCGGTCTTGTAGCCCTTGTCCTTGAAGTACTTGACCATGTTGGCGCCATCGGCGATCCAGCGGGCCGACGACTTGGTGGGCATCGAGATCGCGATCAGGCCCTTGTCCTGCGCATTGGCCAGCGGCGTGAAGCCGACGATGGCGAATGCGATGCCCGCGAGCGATGCTTTGAGGAATTTGCGTTTCATGGGTGTGGGCTCTCAATACTTGCGGTTGGGGAATTCCTTGGCAGCGACTTCCATCGGGAAGATGCTTTCTTCGGTCACGATGCGCTTGGGCAGCGTCTTGCCTGCCTTGATGTCTTTCACGGCGCTCATCAGTTGCGGGCCGAGCAGCGGGCTGCATTCGACCGACACGTTGAGCTTGCCCGCGATCATCGCTTCGAACGCACCCTTCACGCCGTCGATGGAGATGATGGTGATGTCCTTCGCGGGCTTCAGGCCGGCCTCTTCGATGGCCTGGATCGCACCGATGGCCATGTCGTCGTTGTGCGCGAAGAGCACGTTGATCTTCTTGCCCTCGGCCTTCAGGAAAGCTTCCATCACCTCCTTGCCCTTGGCGCGCGTGAAGTCGCCGGTCTGCGAGCGGATGATCTTGAACTTCGGGTCGGCCTTGATGATTTCCTCGAAGCCCTTCTTGCGGTCGATGGCCGGCGCCGAACCCACGGTGCCCTGCAGCTCGACGATGTTCACGTCGCCCTTCTGGTCCTTCATCTTCTCGACCAGCCAGCGGCCGGCCTTGCGGCCTTCTTCAGTGAAGTCCGAGCCCATGAAGGTCACGTAGAGCGAGTCGTCCTTGGTGTTGACGGAGCGGTCGGTCAGCACCACCGGGATCTTGGCGGCCTTGGCTTCGCGCAGCACGGTTTCCCAGCCCGACTCGACCACGGGCGAGAACGCGATCACGTCGACCTTCTGCGCGATGTACGAGCGGATGGCCTTGATCTGGTTTTCCTGCTTCTGCTGCGCATCGGAGAACTTGAGCTCGATGCCGGCGTCCTTCGCGGACGACTTGATCGACTCGGTGTTGGCAGTGCGCCATTCGCTCTCGGCGCCCACCTGCGCGAAGCCGAGCACGAGTTTTTTCTGCGCGAGCGCGGAAGCGGGCAGCAGCCCGCCGAGGGCGGCGGCGGCCAGTGCAGTGTTGAGCGTGCGGCGATTCATCGTCATGGGATGTCTCCTTCTGTTGACTTGCTTGTTGAGAACGGTTTTTTTGTGGTTCAGGCCAGCATGTAGCCGGTCTTCACCGTCGTGTAGAACTCCGCGGCGTGGCGCCCTTGTTCGCGCGGCCCGTAGCCCGACCCCTTGCGGCCGCCGAAGGGCACGTGGAAATCCACCCCTGCGGTCGGCAGATTGACCATCGTCATGCCGACCACGGCATGGCGCCTGAAATGCATCGCGTGCTTCAGCGAATTGGTGCAGATGCCCGCGCACAGGCCGAAGGGCGTGTCGTTGCACAGCGCGAGTGCTTCATCGTAGTTGTCGGCGCGCAGCACGCAGGCCAGCGGGCCGAAGATTTCCTCGCGCGCGATGCGGTGCGCCGGCTTGGCCAGGAACAGCGCGGGGCTCATGTAGTGGCCGGCGGTGGCGCGTTCGAGCGCTTCGCCACCCCACACGTGCTCGGCGCCCTCTTCGCGCGCCACCTCGACCCAGGCGAGGTTCTGCGCGAGGCGCTCCTCGTCGGCCACCGGGCCGATGTCGACGCCGCGCTCCAGCGCATGGCCGATCTTCAGCGTCCTGAGCCGCTGGCGCAGCCTGGCCACGAAAGCGTCGTGCACCGCTGCCTCGACGATGAGCCGGCTCGACGCGGTGCAGCGCTGGCCGGCGGAAAAATAGGCGCCCTGCACCGCGCAGTCGACGGCGCGGTCGAGGTCGGCATCGGCCAGCACCACCAGCGCGTTCTTGCCGCCGGTCTCGAGCTGCACCTTGGCGCGGCGCGAAGCTGCCGCCTGCAGGATGCGCTCGCCGTTGGCCATCGAGCCTGTGAAGCTCAGCGCATCGACCAGCGCGCTGTCGACCAGCGCCTGCCCCACTTCACGGCCGCTGCCCATCACGAGGTTGAAGGCGCCGGCCGGCAAGGCGGCGCGGCTGATGATCTCGGCCAGCGCCCAGCCGCAGGCCGGCACCAGTTCGGCCGGCTTGAACACCACGCTGTTGCCGTGGGCCAGCGCGGGCGCGATCTTCCATGCCGGGATGACGAACGGCGAGTTCCACGGCGTGATGAGCCCGACCACGCCGACCGGCTCGCGCGTGACGTCGACCTGCACGCCCGCGCGTACCGAGGCGACGTTCTCGCCGCCGCCGCCACGCAGGGCCTCGCCCGCGAAGAACTTGAAGATCTGGCCCGCCCGCGCCACTTCGGCCACCGCCTCCGGCAGGGTCTTGCCCACCTCGCGTGCCAGCAGCAGGCCCAGGTCGTCCTTGCGTGCGAGCAGTTCTGCGCCGATGCGGTCGAGCACGTCGGCGCGCCGCTGCGGCGTGCTGTGGCTCCAATGAGGAAAGGCCTCGGTGGCCGCCCGGATGGCGGCCTCGGCCTGGCGGCGATCGGCGCGTGCGTACTCGGCCACCACTTCGCTGGTGTCCGAGGGATTGGCGCTCACACCCGTGGTCGCGCTGGTTTCCCAGCGGCCATTGATGTACTGCCGCACGTTCTGATGGAGCTCGCCGTGAATCACCGGGCGGGGGCCTTGTCTCTGTAGTTCTGGATGTGCGGCGAGTCTAGAAACAAAATTGATATCAATCCAATTGTTTTTTAAGCAAAATGGATATCGATCATTGGATTCTGGAAAACCCGATCAGTCCTTCGTTTCAAGTCAAAGAGACATGACCAACTACAACCACTGGTTCATCCGCGCCCGCCTCAAGACCCGGCAGCTGTTGCTGCTCGTGGCCCTGGCCGAGGAAGGCAACATCCACCGCGCTGCGCAGGTGCTCAACATGACGCAGCCCGCCGCCTCCAAGCTGCTGAAGGACCTGGAAGACGTGCTGGAGGTGCCGCTGTTCGACCGCCTGCCGCGCGGCATGCGCCCCACCTGGTACGGCGAGACCATGATCCGCCACGCCCGTGTGGCGCTCGCGAGCCTGAACCAGGCGCACGACGAGCTCACCGCGCTCAAGGCCGGGCGCTTCGGCCAGGTGAGCGTGGGCGCCATCACCGCGCCCGGGCTCACACTGCTGCCACCGGCCGTGGCCATGGTCAAGCGCGAGCAGCCCGATCTGCGCGTGTCGCTGGAGATCGAGACCAGCCCGGTGCTGATCGAGCGGCTCGAGCAGGGCAAGCTCGACATCCTGGTGGCACGCCTCTTCGCCGAGCACGACAAGTCGCAGCTGCGCTACGAAGCACTGAGCGAAGAGCCGGTGTGCGCGCTGGTGCGGCCGGGCCATCCGCTGCTGGGCGTGAGCGGGCTCACGCTGCGCGACGTGGTGAGCGCAGGCTGGATCGTGCCGCCCGCGGGCAGCGTGCTGCGGCACCGCTTCGAGCTGATGTTCCAGGAAGAAGGCCTGGCGCCGCCGACCAACACCATCGAGAGCCCGGCGCTGCTCTTCATCACGCGCATGCTGCAGCAGAGCGACATGGTGGCGGTGCTGGCGACCGACGTGGCGCGCTACTACGCCGCGCACGGCATCGTGTCGCTGCTGCCGCTGGACATGCCCTGCCACATGGACGCCTTCGGCATCATCACGCGCACCGACCGGCTGCCGTCGCCGGCGGCGAAGGTGATGATGAAGGCGCTGAAGACGGCGGCTGTGAGCGTGTACGGGCGGAAGCTGGAACTGGACTAACCCCCAGTCTTCGCGCACT
>NZ_AKIW01000032.1 GCF_000282635.1 Variovorax sp. CF313
GGTGATGGACACGTTGCCCGTGAGGTTCGGGGCGGGCGCTGCCGCAGGTGCCGCGGCGTCCGTGGTGGCCTGCGCAAGGGCTGCGCCCGACGCGGTCAATGCAGTGGCCAGAACGATCAGCGCCTGGACGGCGGTACGGTGCGTCATCGGGAAACTCCTCGCAAGTGTGTTGTGAACCTGGAGGCTCAAAGCAGGGAGCGTGCCAAAGTGCACGAATACCGGTCCTCGCGCCACCGGACACCGCCTCGACTGAGAGCCAAATCGTTACAACGTCTGTTGCGGGGTGGTTGCAGTTATCCGGTGCGTTGCACCACCGCGGGTCCGGGAAGAATCACGCACCATACTGGGGAGGGGGAGAAGAATGGGACTGTCTTTGGTGCAAAGCCGCGCTTTGCTGGGGCTGGAGGCGGCCAGTGTCACTGTCGAGGTGCATTTGGCGAACGGCTTGCCGAGCTTCACGCTGGTCGGACTGGCGGAAACCGAGGTCAAGGAGGCGCGCGAGCGGGTGCGCTCGGCCATCCAGAACGCGGGGCTGGAGTACCCCAACAACAAGAAGATCGTCGTCAACCTCGCGCCGGCCGACCTGCCGAAGGATTCGGGGCGCTTCGATCTGCCGATCGCGCTGGGCATCCTCGCGGCCAGCGGGCAGATCGACAACGCCCGGCTGGCCGGGCACGAGTTCGCGGGAGAGCTGTCCCTGTCGGGCGAGCTGCGGCCCGTGCGCGGCGCCCTGGCGATGGCGCTGGCCCTGCACACGCGCGGCGTGGCCACGCGGCTGGTGCTGCCCCTGGACAGTGCGCAGGAGGCCGCGCTGGTGCCCGACGGCGAGGTCTATGGCGCCCGGCACCTGCTGGACGTGGTGCGCCAGTTCGTCGCCGACAGCGAGGCCGCCTCCCAGTGGCCCGACCCGCCGTCCGACGGCTGGGCGCGGGTCCGTGCGACGGCCGGCGCAGGCGTGCCGCACTATGCCGACCTGGCCGACGTCAAGGGACACGCGAGCGCCAAGCGCGCACTGGAGATCGCGGCGGCCGGCGGCCACAGCCTGCTGATGATGGGCGAACCCGGCTCGGGCAAGTCCATGCTCGCCCAGCGCTTCGCCGGGCTGCTGCCCGCGATGAGCATCGACGAGGCCTTGGAGAGCGCCGCCGTGGCCAGCCTGGGCGGGCGCTTCGCGACGCAGCGCTGGATGACACGACCTACGTCTTCGCCCCATCACACATCCAGTGCGGTGGCGCTGGTGGGCGGCGGCTCTCCGCCAAGGCCCGGCGAGATTTCGAGAGCGCACCACGGCGTTCTCTTCCTCGATGAATTCCCCGAATTCGCACGCTCCGCACTGGAGGCGCTGCGCGAGCCGCTGGAGACCGGCACGATCACCATCTCACGGGCCGCGCGCAGCGCCGAATTCCCGGCGCGCTTTCAATTGATCGCCGCGATGAACCCCTGCCCTTGCGGCTACCTGGGCTCCGCATCGAAGGCCTGCCGCTGCACGCCCGACCAGGTCTCGCGCTACCAGGGCAAGCTCAGCGGCCCGCTGCTGGACCGTATCGACCTGCACATCGAGGTACCGGCGGTGTCGGCGCAGCTGCTGCTCGACGCGCCGGCAGGGGAATCGACGGAAAGCATCCGCGGCCGGGTGATCGGGGCGCGCGAGCGCGCGATGCAGCGGCAGGGGTACGCGAACCAGTCGCTGCAGGGCGCGGCGATCGACCGGCACGCCGGGCTCGACGACGCGGCCCGCCGGTTCATGTTCAACGCGGCGTCCAAGCTCGGATGGTCGGCGCGCAGCACGCACCGCGCGCTGAAGGTGGCGCGGACGATTGCGGACCTGGGCTCGTCGGAGGCCGTGCAGGTCGAGCATCTTGCGGAGGCGGTGCAGTACCGCAGGGCGCTGCACAGCCGCACATGAATGCGGCCCCGCCGCCAGCGCCGGCGTACTGCTATTTGAACTCGTGCGCCACCACGGGCGCCGACTTGCTGTCCTGCACCGTCACCCGCTGCCGGTAGACCTCGAGGTCGCCATTGCGCACTTCGATGTTGTAGATGCCCGGGCGCAGCGACAGCGACTTGAGCGGCGGGCTCACGCCGCGGTCCGCGCCGTCGACGAACACCTGCCCCCACGGGCGGACGTTGAACAGCACGCGTCCCAGGCCTGGCGCCGCCGCGGGTGCGGGTGCAGGGGTGGCGGCAGCGCCCGTCGTGCCGGGTGCCGCACCCGCCACGGTCGTCGTGGTGCCCGGCGGCTGCGTGCCCGGCACGAGGGGCACGGACGGCGGCGAGAGCCGGTTGATCTCGGCGAGGGCGTTGCGCGCCTCGCGCGCATGCACACCGCGGCGGTAGCGGCGCAGGTAGGCCTCGTAGCCTTCGCGCGTGTTCTCGGTCTGCGCGAGATTCCAGTCTTCGGCCTCGGCGATGGCCAGCGCGGATTCGGGCGGCGCGGCCGGCGGGACGACCGGCACGGTCTCCAGCGGCGCCAGCGGACCCGCCGCAGCAGCAGGCGCGCTGGCCGGCGTGGCGGGCGGCGGTGCGGTGGGTGCGCCGGCCACGGTTGGCGGCACGCCATCGGTGGCGGGCGGCGGCATCGCCACCGGCGGCGCGGTGTTGCTCGACATCGGCGCGGCGGGTGGCGGCGGCGCCGGCACCATCGCGGTCTTGGCGTCCTGCGGCTGCATGCCCGAGGTCAGGCGCAGGCCGATCCAGCTGCCCACGGCCACGAGCGCGATCACGAGCCCGCCCACCAGGCCCCACCGCGGGAATGCGGGTTTCTTCTTCTGCGCGGGCGCCGCGGCCTTGCGGCCAGGCGCCTTGCTGCGACTGTCCTGTGGCGCAGGCGCCTTCGGCAGCTCGGGCGCTGCCGTCGGCACCGGCACCGGTTCCAGCGGTGCCGGTGCCGACACCGGGGAGAACTGCTGCGGCTCCAGCGGCGGCGGCGGCGGCGTTGCCGGCACGGTCGATGCGGGAACGATCACCGTCGGCGCGCCCATGCCACTCACGTAGATGTCGCCGAGCTTCACCAGCCCCAGTTCGGCCGCGAAGGCGGCCACGGTCTGCGTGCGGTCCTTGCTGTGCACGGCCAGCGTGTGGTCGACCGCGACGCAGAAGGCCGGGCTCAGGTCGGCGCGGTCCATCGAGGACAGCGGCACGTAGGCATCCTGCACGCTGCGCACCACGGCCGAAGGCGGCGGATGGCCGGTGACCGCACGGTACAGCACGGCGCCCAGGGCATACAGGTCGGTCCACGCGCCCTGCAGCAGGGTGTTGTCGTCGGCGTACTGCTCGATGGGCGAGTAGCCCGACTTCACCATCACCGCCACCTCGTCGACGAGGTCGGCAATGGACTTGCGCGCCGCGCCGAAGTCGAGCAGCACCGGCAGGTCGTCCTGCTGGATGAAGATGTTGTCGGGCGCGATGTCGCGATGGAAGCACTGGCTGCGGTGCAGCGTCTCGAGGGCGCCCAGCAGCGGCCCGAGCATGCCGACCAGCCAGGGCTCGGTGATCTTGCCCGGCTCGTCCTCGGCCAGGCGACGCAGCGTGCGGCCCTTGTAGAGCTGGATCGCCATGTAGGCGGTGGAGTTGGCCTCCCAGAAGCGATGCACCCGCACCAGCGCCGGGTGGCTGAACTGCGCGAGCGTGCGCGCCTCGTTGATGAAGCTGCGCAGGCCCGCCTGGAAGGTGGCCGTGACCCGCTCGGAACGCACGTGCACGCTGTTGTCGCCCACGCGGCGCGCGAGCATCGAAGGCATGTATTCCTTGATCGCTACTTCGCGCTGCAGCGAGTGGTCGTAGGCCCGGTAGACGATGCCGAAGCCGCCTTCGCCGATCACCTCCAGCAGCTCGAATTCGTCAAGCCGGTGGTTCACGCCCAGTGGATGCGGCCGTTCCTCCTGCGTGTCGGCCGGCGGGCTTGCGGTGCCGTGCGTCGTGGTCATGCTTCTTCTCCTGCGGGGCGGTGGCTCTCATGGCTCATCTGGTGCTTCATGCCCATGGCACGTGTCCCTGCGAAAACAACTTGGAAAACAATGGTGTGTTGAGGCCGCCGCCGTGGGCGGCGGTGCGCAGCGGCGATCCATCGGCCTGGTTGGTCCACCAGTAGCTGGTGCTGCCGAAGGGGTCGAAACACAGTGGAAGCTCGGGCCAGCCCAGGCGCTGCTGCGCACCCGCGCCGCCTGCCGTCGGCCCGAGGATCGAGAGGATGTCGTCCGAACCGCCGCTGGCGGTCTGGAAGCCGGCGCGGCCCGCGGCCAGCACCTGGCTGTCGAACTGGTCGGGCGCCACGCCGTGGCGGATGGCCTGCAGCAGCGCGCTGCCGCACTGCCAATACCACTCGGCCGAGCCTTCGAGCACCGACGGGCGATAGTTGCGCGCGGCCACCTGCAGCGTGATGCAGACGGGGTAGTAGCGGCCCACGCGGTCGCAGCTCGGCGCGATGCAGCCGAACTGCACGGCGTCGACGCCCTGCGTGGCGGGAATGGCGAAGTTCCACACCGGAGCCACCGCGTAGTGCTGCGTCATCGCATCGGGCCAGCGCTTGAAGCTGCCCAGGCCGTTCTGCATCCAGCGGTCCCACCAGGCCTGCAGCTCGCGCGGCATGCGGCGGTAGAGAAAGTCGCCGGCAGCGGGCAGCTTGCCGTACCAGCCGATCTGCTCGTCGACGGGCACCCAGGCCTGCGGGGGAATGCTGCTGTTCATATCAGGACTTCCCGGGGCAGGAGAAGCTGTTCATCTGCGGCAGGCGCAGCGGGTTGTAGACGCTGTTGGCCGTGACCGCGAGCACCACCTTCTTGCCCTGCAGGTCGAAGCTCGCATTGAACGATTCGGGCGAGCTGCCCGCGGAGATCGAGGCCTTGTCGAACAGCCGGTGCAGCGCCCACGGCCCTTCGGTCACGATGCCGCCGGCCGGCGTGCCGTTGGCGGTGGTGACCTGCAGGCGCACCTGGTTGCTGTTGCGCGGGCCGGGCCACTTGACGGTGCTCGGCGCCTGCGGGCCATGCGCGTAGCGCACCGTCTGCCCGTCGATGTCGAGCGTGAACTGCGTGAGCGACGCGTCCATGTCCTCGGGCCGGATGTCGATGGTGAACGAGGGCGTGCGCCCGCCCGCCATGCCCGAGAAGAACACGTCGCGGATGGCCTGCGCCTTCTGGAACGAATCGAGGTAGGCCGAACGGCCGGTGGCGCTGCCGTCCACGCCGCGCTTGAAGGTCCACGGGTTGACCGAGGTGTCGACCTGCGTGACGAGGTTCTTCTGGAAGAAGTCGTCCATCATCCCGCCCGGCGCGAACAGCTGCGCGAAGTCGCCCGAGGCCACGTCGCGGTTCGACCCACGCGTGAACGGATAGCGCCCCGCGATCGCCTGGTTGCAGAACGAGCCGATGCTCGCCGCCGCGCTCTGTCCGATGTTCTGCCGCGTCACCGCCGCCGCCTTCGACGACGCCGTGGCCGACAGGTCGTTCAGCATCCCCTGGAACGGCACCGGCAGGCGCCCGGCCTCGGCCTGCACCTTGGTGACCGAATCGCTGGTCGGCGGGATGTTGCCGCTGCGCAGCGCGGTGTCGGTGGCAGTGAGGAAGTTGTAGAGCTCGTTGATGAGCGCGGCCGTCGCGTCGATGGGCGCCTGGCCGCCCTGCTTGGGCGCGGTCACCATGCGGCGCAGCGGCTCGAAGTGGTTGTCCACCAGCGATTCGGGCCGGTCCACGCGCGTATTGCGGCGCTGGCTGCCGTCGGGCTGGCCGATGAGCTGCTCGATGCGCTCGCGCGTGCTCTGCACGCGGTTCTGCGCCTGGTCGAGCAGGCTGCGCGCGGCCTCGTCGTGGTTGCGCAGCAGGTCGGTCTCTCGTGCGGCGCCGCGGATCAGCCGCGACATCGGCGACTCGGCTGTGGAGAGCACGCGCGTCATCTGGATGCTCTGCAGCAGCGAGCGGCTGTCGGCCAGGCGGATGTCGACGAGGTAGTCGTCCCACACCTTGATGTAGTCGGTGAGGTAGAGCCGCCGCACTTCGCGCAGCAGCAGCTCGCGCGAGGTGATGTCGGTGATGCCGGGCGCGCGGATCTGCAGCACCCAGCGGTCTTCCTGCTCGAGCGACAGCGTGGTCTCGGCGATGCGCTTGTCGAAGATGTCCCAGTAGCCGCGGTAGGTGAACAGCGTGGGAATGCCATCGGTCAGCGGCTTGCCGCTGGCACGGCGGATGACCAGTGCCGACTCGGCCCCGCCCGCCTCGGCGATGGTGAAGGCATTGGGCGGGCTGGTCTGCAGCAGGATGCGGCGCAGCCGCGCATAAGAGCGCTGCGCCAGCGGCACGCCGGCCAGGCGCTCGCGGGTCTGCGTGATGAGCCTGTCGTCCTTGGCGAAGGGCGAGGTCACCACGCGTCCCGAGAACAGCGCTTTCAGGTGCGATTCGAGGTTGGCGCGCTGCTCGCGCGTGAGCGAGGCGCCGATCTTGCGGTCCACGTCGGTGAGCAGCCAGGCCTGCAGGAAGTCGGCGTCGTAGCGCTCGGGGTCGTACAGCATGAGGTACGCCTTGAGCGCTTCATAGCTGTACTCGGCGTCGATCTTCGCGGCCTCGCGCAGCGACTGCTCCACGCGCTGCGCGGCCTGCGGCAGCAGCACTGTCTCCAGCGCGCGCTGGTACACGCCGTCGGTCGCGGCCTGCAGCTTCTCGCCCTGGTAGAGGCCGAAGCGGTAGGACGTGGGCGGATCGCCGATGTCGAAGTGGCTGGACTTCGGCAGATCGCGCAGCTTGTCGAGGACGAGCAGCGAGCTCGCGATGTCGCCGCTCGAGTCGACCACCGTCGGCAGCTCGCCGCGCGCGGCCGCCTTGTTGAAGGCCTTGGCGTTGGTGTCGACCTCGGCCACGTAGTCCTTGTTGTTGCGCCAGCTGTTCACGCAGGCCCCCAGGAACAGTACCAGCAGCACGCCGATGGCGCAGTAGCCCGCGATGTCGATGGCCCGCTTGCGCCGGTACCAGCTCAGGTTGGTGCCGGCCACGCCCGCGTCGCGGAAGATCACCTGCTGCAGCAGCTCCTTCAGGAAGTAGCTCTTGCCCGGGCCCGGCGGCGGCGCCGGCGGCGCGTTGACCTGCAGGTAGCGCTTGATGGCGCCCATCACGCGGTCGAAGGCCGTGCCTTCCTGCGTGCCGCTGGTGAAGTACACGCCGCGCAGCATCGACGCGGCCTCGAACTTCGACGGATTGAACACGTCCGCCAGGAATGTGCCGAGGATGTCCTCGAAGCTCGCGAACTGCTGCGGCAGCAGGTAGGCCTGCGCGCGGCGCATCGGGTCGGACTCGGCCGCCAGCAGTTCGGGCAGGCGTTCGTCCAGGCGCTGGTGCAGCAGCTTGTATTCCTGGTGGAAGCGCTCGCGCAGGTCGCCGCTCACCGGGGCCGCGCCCTTGCCCTTGACGGCCTTCGCGTTCGCCGGGTTGCCCTGGATGGGGAAGGTAAAGCCCCACACCTGCTGCCGCTCGGCACGGCCCAGCGAGCCGAAGTACTCGTTGAAGCCGGCCAGCAGGTCGGTCTTGGTGACCAGCACATACACCGGGAAATCGATGCCAAGGTCGTTGCGCAGCTCCAGCAGCCGCTTGCGCAGCGCCATGGCGTGGCGCGCGCGCTGCGCGTCGTCGGCCAGCGGCAGGTCGGCGATGCTGATGGTGAGGATCGCGCCGTTGATCGGCTGGCGCGGGCGGAACTTCTTGAGCAGCTCGATGAAGCCCTTCCACTCGCCCTCGTCGGTCTCGCGGTTGCTCTCGTGCGTGGTGTAGCGGCCCGCGGTGTCGATCAGCACCGCCTCGTTGGTGAACCACCAGTCGCAGTTGCGCGTGCCGCCGATGCCGCGCACGGCCGCCTTGCCGAGCTGGTCGGCCAGCGGAAAGTCGAGGTCGGAATTGACCAGCGCGGTGGTCTTGCCCGAGCCCGGCGCGCCGATGAAGATGTACCAGGGCAGCTGGTACAGGTACTGCCGGTCGAACAGCGAGAAGCGGCTCGCGGGCTTGCCGTCGGCATCCTGGCCGAAGCGCATGTTCTTCAGGATGGCCGTGGCGTCGGTGAAGCCGCTCTGCAGCTCCTTGATCTCGGGCGCGTCTTCGGGTTTGGCCTCCTTCTCCTTCTTGGAAGGCGTGCGCAGCTGGTTGAGCAGCTGCGCATTGAGGCGGCGTTCGCGCCACTTGCGGTAGATGACGCGCACGAGCCAGATCGCGAACATCAGCACGATGACCGCGATGCGCACGATCTCGTCCTCGAGCGGACGATAGCGGCCTACCGCGATGGCCGGGCCGATGATCCAGATCAGGAAGGCGAGTGCGACCAGGCCCAGGAAGACCCACAGGTCGCGGCTGATGAGAAAACGGAAGATGGCGCGCAGCATCAGCGGGAGCCTCCGGGCTGCGGAGCGGGAGTGGGCGCCACAAGCGGCGCGGAGGTTGCTGGCACACCGGCAACGGGCGCCACCAGCAGCGTCACCTCGACGCGCCGGTTGCGCGCGCGGTTGGCAGCGGAATCATTGGGCACGATCGGGTCGGCATCGCCGCGGCCTTCGGCGCGCAGGCGCTGGGGCCGCGCGAGGCGGGTGGCGATCATCTTCTGCACCGCGTCGGCGCGGGCCTGCGAGAGCTGCCAGTTGGAGGGAAAGCGCACGCTGCGGATTGGCTGGTCGTCGCTGAAGCCGCTGACCAGCACGTTGCCTTCCACGGCATTGAGCGCATCGGCCACGCGCGCGAGCACCGGCACATAGCGGTCGAGCACGCGGTCGGAGCCCGAGGCGAACAGGCCATCGCCGCGCAGCACCACCACGCTGCGGTCGGCCTCGTCGCGCACGGTCAGCAGGCCGTCGCGGATCTCGGGCTCGAGAAAGCGCTGCAGCCGCGGCGTCGGCGCTGGCAAGACGACGGCGCGCTCCGTCTGCGGCAGGCGCACTGCGTTGACGGCCGCGAAGGCGCCGTCGGAATGGCCCGCCAGGTTGAAGGTAAGCAGCGCGAACACGAGCACCAGCAGCACCGCCGCCACCGCGCCCACCGCCCACACCGGCAGCCAGTTGCGCGCGCGCCGCACGGGCGCACTCGCGTCCTGCCAGTGCGGCGACAGCGGCACGGCGATTTCGCCGCGCGTCTGCCGGATGATCTGCAGCAGCCGCTGCTTGAGCGTCTCGAGCTGCGTGCGGCCGTTGTCGATGACGCGAAAGCGCCCCTCGAAGCCCATCGCCAGGCAGAAGTAGATGAGCTCGATCAGGTGCAGGTGCTGCTGCGGGTTCTGCACCAGGCGCGACAGCAGCTGGAAGAACTTCTCACCGCCCCAGGTCTCGTTGTGGAACATCACGAGCAGGCTCTGCGACGACCAGATGCTGCCGCCCCACGGCGTGAGCGCGGCGGCCTCGTCGACCGCCGTGCACAGGCAGTAGCGCGCGCCGATGATCACTTCGGGAGAAATGCCCGCCTGCTGCGCGCGCGTCTCGAAGCGGCGCACCTCATCGACGAGGTGTTCGCGCAGCTGCGAGGGCGCGGCATGGTGGCCGGTGGCACGGATCTGCGGGATCAGGTCGAGCAGCGGATTGGCCGCGGCCACCAGCGGGTTGTTGCCCGCGAGCGCCGTGTCGCCCGCATGCGGGCGCCGCGAGTCGTGCCACGCGGTGAAGGACTCCGGCTGCGCGCCGAGGCCACCGATACCGCCGGCACGCGAGGCGGACGGCATGCCGCCTGCATCGCCGCTGGCGTTGCCGCCGCCGGGGTTCGGCGGCACGAAGCCGCCCGGGCTGACGGCCATGTCGTTGACACCGTTCATAGACTCCCTCACGGACGGATGGCCCAGAACTCCATGGCCAGGCCGGGAAAGTCACCGGCCAGGTGCATCGCCACGCCGCCGGACTTTTCGAGCTGTCGCCACATGTCGCCGCTCTTGTCGAGTTCGAAATAGTGGTAGCCCGCGTTGTACGGAATCTGCCGCGGCGCCACCGGCAGCGGCCGTACCACCACGCCCGGCAGCTGCAGCTGCACGAGGTCGCGGATGCGCTCGACCGAGCCGATCTTCACCTGCGTGGGGAAGCGCTGCTGGATGGCATCGGCCGGCAGGTCGGCATGCACCGCGAGCACGAAGCCCGCGTTGCGCACCAGCACCGGGTCGGGCATGCGGCCCACGCGCACGCCGTGGCTGCGCTCTTCGAGTTCGATGGCGATCGCGCTCTGCTCGAGCACCGCCGACAGCGAACGCCGCAGCTCTTCCAGCAAGGGGCGGATGCAATCGTTGAGGTTGTCGTGGTCGTACACCGGCCACAGCACCGGACGGCGCGTGGGCGAGGTGTGCGTGGCCAGGTGGCAAGCGAGCTTGAGCCAGTCGACGAACAGCTCCTCGGGATGCACCTGCACCGCCTGCTGCGCGTGCCACGTGAGTGCAAGGTAGCGATTGACCAGTTCGAGCAGCAGGAAGTCGGAGACCTCGCTCACGCCGCCGCGCCCCGGCTGCGACAGCCGCGAGGCCAGTGCCTCGGAGCGCTGCGTGAGCAGCCCGTGCAGCTCCGCGATCATGCTGCGCAGCATCCCGTGCGCCGAGGCATCGAGCACCGGCGGAATGTAGTTGGCATCGACCACCAGCTTGTGGTCGGTGCGCCGCTCGATCACGCGCACCGCACCGATGGCCTGCCACTCCGCGGTGAGCGAGGAAGCGCGCGCCAGGCGCAGGCGCGGCGAAGCGAGCTGCAGCACGGCAGGACCGAGCGCAACGGCATTGCCGTCGTTCACCTCGCGCTCGATCACCCCGAAGCGCGCGGCCGAGCCTTCGTCTTCCGAGAAGATGACCTCCTCGCTGCCCGGCCTGCGCAGCGGCAGCGCGAGCACGATGAGTTCGTCGGTGAGGTCGTTCGGTACTTCGTAAGGCAGGGGCGCGTCTTCGGCGCCGAACGAAAACGGCGTGCCATCCGGCATCACGCCCGCACCGCCGAGCAGCGACACGCGGCCCAGTGCGTACGCGTCGCGGTCGATCTCGAGATGCAGCCAACCCCAATAGGCGCCTTGCAGGCCTGCGGTACGCCGGGTCACGTACTGCTCGACATAGCGTTCCATTTGCTGGAAATGCTGCGGCCGCAGGTACATCCCTTCGGACCACACCACGCGATTCGCCAACGCCTGCGGAAGGGCGCCGTTCTTTGCGGCGCCCGGATTGCGAACTGTCACCAAAAGACCTCCTGGGGAGTGCTCACGTCGAAGCGGAAGATGCGCTGAGGAGCGGCCTCCCGGTCCACTTGTTTTGCTCTTGATGCTACACGGCGCTTCTTACGTTTTGCACCGCAATTCGCTAGCTAATTTTTCGCACTTTCGTACTAGTGAATCAAATTTTTGAGAAGAAATTAACGACTTGGTAGCAACTCGATGCCCGTCTTGCGGATGGCGACATGCACGGCCTGCTCGCTCGGCGAGAACTGCCACACCTTGTACAGGTTGGTCTGCTTCGGTTCCTTCAATGGCAGCACGATGCGCCAGCGCGCGGCTTCCAGCTTGCGGTAGCCCGCGATGATGCCGATGGCGCGCGAGTCGAGTCCCGCCTCGCGCTTGAACACGCGCTCTTCGCCGCTGCGCATGATGGCCTGGTCGGCGTTCACGAGCTCGGTCATGAGCGTCTCGCGGTCACGGTCCTGTAGTGCAAAGTAGTCTGCCGTCTCGAAGTTGCCGGAAGATTTCAGTTCGAAGACTTTGACGAGGATCGGCGCGGCCTGGCCGCGTCCGTCGGGGTTGACGCCATCGTCGATCTTCACGGTGATGGCATAGGGCGTGGGCATGGACTTGGCCGTCGATGCGCATCCACTGATGAGGCCCGCAAACAACGGTGTGGTTGCAAGTGCGCCTTGTAGCAAGCTTCGTCGATGCATTGAATTCTCCCCGGGGGTTCGCGGCCTATATTATCGAAGTCGTGCGCCCTTACGATGGCGCGTCGCGTGCATGTCGCAACACAGCGGCACACTACTCAAGGATTGCCTTTTGCAAGGTAGGAGAGAAGATTGAAGTCATGTCTGCCTGCTCTGGCGCTCGCTCTTTTGGTGATCGCGGGTTGCACGACCACACCACCGCCCGATCCCGCACCGCAACCCGAACGGCTGAGCCAGCAGGTGGCACGCACCACGCTCGAACGCGCGCAGCAGGCTTATGACGACGGCGACTATGCCAAGGCCGTCAACACGCTCAAGAGCGGCGGCGTGTCGGTGTTCGACGCCGCCGAGCCCGCTACGCGGCTCGATGCGATGAAGCTCGAAGCCTTCAGCTACTGTGTGGCAAACCAGGTGCCCGAATGCCGCACGCAGTTCCGCAAGATCCTCGATGCGTTCCCGAGCTTCGAGCTCAACGTGGCGGAGCGCAAGCATCCGGTGTGGGGGCCTGCGTTCGAGGCCGCCAAGCGAATGAAGCGCTGATGAAGAACACCGCGGCCCTGCAGCCGCCGCTGTTGCCGAAGCGCGGGAAGACGAACACGGAGAAGCCATGCTCTGGACAGTGATCGAACATGCGGGCAGGCCGGTGGCCGCGGGGCCCTCGGCATTGCTCGCGGCACCCGGCGGAACGATCGGACGCAGCCCCGACAACCACCTCGTGCTGCCCGATGAACAGCGCCAGATCTCACGCCTGCAGGCCACAGTGCGCTTCGACGACGACGGCGTTGCGGTGCTGCGCAACATGAGTGCCGTGCTGCCGATCAGCGTGAACGGGCGCTCGCTTGCGCATGAGCAGGAAGCGCGCGTGGCCGATGGCGACCGCGTGGCGATCGGCAGCTATGTGCTGGAGGCCGCGAGCCCGCTGCGTGCGCCGCCAGTTGCGCCGCCCGTGACGGCGGCAGCACCGGTACAGCCGCCGGCTTCTCCAGTGCAGCCGTTGCAGCCGCTTTCGATGGCAGCACCGATGATGGCCGCGCCCGTGTCGGCGGGCCCCGTCGATGCGCTGCTGCCGTCCTCCGGCGCATCCGACGTGTTCGCCGATCTGTTCGGCGAAGGCGCGCTGCCCATCGGCGATACGCAGCCCACGGTGGCGATGCCAACGCCGCCGCGGCAGGCCCCCCCTCCGGCTCCAGCACCCGTGGCGGCGCCGGCGCCCAGCGAATCTTTCGCGGCGCCCCTGCAGCCATCGGCACCGCCGTCACCGCCACCCCCGCCAAAGACAGGCCCGAGCCTTGCCCCGGCGCAGATTCCTTCCGCCGCGGACTGGGACGCCATCCTCGCCAACGCGCCGCGCCGCATCGACAGCACGCCCGCGCCGATGCCCGACCCGATGGCGCACGAACCCTTCGAGCTGCCGTCGCAGGCGCGCCGCAACCCGGTCGATCCGCTCGCGGAACTGAACCCGGACGCGGCCAACGACATGTCGGACATGGCGCTCAAGCGCGGCGTCGATCCGCTCTCTTTCTTCGCGGCCGACGAAAGCGCGCACTCGCCGCTGACCGACCCGCGCCCCACCGCGCTGGCGCACACCGATCCGCTGCTGCCGGGCGACACGCACCCCGCGCTCGACCTGCTGCAGAACAACAGGCCTGCCGTGCAGGGGTACAGCCAGTCGAACCATGCGCGCGAAGTGGCGGCGCAGTTTCGTCCGCCGAATCCGGTGGCATCGCCAGTGCCCGCCCCTGCGCCTGCGCCCGCCGTCGAACCGGCGAGGGTGGAAGCACCTCCTCCGCCGCCGCCTCCCGCACCGGCGCCCGTGGTGCAAGAAAGCCCGCCCGCAGCGCCGCCTGTCGTGGCCGCCCCCGTGGCCGTCGAGCCGGCGCTTGCGCCCGTCACCGCTACGCGGCCCGCAGCGCCTGCACCTGCTGCAGTGCCGTCGTCCACATCGGAAGCCCTCTTCAAGGCTTTCCTCGAAGGCGCCGGCGTGCCCGAGGTCGCCGGCCAGCAGCCGCTCGACATCGAGGCCATGCAGCGGCTGGGCCGCATCATGCGGGCCTTCACCGACGGCACCATCGACCTGCTGTCCTCGCGCGCCATGCTCAAGCGCGAGGTGCGCGCCGAGATCACGATGATCGTGGACGAGGAGAACAACCCGTTCAAGATCCTGCCCAACGGCCGCGCCGTGCTGATGCAGATGTTCGGCGCGCGCATGCCCGGCTTCCTGCCGCCCGAAGCGGCCGTGCACGATGCGCTCGGCGACCTGCAGTCGCACCAGCTCGGCATGGTTGCCGGCATGCGCGCCGCGCTGCTCACGCTGTTGAAGCGCTTCGATCCCGCGGCACTGAACAGCGCCACGCCACACGACGGAGGCCTGGGCGAGAAGCTGCTGCCCGGTGGCCGCGAGGCGCGCCTGTGGCGCGAACTGCAGCAGCTGCACACCGAGACCACCGCGGCCGTCGAGGACGACTTCCAGGCCGTCTTCGGCCGGGCCTTCCAGCAGGCCTACGACAAGGAAATGGAAAGATTGAAGGAGGCGCGCCGTGCTTGAACTCACCCGCGCTTTCGCGGTGCCGATATCGACCTCGCAGTTCTCCTGTGTCGGCGAGCGCAGCGGCAACCAGGACGCCATCGGCTACCACCTCGACGAATACAACGCCTGCTTCGTCGTCAGCGACGGCGTCGGCGGCAACGCGGGCGGCGAACTGGCCGCACGCATTGCGGTCGACACCGCGCTCAACACCTTCGTGCGCAACCCGTCGGTGGAGCAAGAGGACATCCAGCACGCCGTGAAGGCCGCCAACGACGCCATCCTTGCCAAACAGCGGGAACTCGCCGACCAGAGCAGGATGAGCGCGACCATCGTCTCGCTGTTCGTCGACCGCACCAGCGGCCAGGCCTGCTGGGCTCACGTGGGCGACAGCCGTCTCTACTGGTTCCGCCGCGGCGCGCTGATGCAGCGCACCGAAGACCACAGCCTGTCGGAGCGCTCGGGCGAAGCGGCACTGGGCAACGGTACCAATGGCGGAGAACGCCTGGTCAAGACCAACCTGCTGTACCGCGCGCTCGGCGCCAGGGCCGCGGTGGAAACCACCGTGTCGACGCCGCAGCGCCTGGCCGATGGCGATGCGTTTTTGCTGTGCACCGACGGCTTGTGGCAGCTCATTTCGCAGCAGGTGATGGAGCGTTCATTGCAGCTGGCCGACAGCGCTGAAGAGTGGCTCGCGCTGCTGCGCCGCGCGGCCGAGGCCAAGGCCGACGAGTCGCGCGACAACTACTCGGCGCTGGCGGTGTGGGTGGGGTTTCCGCAGCAGGTGACGCTGGCGGGGACGGCGGCGTAGACGGCAGCTTGGTCAGCGACACCAGTGCCGCCCGCGTGTCGCCTGCCTCGTGCGGGCTCAGGGCGAAAGGATCATCACCTTGCACTGGCTCGGCACGATCCGCATGCCCACTATGTTGCTGCGGTTCTGGCTCGCCAGGCTGGTCATGCGCGTGGCCGGCGTGCCCTTGATCAGCATCGTGAACGCGCCCGTCAGATGCCGCGACTGGCTCATGAAGGTCTGCGAGACGATGCCGCCACCAGCGCCCGTCGTATCGCCCAGGGTGATGGGCGTGGTCGTCGCCATGTTGTGCGCGGGCATTCCCATGAACAGGATGTTCCATGCGTTCGGCACCGCCATCGGCCCCATCGCCATGTTCGGGTAGGGAATGGGCGCCATGGCGGCTGGCGGTGTCTTGCAGACATCGGGAAAGGCCAGGTCCATTCCCATCAGCTGGCAGTTGGCAAACATCGATCTAACTCCTTGATCAGCCCATGTGAATCTGCGCGGCATCCACCTTGACCAAGTCTTTTCCGGTCACCGCGGTGTGCTTGCCATGAATGCGAACGGTGTCGGCGGCTTCGCAGTCCAGGTGCCCGACGCGCACCTGTTCGATCTCATCCACCATGCGCAACGCGGTGCGCGCCATCTGCACGATGCGGTCGGCCACGGTTTCGAAGGTTTTTCCGACCAGGCGCAGTCGCCCCAGCGTGGCATCGGCGACCTGGCCCGTGTAGCGCATGTCGTCTATCCGGCAATCTGCCTTCCCGGCTTGCAGCGCCCATTGCGCACCGTTCATTTCGAGCTTGCCACCACTGTGCAGGTGCACTCCCGAGGCGCTCGCGATCGACACCGTACCGGCGTTTCCGCCCAGTACGAGGTCTCCAGGCGCGTCGATGCAACTCGACGACGCATCGGCCTGTTCGATCACCGCGATCAGGTAGACCCTGTGACGATCCGGGCCGGAGAGCAGCACCGTGTCGCCCAACTCGGGCTTCAACAGGCAGCTTGCAGCGCGACGGCACGACCAGTCCACACCGTTTTCGTCCTCTACGCCGAACCGGCCGTCGGGCAGGCAGGCCACGAGCTTTCCCATGAAATGCACCGGCACCGCCTCGGCCGGAATCTCGCGGATCAATGGAACGACTTTCATGATCGAGTCCCTTCTTTGTCGTTGACGGGCAAGCAGGAAATTGCGTTGCTCAATGCGGGTTGGACCAAGCCTGCGCCGCGTATAGCGCAGGTTCGTTTTCGATGATGCCACCACGCCCCGAAAAACGGGCTCCCTGCTGGATCGCGCGGTGGAAACGCGTACGAAGAAAGTGCGCCCCGCGCAGATCCGCATTCGAGAGGTCGGCATACGAAAAGTCCGCATCCTGCAACTCTGCAAGCCGCAGATCCGTGCCGATGCAGCGCGCACGGTGCCACACGCTCAGCGGCATGCGCGCGGCGTTGAAGTCGGCATCCTCGAGCCGTGCGTCGACGAATATCGATTGGTCGAAACGCGCATGGCTGCAATTCGCATGGCCGAGGTCAGCCTGGGCAAACAGTGTCTGGCCCGCATCCGCGGCCGAGAGATTCGCGTGGCGCAAAGACGTGCCCTTGAAGTTGCTTTGCGTCAGCACAGCCCCGCTGAAATCGGCCTCATCGAGCTGGCTGTCCGTGAACTGGCACAAACGCAGCGCCTGCCCGGCAAAGCGCTGCCGTCGCAAGTCGCACTCCAGAAACATCACGCTCTCGAACGTCGCCCCCGCGAAATCGACTGTCCTCAGGTCCAGGCGATAGAGCGTGACGAAGTTCAGCACGGCACTCGTGAAATCGACCTGGTCGAGCTTCGACTCGAGGAACGTGGCACGCTCGATCTGCGAAGCCTGCAGGCGGCCTTGCGCCAGCTGGCAGCGCATGAACCGGGCTTGGTTCAGCGTCGCGCCGATGAAGCTTGCATGCGGCATGTCGCATTCGAAGAACGATGCCCCATCCAGCATCGCAGCGTCGAAATTTGCAGCCCCAAAGCGGCATCGCAACAGCTGCATATCCTTGAAATGGCCGCGCGACAGATCGCAGCCAGTCATATTGCAGTGCGAAACCGAACTCCCCTCCAGGTTCGCATTCGCGAAGTTCGCGCCACTGAAGTCGACGTCGTCCAGCAACGCCCCCGAGAGATCGAGCCCGTCCAGTTGCCAGCCTCTGCAGTCGGCGCCGCCAATCTGCACCCCGTGGCGTACCTTGTCGATGAATTCATCGCGATTCATGGGTTGGGTTCAACTCGCCGTGCCGGCCAGACCTTGGCGTCTCTCGTGTACGCACCGCCCAGGTCGGTGGTGCCGTCGATCAATGCCTGCGAAACGTCGGCGCGAAACAGGTTGGCCTCGCGCAGATCGGCCCGGCTGAAAATGGCCTTGGACAAATTCGCGTCGATGAGATTGGCCCCGCGCAGCGACGCCCCCGTGAAGTCCGCGCGCACGAAGAGGCTTTCCCCCCCGGCGATGCCGTCGAGCCGGGCGCCCTGCAGGTCGCACTCCGAGAGGTCGCTACCGTCCAGTTGCGCGCCGCCGAGGTCCGCGTGCCGCATCGGCGTCGTTCGCAAGCCGCAGTGCTTGAGTGTCGCGCGGCGCAGGATCGCTTTCTCCAGGGAGCTGCCATGCGCGAAGCTGCTCGCTTCCAGCCTGGCATCCGAGAAGTCCACGGCCTGGCTGCAATCCGTTGCCACGAACGAGCTCCGGTTGAGCGCCGCCCCCGCGAACGAGACATCCTGCAAGGTGCACTCGAGCCACGCGACCTGATCGAACAGTGCGTCGCCGAAAGCGATCCCGCTCAGGGTCAGCTTCATCATGGACACCTGGCGCCACTCGGAACGCCGGAAGTCGCACTGGTCCAGCACACTTTCGAGCCATCGCGTCTGCTCGAGCCGTGCGCCGCTCACGTTGCAGCACAACAGGCGCGCCTTTTCGCAATTCGCCTCGCTCAGGTCGGCTCCTGCAAAGTTGGTGTACTCGCACTGCGCACCACCCAGGTTGGCTCGGTTCAGCCTGGCATTCGCCAGCGACGTGCGAACGAGCTTCGTGCGCGCCAGCACGGCATTCGAGAAATCCGCGCCATCGAGCATGGCCTCACTCAGGTTGGCGTCTTCGAGCGCTGCGCCCGAGAAATTGGCGCCCCGCAGATCCATGCCGGAAAGATCGGCGCCGACAAGCGTCATGCCGGAGAAATTGCGTTGATCCGGCGGCGCTTCGGTCAGGCGCCGGCGGATCTTCGCGGCACGAAAGCTGGGCATCGCGGGGGCCGCGTCGGACAGATGGGCCCCATACAGATAGCCCAGCCTGATCTGCATGGTCATGCGCTCCTTCATGGCGACGGTCAGCAGCGGCGCACTGGCAGGGGCTTCACCGGGCGAGCGATCGAGCTGGTCGAGCTGACGGATCAATTGATCAGGGTCGAAGCGCTGGGGCTGGCGGCGGCTTTCCTCCAGCAACGCCGGGTCGATCTCTTGTTCCTGTGCCAGGCGCATCTGCTGGCTCTGCGCCGCCAACTCCCGTCTGGACTGCTTCAACTCCTTTTCCATGCGCTCGAAATATTCCGGCACATCGTCGAATTCCGGCGCGCGCTCCAGCACCATCGGCGCGGGCAGGTACTTGTCGGGGTCGAGCCCCGCTGCCAGCAGTTCCATGCGCCGGCTCTCATGGTCCCGCTTCAGGCCGGCACGCACGTTGCGCACCATGGGTCGCGCCATCGCGTCGGAGGCCTCGATGGCGCTCCAGCGGCCCAGCACGGCCTTCGGCGCCAGGTCGCTGTCGCGAAAGGCGAGCAGACCACCTCGGGCAGGATCGATGCGTTGGTGCAAGACCGCCTGGTAGTGCGCATGCGGGCGTGGCTCGCCCTGCAGTTCGAGCGCCGGCATGATGTGCCGGATGTCTGCCGCATCGTCTTCGCGCACCGCCAGCGCGCCGTGCCAGATCAGGGCCACGCGCTCACGGTGCGGGAAGAACCACGCGGTGGTCAGCCGCAACGGCACCTCCCGCAGGTCGTGGCCGTCCTTGTCGGAACTGGCAAAGCAGCGCGCAACCCAGTTCGGCAGACAGCCCCGCAGCACGGGCTGCGTCGGATGCATGTTGAGGATTTCGTAGGGGGCGCTCGACGGAAAGTCCGCGAGATCCGACCAGCGTTGATCGGGTAGCGCGGCATTGAAGAAGTGCCAGTCCATGTCTTGCGCGAAGCCGGGGAACTCCTGCTCCAGCCAATGCTGGCCGTATTTGCTGCCCATCAACGCCATGCGTTGCGGCCAATCCACCGGCAACGCGTCGAAGCTGGCCGCAGCCGGCGCATGCCCTGGCGACTTCATGTGCGCGCCAGCGGCTTCCACGTTGGGCGCCCGGCGGGTTCTTACGCCCTGCACGATCTCGTCGAAGGCGCCGATGCCCAGCGGGTTTTCAGGCACGCCGGGGCCGCCGTAGGCATGGCGCCAGTCCAGGCGCATCCTGTCGAAAGGCAGTGGCGCAGTGAGGCGGCCGTCGAGCCAGTAGCGGTCTCCCGATACCGTCAGGGTTTTTTGCAGGCCCGCCACCTGGATGCGAACGGCGCAGGAGGTCTTGTCTTCCTGGTGGCTGGTGTAGCCGTAGCCGCTGGCCAGCACTTCGGGAGCGAGCTTGGGCACGCCCATGTCGAACACGCCCGATGGGCCGATGTCTTCTGCGAGCGCCAGCCACAGTTCCTGCTCCGCCATCAGCTGGGGCTCGGCGGCCAAGCTGGCCCACGCAAAGACAGACACGCCCAGCTGATCCTGTTGTTTCCAGCGATAGGGTCTCGTGAGGATGCCCAGGCGAAGCGGCTTGACCGTCTTCATGAGAAGGCCTCATTCGCTGCGGCACCGGGCTGCGAGTCGTCGGTCCTGTAGTAGGCCGCGGTGCCTGGCCTGCGCTCCACCACGAGCGCGAGGCTGCCCCTGTCAACCTTCACACGGATTGTCTTTCCAGGCACGTAGTCCGGTATTTCGACGATGGAGATCGCGCTGGTGGCCTGCGCATCGAACGCTGCCGTAGTGGCGGTCGCCTGCACGCGCAGCTGCAGCGTCACGATCGCCCAGACGGCGCCCCTGGCCGCGCGGCGAACCCCCGTGTCCCTGACGGCGACCACCTGCGCCAACGCAGGAACGCCTGTCGCCAGCACGGCCACGGCCCTTTGTTCGCGCCCTGTTTCCTCCACGTGCTTCCTCCAGGAGCGCAGCAGGGTCACGACAAGGCTCAGCAGCAGCCACAGAAGAATCGGAACGAGGATCCACCACAAGGAGAAGCCATCGGTCAGCATGCCTCGCATGCGCTCAGCCGAAAAGCACGAAGGCCTTCAGTGCGCCCCAATATCCGCCGGCATGCTGCTCCCAGGTCACGTTGGAAAAACCGATGGAGCCAAAGTTCGCCTGATGCGCGAACATGTTCAGGATCTGCGCTGTGGCATCGGCCTTCTTGATGTTCGTGGTGAACGCAAGCCCGGAGTTGCTGTTGTTCACGCCGTACGTCGCGCTGGAAAGACCCGTCGCGGTGACCGCGGTGGGCGACCAGTCCCATAGCAGCACCCGGTTGACCCGCTTGACGTGGTTTCCCTCGAAGGTGAAATCTTCGCTGGCTTTGATCTCCACATTGCCGGCTGTCGCTTCGATGGTCACCTTCTTGGCCTTGCCGTAGTAGTCGCCGGCCGAAACGGTGGACGTGTGATCGCCGGTCGCGATGGTCTCGGTGAGACCGCCCGTGATGGTGTCGTTGCCGCCACCGCCCACGACCGTCCTCTGCCAGCCCGTCTGGTAACTCTCGATGCGCTGGCCGGCCAGTGTCTTGAGCGTCGAGTTGCCGGTGTGGACCTCCTCGTCCATGCCCATCTTCACGTCGACCAGCATGCCCATGTCGAAGGTTTCGTGCCGCTGGCCCGCCTTGACGATCACTTCCGAGTCGCCGGTGAGCACCGTTTCCCTGGAGCCCTGCTTGGTGGTCGTCTCGATGCGGTTGTCGAAGAAGTGCTCGGTCAGTGCGCCCGACACCGTGAGCTTCGATCCGTTCTGGTATTCGGCCGTATCCTTTTTCTTGATGAGCGTGTCGCGGGTCTTGTCGACCGTGAGCTGGTCGGTGCCTTCGATGTGCACGGTCCGATTGCCTTCAACCGTCTCGGTCTGGTTGCCCTCCACGCAAGTGTCCATGTCGTGCTCGACCTGGATGTCGAAATCCTTCTCGGCATGCAGGCGCACCAGTTCCTCGCCTGGCGCATCGTCCAGAATGAATTCGTTGGCATTCGCGGGCGTGCCGTCACGGCTGCGGCTCACGAAGCCGCTCACCGTCACCTGCGCGGGCAGCTCCAGCGGCGGCATCTGGTCCGAGTTGTAGACGCGGCCAATGATGATCGGCCGGTCGGGGTGCCCGCCGATGAAATCGACGATCACTTCCTGGCCCTTGCGCGGATGATTCACCGCGCCGTAGTTCGAACCGGCCCAGGCGCTGGAAACGCGCACCCAGCAGGAGCTGTTCTCGTCGCTCTTGCCGTAGCGGTCCCAGCGGAACTGCACCTTCACGCGGCCGTATTGGTCGACCCAATACTCCTGCCCCGCCTTACCCACCACGGTGGCGGTCTGCGGTCCGTTGGTGCGGGTCATCGGCGTCACGCGCGGCGCGCGGAACGCATACGAGGTCGGCTGCACCGCGAAATCGAAGCTGTACGAGCTGTCGGCCGCACCGGTGTCGTAGCCGCCTTCGCGCAGCGCATATGACACCGACACGATCAGGTATTCCCGGTTGTCGTCCTGCCGCGGACAGTTCTGCATGGTGAAGCGGTAGCCCGGCGCCATGCCGCGCACGCTGGCGTGGCCCACGTCGCGCTCAGCCTGCGATTGCGCCTCCTCGAGCCGGATGCGCGAGTAGCGCTCGCCCTGCTCGGCCTCGCTGAAACCCCCGAGCCACTCGTAGATCTCGTAGGTGTCGTGTGCGTTTCCGCGCGGCTGGCTGCGCATGCTCAGCAGATCGGCCCTCGACTTCTTGAAGTCGTAGTCGTCCACCACGTAGGTGCCGGGGCGGATTTCCTCGGTGACCTGCCATTGGTCGATCACCTCCTGCAGCGGGTCCGCGTCGCGGTCGGCCGCGAGGTAGCTGATCTTCGGATAGGCCGGCAGGGTCTCGTGCGCGCCCATGTCATCGGCCAGCACCAGCGTGTGCTGATTCTTTTCGTGCTTGAAGTAGTAGTAGATGCCTTCATGCTCCATCAGCCGGCTCACGAAGGCGAAGTCGGTCTCCTGGTACTGCACGCAGTACTCCCACTGGCGGTAGGTTCCGCTGAGCTTCTTCTCGAACGCGAAGTTGTAGTCGGCGAAAACTTCCTCGAGGATGTCGACGACCGATTTGTTCTGGAATATCTTGCAGTCGCTGGTGCGCGTCAGGTACCAGAGCCAGGGTCGCACGGTGGCGCGGTACACCACATAGCGCGAACCGCCGCCCTCCTTGCCGATCATCGTGAACCGGACGATCTGTCCATTCAGAAAACGAGGCTGGCCTGCCGTCAGTATTTCGAGCGTGAGCGGCTTGCCCAGTACCGACTTCATGTCGAGCGACACGGTCGGGCTCAGCAGATCGACCTCGAATTCGAACAGCTGCGAGAGGCCCTCGGTCCCGTGCATCGAGCGGAACAGCAACTGGTCCTCCGCGAGCGGTGTGTGGGCTTTGACGACTCTGGCCATGGAGCTCTCCCTTTCTACGCTTGGTGCTCAGAAAATTCGTAGTGGAAATCGTCGCCCGCCGCGCTCAACTGCACGCCGGCGAGCTTGCGCGCACTGACCGTGGCGCCGATGACTTCCTCGCTCAATCGCGGAAGGATCGTGTGCGTGAGGATCGCGTCGATCATCCGTCCACCCGACTCTATGGCCGTACAGCGGCGCACCACGAGTTCGACGGCGCTGTCGTCGTAAGCCAATGCAATGCCGTGGTTCGCCTGCAGGCGCGCCGCGATGCGATCGAGCTGGAGGCGGATGATGCGATGCAATGCCTCGGCGTGCAACGGGTAATAAGGCACTACAACGAGACGGCCGAGCAGCGCCGGCGCGAACACCTTGAGCAGCGGCTCGCGCAGCGCGGTGGCCAGCGGCTCGGGGTCGGGGCGCAGGGTCGGGTCTTCGCACAGCTGCATGACCAGGTCGGTGCCGACGTTGGAGGTCATGATGATCACGGTGTTGCGGAAGTCGATGTGGCGGCCTTCGCCGTCTTCCATCCAGCCCTTGTCGAACACCTGGAAGAAGATCTCGTGCACGTCGGTGTGGGCCTTCTCGATCTCGTCGAGCAGCACCACGCTGTAAGGCCGGCGGCGCACGGCCTCGGTGAGCACGCCGCCTTCGCCATAGCCCACGTAGCCGGGCGGGGCGCCCTTGAGCGTGGAGACGGTGTGCGACTCCTGGAACTCGCTCATGTTGATGGTGACGAGGTTCTGCTCGCCGCCGTACAGCGCCTCCGACAGCGCCAGCGCGGTCTCGGTCTTGCCCACGCCCGAGGGGCCGCACAGCAGGAACACGCCGACCGGCTTGTTGGGGTTGTCGAGCCGTGCGCGCGCGGTGCGGATGCGGCGCGAGATGGTCTCCAGCGCATCGGGCTGCGCGACCACGCGGGCCGAGAGGATCTCGCCGAGCCTGAGCACCGACTGCGCGTCGTCGCGCACCATGCGGCCGATGGGGATGCCGGTCCAGTCGGCCACCACGGTGGCGATGGCCTGCGCATCGACGGCCGCGAGGATCAGCGGCGATTCGCCCTGCAGCTGCACGAGCTTGTCCTGTGCTTCGTTGAGTTCGGCGCGAATCTCCTGGGTCGTGCGCTGGGGTTCGGCGGGTGGCGCGTCGGGGTCCGCATCGACGTTCGCAGCTTCCACTTCCTGCGCGTCCGATGCCTCGGCCCGCGCCTGCGGCACCGCGGCCGGCGAGAGCTGCTTGCGCAAGGCCACGATGCGCTCGACCAGCGCGCTTTCTTCCACGCGCCGTTTCTCCAGCACCTCGAGTTCGGCCTGCGCCTGCGCGACCTGCGCCGCGATGTCTTCCACGCGGTGGTGCTCGCCCACGCCGATGGCGGCCTCGCGCCCCGCGATGCCCGACTCGATGCCCAGCACCTCGATGCGGCGCTGCAGGTCTTCGATGGCGGCGGGCAGCGCATGCTGGCTCAGCGCCACGCGCGCGCAGGCCGTGTCGAGCAGGCTCACGGCCTTGTCGGGCAATTGCCGCGCGGGAATGTAGCGGTGCGACAGGCTCACGGCCGCCTCGAGCGCGGCGTCGAGGATGAGCACCCCGTGGTGCTTCTCCAGTTCGGCCGAGATGCCGCGCAGCATGATCACCGCCTTGGGCTCGGTGGGCTCGTGCACCTGGATGGTCTGGAAACGCCGCGTGAGCGCCGGATCTTTCTCGATGTACTTCTTGTACTCCGACCAGGTGGTCGCGCCGATGGTGCGCAGCCGGCCGCGCGCGAGCGCCGGCTTGAGCAGGTTGGCCGCGTCGCCGGTGCCGGCCGTGCCACCGGCGCCGACCAGTGTGTGCACCTCGTCGACGAACAGCACGATGGGCTTGGGGCTCTTCTCGACCTCGTCGATCACCTGGCGCAGCCGCTGCTCGAACTCGCCCTTCACGCCCGCGCCGGCCTGCAGCAGCGTGGGGTCCAGCACCCACAGCGACACGTCCTTGAGCGAAGGCGGCACATCGCCCGCGGCGAGGCGCGAGGCCAGGCCTTCGACCACGGCCGTCTTGCCGACGCCGGCCTCGCCGGTGAGCAACGGATTGTTCTGCCGGCGGCGCATCAGGATGTCGATGATCTGGCGGATCTCGTCGTCGCGGCCGTAGACCGGATCGAGCTCACCCGCGCGTGCCTTGGCGGTGAGGTCGCTCGCATACTTGGCGAGTGCAGAGCCGCCTGCCGCGGGGCCATCGCCCTGGTGGTGCGCCACCGCGGGTGCGCCGCCTGCCGCGCCTGCGCTCGGTGCGGCGTCGAAGTCGTCTTCGGGCGACCCCTCGGTCCACGCAGCGAGCTGCGCCACCAGCACGTCGGGCACGATCTTGTCGAACTCGCGCGAGATGCCCGAAAGCACCTGCCGCAGCCCCGGCGTCTTGATGATGCCCGCGAGCAGGTACGCACCCCGGATGGAGGTGGCCTCGAAGCGCAGGCTCGCATAGACCCATGCGCGCTCGACGGCGTTGTCGACGTGTTCGGAGATGTCGCTGATCGACGTGGCGCCATGCGGCAGCCGGTCGAGCGCGCGCACCAGGTCTTGTTCGATCGCATCGAGGTTCAGCCCCGCGCGCTTGACGATGCGCAACATGTCGCTGTCCTGCAGCTGCAGGATCTGGTGCAGCCAGTGCACGAGTTCGACGTAGGCGTTGCCGCGCAGCTTGGCGAAGGCGGTGGCGGTCTCCAATGCCTTGTAGAGCATCGGGTTGAGCTTGGAGAAAAGAGAGACGCGGCGGATGTCGGTCATAAACCCATGGAAGAAGGAGCGGAACGGGAAAACAATGCTTCGGGCTGGAACACCATGTCGCCCGCGTCGGTGTCCGACATGCGCGTGCCGAGCCAGCTGCCCCAGCCGAGACGCTGGCTGCTGTTGAGCCGCATGCCGTGCGCGTCCTGCTTCTTCAGGACGAGCCGCAGATCCCACGCGAACTCGATGCCGACGTACTGTCGCACCCAGTCGACCACCTGCTGCAGCCGCTTGCTGCCCGGCAGGAACTCGCGGAACTCTTCCTGCGAGAGCGGCCCGAGTTCGAGGCGGAACTTGGCTTGAGCATCGCGCACGGCCAGGCCGATGGTGGCGCCGCCGCCGAGCCGCTGGTTGCGGCCGGAAAGGCCGATCCGGCTGACCTGGTGCTCGTCGAGCATCACCCAGTCGCTCACGAATTCCTCGACGTGCACGGGCACGTCGAAGTAGAGCTTGAGGATCTGGATCAGGCCCTCGGGGTTGCGCGTCTGGCGCACGAGGTGCCCCGCCATGAAGGTGCGCGCATGGTCGGCGATGCGGTCGCGCTCCTTCAGGCCGGGCTGCCCCATGTTCATGAGGCTGGACACATAGTCGACGAAGCGATGGCCGTCGGGACGGTCCAGGCTGTTGACCGACTGCGCGTCGGCCCAGGCCCGGTAGAACAGCAGGATCAGCCGGTGATGGAACAGGTCGGCGAACGCGCTGAGGGTGTCGTCGGCGTGATGCCGCTTGCGCTCGCGCGCGTACTCGGTCAGGTGCAGCGGCAGCGGGCCGTTGGGACCGAACAGGCCGAAGCCGTAGATCGAAATGCGCGGAGGTCCATCGCTGTCGACATCGACGCCCGACACGTTCGACGGCGCGAACGCCATCGAGGGCTCCTGCCCGAGGCGCAGCGGCTCGTCGAGCGGACGCGGTGCCCGGCCCAGCAGCGGATGGTCGCCCTGCGCGTCGAGGCGGCGCAGCAGCATGAACAGGTCGTGCTCGAAGGGCTGCTCCAACAGCCTGGCCCAGAGCACCGGATCGACCTCGGGCACGCCGCGCCGTGGCGCCGTGCCGGGCACGGGCGGCGCGACGTCGTGTTGTCGAATCTCGTCCGTATCGAGCACCACCTCGCCTTCACTGGCGGCCGGCGCGTCCTGCTGCATTCCTTCAGTGAAGCCGGTTTCGCTCATACGGCAGGCCGACGTCCCACGCGCGGCGTCCAGCGCGCGATCTCGCCGCGCTGCAGGCTGGACAGCGCGAACTCGGTGAAGGCATTGAGCGACACGTGCCGGCTGAAGAACTGCTCCAGCACGGCGCCGAAGAGATAAGGGCTCGCGCCGGAGAAGGCGACCTCGTCGATCTTGAGTGCCACCTCCACGCCGCGCCCGAACACGATCGGGCCCGGCTCCGGCAGGCGGCGGAACACCGGCGCCAGCGCCATCGAGCGCACGCCCTGGATCTGGCGGCGCACAGAGGGGTCGGCGAGGTTGCCGTACAGGTCGAGCATCTCGCGCAGCGCGGCTGCGCCCTGCGCCGCATCCACGTCGGTGAGGCTCAGGTAGTTGAGCCCCAGGTGGCTGATGAGGCGCCAGGTCAGCGCGCCCTCGGCCAATGCGGGGTACGGGCGCGAGGGCCCGCGCAGGATGCGGATGGCGCGCACCGGCGCCGACACACGCAGCGTGAAGTCCGATTCGAGTCCGGTCGGCAGCAGCAGCGGGAGGTCGCGGTTGGTGCACAGCGCGTCGAGCGTGATGTGGCGCAGGCTGTGCGGAAAGGGCGCGTCGTGCTGGTCGACGAGCGACACGTAGACCTCGCTGCCGGTGTAGCTGGTGCGCGTGCCCTGCGCGCGTGCGCGGTCGGACACCAGGCGCGGTTCGCGGCGCAGCGAGAAGTAGGCGCCGAAGTCGCCGTCGTCGGCCGCGAACGAGCCGAGGAAGGGGCGGAACTCGCGCTCTTCGGAGCCGTTGGCCATGTGGCCGGTGACACGTTCGACGGTGAATATCTCGAAGTCGCGCGGGCGCGTGCGGTCGATCACCGCATGGTGCTCATGCTGGCCCGGCCCCACCGGAATGCGGTCGCTGCGGCGCGGCACGAGGTTGATGATGGGCGTGCAGAACAGCGAGAAGTGCTTGGCGTCGACCAACCGTTCGAGGTCGGCGTCGGCGCGATCGAGCAGGATCACGATCTCCATCGTGGTGCCGCCCATGGCCGCGGCCGCCGCGCGCAGCTTGTTCACGCTGAAGAACAGGTAGCGGTCGGGAAACGCGAAGTACTCGTGCAGCAGCCGGTAGCCCTGGAACGAGCGCGCGTCGTAGGGCAGCAGCGCCTGGTCGGGGTCGAAGCCCTCGTGCCTGACGGCCTCGTCGCCGAGCGGCACGATGCGCGCGGTGCTGCCCGGCCCGCTGCGGCAAACCACGCCAACGCTGTGGTGCGCCACGAGTTCGAGCACGCGCAGCGCATGCAGCTCCGCGCCCGAGAGAAAGAATTCGAGCCGATCCAGCGGCATGTCGGCAAAGCGTGCGCCGCCCACGGCTTCGAGCTTGATGGTGATCGCGCTCTTCGCCTGCCGCGCGACCATCGGCATGGCATGCGCGATCTCCGCCGGCACGGGGCCGATGCCGGCCTCGGCGATCTTGATGGGCCACAGCGTGACGGCATGGCCGGTGCGGAACTCGCAAGCCGTCTGTTCGCCCTTGATCATGCGTCCGCGCAGGATGGTGTGGCGCGGCAGCTCGTAGCCGGCCTTCAGCGAACCTTCGTTGAGGTTGCCGTCGATCTGCACCACGGCCATCGCGGGCAGCGGCGCAAGGAAGTTGGGGTACACCACTTCGAGCAGCCGCTGCGAGAAGCGCGGAAATTCCGCGTCCATCTTGAGCTGGATGCGCGCCGTGAGGAAGCTGAAGCCTTCGAGCAGGCGCTCCACGTACGGGTCGCTGACCTCGATGCCGCGCATGCCGAGACGGCCCGCGATCTTCGGGTAGCGCTGCGCGAACTCGGCCCCGAGCTCGTGCATGTAGGTGAGTTCGCGGTTGTAGTAGTCAAGCAGCCTGGCATCCATCAGAGGCCTCCGGTGGGCCGCAGCACCATGTGCCCGCTTTCAAGGTCGAGCTCCGAACGCAGGATGAACTCGATCGGGTACGGCACCGACCACAGCGTGCCGCGAATCTCCAGCGCGAGCAGGTTGTGGTGTTCGAGGTCGGTGGCATCTGTCACGCAGCGCACGTCGATGCTGTCCTTCATGATGCGCGGCTCGAAGTCGATGATGGCCGATCGGATGGCCGCTTCGACGTCGGCGAAGTCGACCTCCGACATGCGCCCGCCAGCCCAGCCGCGCACGCCGAAGTTCAGCACCGAGCGGCGCGCGCGGGGCATGGTGTTGATGTTGTGGTCCGCGCCGAAGTTGGTGGTGTTGAGCAGCCACTGCAGGTCGCGCAGCACCGAGTCGCGCAGCAGCCTGCCGCTCATGAGGAAGGCGCCCGCGCGCTCCTGCCGGGTCTGCGGCGTCTTGTCGGTGAGGCGATCGAGCAGCACCGGCTGCAGGCGGTCGCGTGCAACGCTTTCCTGCTGGTCGCCGTCGGTGTCCATCATGGCGCTCATGCGTCGGTGGCCTCCCGTGCGAACTCGATGAGCCGCAGGTCGAGCAGCGAATGGTCGCCGGCTTCGCTGATCAGCGTGCGCTGCCCCAGGCCCGCGTACTGATCTTCGCCGGCCAGCGGCAGCCAGTCGGTGCGGCGGCCCAGCGTGGTCTCGTCGTCGAGCCCTTCGAGCGAGCCCGGGTAGCGCACCGGCACCAGGCCGTTGATCGCGCGGCCGTCGTGCAGCTCGAGCTCGGCGGGGGCCCACAGCAGGTCGACCAGGTGCTGCGGGCGCGAGAACTTGATGCGGCGCACCTCGGGCAGGGGCAGCCATGCATAGCCCGAAGGCGTGAGCAACTCCAGCACCGGGCCGATGCGCACGTCGCCGTCGCACAGCCAGGCGAAGTCGCTGCGCTCCACCGGTTCGCCGTCGAACGCTTGGGTAGCGCGCGAATCGGAACGGTCGACGCTGGTGAGCGCGCCGTGCAATGCGGGTGCGGCCTGCCGCGCGGTTTCGCGCAGAGCAGCGGCTTCATCGGCGCGGTCGGCCGGCAATGCGGCGGCGGCGATCAGCTGTTCGACCCAGTCCGCATTGCCGCAGACGATGGCCGGTGCGCGCCCGCCGGACCAGAAGTCGCTGCGGTGGCGCTCACCCGCGAGCGCCATCGAACACGTGACGCTGGCAGGCGTGAAAGTGGGATCGAGCTTGGTGGCGAGCTTGAGCTGGTCTTCGGCCCGTTGCCAGTCGCCGCGCAGGGCGAGAAAGTGGCACAGGGCAAGACGCAGGCTGGCATTCTGGGGACTGGCGCGGATCTGCCGCTGTACCCATTCGGTGTGCTCGGCCACGGAGCGTTCGCCCAGCACTGCAAACCCATCGCCCATGAAGCTTCCTCGCTGACTGACTGGCACACGGCGCGAAAGGCCAGTGTGCAAAAGACGGCCGCGAAGGCCGTCGGGAAAACGTCGCGGCCGGCCCGCCGGGCCGGCCGCGCATCGGGAAAAGAGAAATCAGGATTCCCTGTTTTCCTTGATGTTCCAGCCCAGGACCGTCTCGGCGCCCTTGCCGCCCTTGTCGGTCTGTTCCCAGTACTGCTGCTTCACCTTCGCGGCCTGGAAGGCGTACTGCACGAACACGGCGTCGGAGCCTTGCTCTGCCGTGTACTGCACCGAGGTGACCAGCACTTCCTCGAGCGTGACGCGTGTGTATTCGATCTGCGAGCCCCCCGCCTTGCACACCGAAACCTCGACCTTGCTCAGGTGCTTGCCGCTGGCGCAGTTCTTCAGGACGGACGGTGCCGCCTTGTCGATGCGCGCGAGCACCTGCAGGTCATTGAAGCTGGCCTTGCCAACGCCACCGCCACCGCCGCTGACCATGTTTCCAGGCTGCGTCGCTCCCCAGGCAAACGACTTGATGTCCGTCCACTCCTTGTGGTTCGAGTCCTTCGATTCGCCGTTTGCGCCTTCGACGCGCATGAACATGTCTACTGCCATGATTAACCCCCAAAGTTATATGTGCCCGATTACGGGACACCGTTGAATTAGCTGCTGTCCTTCTTGTTGGATGGCAGCTTCGAAACCAGCCGCAACGACACCGTCAGCCCTTCGAGCTGATAGTGCGGCCGGAGAAAAAACTTGGCGGCGTAGTAGCCCGGGTTGTCCTCGATGGCTTCCACCTGGACTTCCGCCGCCGCCAGCGGCTTCATTGCCTTCGTGTCCTGCGACGAGGTGCCGGGGCTGCCGTCGACGTAGTTCATGATCCAGTCGTTGAGCCAGCGCTCCATGTCCTCGCGCTCGCGGAACGAACCGATCTTGTCGCGCACGATGCACTTCAGGTAGTGCGCGAAGCGGCAGCAGGCGAACAGGTAGGGCAGGCGCGCCGCGAGGTTCGCGTTGGCCGTGGCATCGGCGTCGTAGTACTCGGCCGGCAGCTGCAGCGACTGCGCGCCGATGAAGGCTGCGAAGTCGGAGTTCTTGCGGTGCACCAGCGGCATGAAGCCGTTCTTGGCGAGCTCGGCCTCGCGCCGGTCGCTGATGGCGATCTCGGTCGGGCACTTCATGTCCACGCCGCCGTCATCGGTCGGGAAGGTGTGGGTGGGCAGGTTCTCCACCGCGCCACCCGACTCCACGCCGCGAATGGACGTGCACCAGCCGTACTGCTTGAACGAGCGGTTGATGTTCACGCCCATCGCATAGGCCGAGTTGGCCCAGGTGTAGCGGTTATGCGCGGCCGAGTCGGTCTCTTCCTCGAACTCGAACTCGTCGACCGGGTTGGTGCGCGCGCCGTACGGCAGGCGCGCCAGGAAGCGCGGCATGGCCAGGCCGATGTAGCGCGCGTCTTCCGAGTCGCGCAGCGAGCGCCATGCGGTGTGCTCGGTGTTCTGGAAGATCTTGGTCAGGTCGCGCGGGTTCGACAGCTCCTGCCACGAGTCCATCTGCATCACCGTGGGCGAGGCGCCCGCGATGAACGGGCAATGCGCGGCGGCCGCGATCTTGGCCATTTCGCTGAGCATCTCGACGTCGGGCGGGCTGTGGTCGAAGTGGAAGTCGCCGATCAGCGCGCCGAAGGGCTCGCCGCCGAACTGGCCGTACTCGGCCTCGTAGATCTTCTTGAACAGCGGGCTCTGGTCCCAGCCGATACCCTTGTGGCGCTTGAGCGAGCGCGCCACTTCGCGCTTGGACGCGCACATCACGCGGATCTTGAGCTGCTCGTCGGTCTCGGTGTTGTTCACGAGGTAGTGCAGCCCGCGCCATGCGCCTTCGAGCTGCTGGAACTCCTCGTGGTGCAGGATCTGGTTGATCTGCTCGGAGAGCTTGCGATCGATTTCGGTGATGATGGCCTGCACCGTGCGGTAGGCATCGTTGGAGACGGTGACGGTGCTTTCCAGCGCCTGCACGGCCAGCGTCTTGACGGCGTTCTCCACCGCCTCGCGGGCCTGGTCGGTCTTGGGCTTGAACTCACGCTGCAGCAGGTCGGCGAACTCGTTCGGCTCGAGCGCTTCGACGGTGGCGGGTGCGCGCGCGGCGCTCTGATTGGATGCGGTGCTCATGATGGCGGTCCTTGCTGCTCGCGCTTACTCTGAAGATGTGCCGGGGGCGCCGGCCTTTTCGTTCGCGGCTTCGACCGCCTTCGCCACGGCCGGGTTCGGCGCCGATGCCAGCGACTTGAGGAGCCCGGGGTTCTGCAGCGCCTGCGCGATCAGCTGCTCCGCGCCGTTCTTGCCGTCCATGTACGAGAGCAGGTTCGACAGCTCGGTGCGCGCTTCGAGCAGTTGCTGCAGCGCACCGACCTGGCGGGCGATGCGCGCGGGCGAGAAGTCGTCCATGCTGTCGAAGGTGATGTCGACGTTCATCTGGCCGTCGCCGGTGAGCGTGTTGGGCACCTGGAAGGCAACGCGCGGCTTGATGGACTTCATGCGTTCGTCGAAGTTGTCGATGTCCACCGCCATGAACTCGCGCTCGCCGAGGTCGGGCATCGGGTCGATCTGCTTGCCCGCGAGATCGGCAATGACGCCCATCACGAAGGGCAGCTGGATCTTGCGTTCGCTGCCGTAGATCTCGACGTCGTATTCGATCTGCACACGCGGCGCGCGGTTGCGCGCGATGAACTTCTGACCACTGTTTCTGACACGGTTGTCTGCCATAAGCTTCCTCTTGAATCTGTAATGCGTGTGGGTGCGATCCCGGTGGCCTGCCGGCCCGCGGAGCTCCCGATGGCTTTCGCCTTGCTATTCCGTGCTGCCCCCAGCGTTCAGCGGACGTCCTGCAAGGCTCTCTATCTTTTGCAATCCCTCGGGCACGAGCTCTTCGATGATCTGGAAGAAGTTCAGGTCCATCAGCCGCTGCGCTCTTCGTATCAGCATGGGCGCCGGATGACTGGGCTCCATGCGCTCCAGGTACTGGCAGGCCTTCTCCAACACCACCTGCACATCATCACGAGTCGATATTTCAATATCTTTAACCAGTACCGTGCGCGGGCCGGTGCCGCCATTGGCGGTGGCCGCGGCGGCCCCGTTCGCCATCGGCACCGAAGCACCCGCCCCTTGCGCATCGGCGCCGTCGCGCGCTTCGCCGGCCACGGCTGCCGCGTCCTGCGCCTGTTCGGGCAACAGCTGGACCACGGTGCGCAGCGAGCGCTCGAGCCGCGAAAAGTCCGGCGCCCAGCTCTGGCCGAGCGCGCGCTCGCAGGTCTCGCGAATGCGCTGCAGCAGGTCGAGCGCCGCGCGCAACGCCACTACCGGAGGCGCCGCTTTCTCGTGCGCGCGCCGCGCCGCGTCCCGCAGCCGGCCAATGCCGCCCGGGTAATCGATCTGATGGTCGGTCTTGCTCGAATCAAGCAAGGCTTCGACCTGTCGCAGGCTCATCGATGCGCCGCCGTCCTCGAGCAGCCGGGCATCGCGCACGCTGCGCCCGAGTCCCTCGGCTTCGGCCAGCGCGGCCAGTGCATTCATGCGCGGCAGCGGGTCTTCGAAGTCGCCATCGACGACGCGCGGATGCACGTCGTTCCAGAATTTCTGCAGCACGGCATCGACGAGTTGCAGCCCATCGACGTAGCCCGGCAATCCACGGTTTTCGGTCCAGGCCAGCGTGAGGGGCACCAGCACGCGCAGGTCGCGCGTGCGTGTGCACAGCTGCTTCGCGATGCGCTCCACGCGTGCCCAATCAGGTGGCTCCGCGGGGATGATCGTCGAGCCGAATTGCTGCTCGCGCTTACCTGTTGTTGCTTGGTGCAACGCCATGAAATCGGGGTCGTATTCCAGGTCTTCCCCGCATGAAAGCGGGCCTTCCACAGGCAACTGCAATAGATCGATCTCGCTCGTCGACAACCTCTTCTCCCTTGTTCAACCGTTTCTCAACAGCAGCGATCTTGAGGGGAACAAGAGGCGCGGTCAACAGCAACAGACTGCAACGCGAACCATATGAATCACAAAGGAGTACAACTCCTTTTAAAATTCAAACAGAACGTCTACATGTTCACACTCAGCAGTCCGCGTTCACCCAAGTTGCGCATCAACGCGCTGATGCCAAAAGTCCACATCGGCGCCTGATCGGCGTGCACCACGCGATTGACGAGGGCGCCGAGTTCGGGCGCGGCAATGCGCACGCGGTCACCCACGACATGGGTAAATCCTTGCCCAGGCCCGTGACGGTCCTGTGTCGGCGCGAACATCGTGCCCAGAAACAACATGAAGCCATCAGGGTAGGCGTGATGCTTGCCCACGGTCTGCGCCACGAGATCGAGCGGATCGCGGCTGATCTTCGACAGCGAACTCGAACCCTCGAGCGTGAAACCCTCGGGGCCGGTGACTTCCAGCGCGACGGTGATGCGGCGCACGTCCTCGATGCCGAAGTGCGCATCGAACAAGCGGATGAAGGGGCCGATCGCGCACGAGGCGTTGTTGTCCTTGGCCTTGCCGAGCAGCAGCGCGCTGCGGCCTTCGAAGTCACGCAGGTTGACGTCGTTGCCGAGCGCGGCGCCGAGTGTCTCGCCGCGGCTGTTGACGGCGAGCACGACCTCCGGCTCGGGGTTGTTCCACACTGAACCCGAATGGATGCCGACATCGGCACCCGTGCCCACGGCGGCGAGCACCGGGGCCTTGGTGAAGATCTCGGCGTCGGGGCCGATGCCGACTTCGAGGTACTGCGACCACACGCCTTGCGCGATCAGCACGTCCTTGACCTTCATGGCCTCGGGCGATCCCGGCACGATGTCGGCGAGGTTGTCGCCGAGCACGCCGCCGATGGCCGCGCGCGTGGCCTCGGCCTTCGAGGCGTCGCCGCGCGCCTGCTCCTCGATCACGCGTTCGAGCAGGCTCGCGACGAAGGTGACGCCGCTGGCCTTGATGGCCTGCAGGTCGCAGGGCGCGAGCAGCCAGGGCTTGCCGGCGTCGCGTGCGCTCTCGTCGCTGTTGGCGATGGCCTCGTCGAGCGAGGCGATGCGCGGTGCGCTGCGCAATGCACGGCGAACGGCTTCGGCGGGCGCCTCCTTGCCTTCGAGCAGGTCGCTCATGGTCGGCGCGAGCCTCGACAGGTCGTACAGGCCGCCTTCGTGCACGGCCACCAGCACGGGGCCCACGCCGGGTTGCCAGAGGCGGCCGACGAGGGTGGCGCGTTCGGCGTCGCGGGGCAGGCTGGAAGAAGTTGAAAGATCGAGCGGCATGGCGTGGTGTCTCCGTGAGGTTGTGTGCGCTACGTTGCATCGTAGCGGCGCAGCGGGGAGGCGACGCGGCCGGCCGCTCCTTTTGTGTCAGTGCCGCGCGGCTCGCACGCGCGCCACTTCGGCGGGCAGGTTGGCCCACGCGGGCTCCTGCGGTGCGAAGCGCGCGCGCATGTAGCCGGCGAGTTCGGCGATCTGCCGGTCGTCGAGCGCCTCGCGGAACGCAGGCATGAAGCCGATGTCGCGGCTTGCGGGCTCGCGCACGCCGTCGAGGATGGTGCGCAGCAGGTTGTCGGGCCGCGCGCTCGTGAGGCTGCTGTTGAGGGCCAGCGGCGTGTTCACGCCGAGCAGCGTGGGGCCGTCGCCGTCGTGGTGGCATGAGGCACAGGCGCTGTCGAACATGCGCTGCGCGGGGCCGAGAAGCTGGTCCTGGGTGCGCGCCGCGTTGTCGATGGCCTGTTGCGCAAGCGCTTGCGGCTCCGCCACCGGTGCGGGATTGAGCGAGCCGAGGTACACGGCCATCGCGCGCACATCATCGTCGGGCACCTGCGCGAGTTCGCGCACCACCTCGGCCATCGGCCCGCCCGCGATGCCGTGGCGCGGCGAATGACCGTTACGCAGGTAGCGGTACAGCGCGTCGGTGTCCCACGGCACGGCGGCCTTCGACAACTGCGTGAGTGCGGGCGCCTCCCAGCCGTCGACCATCGCGCCCGAGAGGAACGCGCTGCCGCCCTGCTCCGCGCCGAGCGCGTTGCGCGGCGTGTGGCATGCGCCGCAATGACCCAGGCCGTTGACGAGGTACGCGCCGCGGTTCCACTCGGCGCTTTGCGTGGCCACGGGCCGCACCGGCGTGGGGTCGTGGAAGAGCGCGTTCCAGCCGGCCATCAACGGGCGCATGCTGAACGGGAACCTGAGTTCGGACTTCGGCGTTTCCGCACGCACCGCAGGCATCGACATGAAGTACGCATAGAGCGCCTGCAGGTCGTCGTCGCTGGTCTTCGCAAACGCGGTGTAGGGGAACGCGGGGTACAGGTAGTGGCCGTCGCGCGAGACGCCTTCGCGCATCGCGCGCTGGAAGGCGCTGAAAGACCAGCGGCCGAGGCCCGTGTCCGCATCGGGCGTGAGGTTGGTGGTGTAGAGCGTGCCGAAGGGCGTCTCCATCGCGCGGCCGCCTGCGTTCGGTGTGCCGCCGGGCGCGGTGTGGCACACGGCGCAGTCGCCGGCGGCGGCGAGCACGCGGCCGCGGTCGATGGTGGACTGGCTGTAGACGGGTGCGGTGAGCGATACGGGCGCGATGGCGGAGCGCCAGCCGAGCAGGCCGGCGATGATGCCGAGGCCGCCGATGAAGAGTGCGGCACCCGTGGCCCACAGGCCCTTCCTCTTGGGCCAGATGGCTCCCGCATTGCTCCTTCCCCCTCTGGGGGAAGGTTGTGATGGGGGCACGGCAGCGTCACCATTCGTACGCCGCTCGCCCCCGCCCTCCCGCAAAGGGGGAGGGAGAAATTCCCGATTCAACTCCGCCAACACCGTCTCCGGCGTGAACGGCGGCGATCTGAACCGCACCCCCGTCGCATCGAAGATCGCATTCGCGATCGCCGCCGTCCCCGGCACCGACGACGATTCGCCCGCGCCCAGCGAAGGCTCGCCGGGCCGGGGCATGTGCATCACCTCGATCACCGGCACTTCGCGGAAATTGATGATCGGGTAGCTGCCCCACTCACGGCTCGCGACCACACCGGAAGGCAACACCCCAGGCAGTTGTGCGCCGCCAGACCCACCCTGCGGCGCGAACTGCACTTGCTCCTTCAGCGCCCGGCTCGTGGTCTGGATCACGTTGCCGTGCACTTGGTGTTCGACACCCGCTGGGTTGACCAGCAAACCCGCGTCGTGCCCCACCACGACGCGGCGCACGTGCACCTCGCCGGTCTTGCGGTTGACCTCCACATCGGCCACCCACGCGGCCCACGCCGCGCCGAAGCCCGGCCACTTGCTGTGGATGTAGCGCGCATACGCGAAGCCCTGCCCGAAGAGGATGTCGCCGCCCTCCCCGAGCCCGCCGTCGGCGTTTTCCTGCGGTCCGGTGCGCATGCGCCAGCCGGCCTCCTGCGCGGTCGCCTGCACGAGCTCGAACGCGCGCGGATCGTCCAGGTGCCGCAGCCGGAATTGCACCGGATCGACACCCGCCGCCGTGGCGAGCTCGTCGATGTACGACTCGTGCGCGAACGAACTCGGCAGCGCCGACACGCCGCGCAGCCACGAGGCGCGCACGATCGGCGCCATGTCGTTGACCTTCACGCGCAGGTTGTCGTAGCTGTATGGCGGGCGCGCAGTGCGGTCGCCCATCTCGTAGGCCTGCGCCACCGGCTCGATGGTGCGCGTGAGCAGCAGCGCGAGCGTGGGCGCGCCGTTGGACGGGTACGAGGTTTCGAAGTCGTAGGCGGCCACGCGGCCATCGGCCATCAGGCCGCCGTCGATCTCCATGAGCTGCGCGGCGCCCTTGGGCTCCCAGGCGTGCTCCTGTTCGCGCTTGAGCTGCACGCGCACCGGCGCGCCGACGGCGCGCGCGAGCAAGGCGGCATCGGCGGCCACGTCGTCGGCGCCGTTGCGGCCGTAGCAGCCTGCCGCTTCCATGCGGATGACGTCGACCTGCACGTCTTCCACGCCCATGAGCTTCGCCAGATCGGCGCGCAGCACATGCGGGTTCTGCGAGCCGGCCCAGCAGCGAAGGACGATGCCGCCGCCATCGATCGGCTGCCACTCGGCCAGCGCGCACGAGGGCCCGATGGACGCGTGCATCTGGTACGGCCACACATACGTGCGGTGCATCGGCTGCGCGGCCGCGGCGATGGCGCCATCCACATCGCCTTCATCGACCAGCAGGCGCTGCGTCGAGGGGTTGTCACGCAGCGCCCGTGCAAGGTCGCCGAGGTCGGGCATGCCGGGCCACGGTTTCCACGCGACGCGCAGTTCGCGCAGCGCCTGCTCGGCGTGCTCCTCGCGCTCGGCCACGATGCCGATGAAATCGCGGATGACGACCACCGCGCGGATGCCGGGAATGTGCGCGATGGACGATTCGTCCACCGACTCGAGCGTGTTGCCGATGAACTCGCCATGGTCCGCGCCCGCATACGGCGGGCGCACCACGCGGCCATGCAGCATGCCGGGCACGCGCATGTCGTGCACGAACACGAGGTCGCCCGCGAGCTTGGCCGGAATGTCGACGCGCGCCTGGCGCGTGCCGACGACGCGGTAGTCCGCCGGGTCCTTGGGCTGCGCCTGGGGATCGAGCCGCAGCACGGTGCGCTGGCCGGCCACGAGCTCGGCGTAGCCGACGTGGCGATCCGGCGCCTCGGTAACGCGCACCACGCCGTTGCGCACCTGCAGCGCATCGACGTCCACGCCGAGCCGCTCGGCCGCGCGTGCGACCAGCCACGCGCGCGCCTGCGCGGCGGCGAGGCGCAGCGGCTGCGCATGGATCTGGATCGACGCGCTCGCGATGGTCGCGCCCTGGTTGGGCGCGCGCGCGGTATCGCCGAGCATCACGCGCACGCAGGGCATGCCGAGGTCAAGCTCCTCGGCCACGATCTGTCCGAGCGCGGTCTGGATGCCAGTGCCAAGGTCGACGTGGCCGTTGAGCGCGCAGGCGCTGCCGTCGTCCCATACGGCGAGCAGGATCTCGTCGCCCTCGATGGGGTTGCCGGCGATGAAGGCTGGCTGGCCATTGGCGGTCGGCGGCGCGGGCGGGGTCTCGCGCACCACCAGCAGAACGCCGTTGGAAGCGAGGAATTCGGCGCGCGTGCGCGGCAGATCGGCGCGGCGTGTCATGGCTGTTGCCCCCTCTCCCACCGGGAGAGGGAAAAAGGCCACCGGCTCATGGAGCCACCTTCGCGCGCATGCGGAAAGCCGCGCGCTGCACCGCATCGAGTATTTCGATGTGCGTGCCGCAGCGGCACAAATTGCCCGACAGCTCGCTGCGGATGCGCGCCTCGCTCGCATCCGGATCGCGCGCAAGCAAGGCGGCCGCCTGCATCACCATGCCGTTGAGGCAGTAGCCGCACTGCGCGGCCTGCGCATCTTCGAACGCGGCCTGCACCGGATGCCAATCGCCGCGCGCGCCCAGCCCTTCGAGCGTGGTGATCGCACGCCCCGCCACGCCATGCGCGGGAATCACGCACGAGCGCGCCGCCACGCCGTCGACATGCACCGTGCACGCGCCGCACTGCCCCAGTCCGCAGCCGTACTTGGGGCCGTTCAGCCCCAGGTCGTTGCGCAGCAGGTGCAGCAGCGTCGCCTCGCGCGGCACGCCCTCGATCGATTGCGCCCGGCCGTTGACCAGCAGGTGCAGCGGCTCAGCGCCGCAACTGTCCGTCACGGGTGTACATCTCCAGGTCCACGAAGGTCGAGCCGTTGTGGTTCTTCGCGCTGTACTCGATGGGGAAGTCGCCGAAGCGCGTGCTGCCGATGCTCTCCAGCCCGGCGATGAAGCTGTCGCGCGTGAGCGTCTTGCCCGCCCGGCGCAGGCCCTCGGCCATCACGCGCGCGACGATGTAGCCCTCCAGCGCGGTGTAGCTGTCGATCTTCTCGCCGAACTCGGCGCGGTCGCGCTGGTAGTCGGCCACGATGGGCACGCGCTGCGCCGTCGGCGGCGGCACGATGCTGGCCGTGACCAGCCCCGCGAGCTTGCCGTCGAGCCGCTTGGCCGAGCCGGCCGCGTCGGTGATGCCGACCGACAGCGTGTACAGCGGCGAGCCCACGCCGTTCGCGCGGTAGTCGCGCATGAACACCTCGACCATGCGGCCGGCCATGATCATCACGACCGCGCCGGGCTTGGCTTCGGCGAGGCTGGTGGCGACCTGCTTCGCGTCTTCCGCCGTGATCGCGAGCGGCAGCGTTTTCACGACCTGCACCTTGTAGTCGGCCGCCAATTCCTCGCAGGTGGCGAGGTTCGACTTGCCGAAGGGGCTGTCCTGGTACACCACGGCGATCGACGAAATGCCGATGGTCGAGAGGTGGCTGATGATCTTGCGCAGCTCCAGGTCGTAGCCCGCGCGCACGTGGAACAGGTAGCGGTTGACCTTGGCGCGGAACGAGCTGGTGCCCACCAGCGGCGCGAACATCGGCACGCCGGCCTTCTCAGCGAGCGGCATCGCGGCCGCGAGGTTGCCGGTGGCCACGTAGCCGGTGAGCGCGAAGACCTTGTCCTCATCGATCAGCTTCGCGGTGTTGGCGGCCGTCTTCGCCGGGTCGTAGGCATCGTCGTAAGTGACGAGTTCGATCTTGCGGCCATTGACGCCACCCGACTTGTTGACGCGGTCGAAGTACAGCTTGATGCCCGCGCGGTAGTCGATGCCGAAGTCTTTCGCCGGCCCGCTGAGCACGGCCGACTGGCCGATGCGGATGGTGGTGTCGGACACGCCGTTTTCAGCGCGTGCCGATCGAAGAAATCCGGGGCCGAGCGCCAGCATTGCGCCGCCCGCCACCATGGCGCGCCTTGATATCGAAAGCTTCATGCGTCTTTTTCTCAGGTTGTGGTCGTCAGGGAACGATTCGTTCGTTCAGGTGGCCTGTACATCGGCGGACTGGATGCGCTTGACGCCCTTGGCCGCCATCTGTTTCCAGGCCGCGGCGAGCGAGCCGTTGAGGTCGATGCCGCGCGTGGCGTCCTCGATTACATAGGCCTCGAAGCCGGCCTTGCGTGCGTCCATCGCGGTCCATGCCACGCAGAAGTCGGTGGCCAGCCCGGTGACGAACACGGTCTTGATGCCGCGCGCCTTCAAGTAGCCGGCCAGGCCGGTGGCCGTCTTGTGGTCGGCCTCCTCGAAGGCCGAGTAGCTGTCCATGTCCTTGTGGAAGCCCTTGCGGATGACGAGTTGCGCGGTCGGCACCTTCAGGTCCTTGCCGAGCGCCGCGTCGTCCGTGCCCTGCACGCAATGGTCGGGCCACAGCACCTGCGTGCCGTAGCTGAGCTTGGTGGTCTCGAAGGGCTTCTTGCCGCTGTAGGTGCTTGCGAACGAGGCATGGCCCGCCGTGTGCCAGTCCTGCGTCACGACGATGTTCTCGAACGCCGGTGCGAGTGCGTTGATGACCGGAATCACCTCGTTGCCGCCCTTGACCGCGAGCGTGCCGCCGTCGAGAAAGCAGTTCTGCACGTCGACCACGATCAACGCAGCCTTGGCGCCCGGCTTGATCTTGCCGGCCGCGAAAGCGTTGAAGCCGAAACTGCCGAGGCCGCCGGCCAGCCCGAGGGCGGCGGCGGATTTCACGAGGGTTCTGCGATGCATGGCGTGGACTCCGGTGGGTTGATGAAGAACGAAAGACTCAGACGCTCAGATAAGCACGGCGCACTTCGTCGTTGGCCGCGAGCTCGGCCATCGTCGCGTGATAGCGGATCTGCCCCTTCTCGAGCACATAGGCGCGGTCGGACACCAGCTCGGCGAAGTGCATGTTCTGCTCCGACAGCAGGATGCTCACGCCCTGCGCCTTCAATTCGAGAATCATGTTGGCCATCTGCTCGACGATCACCGGGGCCACGCCTTCGGACGGCTCGTCGAGCAGCACCAGGTAGGGGTTGCCCATGAGCGTGCGCGCGACCGTGAGCATCTGCTGCTCGCCGCCGCTCATGCGCCCACCCGGTCGGCTGGGCATCTCGCCGAGGTTGGGAAACAGCTTGAACAGCCGCTCGGGCGTCCACAGCGGCGCGTCGGTGCCGTCGGCCCAGCGGCGCGCGGGCTGCTTGCCGACCTCGAGGTTCTCCATCACCGTGAGGTCGGTGAATACGCGGCGGTCTTCGGGCACGAAGCCCAGGCCCAGTCGCGCGGCGTGGTGCGGCTCGCTCTTCGAGATGTCGTGGCCCAGGAAACGCACGGCGCCTCGGCGCTTGGCGAGCATGCCGATCAGCGCCTTGAGCGTGGTCGACTTGCCCGCGCCGTTGCGGCCCATGAGCGCAACCACTTCGCCGCGGCGCACGTCGAGGTCGACGTCATAGAGGATCTGCGCGGCGCCGTACCAGGCGCACAGGGCCTTGGCCTGCAGAAGAGGTTCGTGTGTGCTCATGCTGCGACTCCAAGGGCTGCGGCTTTCTCTGCAATCTTCTCGAATGTCTTGCCGCTGCCGAAGTACACCTCCTGCACCTTCGGGTGGTCTCGGATTTCGAGCGGTTTGCCCTGCGCGATGAGGCGCCCGCGCGCGAGCACGATCATGCGGTCGGCATAGGCGAACACCACGTCCATGCTGTGCTCGGTGAACAGCACGGCCATGCCGCGCTGGATGACGAGGTCCTTGGTCAGCGCCATCAGCGAGTTGCGCTCCTTGGGCGCCATGCCGGCGGTGGGCTCGTCCATCAGCAGCAGCTTGGGCGAGTTGGCCATCGCGATGGCGAGTTCGACGCGCTTCACGTCGCCATAGGCCAGCACGCTGCAGGGCCGGTCGGCCTGCGATTTCATGCCGACCTGGTCGAGCAGCGCCAGTGCTTCGTCGCGCTTGTGGTCGGCCGCGCGGCGCCACATCGAGAACAGCTTGCCGTCGTGCGACAGCAGCGCCATCTGCACGTTCTCGACCACGGTGAGCGAGGCAAAAGTCTCGGCAATCTGGAAGGTGCGGCCCACGCCGCGGCGCCAGATGTCGCGCGGCTTGCGGCCCACGAGTTCGTGCCCGTCGAACAAGATCGAACCCTGGTCGGCCTTCAGCTGACCGTTCACCATGTTGAAGGTGGTGGACTTGCCGGCGCCGTTCGGGCCGATCAGCGCGAGCAGTTCGCCGGCGTGCAGCTCGAAGCTGATGCCATCGACGGCCTTCACGCCGCCGAAGGACTTGCCGAGGTTCTCGACCTTGAGAAGGGGTGCACTGGAGGTGGTCATGCCTTGGCCTCCTTCACCTCGGCCGCTGTCGGTGAATCGGGCTTGACCCGGCGCAGCACGCGGTCGGTCAGCTGCTTTGCGAAGCCCGCGATGCCCTGCGGGAACAGCAGCACGAGGAGCAGGATGATGGCGCCCAGCGTCGCGCGCCAGTAGTCGGTGTTGCGCGCCACGGTGTCGTGCAGCCAGCTGAAGGTGACGGCGCCCACCACCGGCCCCGCCAGCGTCTGGATGCCGCCCAGCAGCACCATCACCAGCCCGTCGACCGACTTGTCGACGCTGAGGCTTTCGGGCGAGATGCTGCCCTTGGAGAAGGCATACAGCGAACCCGCGAGGCCAGCCGCTGCACCGGCGATGACGAAAGCCGTCCACTGCATGCGCTTGACGTCGATGCCGATGGCATCGGCGCGCAGCAGCGAGTCGCGGCCCGCGCGCAGCGCGTAGCCGAAGGGCGAGAACAGCACGCGGCGCAGCATCAGGATGCCTGCGGCCGCGAGCACCAGCGTGAGCCAGTAGTAGGTGCGCTTGTCCGACAGCCACTCCGAGGGCCACACGCCCGTGAGGCCGTTGCTGCCGCCGGTGAACGAGTCCCACTGGTAGACGATGGCCCAGGTGATCTGCGCGAAGGCCAGCGTGAGCATCGCGAGGTACACACCCGACAGCCGCACCGCGAACCAGCCGTAGACGAAAGCGCCGATGGCCGCGACCAGCGGCGCCACGACCAGCGCCGCTTCCATCGGCAGGCCGCTCGCGCGCACCAGCAGTGCGGCACCGTAGGCCCCGAGGCCGAAGTAGGCGGCATGCCCGAACGAGTGCATGCCGGCCGGGCCCATGATGAAGTGCAGGCTCGCGGCGAACAGCGCGGCGATCAGCAGGTCGATCAGCAGCACCGTGGTGTAGGGAGAGTCGGCCGTGAGCAGCGGCATCGCCATCAACACCACGCCCAGCGCGGCGACCAGCCACAGGTAGCCCTTGCTCGCGCGGCGCAGCGGCTCCTCGGCCATGCCCACGTAGCGGCTCGGCGCCTGCGGCCGGCCGAACAGGCCCCACGGGCGCCACACCAGCACCACGGCCATCACGACGAAGTCGACCACCAGCGTGAGCTTGGAGAACGACACGCTGTAGCCGAAGATTTCCACCACGCCGATCCAGATGCAGACCGCCTTGATCTCCGAGATCAGCAGCGCCGCCGCATAGGCGCCCGGAATGGAGCCCATGCCGCCCACCACCACGACCACGAAGGCCGCGCCGATGGTGTTGAGGTCCAGCGCGAGCGTGGCCGGCTCGCGCGGCAGCTGCAGCGCGCCGCCCAGGCCCGCGAGCATCGCGCCGAGCCCGAACACCGCGGTGAACAGCCAGGCCTGGTTCACGCCCAGCGCGCTGACCATCTCGCGGTCCTGCGTGGCGGCGCGCACCAGCGTGCCCCAGCGGGTGCGCGTGAGCAGCAGCCACATGAGCCCGAGCACGACCGGGCCGACGACGATCAGGAACAGGTCATACGTGGGGAACTGCCGGCCCAGGATCTCGACCGAGCCCGACAGGCCCGGTGCGCGCGGACCGAGCAGTTCGTCGGGGCCCCAGACATAGAGCACCGCGTCCTTGATGACCAGCACGAGTGCGAAGGTCGCCAGCAGCTGGAACAGCTCGGGCGACTTGTAGATGCGGCGCAGCAGCACCATCTCGATCAGCGCGCCGAGGATGCCGACCGCGACGGCGGACAGCACCACGGCCGGCCAGAAGGCCATGCCGCCGCCGAGCTTCTCGACCAGCGTGTAGGCGAGGTAGATGCCGACCATGAAGAAGGAGCCATGCGCAAAGTTGACGATGCGCGTGACGCCGAAGATCAGCGAAAGGCCGGCCCCCACAAGGAACAGCGACGAAGCCGACGACAGCCCGGTGAGGAACTGAAGCAGCAGGGACGAGAGGCTCATGGGTGCAAGCATTCCGGGAAGAAAAAGGTCAGTCGGCAGCGCGGGACTTCTTGACGTCGGCGGCGCTCGGCTGGAACTTGGCGCCGTCGAAATACGTGTAGTCGACCATCACGCCCTTGCCGTTCTCGTTCTTCGTCTTGCCGACGAAGGCGCCCATGGTGGACTGGTGGTCCTCGGCGCGGTAGCTGATCTTGCCGAACGGCGTGTCGACCTGCAGGCCCTTGAACGCGGCGACGAGCTTCGGCGTCTCGGTGCTCTTGGCCTTCTCGATGCCGGCCGCGACCGACTTGATCATGCTGTAGCCGACCACCGAACCCAGGCGCGGATAGTCCTTGTACTTGCCGTGGTAGGCGAGGAAGAAGGCCTTGTGCTCGGGCGTCTGGATGCCGTACCAGGGGTAGCCGGTCACGATCCAGCCGTTGGGCGTTTCGTCCTTGAGGGGGTCGAGGTATTCGGGCTCGCCGGTCAGCACGCTGACGACCGCGCGGTCCTTGAACAGGCCGCGCGTGTTGCCTTCGCGCACGAACTTCGACAGGTCGGCGCCGAACAGCACGTTGAAGATCGCGTCGGGCTTGGCATCGGCCAGCGCCTGCGCGACCGCGCCCGCATCGACCTTGCCGAGCGGCGGCGCCTGCTCGGCGACGAACTCGACGTCGGGCTGCGCGGCCTTCAGCAGCGTCTTGAACGCGGCCACGGCCGACTGGCCGTATTCGTAGTTGGGGTACACGACGGCCCAGCGCTTCTTCTTGAGCTTGACGGCCTCGGGCACGAGCATCGCGGCCTGCATGTAGGTGCCGGGGCGCAGGCGGTAGGTGTATTCGTTGCCGCCCTGCCAGGTCATCTTGTCGGTCAGCGGTTCGCCGGCCAGGAAGAAGATCTTCTTCTGCTTGGCGAAGTCGGCCACGGCCAGGCCGGTGTTCGACAGGAAGGTGCCGGTGAGCACGTCGATCTTCTCGCGCGCCACCAGCTCCTCGGCCACGCGCACGGCGTCGCCCGGGTTGGCGTTGTCGTCGCGCGTGATGAGTTCGACCTTGCGGCCGTTGACGCCGCCCTTGGCGTTGATTTCTTCGACGGCCAGCTCCATCCCCTTCTTGTAGGGCTCGAGGAAGGCGGGCTGGGCCTTGTAGCTGTTGACCTCGCCGATCTTGATCACGCCCTGCGCATGCGCGGGAACGAGAGCAGTGGTCAGCGCGGCGAGGGCCGCGGCGCTGAAGACGTGACGCAATGGGTTCATGAGGAAAACTCCTTGGGATCGAAAGAGAAGAAAACGGCGTGAGTGGATGCGGGGCGGGCGGGACGGCGTTAGCGCAGGCCGTCTTCGCCCTTGATTTCGCTGACCTGCAGGCCGCCAATGCGCGGCAGTGGACGGCCGCTGTCGGTGACTGCGACCGCCACCACGATCTCGTTGGCGCGCGGCGCATCGCTCACGCGGGCTTCGATGGCGTCGAAGTGACTGCGAACGAAGGCCGCGTCCTTATGGCCGAGCGGCACGTCGATGGCAGTGCCCAGCGTGCCCAGCTTCTTGGCCGAAGGCACGAGCGCCGCGCCCTTCTCGACCGCCGCGCGCAGCGGCGCGCCGAGCTTGGGATGCAGGATGGCAGCGGCGTGTTCGAGCTCGCCGCGCTCGCCGACGATGGCGGCCTTGCCGTAGCTCTGCGCCTGACCGGGCTCGATGCCGAGCGCCTTCACGGCCTTCTGGCCCAGCAGCGCGCCGAGCTCTTCGCCGATGGCGATGAGTTCGTCGAGGTTCTCGCTGTAGCGCCCCGCATAGGGGTTCTCGATCACGGCGATGGCGACGGCGCGGCGCGTGGGCGGCGTGACGTCCTGGCCCATCTCCTTGCGGGTTTCGTCGACCTGGATTACGAGCTTGCGGATGTTGGCGGTCATGTCTTGTGTTCCTTCGTGTCTCTTGTTCAGGTCAGCGCAGGCCGTCCCATTTGCTGATGTCTTTGGCGAGCAGGCCGCCGACGCGGGCGTGCACGCGGTAGCCGGTGCTCATCGCGAGGATGAAGACGATCTCGTCGGCCGCAGGCGCGCCGGGCACGCGCACTTCGATGGCATCGAACTGGCCGCGCACGTAGCTCGCGTTGATGTTGGTCAGCGGCACGTCGAGTGCGGCACCGGGCGGCCCGACCTTCTTGGTCGAGGGCACGATGGACAGCGCATTGCCTGGCTGGCCGGTTTTCTCTTCGGCCTTGCCCGCGGTGTAGGCCGCGCGGCTGCCCTTCCAGCCGAGCAGTTCGCGCATCGCGTAGCCGCCGGGCACATGCCACAGTGCGCCGTGCTCCAGCTCGCCATCGGCGCCGACGATGGCGCCCTTGCCGTAGGTGGCGATCTGCTCAAGCGGCACGTCCATGGCGGCGTGCAGCCTGTGCGCCATGTCGACGCCCACGGGGTCGAGCAGCGCCATCATCGGAAGGATGTCGGGCTCGTAGCGGCCGGCGAAAGGATTGGTCAGCACCGCGCCGATGGCACCGCGCACCAACGGGGTGTCGGCACGCGGTCCGAACTCGTGGTGGATGTGCTCGACATGGGTGAAGACGCGGCGTATATCGATCATGAAAAAGGACCTTGCTTTTCGTTAAGCAAATACTGAACCAACTGCTTTCGGCAGCACTGTCTGCAGCGACTTCGAGCATAAGGGCTCGACAAGTCGAAACTGCCCCTGGCAAACGAGTAGAACGGCCCAGGCGAGCCCCCCTTTTTGCAGGACCTTGGCGCAGATCGCGCCCGTATCGAGTGCGCTTTTGACCTGCGACGGTGCGAGCGTCGGCACGTCGACGGTGACGAGCATGTCGCCGAGGTCGCTGTCGTCCTTGCATTCGTTCGCGGGGCGGCGCGCGATGGCGTCGTCGTCGACATCGACGGCGTTGGCGATCACTGTCGCGGCGGCGTCGGCCTGCGCTGCGGTGGCGGCCAGGACCGTCACGCTGTCGGCGATGCCCAGCGAAAAGCTGCGCCCGCGCCAGCCGCTGGTGGCGACGCCGCGCACGGGCTGGTCCGCGTGCAGTTCGAACTGGCCGTCTGTGGTGAGGGCGCCGCCGTGGTCGCGCCAGTCGAAGCGCGCGAGGTCGGCGAACACACCCACGCGCGCCGACTGGCCGGGCGCGAGGTGCAGTGCGATGTCGCCGCCGTTGTTGATCCACGCGCGCTCGATGCCGGGACGGTCGTAGAACGCGATCAGCTCCTGCGCGACCGAGCCCGCGACTGCCGCCATGGGCGTGATGAACATCGGCGAGAACGCGGCGCAGGCGTCCCACATGCGCCTGGCGACCACGCCTCGCGGACGCATGTCGTCGCTCACGGGCAGGCGCAGCAGCGGCAGCTCGCGCACGAGCTCGTCGAGCACATGGACGAAGCGCGCCCACGCAGCGTCGTGCGCGGCCGCCACGGCGTAGGGGTCGCCGTGCGCCTCGGCCACGATGTCGATCGGGCCGTGGTTGAAGTGCCAGCGGCCGCTGTCGAGGGCACTGCGTTGGGCGCTCATGGCTGCGCGCTCCCGTCTTTCTCCCTCCCCTCCCGGGGGAGGGTCGGGGTGGGGGCACGCGGCGTATCCATCGGGCGCTCTGCCCGCCCCCATCCCAGCCTTCCCCCGGAGGGGGAAGGAGCAACACGCAAGCCGCACATCGACGCGAGCATGGATCAGCCCAGCATGGGTGCGTGGCCGAGCGGCCACGGGTTGGCATCGTCCATTGCGAGCCATTGGCGTGCGAGCGGTGCGCCGTCTTCCTGCCATGCACCGCGCGCGAGCGCCTGCTCGAGCGAAAAGATGTGCTCCATGTGACCGCCGAGCGCCTCGTAGTCGTCGCGCCGCATGCTGAACTCGATGGGCGCGACGATGGCTGGCGTGGGCACGGTGCCGAAGCTGTTGTCGGGCATGCGCATGACATCGGCCATCACGGTGATGCCGCCGCCAGGCCACACGTAGGCCGGCGCGCCGCCGCAGGTGACGTTGACCAGCGCGCGCTTGATGGCCCGCGTGAGCAGCACCGGGTTTTCGGTGACGCCCGCGCGCAGGCTGCCACCGGCGCCGCCGAGGAACAGCACGGTGCACAGCGAAGGCTCGCAGTTCTCGCCGATGCGATCGACGATGCGCTTCACTTCGGGCGGCATCGGCTGTTCGACGGGCTTGAGCGCATCGTCGAGCACGTACCACTGCGCGTGCTCGCCGGTGGTCGAGGTCATCAGCAGGCGCAGGCCGGGCCGCGCCACGCCCTCTTCCCAGCCCTCGATGATCGCCAGCGGATCGGCGATGTCGGTGCCGCCCCAGCCGTTGCCCGGATTCGCCACCTGGAAGTAGCGCCCCGGCGTCGACTTGCGCCCCAGCATCTGGATGCCCGAGGGCGCCATGTCGAGGCAGCGGCCGGCCTGGTGCTCGGTGAGCACGCCGGTGATGTGGTCGTCGACCACCACCACCTCGTCGGCCACGCCCGCGAACTGGCGCGCGAAGATGCCGACCGCCGCCGAGCCGCAGCCCACGCGCATGCGCTGCTCTTCCACGCCGTTGACGATGGGCGCCCTACCGGCCTGAATGACAAGGGTGGAGCCGCCGTCGATGGTGCACTCCACGGCCTTCTTGTTGCCCAGCAGCTGCATCAGCTCGGCCGTCATGCGGCCTTCTTTCTTGCTGCCGCCGGTGAGGTGGTGCACGCCGCCCAGCGAGAGCATCTGCGAGCCGTACTCGGCCGTGGTGACGTGGCCCACGACCTCGCCGCGGTAGCGCACGTTGGCCTGCTCGGAGCCGAGGAAGCGGTCGGTGTCGATCTTCACCTTGAAGCTGCAGTAGCTGAAGATGCCTTCGGTGACGACGGTGACCATGTCGACGCCCTGGGCTTTGGAAGCCACGATGAAGGGCGCGGGCTTGTAGTCGGGGTAGGTGGTGGACGAGCCCACGCCGGTGACGAAGACTTCGTCGGCGTGCAGCAGGTCGCCGTTCCAGTCGGGGGCCTGCGCCGTGGCGGGCTCGGCGCCCGGGCGATCAAAAGGCACCAGCGCCGGCGCCTCGCTCTCGATCGTTCGGCGCAGCAGCACCACCGGATCGACGCGCACCAGCACGCCGTCGCGATTGGCGTAGCGGTCGCAGGCGCCGGTGCGGCCGTCGGAGATCTGGCACAGCACCGGGCAGGCGTTGCACTCGACCTTGGCAGTGCTCATGCGCTCGTTGCGCGGCGGCGCCTTGCCGAAGGCGCCGCCGCCGGCTTCGGCCACCACGGGCATGTCCATGCCGGGGAGGCCATCTGTCTTGGTGTGTTCTGTCATCGGGGCGATCTCGTGGGCGTTTCGGTGATGTGCGGGGGCAAATCCTGGCTGCCGGGGTTTGCAACAAACGTGCCGTCAGCCCGCTTGTGCACCGACTTCCGTTTGTGTAGCATTCCCTACACTTTCATGTTGCGTTCACTACATTCGCAGTCAATGTAGCAAACGGGCCCGATGCTTGCAATGGTGTTTTCTCGCGCTGTCCGTCGGGGTTTTTCCGACCAACGACAATGGAGGGTTCGCAGCCGGCCGGCGGCCGCATGCCCCAAGGGCGTGCATCCCGGCCCAGCCACCTTCCACTGTTCCAACCAACTCTTGAGTTCCGTATGAGTGCATTCAGCGAAGAACGCGTCCTGAGCGTCCACCACTGGACCGACCGCCTGTTCACCTTCACCACCACGCGCGACCCGGCGCTGCGCTTCTCGAACGGTCATTTCACAATGATCGGCCTGAAGGTCAACAACAAGCCCCTGCTGCGCGCCTACAGCATCGTGAGCCCGAACTACGAGGAGCATCTCGAGTTCCTGAGTATCAAGGTGGAAGAAGGCCCGCTCACCTCGAAGCTGCAGCACATCCAGGTGGGCGACACCGTCATCGTGGGCCGCAAGCCCACCGGCACGCTGCTGATCGACTACACGCTGCCGGCCAAGCGCCTGTACCTGTTCGGCACCGGCACCGGCCTGGCACCGTTCATGAGCATCATCCGCGACCCCGACACCTACGAGAAGTTCGAGCAGGTCATTCTGGTGCACGGCGTGCGCCAGGTCGACGAGCTGGCCTACCACGACCTCGTGATCGACCACCTGCCCAAGCACGAGTTCCTGGGCGAGATGGTTGCCAAGCAGCTGCTCTACTACCCGACGGTCACGCGCGAGGAGTTCCGCAACCAAGGCCGCATCACCGACCTCATCGAGAGCAACAAGCTCACCGACGACCTCGGCCTGCCCCCGCTCAACGTCGAGGAAGACCGCGTCATGCTGTGCGGCAGCCCCGGCCTGCTGGTCGACCTGAAGCACATCCTCGAAAAGCGCGGCTTCAAGGAAGGCAACACCTCGACGCCCGGCGACTTCGTCGTAGAGCGCGCGTTCGCCGAAAAATAAGCAGGGCGCCGCGCGCAATGGCCGACAACCGCACCGCCGCCAAGCCCCAGCGCCGCACCGGCGTGCGCGAGGCCGCGGCGCAGGCCACGCGCGACAGCATCCTGAAATCGGCGACCAAGGTGTTCGCCCGATACGGCTACGACGGCGGCAGCGTGGAGAAGATCTCCAAGGCCGCGAAGTCGTATGACCGGATGATCTACTACTACTTCGGCAGCAAGGAAGGCCTGTTCATCGCGGTGCTCGAGGGCATCTACCAGCGCATGGACGATGCCGAGGCCGCCATTGCGCTCGACGCCTCGCGGCCGGTGGAGGCGTTCACCGAAGTGATCCGCTTCGTGCTGGGCTACTACCGCAAGAACCCCGAGTTCGTCACGCTGCTGAACACCGAGAACCTGCACAAGGGGCGGCACATCTCGAAGTCGCTGCGCGCGCGCGAGTATTCGTCGCGGGCGGTGGCGATCATTGCGGAGATCCTCGCCAGTGGCGCGGCGCAGGGCCTGTTCCGCAAGGACCTGGTGGCGCGCGACATCTACCTGCTGATAGCGTCCACCGGCTATTTCTACACCTCCAACCGGCACACGCTCACCGCCTTCCTCGGCGAGCCGATGGAGTCGCCGGAGGCCGTCGCGCACTGGGAAGACTTCGTGATCGAGACGCTGCTGCGCACGGTGCGCGCGGACGAGCCGCAAGACAACACATCACCCCACGAGGACACATCGAAATGGCAGAAATCGCAGCCGGCGGCAAGTCGGGCAAGGTCGTCATCAAGAACATAGGGCTGCTGCTCTCGGGCGACATCGACAAGCCCATCCTCGACGCCGACACCATCGTGGTGAACGACGGCCTGATCGTGGCGGTCGGCAAAGAGAAAGACTGCGACCTCGAAGGCGCGCAGACCGTGATCGACGCACGCAAGACCTGCGTGGCACCCGGCCTGATCGACAGCCACGTGCATCCGGTGTTCGGCGACTGGACGCCGCGCCAGGGCCAGATCGGCTGGATCGACTCGACCATGCACGGCGGCGTGACGACGATGATTTCCGCCGGCGAAGTGCACCTGCCCGGCCGCCCCAAGGACATCGTCGGACTGAAGGCGCTGGCCATCACCGCGCAACGCGCCTTCGACAACTTCCGCCCCGGCGGCGTGAAGGTGCTCGCCGGTGCACCCGTCATCGAGAAGGGCATGGTCGAGAGCGACTTCAAGGAACTCGCCGAGGCAGGCGTGGGCCTGCTGGGCGAAGTGGGACTGGGCTCGGTCAAGGCCGGCTACGAGGCCAAGGAAATGGTGGCCTGGGCGCGCAAGTACGGCATCCAGAGCACGATCCACACGGGCGGCCCGTCGATCCCGGGCTCGGGCCTGATCGACAAGGACGTGGTGCTCGAAGCCGACGCCGACATCATCGGCCACATCAACGGCGGCCACACCTCGCTGCCCGAGGCGCATGTGTGCGAGCTGTGCGAGAAGAGCTCGCGCGCGATCGAGATCGTGCACAACGGCAACGAGAAGGTGGCCATCGCGGCGGCCAGGGCGGCGCTGGAGCTGAAGTGCCCGCACCGCGTGATCCTCGGCACCGACGGGCCGGCCGGCTCGGGCGTGCAGCCGCTGGGCATCCTGCGCATGGTGGCGATGCTGTCGTCCATCGCGAACATCCCGGCCGAGCTGGTGTTCTGCTTCGCGACCGGCAACACGGCGAAGATCCGCAAGCTCAACTGCGGGCTGATCGAAGTGGGCCGCGATGCCGACTTCGTGTTCATGGACCGCGCGCAGCATTCGCCCGCACCGGGCCTGCTCGAAAGCGTCCAGCTCGGCGACATTCCGGGCGTGGGCATGGTGATGATCGACGGCATCGTGCGCTGCGGCCGCAGCCGCAACACGCCGCCCGCGACCGAAATTCCGGTCGTCGTTTCCGGCGCGCACTGAGCGCGCCGTGCCGGCGGCTTCAGCCGCCGCGGTGCGAGCGAAAGACCAGGTAGCGCGCCGACAGGAAGTTGGCGCTCATGCCGGCGAGGCTGCCCAGCGCCACGCCCAGGGCCGCGGCCCAGCGCCCGTCGACCCAGTGCAGCGTCAGCACGTAGGCGCCATAGTTCAGCACTGCGCCGGCGGCCATGGTCGCCAGGTAGCCCAGATATTCGCGCCAGAGGGAACGGCCGGCCGCTGCGCTGGCCGCGAAGGTGTAGCGGCGGTTGAAGGCCCAGGTGGTGGTCGCCGCCGCAAGGAACGACACCACGCGCGCCGCATACCAGCCCAGCAGCGGCGCCAGCAGGTACAGCACGACCACGTCGACCACGAGCCCGATCACGCCGACGGCGGCGAACGAGAGGAACTCGCGTGCGATCTTCATCGCGAGGTGCGTGAAGCGCGGGTCGCCTGCTCGCGCACGCCCGGAATCGCGAGATAGCGCAGCCGCTTGGCCTCCCGCCGCCCCAGCGTGATGGCCTGCATGACGACGCCGCACACGAAGGACAGCATGGCCGCCAGCATCGCGCCCGTGGCCAGCACCGCCGTGGGGAGCCGGGGCACCAGGCCGGTGTGCATGTAGGTCATGACGAGCGGCAGGACCAGTGCGATCGACATCAGCACGAGCAGCCCCCCGATGATCGAGAAGAACTGCAGCGGCCGCTCGCTCACGAACAGCTTGCAGATGGTCTTCAGGATGCGCCAGCCGTCGCGGTAGGTCGAGAGCTTGCTGACGGAGCCTTCGGGGCGCGTGCTGTAGGCGGTGCCTTCCTCTGCATAGGGCATGCGCAGTTCGAGCGCGTGCACGGTGAGCTCGGTCTCGGTCTCGAAGCCCCGCGACAGCGCCGGGAACGACTTGGCATAGCGCCGCGAGAACACGCGGTAGCCCGAGAGCATGTCACTGAGGCCACCTCCGAACAGCTGCGCCACGGCGCCCGTGAGCATGCGGTTGCCGAGGCGGTGGCCGGTGCGGTAGGTGTGCGCGTCCTGGCCGTCGTCCACACGGCTGCCGACCACCATGTCGAGGTTGTCGTTCACCAGCCGGTCGATGAGCCGGCGCGCGGCGCCGGCGTCGTAGGTGGCATCGCCGTCGACCATCACGTACACGTCGGCCTCGACGTCGGCGAACATGCGCCGCACCACGTTGCCCTTGCCGCGCAGGGCCACGTGGGTGACGACGGCGCCGGCCGCGCGCGCCACGGCGGCCGTGTCGTCGCTGGAGTTGTTGTCGAAGACGTGGATCTCGGCCTCGGGCAGCGCGGCGCGAAAGCCCGCGACCACCTGGGCGATGGCCAGCGCCTCGTTGTAGCAGGGGATGACCGCGGCAATGCGCAGGCCGGTGTTGCCTGGAACGGCGAGGGAATCGGTGTCGGTCATGGTGCGGCGGGAAGGATACGGTAGACCCGGCTGCCGTCTTTCTCGTACTCCACGGCGAAGTACTTGTCGAAATCGATGCGCGCGCTGAACACGGGCACCACGGAGTCCGGCAGGACCACCGCGGTGAAGCCCATGTCGCCGAGCTTGCGCGCGAGATCGCCGCCAGACAGGCGTCCGAAGTCGGTGTAGCGCCACGGCCCGAGCGTGTCGCCCCAGATGGGGTTGGGGCCGTAGTAGATCGCCTCGTTCAGCGCGATCTGGTAGACGCGGCCGGTGGCGTTGCGGCGCAGGTAGTCCATCACGGCGTAGCCCGGCACGTGCCGGCGCAGCACGGCCTCGCGAGCCTCGGGCGTGATCGAAACCATCGCGACCTTGGCGGCGGTCTGGCGCACCGAGACGGCGGCCAGCACGGCCAGCAGCAGCACGGCCACCCAGTCGCCCACGCGGGCCGGCGTGCGCCGCGTGACGGCAGCAGGCGGCGCGTCCTGCGCCGTGTTCCTGGCGCCGAACATGCGGCGAACGCCCGAGACGATCCAGCCGAACAGCACCTGCCAGCCGATCGCCGCGATCGCGGCCAGCAGCGGGAACGAGGCCGTCAGGTAGCGCGGATAGCGCGAGGTCACGACCCAGACGGCCACCGAATACAGGCAGAACCAGCCGGCTGCACGCACCGCCGCCGAACGCTTCCACCACACGCTGAACGGCGCGAAGAACACGGACCAGATCAGCGCGTTGGGCAGCTCGGCGTGCACGCGCACGTCGGCCACCTGCTGCACGTAGTCGGCCGGTGTCCACTCGGTGAAGCCGAACACGCGCGCGCCGATGGGGTTGAACGGGTCGCCCGTCATGATGGCGTTGCGCGCATACCAGTACACGCACGGAACCAGGAAGCAGGCGAACACCAGCGCCCAGGCCCGGGGCCGGCGCTCGTGCCGGATGACGAACACCGCCACCAGCGGCAGGAAGATCAACGCCTGGTACTTCGAGCCAGCGGCCACGCCGAGGCAGAACGCGGCCACGCCGAGCCAGCGCATGCCGCCGTGCACGGACTTGCCGGGCTCCGATTCGCGCCACCACCACAGCGCCACGCAGGCCGACAGCACGAACAGCGCCACGCCCATGTCGATCAGCGCGTTGGAGTAATCGCCGAGCCCCAGCCAGATGGCCGCGCCGATGCAGGCGGTGAGCCGGTTGGCGTGCAGGATGCCCAGGCGATAGACCATCACCACCGACAACGCACCCGCCAGCGCATTGAGGAAGTGCGGCAGCACGTCGTCGCCGAACTGCAGCGCGGCGGCGTAGAGCAGGTTGTAGTTGTACGGGAACCAGGGATAGCGCAGCCAGTCGTGGATGCCCAGCGAGCCCTGCTGTGCGACCTGGCGCGCGTACGGCAGGTGGTACATCAGTTCGTCGAAGGCAATCGGCGGCACGAGCGGCGCCACCAGCGCGGGCAGCGCGACCAGGGCCAGCGCAATCAGCGCGATGCGCTCGACGTAGGTCCACGGCGCGGCGGGTTCGTTCGCGCGCAAGGCGCGCCGCTCGCGCAGCCACGACGGAAGCTGGAGCGCAGCGGCCACCACGCCTGCCACCACGAGCGCCACGGTCGCGCCGGCCTTGAAAGCACCGAAGATGGCCAGCGCCTGGAAGGCACAGATGTACAGGCCGACCCCGAGCGCGACGGCCATGGCCGCTTCGAGCCCCGCATCGCGGCGCGGCGGCGGGGCCAGGCGGCCCAGCAGCGCGCGGCCGAAGCCCCAGCAGCCGATCACGAAGATCGACAAGGCCGCGTAATGCGCGGCTGCAAACATCAGCTTCTGAATAACAACTCCCGGCGCCGGGCGGCCGCGCCGGCCGGCAGGTTCAAAGATTGGGCGCCAGCAGACGCTCGAGATAGGACTCGCTCTCCTTGCGCCGCGCGGCCTGGTCCTGCAGCTGGTCGTGACCGATCTTGCCGACGTTGAAGTACGTCGAATCGGGGTGACTCAGGTAGAAACCACTCACGCTGGCGGCGGGCATCATAGCGAGGCTTTCCGTCAGGGTCATGCCAATGTCCGCGCAACCCAGAAGGTCGAACATCGGGCCCTTCACGCTGTGGTCCGGGCAGGCCGGGTAGCCGGGCGCGGGGCGGATGCCGCGGTATTTCTCCGCGATCATGTCGTCGTTGCTCAGGCTCTCGTTGCTCGCGTAGCCCCAGAGGTCGGTGCGCACCCGGTGGTGCAGCGACTCGGCGAAGGCCTCGGCCAATCGGTCGGCCAAAGCCTTGAGCATGATGGCGGAGTAGTCGTCGAGATCATCGACGAAGTACTTCTCTTTTTTCTCGACGCCCAGGCCGGCCGTGACGGCGAACATGCCGACGTAGTCCTTCACGCCGCTGTCCTTCGGCGCCACGAAGTCGGCGAGGCAGCGGCTCGGGCGCATCACGCCGTCGATCACCTGCTTCTCGGTCTGCTGGCGCATGCCGTACCAGGTGAGCGCGACTTCGCTGCGCGTCTCGTCGGTGTAGAGCTCGATGTCGTCGTCGTTCACCGTGTTGGCGGGCCAGAAACCGACCACGCCGCTGGCGCTGAGCCAGCGGCCTTCGATCAGGCGCTTGAGCATGCGCTGGCCGTCGGCGTACACGCGCACGGCCTCGGTGCCGACGATCTCGTCCTTCAGGATGGCGGGGAACGGGCCGGCCAGGTCCCAGGTCTGGAAGAACGGGCCCCAGTCGATGTACTTGGCCAGCTCGGTGAGGTCGAAGTTCTTGAACACGCGCCGGCCGATGAACTTGGGCACCGGCGGCAGGTAGTTCGCGAAATCGACGGGCGTCTTGTTGGCGCGCGCCTTCGCGAGGGGCCACATGGGCACCTGCTTCTTGTTGGCGTGCTGCTGGCGCACCTTGTCGTAGTCGGCGTTGATCTCGTCGATGTAGGCGGTGGCCTGATCGCTCAGGAGCGACTGCGCCACGCTCACGCTGCGCGAGGCGTCGGGCACGTAGACCACGGGGCCTTCGTAGTGCGGCGCGATCTTCACGGCCGTGTGCACGCGGCTGGTGGTGGCGCCGCCGATCAGAAGCGGAATCTTCTTGATGCGGAAGTGGTCGTCCTTCTGCATCTCGCCGGCCACGTACTGCATCTCTTCGAGGCTCGGCGTGATCAGGCCCGACAGGCCCACGATGTCCGCACCCTCGACCTTCGCCTTCGCAAGAATTTCGTGGCACGGGACCATCACGCCCATGTTCACCACTTCGAAGTTGTTGCACTGGAGCACGACGGTCACGATGTTCTTGCCGATGTCGTGCACGTCGCCCTTCACGGTGGCGATGATGATCTTGCCCTTGGTGCGCACGTCGCGGCCCGCGGCCTCGTCCTGGCGCTTTTCTTCCTCGATGTAGGGAATGAGGTGGGCCACGGCCGACTTCATGACGCGGGCGGACTTCACCACCTGCGGCAGGAACATCTTGCCCTGGCCGAACAGGTCGCCCACGATGTTCATGCCGTCCATCAGCGGCCCTTCGATCACGTGCAGCGGGCGGCCGCCCTTGGCCAGAATGGCCTGATAGGCCTCCTCGGTGTCTTCGACGATGAAGTCGGTGATGCCGTGCACCATGGCGTGCGACAGGCGCTGGTTGACCGGCACCGGGTTCTCCGGCGTGCCGCGCCATTCGAGCTTCTTGCTGTCGTCTTTCGCGCCGCTCTTGGCGGTCTCGGCCACCTCGACGAGGCGCTCGCCAGCGTCGGGACGGCGGTTCAGCACCACGTCCTCGACGCGCTCGCGCAGCTCGGGTTCGAGGTCGTCGTACACGCCCACCATGCCGGCGTTGACGATGCCCATGTCCATGCCCGCCTGGATGGCGTGGTACAGGAACACGGTGTGGATCGCCTCGCGCACCGGGTCGTTGCCGCGGAAGCTGAAGCTCACGTTGCTCACGCCGCCCGAGACCTTGGCGCCCGGCAGGTTCTGCTTGATCCAGCGCACGGCGTTGATGAAGTCGACCGCGTAGTTGTCGTGCTCCTCGATGCCGGTGGCAATCGCGAAAATGTTGGGGTCGAAGATGATGTCCTCGGGCGGGAAGCCCACCTCGTCCACCAGGATGCGGTAGGCGCGCTCGCAGATCTCGATCTTGCGTTCGTAGGTGTCGGCCTGGCCCTTCTCGTCGAAGGCCATGACCACGGCGGCGGCGCCGTAGCGCTTCACGAGCTTGGCCTCGTGCTTGAACTTGTCGACCCCCTCCTTCATGGAGATGGAGTTGACGATGCCCTTGCCCTGGATGCAGCGCAGGCCGGCCTCGATGACCTCCCACTTCGAGCTGTCGACCATCACCGGCACGCGCGCGATGTCGGGCTCGCTGGCGATGAGGTTGAGGAAGCGCACCATCGCCGCCTTGCTGTCGAGCATGGCCTCGTCCATGTTGATGTCGATCACCTGCGCGCCGTTCTCGACCTGCTGGCGCGCCACGGCCAGGGCTTCTTCGAACTGGCCGTTCAGGATCATCCGCGCGAAGGCCTTGGAGCCGGTGACGTTGGTGCGCTCGCCGATGTTGACGAACAGCGTGCCCGCGCCGATGGCGACCGGTTCGAGGCCGGACAGCTTCATGGGCGGGGGAACAACGGGGGCGGAATCGGGGGTAGCTGGAGCGGGAATCTGGGACATGGCCTCACCTGCGGAAGAGTCGGACAGGCGAGCGTCGTTGTCGCCCCAAGCCTGACGGCCGGCCTGCGAGGCCCGCCGCTGCAACGCTCCTTGGGAAGTGGTGCATTTTAGGTCGATTCAACCGGCCAAGGTAAAAGCCCCCGTTTCCGCTCCCGCCCGCCGGCTCAGGCGGGTTGCGCCTCGCCCATGGCCGAAGCCGGCAGGCCGAACACGCGATCGAAAGCCCAGTTGAAGACGAAGGTGTAGACCAGGAAAAACACCACCAGCCCCAGGTCCATCACCAGCGCCTGCCAGAGCGACACGCCCAGGCCCCAGGCGAACATCGGCACCAGGAAGGCGATCAGCCCGCCCTCGAAGCCGATGGCATGGGCGACGCGGCGGCGCACGCTGCGCCCGCGCACGGCCTGGCGCGACTCCCAGCGCTCGAAGAGCGCGTTGAAGACCAGGTTCCAGATCACCGCGATGACCGAGGCGGCCACCGCCAGCACGCCGGAATGGCCCAGGCCGGCGTCCGTCATCAAGGCCAGCCCGGCGCTGGCGGCGACGATGGCGATGCCTTCGTAAAGGGTGATGTAGACGATGCGACGCTGAATGCCCTGCATGACGCTTTTCTCCTGGTTCGTGGCTGCGATGTCTGGACTTTATGTGTCACCCGCTGATATAAAAAGTTAACTTGTTTCAGTTTTATTGAAAGATCGGGCGCCATGGCCTTCTCCAGCGACAACATCGAAGTCTTCCTGGCCGTGATCGACCACGGTTCTTTCTCTGCCGCGGCGCGGGCGCTGCGCAAGGTGCCATCGGCGGTCAGCATGGCCATCGCCAACCTCGAGGCCGAACTCGCCCTGCCGCTGTTCGACCGCAGCGGCCGCGAGCCCCAGCCCACGGCCGCGGCACGTTCGCTGGAGCCTCAGGCGCGGCTGCTGGCGGCACAACTCGGGCAGCTCCAGGTGCAGGCGCTGGCGCTGACCCAGGGGCTGGAAGACCGGCTCACGCTGGCCATCGCGCCCGAACTGCTGGCCGCGCCCTGGAGCGGCCCGCTGGCCGAACTGGCACGCGAACACCCGCTGCTGCAGGTGGAGGTGCTGGCGGCCCCGCAAGCGGATGCATTGGCGCTGCTGCACAGCGGTCGCGCGCAGCTGGCGCTGGTGTTCGAGCGCCCGAGCCTCGACGGCCGCGAAGGCTTCCAGGAAGTCGGCAGCGACCTGATGGTGGCTGTGATGGCGCCCGACCACCCGGTGCTGCTCGCGGCGCCGGGCGGCCGGCTGCGTGAGGAGCACCTGACGAACACCCGGCAGATCGTCGTGGCCGGCCGCGACCTCGCCAACAGCGATCCGCGCTTCGTGTTCGCGCGCCACGTCTGGCGCACCGACAACGCGCTGGCCGCGCTGAGCCTGATCACCGCCGGGCTGGGCTGGGGCTGGCTGCCACGCAATTTCGCGCGGCCGCACGTGGCGGCCGGGGCGCTGGTCGAGATTCCGTTCGAGAACCTCAGCAACGGGCTGGACCTGTGGGTGGACGTCGTATGGTCACGTGAGCGCCCACTTGGGCTGGGAGCCCAGCGCTTCGTGGCGCTGATAGGGAAAGACCGGGTAGCCCCCGGCGAGTGCAGCCCCAAGACCGGCGGAAACTAGCTGCCGGCCTCTTCAGCGGTCGTGGCCGCGGCCGCCGCCATGGCCACCGCCATGACCACCCCCGTGCCCGTCGCCATGGCCACCCCCGCCATGACCGCCACCCCCGTGCGGTCGTCCGCCGCCACCACCGGGATGCGAATGCGGCATGCCAGGCGCCGGCCCCGGACGGAAGCTCGGCTGCGGCCGCGGCGGCCTGATGCCGGGGTCCGGCGGCGGACGGAATCCAGGGCCCGATGGCCGGAACCCGGGGCCAGGCTGCCAGGGACGCGGCTGCCACGCCGGCCTGGCTGGCGGCGGCGGACGCCAGCCCGCCACGGGTGGCGGTGGGCGGCCGCCCCACCAGCGCCGCTCGCCGTACCACGGCCGGTCGCGGTAGTAGCTGGCCCAGTAGCTGCCGATCGCGAAGCTGATGATCGGCACGCCGATCACCGCGCCGTAGGTCGCCAGCGGCACGCGCCGCTCCTGGTAGGCGTAGTCGAGGCTGCGCGACCACACCCAGCCGCGCCCGCCGTCGGGCAGCACCACGTCGCACCAGCCATAGCCGCTGGTGCAGCCGATCACGTCGAGCGGCTGGCCGGGCCCGAGCCGCGCCACCAGCGGATAGTCGCCCGAGGGGCCGGCGCGCAGGTTGACCGTGCCGCGGGTGAAGGCCTGCTGCGCCGCGGCCGCAAGCGGCAGGATCAGGGCAAGCGCGCCGATGCCGATCCAGCGTCGTGGGGCGAGTGTGTTCATGGCGGGCTCCTGTTCTTGTGCCAGCCAGCCTAGGCCGGGGCAGGAGCGCCTGTCAATCGGCCGGAGGCGCGATCAGGCAGCCTCGCGGTAGAAACCCGCGTTGTGGCTGCCCAGTGCGCGGCCCGCGACCGGCGCAACCGCCTTGCCGATGGCCGCGATGTGGTCCGGCGTGGTGCCGCAGCAGCCGCCCACGATGTTCACCAGCCCTTCGGCCGCGAACTCGTGCAGCAGGCGCGAGGTGACGTCGGGCGTCTCGTCGAAGCCGGTTTCGCTCATCGGATTGGGCAGGCCCGCGTTCGGATAGCAGCTGATGAAGGTGTCGCCCGCCACCTTCGACAGTTCCTGGATGTAGGGCCGCATCAGCGCCGCGCCCAGCGCGCAGTTCAGGCCGATGGCCAGCGGCTGCGCGTGGCGCACGCTGTGCCAGAAGGCGGTGACGGTCTGCCCGCTGAGGATGCGGCCGGAGGCATCGGTCACCGTGCCGCTGATGATCAGCGGCAGGCGCTGGCCGCTGTTGTCGAAATACTCGTCGACCGCGAACAGCGCGGCCTTGGCGTTGAGCGTGTCGAAGATGGTCTCGACCAGGATCACGTCGGCGCCGCCCTCGACCAGCGCTTCGGTCTGCTCGTAGTAGGCCGCGCGCAGTGCTTCGAAATCGACGTTGCGCGCGCCCGGGTCGTTCACGTCGGGGCTGATGCTCGCCGTCTTGGGGGTCGGGCCGAGGGCGCCGGCCACGAAGCGCGGCTTGTCCGGCGTGCTGAACTTGTCGCAGGCCGCGCGCGCCAGCCTGGCGGATTCGAGGTTCATCTCGCGCGCGAGGTGAGCCATCTTGTAGTCCTCCTGCGCGATGGTGGTCGCACCGAAGGTGTTGGTCTCGATCAGGTCGGCGCCGGCCGCGAGGTAGCCCTCGTGGATGTCGCGGATCACGTCGGGGCGCGTGAGCGAGAGCAGCTCGTTGTTGCCCTTCACGTCGCGCTCGAAGTCCTTGAAGCGCTCCCCGCGGTACTGCGCCTCGGTGAGCTTGAAGCGCTGGATCATCGTGCCCATCGCGCCGTCGAGGATCGCGATGCGTTGCGCGAGGATGCCGGGCAGTGCCTGGCCGCGGGTGTAGGTGAGGGGCTTCGTCATTCCCGCGATTGTAAAAACCCCGGCCTGGCCCGGCTCCCGGGCGGGTCTTGGCGGGCCCGGCCGCAGGGGCGCTAGTCCGACCCGCCCGCAATCTCGGTCAGCGCCTGCACGAAGCGCGCGTTCTCCTCGTCGGTGCCCACCGACACCCGGATGAAGGTCTCGAAGCCCGGCTCCTTCCAGGGCTTGACGATGATCCCGCGCGCCAGCAGCGCCTCGTTGACCGGCCCGTTCGGCCGTGCGAGGTCGACGAACAGGAAGTTGGCCGCCGAGGGCGCGATGCGCAGGCCCCGAAGGACCGACTGCGCGAGCGTGCGAAGCTGCGCCGCCAGCACCTCGCGCTGCCGCACGGTGCGCTCCACCGCCCGCGCCATGTGAGGCTCGTCGCCCCAGGCCGCCAGCGCCGCGGCCTGCGCCGCGAGGTTCACGTTGAAGGGCGTGCGCACCCGGTCGAGCAGCTGCACCAGCGCCTCGTCGGAAGCGATGCCGTAGCCCACCCGCAGGCCCGCGAGCGCCCATGCCTTCGAGAAGGTGCGCAGCACGATCCACGGACGGCCTGCGGCTGCGTCGGCCCCCTCCCACGCGCGCAGCGTCGAAAGCACGTCGGGATAGCCGGGCGCCAGCCGCGCGTACTCGTGGTACGCCTCGTCCACCACCAGCAGCGTGCCCGCCGGCACCGCCGCGAGCAGGCGCGCGAAGTCGCCGGCATCGAACATGCAGCCGACCGGGTTCGAGGGATTGGCCAGCATCACCATCTTGGGTCCGCGCGCCAGCGCCGCGCACCAGGCATCGAGGTCGAAGCCGAGCGCCGGCGTGAGCGCCAGCAGCTCGACCTGTGCGCCCATCATGCGCGGGTAGATCTCGTGCAACCCGAAGGCGGGGCGCTGCGTGAGCACGCGGTCGCCTGGCGAGAGCAGCGCCTGGCACAGCATCTGGAGGATGTCCTCGGAGCCGTTGCCGATCACCACCTGCGCGGGCTGCGCACCCGTGCGCCCGGCGATCGCGGCGCGCAGCGCGGTGCAGTTGGCGTCGGGGTAGGTGCCAGCACGCGCGGCCAGATCGACCAGGGCGCGCGCCACAGCGGGGCTGGCGCCGTACGGGTTCTCGTTGCTCGCGAGCCGCGCGATCTCGGTGGCGCCGTAGCGCGCGCGCACGGCGTCCGAGGACAGGCCCGCGTTGTAGGGCGGCAGCGGCGGCACTTCGGGGCGTGCGAGGGCGTGGATGGCGGTTGTGTTCACAGGTCGAATACCTTGCCGGGATGGAGCGGGTGAAGGAAATCGAGTGCCTGGCCGGGCGCAGCGAGAAAGTCCGGTGCGTTCACCCGCGGCGGCCTTCGACGAAACCGAGCACCGCCTCCAGCATCCTGCGCACATGCGGTTGCACGCCCGCCGCCACCTCGGGCAGGTAGTCGAACGGCAACTGCTCCTGCATGTAGCTCGACTGCGTCATCTCCAGCTGCACCGCGTGCACGCCGCCGGCCGGATTCCCGTACTGGCGCGTGATGTGGCCGCCCGTGAAGCGGCCGTTGAGCACGCCGGTGTAGCCCGTGGCCGATTTCGCGATGCCGAGCAGCGTTTCGGCCAGCGCCGGGTCACAGCTCGCGCCGTTGGCGGTGCCGAGGTTCAGGTCGGGCAGCTTGCCCTCGAAGAAGCGCGGCAGCACCGAGCGGATCGAGTGCGCGTCCCACAGCGCGATGGTGCCGTGCGCGGCCTTCAGGCGGTCGAGCTCGGCCCGCAGCTGCCGGTGGTACGGCACCCAGATCGCATCGCGGCGCGCGGCGACTTCGTCGTCGTCCGGCACGTCGGCAGGGTTGGCGTAGACCGGCGTGTCGTCGAAGGTGTCGACGGGGCACAGGCCGGTGACGCTCTGGCCCGGGTACAGGCTCGCGCCGTCCGGCGGACGGTTCAGGTCGACCACGTAGCGCGAGTGCGTGGCCGCGAGCACCGAGGCGCCCAGTTCATCGGCGAAGTCGTAGAGCCGTTCGAGGTGCCAGTCGGTGTCGGGCACGTGGCGCGCTTCGTCGGTGAAGCGGGCGGCGAGCGCGGGCGGCACGTGGGTGCCGACGTGCGGCATCGAGATCAGCAGCGGGCGTGTGCCCTGGCGGAAGCGGAAGGCGGGTTCGGTGGTCGTGAAGGCCATGGGAATTCAGTCCTTGAGAAGTTGGGTGCGCGCGGCCACGAAGGCGGCCGCGGCGTCGTCATGCAGCGTGTGGCGTCCGGCCGCCACACGCGCGCGGCCCGCGGCCCAGACGCTGTCGATGGCGGAGGTGCGGTGGCTCGCGAAAACGTGGGCCGAGAGCATGTCGGGCGCCGACAGGCCCTGCAGCGCGAGGTGCGCGGCATCGAGCACGACGAAGTCGGCCTGCTGCCCCACGGCCAGCCCGCCGACGGCACGGCCCGAGGCTTGCGCCCCGCCCTGCACCGCCTCGAGCGTGAACGCGGTCGCGACATGCGGCTGCACCGCGCTCGCGCCGACGTTGCGCTGCCGCCGCGACAGGCGCTGGCCGTATTCGAGCATCAGCAGTTCTTCGGCCGCGTTGACGCTGGCGTGGCTGTCGGAGCCCACGCCCCACGCGCCGCCATGGCTGCGCCACTGGGGAAAGTCGAAGATGCCGTCGCCCAGATTGGCCTCGGTCGTCGGGCAGAGGCCCGCGACCGCGCCGCTCTTGGCGGCGTACTCGTACTCGGCGGCGTTCATGTGCGTTGCATGGACAAGGCACCAGCGCGCATCGACCGGTGCATGGTCAAGCAGCCACTCGACCGGGCGCAACCCGCTCCACTCCACGCAGTCGTCCACTTCCTTCGTCTGCTCGGCGATGTGGATGTGGATGGGGGCGGTGCGGTCGATGGCTTCGAGCCCCGCGATCGCATCGCGCAGCGCCTCGGGCGGCACGGCGCGCAGCGAGTGCGGCGCCATGCCGAGCCGAGCCCCCTGTTCGTCGCACGCTGGCTTCAATGCGTCGAGCAGGCGCAGCATCGAGTCGGTCGACCTGATGAAGCGGCGCTGCCCTTCCGTGGGCGGCACGTCGCCGAAGCCGCCGGTCTGGTAGAGCACCGGCAGCAGCGTGAAGCCGATGCCGGCCTTGCGCGCAGCACGCAGCAGCGCAAGGCTCAGGGTCGCGTCGTCGGCATAGGGGCGGCCGTCGGCGTCGTGGTGCACGTACTGGAACTCGCACACGCTCGTGTAGCCGGCTTCGAGCATCTCGGCATAGAGCCAGGTCGCGATGGCTTCCATGTGCTGCGGGCCGAGGCGTGCGGCAAAGCGGTACATCAGCGTGCGCCAGCTCCAGAAGCTGTCGTGCTGCTCGGCGCGGTGCTCGGTCAGGCCCGCGAAGGCGCGCTGGAAGGCGTGCGAATGCAGGTTGGGCATGCCGGGGATCAGCGGGCCTTTGACAGTTTGCGCGTCGGCGGGGCGTTGCGCGCCGGCCTGCACCTGCGTGAGCCGGCCGGCGTCGTTCCATGCCAGCAGGACGTTCTTCGCCCAGCCTTCGGGCAGCAGCGCGTCGGCTGCGAAAAGCGTTTGTGTCATGCCTGGACTCCTGCCGCGATGCGGCCTTGGCGCACCACGGTGCGCACGGGTTGCTGGCCGAACCAGTACGCCAGCTCGGCCGCCTCGCGCACGTTCCACAACACGAAGTTGGCGGGCATGCCTTCGGCGATCGCGCCGTGCGTGGCCTGCAGGCCCAGCGCACGCGCCGCATGCCGCGTGATGCCGGCCAGTGCCTCGGGCACCGTCAGCCGAAACAGCGTGCAGGCCATGTTCGCCATCAGCAGCAGGCTCAATGCCGGCGAGGTGCCGGGGTTGTGGTCGGTGGACACGGCCATCGGCACGCCGGCGGCGCGCAGCGCGTCGATCGGCGGCAGGTGCGTGTCGCGCAGGGTGTAGTAGGCGCCGGGCAGCAGCACGGCCACGGTGCCCGACCGGCGCATCGCCTCGATGCCGTCGGCCGACAGGTGTTCGATGTGGTCGCACGACAGCGCACCGTAGCGCGCGGCCAATGCCGCGCCGCCCATGTCCGACAGCTGCTCGGCATGCAGCTTCACCGGCAGGCCCAACGCCTGCGCGGCCTGGAAGACCTGCTCGGTTTCCGCGAGCGAAAAGGCGATGCGCTCGCAGAACACGTCGACCGCATCGACCAGCCCCTCGGCCGCGAGCGCCGGCAGCATCTCGCGGCAGACGAGGTCGATGTAGTCGCCGCTGCGGTTCGCGTATTCGGGCGGCAACGCATGCGCGCCGAGGAAGGTGGTGCGCACCGTCACGCCATAGGCTTCGCCCAGCCGCCGTGCCACGCGCAGCTGCTTGCGCTCGTGTTCCAGCGACAGCCCGTAGCCCGACTTGATCTCGATGGCGCAGACGCCATCGGCCAGCAGCTGTTCGAGCCGCGGCGCGGCCTGTGCGAAGAGCGTGTCCTCATCGGCCTCGCGCGTGGCGCGCACCGACGACACGATGCCACCGCCGGCCTTGGCCACTTCTTCGTACGTGGCGCCTGCGAGCCGCATCGCGAATTCGTTGGCGCGCTGGCCGCCGTAGACGAGGTGCGTGTGGCAATCGACGAGGCCGGGCGTGACGAGCGCTCCGCCGCCGTCGTGGGTGGGCAGTGCCGCAAATTCGGCCGGCAGCGCGTCGCGTGCGCCGGCCCAGCGGATCGCGCCCTGAATGACCACGATGGCGGCCTCGACGCCGTCTTCCAGCGCCACGCCGGGTGCGGCATCGGGCGCAAGGCGCAGGCCGGTCCAGAGGCCGTCGGCCGAGGGATATTCGCTGACAGGTTTCATCATCGTCATCTTTCTTTCTGCGGGTTACGCCGGCAGGATTCGAACCGCCACCAGCCGCGCGCCGTCGCTCTCGGGTGTCGCGCGCCATGCATGGGCCGCGTCGGTCCAGCACAGGCCCTCGCCCTCGCGGCAGGCCTCTTCGTTCAGGCGCCAGGTGCCGCGCAAGGCGAGCAGCACGCCGTGCGGCGCCGCATCGACGGCCGACGCGCGGTCCAGCACCTGCACATCGGCACGCCACTGCCCGCGCCGCGTCATCACGTTGAAGTCGTTCGATGCGCCGCCGAGCAGCGTGCAGTCGATCGCGTCGTCGCCGCTGAAGGCGAAGGGCCGATGCGGTGCGTCGAGCCAGTGGCTGATGCGCCCGTCGTGCGTGAACAGGCGAACGCCATCGCCCTCCAGCAGCATGATGCTGCGGTCGATGCCCTCGAACACCGAGAACGGTCCGGCCGCGGCAATGGTCGCGATGCTCACGCGCCAGCCGAAGCCGTCGAGCGCCGCGCCTTGCGGCCAGCTGGCGATCTCCTGCGTGGTGCCGCCGCCGTTTTTCCAGGGGGTGACCGGGAGTGTGCTGCGGGAGAAATGCTGTACGCCGCTCATGCCCACCTCCAGAGGGGGAGGAAGAAATGCAAATACGGAACCCGCGCTCATCGCATCAACCCGCCCTGCCGCAGTTTCTGCTCGAAATGCCGCAGCACCAGCGTCATCGTGCCCGTGAGCACGAAGTACACGACGGCGATGGCCAGGTACACCTCCAGCGAGCGGTACGACACGCTGATGATCTTCTGCCCCTCGTGCATCACGTCGTGAATCGTCAGCAGCGACACCAGCGCCGAGTTCTTGATGAGCGCGATGAACTCGTTGCCCAGCGGCGGGATCATGCGCACGACCGCCTGCGGCAGCACGATCTCGCGCATCGCCGTGCCGGGCGTCATGCCCAGCGACTGCGCCGCCATGGTCTGGCCCTTGTCGATCGACTGGATCGCGCCGCGCACGATCTCCGATACGTACGCACCCGAATACACACCGAGCCCCAGCACGCCGCACAGGAAGGCCGGCAGCAGGATGCCGAAGTGCGGCAGGCCGAAGAACAAAATGAACAGCTGCACCAGCAGCGGCGTGCCGCGGATGGCCGCCACGTAGGCGGTGCACGCGCCGTAGAGCCAGCGCCGCTTCGGGTTCAGCCGGCCGATGCCGACCAGCAGGCCCAGCACGCAGCCCAGCACCAGCGCGCACGCGGTGATCTCCACCGTGACGAGCGCGCCGCGCAGCAGGTCGGTCCAGCCCTGCCAGACGGGCGAGAAATCGAAATCCATGGCTCGCTTACTTGGCGCTCGCGCTGAACCACTTGCTCACGATCTTTGCGTAGGTGCCGTCGGCCTTGAGCTTTTCGATCGCGCCGTTCACGGCCTTGGTGAGCTCGGGCGTGTCCTTGCGGATGGCCATGCCGTATTCCTCGGTGGTGATCTGCTCGGGCAACACCTTGAGGCCACCGCGCGTGCGCACGTACTGGTAGGCGGCGGGCTTGCCGGTCACGGCGGCGTCGGCGCGGCCGATGTCGACGAGGTTGAACATCTCCTGGTTCTTCTCGACTTCCATCAGCTGCACCTGCGGGAATTTCTCCTTGGTGTAGGCCACCGACTTGGTGCCCACCTGCACGCTGACCTTCTTGCCGTTGATGTCGGCCGGCGCCTTGATCGCCGTGTTGCCGTCCTTCACCATCACGACGAGGCCGCCCGCGTAGTACGGCGCGGTGAAATCGACGACCTTCTTGCGCTCGTCGGTGATGTAGATGGCCGAGACGGCCATGTCGAAGCGCTTCGAGATCAGGCCCGGCACGAGGCCCTTGAAGTCGATGTCGATCCACTCGATCTTGCGGCCCAGTGTCTGGCCGATGGCCTCGACCAGCTCCACGTCGAAGCCGGTGCGCTTGCCGTTCTCCACGAATTCCATTGGCGGGAAGGTGGCGTCGGTGGCCACGCGCAGCGGCTCGCCCTGCGCATGCGCGGCACCCGCGAAACCGAGGATGGCAAGGCCGGAGAGTGCGGCGGCGACGAGAGAGCGGCGGGTGTTCATGGCAGGAGCTTTCGTGGTGAGGATGAAGGAGGAAGAAAAGGAGAGACGCGGCTACTGCAGCGCCCGCGAGATGCGCGCCGCCGTGACGACGGTCATGTGGAGCAATGCAGCTTCCATGCCCTCGACGCGCGTGAGCGGCGCCATGAGCGTGATCGCGCCGCGCAGGTGCCGTCCCGGGGCGAGCACCGGCGCGCTCGCGCCCCAGACGCCGGCATCGACCTCGCCGTGCGTCACGGCATGGCCGGCCTCGCGGATGGCGTCGAGCTCGGCGGCGCGTTCGGCGCGGCGTTCGGGGCTTTCGCCGAGCCCGTCGAGCAGGGCGTCGCGCTGGTCGAGCGGCATGTGGGCCAGCAGGCACTTGGCGCTGGCGCCGTCACGCGCGGGCACGCTGCGGCCGCGGTCGAAGGAGCAGCGCAGCGACTGCTCGCTGTCGATCATCTCCAGGCACACGACGCGCTCGTTCACGGCCGTGACCAGCGCCACGCTCTCGTGCGTCTGCTGGGCCAGCGCCCGCATGTCGGCACGCGCGGCCATCACGAGGTCGGAGTTGCCGTCGAAGCCGGTGGCGAGCTGCACGCTCACCGGGCCCGGCGAGTAGCGGCCATCGGACTCCATCACGAAGCCCCAGCGGCGCAGCGTGGCGATCTGCCGGTACAGCGTGCTCTGCGACAGGCCGGTGGCCTGCACCAGCTCGGCCGCTGTCATCGCCGCCTTGCTTTGCGCCAGCACCGACAGCACGAACAGGGCGCGGTCGTTGTGGGCGGGGGCGTCGATCGGGGGCGTCATCGGAAGCAATCGCTGGAGGTCGAAAGTGGATGCGGCGTGCAGTATCTTGCTCGCCGTTCTCACTTCCAAGCGTGGATTCCCACGGAGTGGGAATGGCCGCGTTTTTTCTTTCTACCTTCGTCTTACCTTCTCAACCCACCAGCAGGGGAAAGAGCGGATCGTCCATCGGCGCACCGGCCGGCAGCCGCTCGGCGAGGCCGGGGAAATCGGGCGAGGTCTTCCAGCTGCGCGGCGCATGGCGGATGTCGTCGCCCAAAAAACGCACCGAGAACACGCGGCGCCGGTTCGGCCCCTCGACGCCAGCGGCCGCATGCAGCGTGAGCATGTGGAAGCAGACGAAGTCGCCGGGCTCGATGTTCCAGCCCACGATGGGAAAGCGCTCGCGCGCGCCCTCGATGTCGGGCAGGTCCTGCAGGCTGCCTTCGGGGAACCACTTGGCGTGGTTGTCCATGAAGGTGCGCGGCATCAGCCACGGCCCCTTGTGGGAGCCGGCCACGAACTCGAGCGTGGCCGCACGCGACACCGGATCAACCGGTATCCACATGCTGACGTTCTGCTCGCCCTCGATGTTGTAGTAGGGCTGGTCCTGGTGCCACGGCGTGCGCTGCCGGGTACCAGGCTCCTTGACCAGCAGGTGGTCGTGATAGAGCCGCACGGTGTTCGATCCCATGAGCCGCTGCGCCAGTTGCGCGAGCGGCGCCTCGAAGATGAAGCGGCGGAAGGCGTCGATGTCCTGCCAGTTGCAGAAGTCCTCGAAGAAGCGGCCCGGGTCGTCGGGCCGGCTCGCGATCTTGGCGCGCGGACTGGGTGCCGCGAGGTTGGCCTCGATGCCATCGCGCAGCAGCGCCAGCTCGTCGGCCGTGAGCAACTGACGGATGCACACCGCGCCGTCGCGCTGAAACTGCGCGACGAGTGCGTCGTCCACGCGCGCCTGCACGCGGCGCTGCAGTTCCTGGGCGTCGGGGAGAACGACGCCCGCCATCACTTCACCATCGGCAGCTTGAGCCCCTGCTTCTTCGCGGTGGCGACCGCGATGTCGTAGCCCGCGTCGGCATGGCGCATCACGCCGGTGGCCGGGTCGTTGAACAGCACGCGCTCGATGCGCTTGGCGGCCGCATCGGTGCCGTCGCACACAATCACCACGCCCGAGTGCTGCGAGTAGCCCATGCCCACGCCGCCGCCATGGTGCAGGCTGACCCAGGTGGCGCCGCCCGCGGTGTTGAGCAGCGCGTTGAGCAGCGGCCAGTCGCTCACGGCATCGGTGCCGTCCTTCATGGCTTCGGTCTCGCGGTTCGGGCTGGCGACCGAACCGGTGTCCAGGTGGTCGCGACCGATGACGATCGGCGCCTTCAGCTCGCCGTTCTTCACCATCTCGTTGAAGGCCAGGCCCGCGATGTGGCGCTCGCCCAGGCCCAGCCAGCAGATGCGCGCCGGCAGGCCCTGGAAGGCGATGCGCTCGCGGGCCATGTCGAGCCAGCGGTGGGTGTGCTTGTTCTCGGGGAACAGCTCCTTGATCTTGGCGTCGGTCTTGTAGATGTCTTCCGGGTCGCCCGAGAGCGCGACCCAGCGGAACGGGCCCTTGCCTTCGCAGAACAGCGGGCGGATGTAGGCCGGCACGAAGCCCGGGAAGTCGAAGGCGTTCTTCACGCCTTCGTCGAACGCGACCTGGCGGATGTTGTTGCCGTAGTCGACCGTGGGGATGCCCATGGCCTGGAAGTCGCATGGCCTGCACGTGCACGGCGCATGATTTCGCGGCCGCCTTCTTGAGCGCGTCGTGCTGCGACGGGTCTTTCATCGCGGCCTGCCATTGCGGCACGCTCCAGCCCGAAGGCAGGTAGCCGTTGATCAGGTCGTGCGCGGAGGTCTGGTCGGTCACGAGGTCGGGCTTCAAGCCGCCGGCCTTCGCGCGCTTCACGAGTTCGGGCAGGATGTCGGCGGCATTGCCGAGCAGCGCGATCGACACCGCTTCCTTCGCATCGCAGTGCTGCTGGATGAGTTCGAGCGCGTGGTCGACGTCGCGCGCCTGCTTGTCGACGTAGCGTGTGCGCAGGCGGAAGTCGATGCTCGACTGCTGGCACTCGATGTTGAGCGAGACGGCGCCCGCCAGCGTGGCCGCCAGCGGCTGCGCGCCGCCCATGCCGCCGAGGCCGGCCGTGAGGATCCACTTGCCCGCGAGGCTGTTGTTGTAGTGCTGGCGGCCGGCTTCGACGAAGGTTTCGAAGGTGCCCTGCACGATGCCCTGGCTGCCGATGTAGATCCAGCTGCCCGCGGTCATCTGGCCGTACATGAAGAGGCCCTGGCGGTCGAGCTCGTTGAAGTGCTCCCAGTTGGCCCACTTCGGCACGAGGTTCGAGTTGGCCAGCAGCACGCGCGGTGCGTTCTCGTGCGTCTTGAACACGCCGACCGGCTTGCCCGACTGGATGAGCAGCGTCTCGTCGTCGTTCAGCTCTTTCAGCGACGCGAGGATCTGGTCGTAGCAGGCCCAGTTGCGCGCGGCGCGGCCGATGCCGCCGTACACCACCAGGTCTTGCGGGCGCTCGGCGACCTCGGCGTCGAGGTTGTTCTGCAGCATGCGGAACGGGGCTTCGGTGAGCCAGCTCTTGCAGTTGAGCTCGGTGCCGCGCGGGGCGCGGATCACGCGGGTCGGGTCATGGCGCGGGTCGGAACCGGTGGATTTGTTCAGGTCGATCTTGTCGGGTGCGTTCATGGCGTGGTTTTCCTTGTCGGGGGATGTTTTACGAGTGACTGGGCAGGATGTCGAGCAGCGCGGCCGGCAGCTCGGCCTTCAGCGCCCACTGGCGCATGGCTTCGATGTCGGGCGCGAGGTAGCGGTCGGTTTCGAGGAAAGCGACCTTCTGGCGAATGGCGGCGAATTCGGCCTCCACCAGCGGCGAACTCTTGAGCTTGCGCTTGAGTTCGATGCCTTGCGCGGCGGCCATCGCTTCGATGCCGACGACCACAGCCGTGTTGTTGACCATGTCGCCCAGGCGGCGGCCCGCGAAGGTGGCCATCGACACGTGGTCTTCCTGGTTGGCCGAGGTCGGCAGGCTGTCGACGCTGGCGGGGTGCGCGAGCGACTTGTTCTCCGAGGCCAATGCTGCGGCCGTGACTTGCGCGATCATGAAACCGGAATTGAGGCCACCGTCGCGCACCAAGAACGGCGGCAGGCCCGACAGGCCGGTGTCGAGCAGCAGCGCGATGCGGCGCTCTGCGATGGCGCCGACTTCGCTGATGGCCAGCGCAATGATGTCGGCCGCGAAGGCAACGGGCTCGGCGTGGAAGTTGCCGCCCGAGATGACTTCGCCGGTGTCGCAGAACACGAGCGGGTTGTCCGACGCGGCATTCGCTTCGATCACCAGCACACGCGCGGCGTGCGCGAGGTTGTCGAGGCAGGCGCCCATCACCTGCGGGATGCAGCGCACCGAATACGGGTCCTGCACGCGGCCACAGTCGGCATGCGAGGGAACGATCTCGCTGCCTTCGAGCAGCGTGCGCACTGCGTCCGCGACGGCGATCTGGCCCAGCTGGCCGCGCGCCGCATGAATGCGCGCGTCGAAGGGCTTGATCGAGCCCTGGATGGCCTCGAGCGACAGCGCACCCGACATCAGCGACGACGCGAACACGTCTTCCGCGCCGAACAGGCCGAACAGCGCGAGCGCGGTCGACACTTGCGTGCCGTTGAGCAGCGCCAGGCCTTCCTTGGGGCCGAGCACGAAGGGCGCGAGGCCGATGCTCTTCATCGCCTGCGCACCGCTGACCACAGTGCCGTCGGCCAGCGTGGCCTCGCCTTCGCCGATCAGCACGCAGGCCAGGTGCGCGAGCGGCGCGAGGTCGCCTGACGCGCCGACCGAGCCCTTGGCCGGAATGCGCGGCATGACGCCCGCATTGAACAGCGCCAGCAGCGCGTCGGCCAGCGCCGGGCGCACGCCCGAATGGCCACGCGCCAGGCTCACCGCCTTGGTCGCGAGCACCATGCGCACCACCGGTGCCGCCAATGGCTCGCCCGTGCCCACGCTGTGCGACAGCACGAGGTTGCGCTGCAGTTCCGCCAGGTGGTCGTTGCCGATGCGCGTGCTCGCGAGCTTGCCGAAGCCGGTGTTGATGCCGTAGACGACCTGGTCGTTCTCGACGATGTGGCGCACGGCGGCCCCGGCGCGAAGCATGCCGTCGCGCACCGAGGGGTCGAGCGACAGCTGCACGCCGCCGGCCTGGATGCGTCGCAGCATCGCCAGATCGACCTGGCCGGGCGTGAGGGTCAAGGAGGAGGCATTGGAAATGGCGGTGTGTTTGCTTGGCATGTGAACCTGTCTATACAAGTAGTTGCGAGTGAAAACTGAGGCCTCTGAGGACGAAAAAATCAACCGAAGCTAGGGTTGCCGTCTGCCTTGAAACGGCTGCCCAGGCTGTAGCGCGAGGCCGGGTGCAGGCAGCGCACCCAGGTCACGGGTGTGTTGCGTGACCAGGTGCGGCGCGTGAGCAGGAGGCAGGGGGCTGTGGGTTCCATGGCGAGCCTGTCGGCCTGTTCCTGGTTGGGCAGCACGGCATCGACCACGTGTTCGATCTGATCGAAGGGCACGTTGCGCACCAGGTACTCGCTGGGCGGCATGGCGCTGAAGTCCTGTTCGAGGTAGTCGGGCACGACCTGCGGATTGACGTAGCGCTCTTCGAGCTGCACGGGCGTGCCGTTCTCGAGGTGCAGGCACACGCTGTGGAACACCGAGGTGCCGGCGCGCATGTCGAGCCACGCGGCCACGTCGGGCGAGGCGGCGATGCGCTCGACCTCGATCATGTCGCAGCGGTAGTCGTGTCCGCGCTGGCGGATTTCGCTGGCGATGTTGGCGATCTGCAGCAACGTGGACTGCGGCTTGTTTTCGGCGACGAAGCTGCCGACCCCGGCCACGCGCACGATGCGGCCCTGTTCCACCAGCTCGCGCAGCGCACGGTTCACCGTCATGCGCGCCATGCCGAACTGCGCGACCAGTTCATGCTCCGAGGGCAGGCGGTGTCCGGGCGGCCACGTGCCGTCCTGGATCTTGCGGGAGATGTGATCCTTGACTTGCGCGTAGAGCGCGAGGGTGGGGAGGTCGCGTTTCATGCTTGCTGTTGTAGCTCTTGTTTTGAGCGCTGCTGTTCGGGGCGCGTGCACAGGCCGCCGGGTACTCCCCTGCGCGAATGTCCCCCGCTTCGCTCAAAGGCCGCCGTGCCGGCGTGGGCGCGCACCGAACAGCGGCGCACGCCAAGCACAACGGAATGAAGGCAAGGCGCCATCCTCAATGCTCCGCAGCCGCCATCGACTCCGCGCGAATCTCTTCCGTCAGCCGCGCCTTGATGTCCATGAACTCCGGCGAGGTCTTGATGGTGTAGCTGCGCGGATGCGGAAAATCGACCGCGATCTCGGTCTTGATGCGCCCCGGCCGCGCGCTGAACACCGCCACGCGGTTGGCCATGAAGATCGCCTCGTCGATGTCGTGCGTGACGAACAGCACCGTCTTGCGCGCCGACTCCCAGATGCCGAGCAACAGCTCCTGCATCAGCACGCGGGTCTGGTTGTCGAGCGCACCGAAGGGCTCGTCGAGCAGCAGCATCTTGGGGTCGTTGGCCAGCGCGCGCGCAATGGCGGTGCGCTGCTGCATGCCGCCCGAGAGCTGCTTCGGAAAGTGATTCTCGAAGCCGCGCAGCCCCACCTTGGCGATGAAGAACTCGCTGCGCTCCTTCTGGTCGGCCTCTCTCATGCCGCGCTCGCGCAGGCCGAAGCGGATGTTCTGCGCCACCGTGAGCCACGGAAAGAGCGTGTAGCTCTGGAACACCACGCCGCGATCGGCGCCCGGGCCTTCGATGCGCTCGCCGTCGAGCATCACCTGGCCGGTGGTCGGGAAGTCGAGCCCCGCCACGATGCGCAGCAGCGTCGACTTGCCGCAGCCCGAGGGGCCGAGGATGGTGACGAAGTCGTTCTCCTTCACCTCGAAGTCGATCGGCTGCAGCGCTTGCGTGCGCTGGCCCTTGGTGCCGGTGAAGACGCGCGAGACGCCCTGGATGGAAAGTTGGTTCTTCACAGTGCGGCCCATGCGAACAGACGGCGGTTGAGCGCCTTGAAAGCGAAGTCGGACAACAGGCCGATGACACCGATCACGATGATCCCGAAGATGATCTGCCCGGTGTTCAAGAGCGCCTGGCTGTCGGTGATCATGTGGCCGATGCCGGACGAGGAGCCGATCAGCTCCGCCACGATCACGTAGGTCCATGCCCAGCCGAGCACGAGCCGCAGCGTCTCGGCGATGCCTGGTGCGGCGCCCGGAATGAGCACGCGCGCCACGATGCCGCGGCTGTTCGCGCCCAGCGTGTATGCGGCCTCGACGAGGTCGCGCCGCGCGCCGCCCACGGTGACGGCCACCATCAGCACGACCTGGAAGAAGGAGCCGATGAAGATCACCAGCAGCTTCTGCATTTCGCCGAGGCCCGCCCACAGGATCAGCAGCGGGATGAAGGCCGAGGCCGGCAGGTAGCGGCAGAACGAGACGAAGGGCTCGAAGAAGGCCTCGACGGTCTTCCAGGTGCCCATCGCGATGCCCAGCGGCACCGCGAACACGGCCGCCAGCAGGAAGCCGCCGAACACGCGCCACACGGTCATGCCGATATCGCCGATGAAGCCGTACTCGGTGAAGAGCAGCCAGCCTTCCTTGACCATGGTCGGCGGACTGGCGAGGAAGGTCGGCGACACGAAGCCGCCGAGCGTGGCCAGCGACCACACCAGCACGAACACGACGAAGAAGCCGAGCCCGAGCAGCACGCGGGCACGCGCACTGACGGGTTCGAGCGGCGCGAATGCGCGGCGCCGCACGGGCGCCACGGGCAGAGAGGAGACGGCGGTGGAGGCCGATGCCGCGCGCGGCGGCACCTGCGGCAGCGCCTTACTTGACGTAGCTTGCATCGAAGGTCACCGCGTAGTCTTCAGGCGCCTTGCGGATCACGCCGGCTTCCAGCAGGATGGCCGCGGCTTCCTTCATGAAGGTCGTGAGTTCGCTCGAGAAGAACTTCTGGTTGGCCGCCTTGTCCTGCCAGCGCAGGTAGGCGGACGACTTGGCGAACTGCTCGCCGCTCTGCTTGACGGCCGAGCCCATGAGTTCGTTGGCTTTTTCGGGCTCGGCCTTGATCATGTCGAGCGCGTCGAAGTACGACTTGGTGAGCGCGGCGGCGGCCTTGGGATTGGCCTTGAGCCAGGTGGGCGCGCAGCCGACGGTGTCCATCACCATCGGGTAGTCGAGCGTGGTGGCCAGGATCTTGCCGGCGGCGGGGTTGGCGCGCACGGTCGAGAGGTACGGCTCGTAGGTCATGGCGGCGTCGTTCTGGCCGGCCACGAAAGCTTGCGCGGCGGGCTGCGGCTCGAGCGAGACCACCTTCACGTCCTTCAGGGTCATGCCGTTCTTGCTGAGCATCCAGGCCAGGCCGAAGTAGGGCGCGGTGCCGGGGGCGCTCACGCCGATGGTCTTGCCCTTGAGGTCGGCGAAGCTCTTCACGTCGTTGCGCACCGCGATGCCGTCGGCGCCGTAGGACTTGTCCATCTGGAAGATCTGCACGATGGGCACGCCGTTGGCGTTCCAGGCCACGTGCGTCTCGACCGTGGTGGCCGCGCACTGGATGGCGCCGGACGCGAGCGCCAGGTGGCGGTCCTTCTGCGGAATCATCTTGAGGTCGACGTCCAGGCCGTTCTTCTTGAAGATGCCCGCCTTGTCGGCCAGCGAGAGCGGCGCGAAGCCGGTCCAGCCGGACATGCCGAGCGCGATCTTGGTTTCCTGGGCGGCGGCCGTTCCGGCCATGCCCGCTGCACATGCACCTGCTGCCAGCAGCGAAGCGACTTTCACAACTACCGTCGTCTTGACCATGGGTACTCCTGGTTCCGTTCTTGAGAGATGGCTCGGCGGCGCGCCTCGGTGGCCGGGCTGCGCACGCCTCGCATTGTTGCCAAGCTCCCCAACTTGTATATACAGGATAACCCGAAAGGTCATTTCTGGTGCAATTCCTTGGGAAATGCACCGATTTGCTGTCTAGACAAGAAAGGTTGCAGGACGGGGGCCACCATTGCAAACCTTGTGCCACAGTCATATCTGCGCGGCTGGGGGACAATCGGCGGCCCCTCCCCTCGCCCCCTTCCGACCTCCCCTCCGCTGCCTGTGTCCTCTCTCGCTCCCCGCCCCATCGACGCCTCCGGCAGCAGCGCACCCGCCGACATCCTTCACGAAGTCTTCGGCTATGCGCAGTTCCGCGGGGCCCAGCAGGACATCGTCGACCACGTGGTCGGCGGCGGCGACGCGCTGGTGCTCATGCCCACGGGCGGCGGCAAGTCGCTGTGCTATCAGATCCCTGCCATCGCGCGGCAGCGCGCGGGGCACGGCGTGGCGGTGGTGGTGTCGCCGCTGATCGCGCTGATGCACGACCAGGTGGGCGCGCTGCACGAGGCGGGGGTGAGCGCGGCCTTTCTCAATTCCACGCTCGACTGGGAAGAGACGCAGGACGTGGAGCGCCGCATGCTGCGCGGCGAGATCACGCTGCTGTACGCGGCGCCCGAGCGCGTGAACACGCCGCGCTTCCTGTCGCAGCTCGATTCGCTGAAGGAGCGCGGCAAGCTCTCGCTGTTCGCGATCGACGAGGCGCATTGCGTGAGCCAGTGGGGCCACGACTTCCGCCCCGAGTACCGCGCGCTCACCGTGCTGCACGAGCGCTACGCCGGCGTGCCGCGCATCGCGCTCACGGCCACGGCCGACAACCTGACGCGCGCCGACATCGTCGAGCGGCTGCAGCTCGAGGAGGCGCGCCAGTTCGTCTCCAGCTTCGACCGACCGAACATCCGCTACACCATCGTCGAGAAGAAGGACGCGACCACGCAGCTGCTGCGCTTCATCGAGCGCGAGCATGAAGGCGATGCGGGCGTGGTCTATTGCCAGTCGCGCAAGCGGGTGGAAGACGTGGCGGTGATGCTGCGCGACGCCGGCATCAACGCGCTGCCCTATCACGCCGGGCTCGATGCGGCGGTGCGCCAGAAGCACCAGGACCGCTTCCTGCGCGAGGAAGGCATCGTGATGGTCGCGACCATCGCCTTCGGCATGGGCATCGACAAGCCCGATGTGCGCTTCGTCGGCCACCTGGACATGCCCAAGAACATCGAAGGCTACTACCAGGAAACCGGCCGCGCGGGCCGCGACGGCGGCCCCGCCGACGCCTGGATGACCTACGGCCTGCAGGACGTGGTGAACCAGCGCCGCATGATCGACGAAAGCCCTGCCGGCGAGGAATTCAAGCAGGTGATGCGCGGCAAGCTCGACGCGCTGCTCTCGCTGGCCGAGGCGAGCGACTGTCGGCGCGTGCGCCTGCTGGGCTATTTCGGCGAGAAGAGCACGCCCTGCGGCAACTGCGACAACTGCCTGAACCCACCGCAGGTGTGGGACGGCACCGATGCCGCGCGCAAGCTGCTGAGCACCATCTACCGCGTGCAGCAGTTGAGCGGCATCAGCTTCGGCGCCGGGCACATCATGGACATCCTGCGCGGCAAGCCGACCGAGAAGGTCAAGCAGTTCGGCCACGAGCGCATCAGCACCTTCGGCATCGGCGCGGAGTTCAGCGAGGTGGCGCTGCGCGGCGTGCTGCGCCAGCTGATCGCCACGGGCGCGCTCGCGGTCGACGCGGAGGCGTTCAACACGCTGAAGCTCACCGAAGGCTCGCGCGCAGTGCTCAAGGGCGAGGCGAGCGTGACGCTGCGCGAATCGGTGTCGTCACCGGCGGAGCGCAAGTCCCGGCGCGAGAAGACCGTCAAGGGCGCGCCCTCGCCGGCCGCCGCCAAGCTCGACGACACCGGCAAGAAGCGCTTCGAGGCGCTCAAGGCATGGCGCGCCGAAGTGGCGAAGGAGCACAATCTGCCGGCCTACGTGATCTTCCACGACGCCACGCTGGCGGCCATCGCCGAGCGGGCACCGGCGACGCTCGAAGACCTGCAGGGCATCAGCGGCATCGGCACCAAGAAGCTCGAGGCCTATGGCAGCGAAGTGCTGCGGGTGTGCGAGGCCTTCTAGCCTTCAGTTCGTCGCGGGCAGCACGACCGGCACCGGCCGCGTGAGCAGGTCGACGTACAGCTCGAAGAAGCGCGCGTTGTCGAACTTCTTCACCACCGTCATCTTCTGCAGCGTGGGGCCCGCAGGCTGCGAGGCATAGCCGATGGAGCGGCCGTTGTCTGCCGCGCCAGGCTTGGCGATCACGTCGACGTAGCGGTCCACCGTCTGCGTGGCGTAGCCCGGGTCGATCAGGTAGGCCAGCGTGAGCGTGTCCCAGATGTTCTGGGTGTAGTTCGGGTTGTTCTCGAAGCCGTTCTTGCCGTCGAAGCCGTAGCCGTTGAGCTTCTGGAACACGTCGGTCACGGCCGTGGGCTTGGCCGGGTGCGCGATGCGGTCGTAGATGGTCTTGGTGAGGAACACGGTGTCGGTCACGTCCAGCGGCACCACCACCTGCGGGATCGGCAGCCGCACCACGTACTGCGCGGCGTCGGGGTCGAACCACCAGTTGAACTCGGCGGCCTTGGTGGTGTTGCCCGCCACGTCGATGGCACCGCCCATGTAGATGATCTTCTTGATGAGCGGGACGATCTCGGGGTTCTGCTTCGCCGCGAGTGCGATGTTGGTGAGCGGGCCGATGGCAAGAATGGTGATCTGGCCGGGATTGGCCTTCACGGTGTCGACGATGAAGTCGACCGCGCTCTTGCGCTGCACGACGGTGTGCTGCGCAAAGCCGTCGGGCGAGGGCTTGAGGTCGGCATCGGTCTTCGGCTCGGGACCGCCCCAGGCGCCGAGATAGCCGTCGCCGCCGGCACCCGCGGCCATCTCGGCTTGTACGTCGGCGAAGCTGTGGTTGAGCGCGTAGTTCGCGCCCACGTAGACGCCGATGCGGTTGCCCACGCCGAGCCGCTCCATCGACATCAGCGCGTCGGCCACGCCTTGCTTGAGCCATTGGTTGCCCGACACCACGCTGATGCCCATGACCTGCACCTTGCCGCTGGCCTGCAATTGGACTGCCATGACGCCGAGCTGGCCGTCGTCGCTCATGGTGTTGTAGTCGCTGTCGATGATGATCTTCTGCGCCGTGGAGCCGCCCGATCCGCCGCCGAAGCCCGGGCCCAGGCCGATGCCGCCGCCTCCGTCGCCACCGCCGCCGCAGCCCGCCAACACCGTGATGACGGCGATGAACATCGCCCCGATCCATTTGCGCATCTGCATCTTCCGCTCCTGAGACTAAGAGGTTGGTTTTCAGTCGAAGGCACTGAAATACAAACGTTTGCGCAAAGCTTTGCGCAAACGTTTGCCAACTCTACGGTGCAAGCCGCGGCCATGGCAAGCGCCGCAGCCTAGGGGTTTGCGCGGGCCGGTCGGATCAGGCCGGATCGGGTGCGGGATTGATCAGCCGGTTCTCGCGCAGCGGCGAGCGGCCAGGCATGTAGGGCTGCTCCACATCGGGCGCGGCCTGGCTCTTGTCCAGGCCCGACGCCAGGGCCTTGGACGACCCGGCCGGGCAGGCGCCGGTGCTGCGCAGCGTGAGCGCCGCGGACAGCCGCGCCTCGCTCTGGTCCCCGAGCTGGTGGGCGAAGTCGTCGGCCACGGTGCAACCGGCGGTGGGCGCGAAGCCGTCGCCGTAGTCGCCGCTGCCCTGTTGGTTCACGCCCTTGAACTGGATCGCGAAGTAGGTGGTGCCGCAGTTGTCCTGCGGGTAGAAGCCGTAGGGCTTGCCGCAGGTGGTGCCGCCGACGAGGTTGACGGTGACCCCCACGCCGCGCAGGCTGTTGATGACCGACTCGCTCGCCGAGCAGGTGTCGGGGCCGGTGAGCACCGTGACGCGCGAGAGGCCCAGCGTGGGCAGGGCCTGGCCGCTGCGGCTGGTGCCGGTGAAGGGCGTCAGGGTCTGCGCCGCCGTCAGGTGGAACGGGTTCTTGTCGTTGAAGGTGAGTTGCTCGAAGGTCTTGCCCGCGGTCACCGCCGGCGACGAGATCATGTAGGCCAGCCGGCTGGCGATGAGCAGCTGGCCGCCGCCGTTGTAGCGCATGTCGAGCACGAGATCCTGGATGCCCGCGCCCTGCTTGAAGGTGTTCACCGCGGCAATGAGCTGCGCCTCGGAGGTCGTGATGTGGTCGTTGAACAGCAAGTAGCCCACGCGGCCGCTGCCGGTGTCGATGACCTGGACGTTCTGCACCGGCGTGCTGGTGACCTTCGCGGCCGTCAACTGCACGGGAGACTGCGCGACGCCGTTCACTTCGAAGGTGAAGGTGTGCGATTCGCCGACGGCCTTGGGCGAAAGGGCGGCGTTGATCGCATTGACGTTGGCGGTGCCGGTGCTGCTGACGACGTTGATACCGTCGATGGTGAGGATCTTCGCGCCGCGCTGCAGGCTCGCATTGGTAGCGGGCGAGTTCGGCTCGACAAAGGCGATGCGGATGTCACGCGGCGGCGAGCTGCGTATCGCCGCCGTCTCCATGCCGTAGCCGGCCGACACGCCGCCCTGCGACAGCTGGCGGTACACCTCGGTGTCGTAGGTAAAGTGAAAGCGGTCCTTGGCACGGCCCGAAGCCGTGATGAGCGGCGTCTTGAGCACGTTGAACCAGGCGACCGGCGTGGCATAGTCGGCGGCCTTGAGCGTGGTCGGCACCTCGGTGTACCAGAGGTAGGTTTCGTCGATCCAGCCGCGCACCCAGCTCTTCTCGTTGTCGAGCGAGCCAGCGCGGTCCGGATAGGCGGCACCCGTGTCGGGGTTGACGCCCGCGCGCGGCGCCGCGCACAGGCCGGCAACCGTGGCCGAGGCGACGATGCCGCCATCGCCGCCACCGCTGGCGGGCGGTGCCGTGGTCCCGGGCAGCAGGCCGATCGGCAGGCCCGCGCCACCGCCTCCGCCGCCGCCACCTCCGCAACCCGCCAGCAGGCAGGCCACCACGAGCGCGGCGCCCGCAACCGATGCGCCTGGGCGCGGCAGCAGCCGCGCGTCGACCTTGCGAAAGTCCATACCTTCCTCCTCGTGGCCCGGACGCGCGGATGTTTCGCGCGCCCGGTTTTCTTCTGTTCCCGCTATTGCACGAAACCCATGCCGCGCGATTCGCGCACTTCGGGCTTGATACGGTGCTCGGCTTCGAGCTGGTCAAGGAATTCGGTCGCGGAGAACTCGGCCGCCAGTATGTCGGTCTGCCGTTTCACCGCCGCGAAATCGCCCGGGCACAGCTGTGTCAGCGGGGCCAGCCGCGAACGCATGGCAGCTGTCATGAGCGCGGCGTCGCCCGCAAGCGCCTCGGTCACGAACATGCGCTCGCGCTGCGCGGCGGTGAGCGGCATGAACTTGATCTTGAAGGTGAAGCGCCGCAGCGCGGCCTGGTCGAGCCGGTCGAGCAGGTTGGTGGTGCAGACGAAGACGCCGTTGAAGCGCTCCATGCCCTGCAGCATCTCGTTGACCTCGGTGACCTCGTAGGTGCGCTGCGCGCCGCGCCGGTCCTGCAGGAAGCTGTCGGCCTCGTCGAGCAGCAGCACGGCCTTTTCGTTCTCGGCCTCGCGGAACATGGTGGCCATGTTCTGCTCGGTTTCGCCGACGTACTTGCTCATGAGGTCGCTGGCCTGCTTGACGATGAGCGGGCGGCCCACGGCCTTGGCGATGTGCTCGGCCAGCGCGGTCTTGCCGGTGCCGGGCGCGCCGTAGAAGCACAGCGTGCCGTGGCCGCGCGCCTTCAGTGCCTCGACGATGCGCGGGATCTCGAAGCGGGTTTCGACATGGAGCATGTCGAGGTCGTAGGTGGTCGCGCTGCGGCGCTCGCCGCGTCCGGCATCGAGCGTGCCCAAGGCGAGGTCGGCGTTGCGCAGCTGGCGTTCGATGAGCGCTTCCACTGAAGCGTCGTCGGTTCGCGCGAGACCCGCAAAGCGCACTGCCGTGCGGATCTGCGCGGGCGTGAGGCCTTTTCGCTCGGCCAGCTTGGCGGTGAAGGCCTCGGACACGACCACGCCTTCGAGCGTCTTCTTCACGAGCTGCTCGCGCGCGCCCGGCGGCGGCGACTTCAGCTCCAGGTGGTAGGCGAAGCGGCGACGGAAGGCCGGGTCGATCTGCTCGATGCGGTTGGTGACCCACAGCGTGGGCACGGGGTTGGCCTCGAGGATCTGGTTGACCCAGGCCTTGCCGCTCACGCTGCCGCTGGTGGGCGCCGGGATCTGCTCGGCGCGCGCCATGAACTGCGCAGCCTCGGTGCTGATGGGCGGGAAGACGTCCTCGACCTCGTCGAACAGCAGTGCGGCCTGCGCGCTGCCCTTGAGGAACACCTGGGCGATCTGCAGCGAGCGGTAGCGGTCGCGGCCACTCAATGAATTGCCGTCGCGGTCGGCATACTCGACTTCGAAGAGTTCGAGTCCTGCAGCCTGCGCGACAACCTTTGCGAGTTCGGTCTTGCCGGTGCCGGGCGGCCCGTAGAGCAGCACGTTGACGCCGGGCTCCTTGCGCGCGACCGCCGCGCGCAGCAACGTGACGAGCATCTGCGCGTCTTCCTGCACGAACGAGAAGTCGTGTGGCGTGAGCGCGCTCTTGGCCGAGGGCCGCGTGAACACGGCCATCAGCTCGTTGTGGTCGCGGTACTCGCGCATGAGCACCGGCGGCAGCTTCTCGCTGACCTTCATGAGGTCGGCCAGGTCGGTGATGTTGTGCTCGGAGATGAGGTTCTCGACCAGCCCGATGCGCTCGAGCCGCGAGCCCGCGCGCAGCGCCTCGCCCACCTCGCTCGCGTTCACACCCGCGATGTCGGCAATGGCCGCATAGGCCTCGGGAGCGTTGTTGACCTTGAACTCGACCAGCAGCGAGCGCAGGTCGCGCTGGTAGCGCGCGAGCGTGCCGTAGAGCAGCAGCGCGCGCTCGGCCTTGTTGAGCTGCAGCAGGCCCGCGAGCGCGTCGATGTTCTTCTCGACCAGCGTCGATTGCTTGCGCAGCGCGTGCGTGAGCCAGTCGCGCGTGACGGCCAGCACCGAGAGCAGGTCCTTCGGCTGGTCTTTCGCGTATTCGTCGAGATAGAAAAAGAGCGTGCCCTCTTCATACGGGCCGCGCCACACGCCGTGGCGTTCCAGCAGCGTGCGGCCGTCGAAGTCCTCGACGCCCTTCCAGGCCTCGTTGCCCGCGCAACGTCGCCCGAGGAATTCGCGCAGCCGCTGCAGCACGGCCGCCGGCCACACCAGGTGCCGCCCCGTGAGCGAGAGCAGGCCATTGATGTCGCGCCGCACATTGAAACGCGGCCCCTGCTTGGCCGCCAGCGTGAGCACGAAGTGCGAGCACATCAGCTCGAGCACCGGCGCCTCCTTGAGGCCGGGCGACGGCAGTGCCTGCCCGCGTACCGCAGCAGCCACGACATCGACACCCGCACGCTTGACCATCAGGCAACCTCCAACGAGGACAATCTCGGAGCGACCATAACGCAGACTTTTGGCTTCGGGAAGACCGGCGAACGGTAAAAACCCTCATGGGTGCGATTCCAGCCACAATGCGCGCCATGGTCGGAATCGATGAAATCCTGCGCGCCGCGGCGCGTCTCCAAGGTCAGGTGCTCAATACACCCTGCGTCGAGTCGCGCACGCTCTCCGAGATCGTCGGCGCACAGGTGTTCCTGAAATTCGAGAACCTGCAGTTCACATCCTCGTTCAAGGAGCGGGGGGCATGCAACAAGCTGGTCGATCTCTCGGAGAACGGTATACGCGGAGTGATCGCCATGTCTGCCGGCAACCATGCGCAGGGTGTGGCCTATCACGCGCAGCGGCTGGGGTTGCGCGCATTGATCGTGATGCCGCGCTTCACGCCCGGCGTGAAGATCGAACGTACGCGCGGTTTCGGTGCCGAGGTGGTGCTGCACGGCGACACGCTGGATGCGGCCCGCGCCCACGCACTGGAGTTGGCCCAGCGCGAGGGGCTGACCTTCGTGCATCCCTACGACGACGAGGCGATCATCGCGGGTCAGGGGACGGTGGCGCTCGAAATGCTCGACGTGGTGCCCGACCTCGACACGCTGGTGGTTGCGGTGGGCGGCGGCGGGCTGATCGCCGGCATGGCGGTTGCGGCGCGCGAACGCAAGCCGGGCATCGAGATCGTCGGGGTGCAGACCACGCGCTTTCCAGCCATGGTCAACGCCGTGAAGGGTACGCACCACGCGCAGGGCAAGAGCACCATCGCCGAGGGCATCGCGGTCGGAACGCCCGGCGTGCTCACGCGGGAGATCATCGCAAGCAAGGTCGACGACCTGCTGCTGGTGGACGAGGGCGACATCGAGCAGGGCGTGCTGATGCTGCTCGAAATCGAGAAAACCCTGGTCGAGGGCGCGGGCGCGGCCGGCCTGGCGGCGCTGATCCGGCACCCCGAGCGCTTCAGGGGCAAGCGCGTGGGGCTGGTTCTTTCGGGTGGCAACATCGATCCGCTGCTGCTCGCGGCCATCATCGAACGGGGCATGGTGCGGGCTGGCCGGCTGGCTCGCGTGCGCGTCAGCGCGCGCGATGTTCCGGGCTCCTTGGCCCAGATCACGGCCACCGTGGCCGAAGCGGGCGCTAACGTCGATGAAGTCCATCACCAGCGCGCCTTCACGATGCTGGCGGCGCAGAACGTCGACATCGAACTGGTGCTGCAGACCCGCGGACGCGCTCACCTCGCCAGCGTGCTGGCCGCGCTGAAGGACGCCGGCTTCGAAGCCGAAGAGCAGCATTGAGCCGCAAGATCAACCCCGGACGGTTCTATTCAGGGGCTCGCAACCCCCTAGACCGGTCCCAGGCTGCCGGTCGGTAAAATGCCGGCAGTTTGTCAATTGCGTATTCGAGGTACTTCCCGATGTCCAACCCCACCCCCATCGAGCCGAGCCAGGGCGCCGCTGTCGAAAAAGACGCCGTCGAGTCGGTCGTTCACCTGATGCCACTGGTGCTGCCGCTGGCCGGCGGCGTGCTGATGCTGCTACTGGCATCCATCGCGGTCTACATGGCCTGACGCTGACAGGCGTTCGCGCCTTTGTCCGCGGGCGGTGCGGCCCGCGCTGACGCAGTCTCCCAAAGCGAAACGTTTTCTCAAACGGACCTCCGTGCCTGAGCGGCACGGCGCCCCGTTCGGAAAGACGATTTTTCAACTTAGGAGATTTTCCGATGAACGCACCCACGATGAAGGGCCTCACCATTCAGACGCCCTCATACGTCAAGAACGCGAAATTGATTGCCTGGGTGGCCGACATGGCCGCGCTGTGCAAACCCGAAGCCATTCACTGGTGCGACGGGAGCAAGGAAGAATACGACCGCCTTTGCCAGCGACTTGTCGACGCCGGCACCTTCAAGAAGCTCAACCCCGCCAAGCGCCCCAACTCGTTCCTCGCGGTGTCCGACCCGAGCGACGTTGCGCGCGTCGAAGACCGCACTTTCATCTGCTCCCAGGAGAAGGAAAACGCCGGACCCACCAACAACTGGATGGCGCCGGCCGAAATGCGCGCGACGCTGCAGCCTCTGTTCGACGGCTGCATGAAGGGCCGCACGATGTACGTCGTGCCGTTCAGCATGGGCCCGCTGGGCTCGCCGATTGCCCACATCGGCATCGAACTCTCCGACTCGCCCTATGTGGCCGTCAACATGCGCATCATGACCCGCATGGGCAAGGCCGTGTACGAGGTGCTGGGCGCCGATGGCGAATTCGTGCCCTGCATGCACACCGTGGGCGCGCCGCTCGAGGCTGGCCAGAAGGACGTGTCCTGGCCCTGCAACAAGACCAAGTACATCGTTCACTATCCCGAGACGCGCGAGATCTGGAGCTATGGCTCGGGCTACGGCGGCAACGCGCTGCTGGGCAAGAAGTGCTTCGCCCTGCGCATCGCCTCGAACATGGGTCGCGACGAAGGCTGGCTGGCCGAGCACATGCTCATCCTCGGCGTGACGGATCCCGAAGGCAAGAAATACCACGTCGCAGCGGCGTTCCCGAGCGCCTGCGGCAAGACGAACTTCTCGATGCTGGTGCCGCCGGCGGGCTTCGAAGGCTGGAAAGTCACGACCATCGGTGATGACATCGCCTGGATCAAACCGCAGGCCGATGGCTCTCTGCGTGCCATCAACCCCGAGGCCGGCTACTTTGGCGTGGCCCCCGGCACCAACATGCTGACGAATCCGAACTGCATGCGCAGCCTGGACGACGGCGTGATCTTCACCAACGTCGCGCTCACGGACGACGGCGATGTATGGTGGGAAGGCATGGAACAGGACGCACCGGGCAAGGCGCTGCCAGCGCACCTGATCGACTGGCAGGGCAAGGATTGGACGCCGCAGATCGCCAAGGAAACCGGTGCCAAGGCCGCGCACCCGAACGCCCGTTTCACCGTGGCGGCCACCAACAACCCGGCGCTCGACGAGGCGTGGGACGACCCGAAGGGCGTGACGATCGATGCCTTCATCTTCGGTGGCCGCCGCTCGACCACTGTGCCGCTCGTCACCGAAGCCCGCAACTGGGTGGAAGGCGTGTACATGGCCGCGACCATGGGTTCGGAGACGACCGCTGCCGCGGCTGGCCAGCAAGGCATCGTGCGCCGCGACCCGTTCGCCATGCTGCCGTTCATGGGCTACAACATGAGCGACTACTTCCAGCACTGGCTCGATCTCGGCAAGAAACTGGAAGCCTCGGGCGCCAAGCTGCCGAAGATCTATACGACCAACTGGTTCCGCAAGGGCGCGGACGGTAAGTTCGTCTGGCCTGGCTATGGCGAGAACATGCGCGTGCTGAAGTGGATGATCGATCGGGTCGAAGGCAGCAAGACCAATGGTGTGGAGCACATCACTGGCGTGAGCCCGCGCTACGAGGATCTGAACTGGACAGGCCTGAATTTCAGCGCCGAACAGTTCGCGACCGTGACCAGCATCGACAAGGCTGCGTGGGAGGCTGAATTGAAGCTGCACTCCGAGCTGTTCAAGCAGCTTGAGCACCATCTGCCGAAGGAATTGCCGGAAACCAAGGCTGCGATTGAGCAGCGTCTGGCAGCCTGACAATCGCTGATTGCGCCAACTAAAAAGCCCGGTGGATTGTCCATCGGGCTTTTTTATTGGCTGTTCGGTTTGGTTATTGACGGTGTCGCCATTTCCATTGCATTTCCATTTTCAAACTCCCCAAAGCAAAAAACCCCAGTCA
>NZ_AKIW01000033.1 GCF_000282635.1 Variovorax sp. CF313
CGTCAGTGCGCCATCAGGACCGGGAGGGTGGCGCGCGCCAGCACGTCGCGCGTCACACCGCCCAGCACGCGCTCGCGCAGGCGGGCGTGGCCATAGCCGCCCATCACGAGCAGATCGGCTTCCAGTGCCTCGGCGCGATGCAACAGGGCTTCGGAGATGCGCAGGGATGTCGTCGAGCGCTCGATCGTGGCCTGGACGCCATGACGAAACAACCAGCCGCTCATCGCCCAGGAGGCCGGCGCATGGGCTGTATCTGGTCCGTCGCGCACAAGAGAGAGCAATGTGACGTGCGCCGCCTTGCACAGCAGCGGCATCGCGCCGCGCAGCGAGATCGACGCTTCCCTGCTCCCGTCCCAGGCCACGAGAACCCTGTCAAGAACATGCGCAACGCGCCCCGCACGCGGAACGATGAGCACGGGCCGGCCCGCGTCCAGCATGACCTCCCCGGGCAGCCGGCGCTCCGCATCGCCCACAACTGCAGCTTCGTCCGCCTGCCCCGCGACAATCAGGTCGCTGGCACGACCGAGACGGACGATGGCCTGCGCAGGTTCGCCGTCCACCAGCCGCGTGTCGCAGGGCAGCGGGGTTGCACCCGCGAGCCGGCTGCGAAACACGTGCGCGACGGTTTCGGCCCGCCTGCGAAGGTACAGGGATGCCTCGACGAGGACATCGGCCCCATCTTTCGTGCAGGGAATCGGGCGTGCCGAAGCGCACTCAGCCGGCACGCTGGTCGGCACGATGCCTATGAGGTGGCTGCGATGCAGCCTGGCAAGCCGGGCCGCCAGCAGGGTACGGACCTCGCACCGCTCGGTGTGGTCGAGGTGAACAGAGATGGTCGAAAGCATCACGCTCTTCCTCGCGCTGCGGCCGCCTTGCGGCCGGCATGCTTCCGGTGCGCAAGCTCGGGCGAGGCTGTGACCAGTCTCTCGTGCAAGGTCCGCAAGGCATCGTTCACCACGGCCCGCCGGGTTGGTGCAGCGGCGACTGGAGCAGCCGGCGCGGTTTCATGCGAAAGGCGACCCTCGTCCGAACGCCGGAACGCCTGCATCGGCGCCATGGCCAGAGCCGGCCAGTCCTCGGCCCGCATGACGGCATCCGTCTCGGCGCGGGTCAGTGCGATGCCGTCCTGCAGGATGCGCGATCCGAACATCTCGAGCGAGTGCAGCCAGATGCCGTACTGCGCCTTGCACAGCGCCAGCGGAAAAGTGAAGCCGGAGTTCATGGTGTGTCCTCTTGCCCGACGGGGCGTTCACACGAATGCTGACGCCGCACCGCCCTGCCCGGCTTGCGCGGGATCAAGGCAACACAAAGCCACGCCTCCTGTATCGGTTGTTACCGGTTTGAGCGACATCAACCCTGCACACGCTCGCATGCCCATACTGGAACGTCCGTCCACCCAGAAAGCAGCTCGACATGGCCTTCTCCCCTGCACCGGCAATTCCGGACGACGACTTCACGCTGCTCGATGCCTGGTGGCGCGCCGCCAACTACCTCTCGGCGGGCCAGATCTACCTGATGGACAACCCCCTGCTGCGCGAGAAGCTCTCGCTCTCGCACATCAAACCGCGCCTGCTGGGGCATTGGGGAACGACGCCGGGCCTGAACTTCATCTATGCGCACATGAACCGCGCCATCAATGCGCGGGACCTCGATGCCATCTTCATCGCGGGCCCGGGCCACGGCGGGCCGGGCGTGGTCGCCAACACTTACCTCGAAGGGACCTACAGCGAGGTGTATCCCGCCATCGGGCAGGATGCCGAGGGCCTGCAGCGCCTGTTCACTCAGTTCTCGTTCCCGGGCGGCATTCCGAGCCACGTCGCGCCCGAGACGCCGGGCTCCATCCACGAGGGCGGCGAGCTGGGCTATTCGCTGCTGCACGCCTACGGCGCGGTGTTCGACAACCCTTCGCTGCTGGCCTGCTGCGTGATCGGCGACGGCGAGGCCGAGACCGGTGCGCTGGCGGCGAGCTGGCACTCCAACAAGTTCCTGAACCCGCAACGCGACGGAGCGGTACTGCCGATCCTGCATCTGAACGGCTACAAGATCGCCGGCCCCACCGTGCTGGCGCGCATCGGCGAGGAAGAACTGACGCAGTTGCTGCGTGGCTACGGGCACGAGCCGTACTTCGTCGTGGGCGACGAGCCGGCCGGGATGCACAGGCAGATGGCGGCCGTGCTCGATACAGCGCTGGACAGCATTCGCGCCATCCAGGCCAGCGCCCGCAAGGACGGTTTTCACACGAGGCCGCGCTGGCCCATGATCGTGCTGCGATCTCCCAAGGGCTGGACCGGACCGCGCCAGGTTGACGGCCTGCAGGTCGAAGGCACCTTCCGCGCGCACCAGGTGCCGCTCACCGACTTTGCAGCCAAGCCCGGCCACGTCGAACTGCTCGAACAGTGGCTGCGCAGCTACCGGCCCGAGGAGCTGTTCGATGCGCGCGGCGCCCTGCGCCCCGAAATCGCGGCTCTCGCACCCGTGGGCCTTCGCCGCATGAGTGCCAATCCGCACGCCAACGGCGGACTGCTGTTGAAGGATCTGACGATGCCGCCCTTCCGCGCACACGCCGTGCCGGTGGCTGCGCCGGGCGCGGTCGATGCAGAGGCCACGCGCGTCGTGGGCAACTTTCTGCGCGAAGTCATGCGCGCCAATGCGCAAGATCGCAACTTCAGGGTGATGGGGCCTGACGAAACCGCGTCGAACCGGCTCGGCGCCCTGTTCGAGGTGACCGAACGTACAACGACCGCCCGGATATGGCCGGGCGACGACCACCTTTCGCCCGATGGCCGCGTGATGGAAGTGCTGAGCGAACACCTTTGCCAAGGCTGGCTCGAAGGCTACCTTCTGACCGGGCGGCACGGCTTCTTCTCGTGCTACGAGGCCTTCATCCACATCATCGACTCGATGTTCAACCAGCATGCCAAGTGGCTGAAGGTCGCGCGCGGCATCGGCTGGCGGCGGCCGATAGCGTCGCTGAACTACCTGCTCACGAGCCACGTCTGGCGGCAGGACCACAACGGCTTCAGCCACCAGGACCCGGGCTTTCTCGATCACGTGGTCAACAAGAAGGCCGAGGTCGTGCGCGTGTACCTGCCGCCGGACGCCAACACCCTGCTCTCGGTGACCGACCATTGCCTGCGCAGCCGCGACTACGTGAACGTCATCGTGGCGGGCAAGCAGCCCGCGCCCCAATGGCTGGACATCGATGCCGCGACGCGCCACTGCACCGCGGGCCTGGGCATCTGGGAATGGGCGAGCAACGACGAAGGCGGCACACCCGACGTGGTCATGGCCTGCGCCGGTGACGTGCCCACGCTGGAGACGATGGCAGCGGTCGACCTGCTGCGCGAAAAGGTACCGGAGCTGAAGGTGCGGGTCGTGAACGTGGTCGACCTGATGGCGCTGCAGTCGCCTGCCGCGCACCCGCACGGCCTTTCCGATGCCGACTTCGACACCATCTTCACCACCGACAGGCCGGTGATCTTCGCGTTCCACGGCTACCCGGCGCTGATTCACCGGCTGATCTACAAGCGGCAAAACCACCCCGGCTTCCACGTCCACGGCTATTGCGAGGAAGGCACCACCACCACGCCATTCGACATGACGGTGCTCAACCGGCTGGACCGCTTTCATCTCGCCGCCGATGCCATCGCACGCGTGCCGCGCCTGTGCGACAGCACGGGGCATGTGCAGCAGCATCTGCGCGACAGGCTCCTGGAGCACCGGGCCTACATCACCCGCCACGGCCGGGACATGCCGGAGGTCGAGAACTGGCGCTGGACGCGATAGCCGGCGGCAGGGCTGCAAGCGGCGCCGCTGGCCAGGCGTGCGTGCTACGCTCATGCCGATCCAGGATGTTTACAACATTCGCGCCTTATTTCCTTGCCCACGCATGAAACCTGCCTCCCACATCGCGGTGCTCGACGACGAGGTTGACATCACCCTGCTGCTGGCCAACTACCTGCAGGGCCACGGTTTCCGTGTCACCCAGGTCCACAACGGCCGGGCCCTCATGACGCTGATGGACACCGACCCCGCAGACCTCGTGCTGCTTGACCTCGGTCTGCCCGGCGAAGACGGCTTCACCATTGCGCGCCGCGTGCGCGAAAGCTGGCGCTGCGGCCTCGTCATCGTCACGGGCCGGGGCGATGCGGTGGACAAGGTGGTGGGCCTCGAGGTGGGCGCCGACGACTACGTCACCAAGCCTTTCGACCTGCGCGAGTTGGTGGCGCGCGTGAAGGCGGTGCTGCGGCGGCTGACGCCCGAGGCGCCTGCAGCCGCGCCAACCGCAGCGGTTTCTCCCGACAAGCTGCTCTTCGCCGGCTGGCAGCTCGACACCGCCGCGCGCAGCCTCAGGAATCCGCAAGGCGAGCAAGTGCCCCTGACCGGCGGCGAGTTCGACCTGCTGCAGGCCTTTGCCCGCCATCCCGGCCGCGTGCTGTCGCGCGACTTCCTGCTCGGGCAGACACGCGGTCGCGAAGCCGCCCCCTTCGATCGCACGATCGATGTGCAGGTCGGCCGGCTGCGCAAGAAGATAGAGGCGGATGCGGACGATCCGCAGCTCATCAAGTCGGTGCGAGGCGCGGGCTACATCCTGGTGCCGTCGGTTTCCCATGGCTGACGCCGCGGACAACCCGCCCTTCCTGCCCGACGCGCCCATCCAGGGCTTGCCGTCGGGCATCGACGAAGGCAGCGTGTTCCGCCTGCTCTTCATCGCCTACCCCGATTCGCTGCTGCTGGTGGACCAGTCCGGCAGCATCATGCTCGCCAACCCTTCGGCAGCCGCGCTGCTGGGCTATGCGGTGAGCGAGCTGGTGGGCCTGAATGTCGACGTGCTGGTGCCCGACAGCATCCGCCCGCGCCATGCCTCGTACCGCGAGGCCTATGGCCGCGCGCCCCGCCCCCGTCCGATGGGCACGCACATGGAGCTGGTGGCCAAGCGCAAGGACGGCAGCGAGGTCATGGTCGAGATTGCGCTCAGCCCGCTGCAGAGCCACGGGCTGCCCTTCGTCGTGGCCGCCATCCGCGACATCGGCGCCTACCCGCGCGTGAAGCAGGCGCTGCAGCGCGCGCGCTACAGCGAACACCTGGCCCAGCTGGGGCGCCTGGCGGTCGACACGCGCGACCTGCAGGTGGTGCTCCAGCACGTGCCGGAAATCATCACCACGGCCTTGCAGGTCGAGGTTGCAATGGTATGGCTGCTCGACGGCAACCGCCTCGAGTTCCGGGTGGCCAGCGGCGTCGGTCTGGTCGCCGGCGAGGAGATAGGGGCGCGCATCGCCAACCGCCCCGACACCCCGCCGGGCTTCGTGTTCTCCCAGGGCCGGCCGGTCGTGGTGCCGGACTACCGCAGGGAAGACCGGTTTTCCGTGCCCAAGGCCTACCTCGACTCTGGCCTGGTCAGCGCGCTCGCGGTGCCGCTGACCGACCTGGGGCGCGTGATCGGCATGTTGTCGGTGCGCTCGAAGGAATCCAAGCGCTTCGGCGACGAGGAAGTCCGTTTTCTCGAATCGCTGTCCAGCCTGCTTGCCACCAGCCTGCAGCGCGTGCAGACAGAGGAGGCGCTCAACCATGCCCAGCGGCTCGAAAGCGTCGGCCAGCTCACGGGCGGCATCGCGCATGACTTCAACAACCTGCTGACCGTGATCCAGGGCAACCTCCAGGTTCTGGAAGAGTTGCCTGCCCTCGCGCAAAACGGCTACGTGCAACAGTTGCTGGGCGCTGCCAACCGGGCTTCGCGACGCGGGGCCGAACTCACCGGCAAGCTGCTGGCGTTTTCCCGGCGGCAGGTGCTGCAGCCGGTCGCCATCGATTCGCACGCGCTGCTGCACTCGCTGGCGGACATGCTGCGACGCACGCTGGACCAGCGCATCCGCATCGAGATCGACACCGCCCCCGGCTGCCCGCCCGTGATGGCGGACCCGGGCCAGCTGGAATCGGCGCTGCTCAACATCGCGATCAATGCACGCGACGCCATGCCTGAAGGAGGCACGCTGCGCTTTTGCACCGAACTGTGCCGCGCCTTGCCGATGGCGCTGCGCAGCCAGCGCAACGACCCTCGCGGCGATGCATCGGCGCGTTTCGTCGCGATCTCCATCGCCGACAGCGGCACGGGCATGTCCGAGGAGGTGAAGGAGCACGCCTTCGAGCCCTTCTTCACCACCAAGGAGGTCGGCCGCGGCACGGGCCTGGGCCTGAGCACGGTGTACGGCTTCGTCCACCAGTCCCGGGGCGCGGTCGCGATCGACAGCAAGATCGGCCACGGCACCACGGTCACGCTCTATCTGCCGCAACAGGAGGAAGTCCGCCCGCCCGCCGCGATGGAAGAACCCGCCGGCGAGGCCATTCCATCCGGCCTGCGCGTGATGCTGGTCGAGGACGATGTGGAAGTGCGCAAGGTCGCGAACACCTTCCTGACCACGCTGGGCTGCAAGGTCTTCACCGCCGCCACGGCCGAGCAGGCGTTGTCGGCGCTGGACGCGGGCGCCGGGCCCTTCGACCTGCTGCTGAGCGACATCGCGCTGGGCGCCGGCATGCGCGGCACGCGCCTGGCCTCGGAGATTCAGCAGCGCTTTCCGCAAATGGCCGTGCTGCTGATGTCAGGCTTTTCGTCGGAACTGCTCGATGCCGACCGTGAGGTGCCGCAAAGCTGGGAATTGCTGCCCAAGCCTTACACGCGCTCTGAACTGGCGCAAGCCATGGCGAAGGTGCTTGCCGGCGGCGCTTGAACGGGCGGGCGGCCGGCCGGCTTGCTGGATTGATTACTGGAGCATCGCGGGCGCGGGCGACAGGCAGCGCTGCACGAAGGCGGACAGCGCGCGCACGTCGGGAATCTGCACGTCGCGGCGCCCCTTGGTGGCAAAGCCGATGACGTTGTCGCGCGCCAGCCGCGAGAGCGCCCGGCTCACGCTCTCGAGCGTCATGCCCAAGTAGTTGCCGATCTCGGCGCGCGTCATGCGCAGCGTGATCTCGTCGGTGCGCATGCCGCGCTCGGCCAGCGTCTCCGCCCAGTAGCGCAGGAAGTCGGCCACGCGGGCATCGGCCGGCAGCGTGCAGACGGACATCAGCGAATCCCGGTCGTGCGCGATCTCGCGGCTCATGGCGGCGTGCAGCACCTGCAGCAGTGTCGGGTGGCTGGCGCAGGCGGCCAGCAGGGCCTCGTACGACACGACCCAGATCTCGCCCGTGTCCATGGCCACGGCATCGCACGAATAGCGCCCGCCGGCGATGCCGTCGAAGCCGAGCCAGTCGCCACGGAACTTCAGGCCCACCACCTGCTCGCGCCCGTCGGCCGAGAGATTCACGATCTTGAAGAAGCCCGAATTCAGGATGTAGAGATTGCCGAAGCGCTCGCCCGCCTGGTAGATCGTGTCGCCCGTGTGCACCACGCGGCGCTGGGGGGTGAGTTGCTCGCACAGCAGCTTCAGCGTGTCGGCGGTGTTCCGACCCTCGCAGTCCCGGCCGATGCTCGGCAATGCCAGGCCGGTCGGGACCGGTGCGGTCTTCGAGGGAGTGACGGTATTGAGCATCTGGATTCCTTGGTGGTCTGTCGCGTGTCGATGGATGGATGTTAGGAAGCCTTCGGCAACGCAATGACAACGGCTGGAGTCGGTGGGTAACGCTCGGAGAATGCAATGTGTCCGGCGTGTATCAACGGCATGGGACGTGCCGCAAATCACATATGTGCACCCCCATGCTTTGACTTGCATCAAGCCCGGGCCCTTCGGGGTCCTTAGCCTTGGCAGGCCACATATCGACCATTTCCATGCCCCTCTCCCACAAGACTTGTGCCCCCGAGGCCGCACCGCAGCTCTCGCCGCTGGAGGTGACGAGCCTGCTGTGCCGCGCGCAGATGCTCCAGCGCGCCGCACTGGACGGGAGCACCCCGAGGCTGCTGCGCGGCAAGAATCTGGGGCTTCTGTGCGAAATGCCGTCCGACGAGGCACAGGCGCTTTTTCGCAGCGCTGCCGAGGAAATGGGCGCGCACGTGGCGGTCATGCGCCCGGGCCTGTCGCTCGCGAGCGCACAGCAGGAAGTGCAGAACACAGCCCGCATGCTCGGCCGTCTCTACGAAGCCGTGGAATGCCAGGGCCTGGACCCCGAGCTCGTGCAACGCATCGGCCAGTACGCCGGGATCCCCGTCTTCGACGGCGCTGCCACGAAAGCCCATCCAACCGGGAACCTTGCCGAGTTGCTCGGCGACAGGACCCCGCTGGCCGACAACCGGCGCTTCGTGCTCCAGGCCCTGCTGCTGGACGCCATCGCCTGAGCCGCCTGGCGCCCGACGCGCGCACTTGATCCAGCGCAATGCGGCCGGGCCTCCCGGTTCCTACAGTGAACTCCACGGTCGCAAACGGTTTTCACGCGACGACCGCTCCTCCATTCACTCACTGCAAGGAATCTCCCATGAAGACCGATACCCAATTGCGCAACGACATCCAGGCCGAGTTGAACTGGGCACCCGACGTCAAGACCTCCGACATCGGGGTGATCGTCAAGGACGGCGTGGTCACCCTCACCGGCCACCTGGCCAGCTACGCCGAGAAATACGCCGTCGAGCGCGCTGTGCAGCGCGTGCATGGCGTCAAGGCGCTGGCCATCGAACTGAGCGTGAAGCTGCCTTTCGACAACCAGCGCACCGATGCCGACATCGCCATGGCGGCCGAACGCGCGCTCGAGTGGAACGTGCTCGTGCCCGACGACAAGATCCACCCCATGGTGGAAAAAGGCTGGCTCACGCTGAACGGCGAAGTCGAGTGGGACTATCAGCGCAGCGCCGCCGAAAGCGCGGTATGCAACCTGATGGGCGTGACCGGCGTGTCGAACCTCGTGAAAGTCAAGCCGAAGGTGAGCCCCGCCGATATCGAGAAGAAGATTCACGACGCGCTTTCGCGCCAGGCCGACCGCGAAGCCCGCCAGCTTGCCATCACGGTCAGCGGCTCACAGGTCACGCTGCGCGGCACGGTCCATTCCTGGACCGAGCGCGACGCGGTGCAGGGTGCCGCATGGGCCACCCCGGGCGTTACGGTGGTGGTGAACGATCTGCTCGTGGACGCCTGAGCATGCGCGTCGCGCTCGTCACCGGCGGCAGCAGCGGCATCCTGTCGGCCATTCCGGCCGGGCGCCTGGCCACGCCGGGGGAGATCGCGCGCGGCGTGGCGTTCCTCGTCGCCGACGAGTCCGCGTTCGTCAACGGCATCACACTGTCGATCAACGGCGGCAAGTACATGGCCTGAGGCGGCAACGCCCGGGCGTTTTTTTCAGCGAGACCTGCCATGCATGCCATCTCCGCGACACAAGCCACTCTCGATCCCCGCGTACGGAGCGAGCCGACCATGTGCGCCATGGTGCTGAACGCAGCGCTGCTCCCGCTCGAACTGGAGCAACGCAACATCCCAAAGCCTGGGCCCGGCGAGCTTCGCCTTCGCGTTCTGGCCTGCGCGGTCTGCCGCACTGACCTGCACATCGTCGATGGCGAGTTGCCGCTGCCCGTGCTGCCGATCGTGCCGGGTCACGAGATCGTGGGCGTGGTGGAAGAGACCGGCTCCGGGGGAACAGACTATCGCGTGGGTGACCTCGTCGGCGTGCCCTGGTTGGGCCACACCTGCGACTGCTGTGCCTTCTGCGCGGAGGGCCGCGAGAACCTCTGCGACACGCCGCGCTTCACCGGCTACCACCGCGATGGCGGCTTCGCGAGCCATGTGATTGCCGAGGCCGCGTTCTGCCTTCCACTGGCCATGCCCAAAGCCGATGCCGCCCGCATTGCCCCCCTGCTCTGCGCGGGCCTGATCGGCTGGCGCAGCCTGAAGGCAGCCGGCGAAGGCGTGCGCCGGCTGGGCATCTTCGGTTTCGGCGCCGCGGCGCACCTGGTAGCGCAAGCGGCCATTGCGCAGGGTCGCGAGGTCTTCGCATTCACCCGGCCCGCGGACCTTGCGACGCAGGCCTTCGCCCGCAGCCTCGGCGCCGTGTGGGCTGGCGGCTCGAACGAGCGGCCGCCCGAGCCGCTGGACGCGGCCATCATCTTCGCGCCCGTCGGCGAGCTGGTGCCGGCCGCGCTGCGTGTCGTGCGCAAGGGCGGCCGGGTTGTGTGCGGCGGCATCCACATGAGCGACATCCCGGCCTTCCCGTACCGGCTGCTGTGGGAGGAACGCAGCGTTGTCTCGGTGGCGAACCTCACGCGCGCCGATGCGAAGGAGTTCCTGGCATTCGCGCAGGCGCATCCGCTGCAGGTGCACACCAGAACCTATCCGCTCGCGCAGGCCAACGAAGCGCTGGCCGATCTGCGCGCGGGCCGCATCGAGGGCGCCGCGGTGCTGGTGCCCTGAACGGGAGCCCGCGCGCCGGGCGCTTCAGAGCTCCCGCGATTCGCGGTAGTCGGGCACCGTGCACGGCCAGCCGTGGCGCTCCTCGATGGCCAGCCGCAATGCATCGGCAGCCACCGGCTCTCCGTGGGTCACGAACACCCGGCGCGGCGCGCGCTGTGCATCGAGCCAGGCGAGCAGCTCGTCGCGGTCGGCATGGGCCGACAGGGTCTCGAGGTTCGCGACCTCCGCGCGTACCGGCACGTAGGCGCCGTGGATCTTGATCGCGTCGGCGCCGGCCACCATGGCCGCGCCGCGCGTGCCGGCGGCCTGGAAGCCTGCGAAAAGGATGGTGTTCCTGGCGTCGGGTGCGTAGGCCTTCAGGTGGTGCAGCACGCGCCCGCCGGTGGCCATGCCGCTGGCCGACACGATGATCGAAGGAAAGCCCAGGGTGTTCAACCGCCGGGATTCCTCGATCGTGTTGACGATAGTGGTTTTCCCCTGCATGGCGGCGCATTGTTCGGCGCTCAAGCGGTGTTCGTCCAGGTGCTTGCCATAGATGCGCGTGGCATCCGCCGCCATCGGGCTGTTGAGGTATACCGGCATGTCGGGAATGCGCCGCGCCTGCTTGAGCAGCTGGATGCAATGCAGCAGCGTCTGCGCGCGTCCGACGGCAAAGGCCGGAATCACCACGATGCCTCCGCGCGCGGCCGTGCGGTTGATCACGCCCGCCAGTTCGGCCAGCGTGTCCGACGCCGGATGCCTGCGATTGCCATAGGTCGACTCCACCACCACGTAGTCTGCCGGTTCGGCGACTTCGGGCGGGCGCATCAGCAGGTCCTGGCTGCGTCCCAGGTCTCCCGAGAACAGGATGCTCGAGCCTTCCCAGCCGACGCGCAGGCTGCCGGCGCCCAGGATGTGGCCCGCCCTGTGCAGTTGCCAGGTCCAGCCGGGCCAAGGGGAGCACTCCTGGCCGAACGGGACGACCTCGAAGCGCTTGAGGGCCGCGCGCGCGTCCTGCTCGGTGTAAAGCGGCAAGGCGGGCTTGTGCTTCGAATGGCCGTGACGGTTGGCGAAGTCGGCGTCTTCCTCCTGCAGGCGGCCCGAGTCGGGCAGCAGCAGTTCGCAAAGCTCACGGGTGGCCGAGGTGCAATACACCCGGCCCTTGAAGCCGAGCTGCACCAGCCGCGGCACGAAGCCGCTGTGGTCCATGTGCGCGTGCGTCAGCAGCACGGCATCGATCGCTGCTGCGTCGACCGGCAGCGCTTCCCAGTTGCGAAGGCGCAGCTGCTTCAGCCCCTGGAAGAGGCCGCAATCGACGAGCAGCCGCCGGCCTTCGTGCGTCAGCAGGTACTTCGAGCCGGTGACGGTGCCCGTGCCGCCGAGAAAGTCGATGCGCATGGTGTGCCTCAGTGCGACATGAGCACGGGCAAGGTCATCCACTGGAGCATGGACAGCGTGGCGCCGCCCATCACCCATTCGCGCGCCCGGCTGTGGCCATAGCAGCCCATTACCAGCATGTCCGAACTCAGATCCGCGGCAAAGGACAGCAGCTTGTTGCCGACGTCGTCGTCGTTGTCGCCGCCGGGATGCAGCGTGATGTTCTGGACGCCTTGCGTCCGCAGGTAGTCCTGCAGGCGCTGCAGCGAAGCCTCGGCGTCCTCGCCGTAGGCCACGACATGCACCCGGGCCGCCTTTCGCAGCCATGGCAGCGCGGCGGTCACGGCGCGCGCGGACTCGGGGGTTTCCTTCCACGCCACCAGTACGTTGCGGCCGATGGAGCCGACCGGCCCCGCATACGGCAGCACCAGTGCCGGCCGGCCGCTCTGCACCAGCACGCTGGGCAGGAAATCGCCGGGCAGTTCGCCGTCCATCGGGTCGTTCCGGTCGCCCTGACCGAGGATCATCAGGTCGGCATAGAGCGCGCGCCGCGCGAAGCCCCAGGGTCCATCGCTCTCCGGCTCGGCCCAGTGCAGGCGCTGCGAACCTGCGCTGTGCTCGATGAAGGTGGCGTGCATCCTGTCGCGCGCGTCCTTGTCGATCTCCTGCATGATCGCGACCGCCTCCGCCGCGGCCTCGATGGCGTACGGGTAGCGCATGAGTGCGGAAAGGGTGCACGGCCGGGCGGTCACTTCGGCATCGAAAGTCTCCGCGAGCTGGCGCGCCAGCTTGATGCGCTCCACGGTACGGGCCGAGCCGTCGAGGTGAAGCAGGATGGATTTCGGGGTCTGCATGAGGGCTCCTTGGACTGACGGGCTTTGGATGGGACGACCTTAGGCCTGCCCGAATCGCACAGCCTTGCGCTGAATCAATCGCCCGCGAACTAACTTCCACGCGACAGCGCCGATGCTTGATCGAGCGCAAGACCGGGCCGGCACGCATGCCTAGCCTCGCACGGCCGCAAGGGCATCAAGCGGCTGCTGCTTGGCAGCGAGACGCAGCAATGCGTCATGCGATTTTGGCCGCCGCAGCTCAACGCGTCTGAAGGAACTCTCCGATCCCTTGGCGACAAGAGGCGCTAGGCCTTTTTTGCCCAGGCGCTGCACCAGCCCTTTGCGCTCACAGGCTTCCCCGGAAACAACGCGCAATTGCCAGTGGCATCTGTCGGCTTGGACTGCCAGAGTGCGCAGCCGTTGCACAGCTGGGCGTTGTCGTGCTTCGGAAACCTCTTCGCGTCGGCCTTCGCTGAATCGGCAACATATCCCAGGGCCGCGGCCTGTGGGTCTTTTTCGTCGAGTCGGGCTTCTGCGAACGCGCCGGTGGCAGAGACGGCTGCCCCCGTTGCGGCCAGCGTGAGCATGAAAGTTCGGCGGCTGGAGGATTTCATCGTGAGTCTTTCGTGGTGTGTGAAGTGGGTGTCGAGCCGTCCTGCGCGGGACTGCGCTCGTTCAAACCCGCGAGCACGAGAACGCTTGTGGCCAGAAGCGTGGCGACGCAGAACCCCAGAAATTGCAGGGTTCCGTTCAATGTAATGTTCATGGGACGACCTCGTGATGGGCGAATGGGATTGCCTGCGGTCATTCTCGAGCGAGCGGCTGCAAGTGGCCTTGCGCAGGATCAATCCCGGAGCGGTTACCCAGCATGTTCAGCAGTCCTTGTTCGCGATGCGCGGATCAGGAACGCGCGCATTGCATCGAAGCTTGCGCTGGCGCAAGGTGTTCTTCTTCTCGATCGGCAAGATCGCGTCATCCCCAAGAAGGACACAAGACATGAACGCACCCGATGTGCCGTTGCGCCTTCCGACCTATGCACCGCCGGAAACTCTCGCCTCCCTCCGTTTTCCAGAAAGGATTGCCATGAACCCGGACATTCAGCTCAGACACGATGTCTTCGCCCAGCTCAACTGGGATCCGGCCGTCAACGCCTGCGATGTCGACGTGCGCGTGACCAATGGCGTGGTGACCCTGGTTGGCAGGGTGGCCGACGAGGCCCAGCGGGCAGCCGCGGAACGCGCCGCACGCCGCACTGAGGGCCTGACGACACTGCTGAACGGACTTACCGTCCGGCCTGCAGCGGTGATCGCGCGGTGATCGCGGCCACCGGCCGGGGGCTGCTGCGCTGCATCAAGCCGCGGCCCCGCCAGTGGCTTTAGCCTTGTGCCGCCCCCACGGTGCTTCATCGCTTTCCCGAGGAATATTCCATGCCCCCTTTCAACCAGGCCTACATCGTCGGCAGCGGTATCGGCGCGCTGAGTGCGGCCGTGCTGCTGATACGCGACGCAGGCATGCATGGTTCACGCATCCGCATCCTCGAGGAATCGCCGTTGCCCGGCGGCGCACTCGACGGCGCGGGCAACGCGAGCCAAGGCTACGTGACGCGCGGCGGCCGCATGTTCACCGACGAGACTTACACCTGCCTGTGGAACCTGCTGGACAGCATCCCCTCGCTGGACACGCCTTCGCGCACGGTGCACGAGGAGGTCCGCGCCTTCAACCAGCAACTGCTTTCGCATGCGCGTGCGCGGCTGATCGACCGACACCACCGCATCATCGATGCCAGCGACCTCGGCTTCGACCTGCAGGACCGGCTGGAGCTGATGCGCCTGCTGGCCACGCCGGAACGCGCGCTGGGTGCAAAGCCCATCGAGGAATACTTCTCGCCGCACTTTCTCGACACCAACTTCTGGGCCATGTGGCGCACCACCTTCGCATTCCAGAACTGGCACAGCGCGGTCGAGCTCAGGCGCTACATGCTGCGCTTCCTTCAGGAGCTGCCGCGCATCCACACCCTGGGTGGCGTTCGCCGCACCACGCTCAACCAGTACGACACCATCGTGCGACCCATGGTGAAGTGGCTGCTGGCGCACGGTGTGCTTTTCGAGTTCGGCACGCGCGTGGTCGATGTGGACTTCGCCGACGCCAGCAGCGGCCTGCGGCTTCAGACGCTGCACGCCCTTCGCGACGGCCGCCCGCTGTCCTACCACCTGGGGCCGGACGACTGCGCCCTTCTCACGCTCGGCTCCATGACAGCCGATTCGCGCAACGGCAACGACCACCAAGCGCCCGAACTCGTGCGCGACCAGCGCGATGGCGCCTGGACGCTCTGGAAGAACATGGCCCGCAAGGCACCCGGCCTCGGCCGGCCCGAAACTTTTTGCGGCCACGTCGACGAGAGCAAGTGGGCATCGTTCACGCTGACCATGAGCAGCCCGCTTCTGCTGCAGCGCATCCAGGCCTTCTCGGGCAACGAGCCCGGCACCGGCGGCCTCATGACCTTCAAGGACTCCAGCTGGCTGATGTCGATCGTGGTTCCGCATTCGCCGCACTTCGACGAACAGCCAGACGGGGTGTATACGCTCTGGGGCTACGGCCTGCTGCAGGAAACCCAGGGCAACTTCATCGACCGGACGATGGCACAGGCGACCGGACAGGACATACTGACCGAGCTCATGCATCACCTGGGCTTCGAGGACATCCTCGAAGAGGTGCGGCAAACCACCACCGTGGTGCCCGTGATGATGCCGTACATCACCAGCGAATTCGAATGCCGGTCCCTGTCGGACCGACCGCCCGTCCGTCCTCCCGGCGCCAGCAACTTCGCCCTGCTCGGCCAGTACGTGGAGATCCCGGAGGATGTGGTCTTCACGGTCGAGTATTCGGTACGTGGCGCCATGCATGGCGTCTACGGGCTCATGGACGTGAAGAAGGAGGTGCCGCCCATCTACCACGGCATCGCCGATGCGAAGGTCGCGCTGGCCAGTCTGCGCACGCTGATGGGCTGAGCGCGCAGCAGGCTCGCCTCGACCTTGCTCAGCCGCACCAGGCCGCTACCTGCCGTGTGATGTCCGACCACAGCGCCTGCAGCGCCACCGCCGAAAGCAGCACTCCGGCCAGGCGCGCACCCCAGGTGCCACGGCCATTCCAGCGCAACCGCCGCCACAGCCAGGGCGCCAGCAGCAACGACAAGCCACTACCGGCCGCGAACGACGCCATCGCGCCGGCGCCCTGCAACGGGTCGCTGCCAAGGCTGGCCAGCATCAGCGCCGAATACAACAGCCCGCACGGCATGGCGAACCACAGTGCGCCCGTCGCCAGCACGCCCAGCGGGGTGCTGGCGGCCAGTGGCCGCAGCCGCGCCTCGAGCAGGCGGCCCGTGCGTCGCGCCCACAGTGGCTGTCGTCCCGTGGCCGCCAACGTCGCTCCCCAGGCGAACACGAACACATGCAACAACACCCACAGCGGTTTCAATGCCGCGATATGGGTGCCCGCCAGGGCCAGGCTGTCGACGCTCGCCGCGGCGACCGCGCCCGCAGCGGCATAGCCGGCAATGCGCCCCAAATGAAACGCGGCAGGTGCCGACGATGCCAATGCGCCGCCGCCGGCCCTGGCCGGCACGATGCGGATCACAGCCGCAGACGCCGCACCGCACATGGCCACGCAGTGCGGGCCTCCGGCCAGGCCCATCAGCAGCGCAGCGCCGGCGAGTGCGGTCTGCATGGTCAGACCACGCGCGAAAAGCGCTCGCGATGGGCGCCGCAGTACTTGTCGAACACCATGGCGACGGCGCGCACGAGGAACCAGCCCCGCGGCGTCACCTTGATGTCGTGGTCGGTCAGGCGCACCAGCCCCTGTGCGACCAGCGGCCCGAGCGCGGCGAATTCGGCCGCGAAGCAATGGCGGAAATCGACCGTGTGTGCCTCGCCCATGGCGTCGAAGTCGACATGGCCGCGGCACATCAGCGCCATGATCACGTCGCGCCGAAGCAAGTCGTCGCGCGACAATGCCAGCCCTCGCACCACCGGCAGGCGGTGTTGATCAAGCAGGTCGTAGTAGTTCTCCAGCGTCTTGGCGTTCTGGCTGTAGGTGGCGCCCATGCGGCCGATGGCGGATACGCCCAGTGCGACCAGATCGCCATCCGGCTGGGTGCTGTAGCCCTGGAAATCTCGGTGCAGCCGGCCGTTGCGCTTGGCCACGGCCAGCGGGTCGCCTGGCAACGCGAAGTGGTCCATGCCGATGTACACATAGCCCGCATCCCTCAGCACCTCGATGGCGCGCGCCAGCATCCGCACCCGGATGGGAGCGTCGGGCAGGTCTTCGGCCAGGATGCGTCGTTGCGGCTTGAAGCGCTCCGGCAGGTGCGCGTAGGCATATAGCGCGATGCGGTCCGGCCGCAACATGCACAGCTGCGCCAGCGTGCGCTCGAACGATGCGTCGTTCTGACGCGGCAGCCCGTAGATCAGGTCCACGTTGACCGACTCGAAACCCAACGCCCGCGCGTCGGCCATCAGCGCGAACACTTGCTCGGCAGGCTGGACGCGGTGCACCGCACGCTGCACGTCGGGGTCGAAATCCTGCACACCGAAGCTCAGGCGGTTGAATCCGAGCGACGCCAGGTGCGCCAGGCGGCCGGTGTCGACCGTGCGCGGATCGATTTCGATGGACTGCTCGCCGTCGGGCGCGAAGTCGAAGACGCCGCGCAGCATGGCCATGAGCCCGGTCAGTTCTGCGTCGTCGAGGAAGGTGGGCGAGCCACCGCCGAGGTGTAGCTGGCTCACGACCGTGCCCGGCCCGAGCTGCGCGGCCTGCAGCGCAGCCTCGCACGCGAGGTAGTCCAGGTAATGCCGCGCCTTCTCGTGATGCCGCGTGATGACCTTGTTGCAGGCGCAGTAGTAGCACAGCGATTCGCAAAACGGGATGTGCACGTACATCGACAGCGGTGCAGCCTGCGCGCCATCCGCGCGCCGCCGGCGCACGGCGCGCGCGTGGTCTTCGGCGCCGAAGGCCTCGACGAAGCGGTCGGCCGTGGGATAGGAGGTATAGCGCGGTCCGGGCACGTCGAACTGACGCAGCAGCTCGGCCGGCAACGAGGGCATGATGGGGTCGACGGTGGTGGAAATCATCTTGAACGCCAAGTCACAGGTCATGCCGGAGGGGGGCGCCACCGGTGGGCGGAGCCAGCAATGCGGTGCATGCACTCGACGCCGCCGCCATCAGCCAGAACACGAAGAACGAGGCCGTATAGATGCCCTGGCGCGACATGTGCAGCACATCGGCACCGCAATACACGCTGAGCGGATCGACCATCGCGAAGACCAGGACCTCCATGCCGCAGGCAACGAGGAAGGACGGCCACAGCACAGCCATGACCTGGCGCTGTGCGTTCATGGCGCCCTCTTTCTCACTGGCGACGGCAGGTCGCTTGCCGGCGTGGCCGCATGGTTGCGCGCGGCGAGCGCGGGCATCGAGTCCTTGCCGGCCAGTGTCCGGTTGATCTCGATGCCCTCGCGGTAGTAGTCCTCGGACACAAGGGCGTCGGGCCGGTGCCACGCGACCCAGAAGGTCGCAACGCTCGCGACCACCACCAGCGCCGGTCCGCCGATCACCATCCACACCAGCGGGTACCGCCACCACGCGGCGGCGACCGGTTCGTTCGTTGTTGCAATCATGTCGATACCTTTCAGCGCGGCACCAGGAAGACCGCTTTTTCGGAGACCTGCGCGCCGCCACCTTCTTCTCGTACGTCGAAGTACACGGTGTGCGAGCCCGAGGGCGTCACGCCGTAGGGCAACTGCAGGCGCACTGCAACCCAGCGCGACTGGGCGGCGTCCACCGTCACCGCCGGCTCGGACGCCACGGCCACTCCATCGAGACCGCGCGCGGAAATCGCATAGCGGCGCTGTTGCTCGGTGGCATTCATGATCTGCAGCCGATAGACGTTCTCCAGCCGACCTCCCTCGACGATGCGCGCCAGCGAAGCGCGGTCGCGCACCACGTCGACCTTGAACGGCGTGCGTGCGACCAGGCTGGCCAGAAGGCCGGACACCAGCACCGCGAGGATGGCCGTGTAGGCCAGCACGCGCGCCCGCAGCACGCGGCGCAGCAGCTGCGGGCGCGTCCAGCGGCCCTCCATGCCGTTCTGCGTGTCGTAGCGGATGAGGCGCGGCGGATACGCCATCTTTTGCATCACCGTATCGCAGGCATCCACGCACAGGCCGCAGCCGATGCACTCGTACTGCAGCCCCTGGCGGATGTCGATGCCGGTCGGGCAGACCTGCACGCACAGGCCGCAGTCGATGCAGTCGCCCAGCGCCAGCGTGCGCGGGTCGGGCCCCTTGCGGCGAGGCGCGCGCGGCTCGCCGCGCAGCGGGTCATAGGTGACGATGAGCGTGTCGCGGTCGAACATGGCGCTCTGGAAGCGCGCATAGGGGCACATGTACTTGCACACCTGCTCGCGCATGAAGCCGGCGTTGCCATAGGTCGCGAAGCCGTAGAAAAACACCCAGAACACCTCCCACGAACCCATCTGCGTCTGCAGGAAGGCCATGCCAAGTTCGCGAATGGGCGTGAAGTAGCCCACGAAGGTGAAGCCGGTCCACATCGCGATGCCGATCCACACGATGTGCTTGAACCATTTCTTCACCAGCTTCTCGAGCGACATCGGCTCGGCGTCCAGCCGCATGCGTGCGGTGCGGTTTCCCTCTATCCGGTGTTCCACCCACATGAATATCTCGGTGTAGACGGTTTGCGGACAGGCATAGCCGCACCACAGCCGCCCCGCCACGGCGGTGAACAGGAAGAGCGAGAGCGCGCTGATGACCAGCAGGCCCGAGAGGTAGATCAGGTCCTGCGGGTACAGCACCAGCCCGAAGACGTAGAAGCGCCGCGCGGCCAGGTCGAAGAGCACCATCTGGCGCTCGCCCCACTGCACCCATGGCAGGCCGTAGAAGACAAGCTGCGTGAGGAAGACCACGGCCCAGCGCCAGCGCGCGAACATGCCGTGCACGCTGCGGGGGTAGATTTTCTTCGAGGCCTCGTAGAGACCGACGCCTTCGCCGGGCCCTCCGGACTCGCCGGCTTCGTTGGCCACGGCGACGATGGGAATGATCTTGCGGGACATGAGGCAGCGGCTGCGGTGCCAGTCAGGGCGTGGCCGCCGGCGGGTTCGAGAAAGCCCACACGTACGAGGCGAGCAGCTTGATCTGCGCCTCGGTCAGGCGCCCTTCCTGCGCGGGCATCACGTTGTGCTTTCCCTCGTTGATCATCTGCACGATGGCCGCCTCGCCGTAGCCATGCAGCCAGATCTTGTCGTTCAGGCGGGGCGCGCCCAGGGCCTCGTTGCCCACGCCGCCGATGCCGTGGCAGGCCGCACAGGCGGTGAACTTCGGCTTGCCCAGCCCAGCCCGCAGCGAGTCGTGCGGCTCGCCCGACAGGCTCAGCACGTAGTTGGCGACGTTCTTCACGTCGTCCGGCGTGCCCACCGCCGCCGCCATGGGCGGCATCGTGCCGACCCGGCCCTTGGTGATGGTCTCGACAATCTTGTCGGGCGCACCGCCGTGCAGCCAGTCCTTGTCCGTGAGGTTCGGAAAGCCCTTGCTGCCGCGCGCGTCGGAGCCATGGCACTGCGCGCAGTTGTTCATGAACAGCCGCTCGCCGATGGCCCTGGCCTGCGGGTCTCGCGCAACCTCTTCCGCCGGCAGGGTCGCATACCTGTCGTACACCGGCGCCAGTTCGCGCGTGGCCCTGGCGACCTCGGTGTCGTACTCGGCGCGCGAGGTCCAGTCGGACTGCCCCTTGAAGCTGCCGAGTCCCGGAAAGATCGCCAGGTACGCCAGGCCGAACGCGATGGTCAGCACGAAGAGGCCCACCCACCACAGCGGCAGCGGGTTGTTGGCCTCGCGCAGATCCTCGTCCCACACGTGGCCCGTGGTGTTGTCCGCGTCGGCCGCTACGCGCTTGCGTGCCGTGAGCCACAACAGCAGCACGCAGCCGGCGATGCTCAGCAGCGAGAGCACCGCGACGTAGTCGGACCAGAAATGACTGATGAAGTCGCTCATCTCGGTTCTCCGTTCAGTCCTGCTCGAAAGGCAGGCGTGCGGCTTCCTCGAAGCCCTTCGCGTTGCGCCGTGCGCAGGCCCACGCGACGATGCCGATGAAGACGATGAAGCAGGCGACGGTGGCGCCGACGCGCAGGGTGGTGATGTCGATCATGTGTTCAGTCCTCGCTACTTGAGCGCCAGGCCCAGCGATTGCAGGTAGGCCACGGTGGCCTCCATCTCGGTCTTGCCCTTCACCTCGTCTGAGGCCTTGGCGATCTCCTCGTCGGTGTAGGGCACGCCCACGCTGCGCAGCGCGCGCATGTGGCTGGGCAGTGCATCGGCGTCGATTGCACTCTTCTCCAGCCATGAATAGGCCGGCATGTTCGACTCGGGCACCAGGTCGCGCGGATTGTTCAGGTGGATGCGGTGCCACTCGTCGCTGTACTTTCCGCCCACGCGCTGCAGGTCGGGGCCGGTGCGCTTGCTGCCCCACTGGAACGGATGGTCGTAGACGAATTCGCCGGCCACCGAATAGTGGCCGTAGCGCAGCGTCTCCGAGCGGAAGGGCCGGATCATCTGCGAGTGGCAGTTGTAGCAGCCCTCGCGCAGGTAGACGTCGCGCCCGGCCAGCTGCAGCGGCGTGAGCGGCATCACGCCCTGCACCGCCTCGGTGGTCGACTTCTGGAAGAAGAGCGGCACGATCTCCACCAGGCCGCCCACGGCCACGACGAAGAGGATCAGCACAATCATCAGCAGGTTGTTGGTTTCGACCTTCTCGTGCGTGAAGCCGGTGGTCTTCGGTGTGTTCGGTGTGTTCGGATTCATCGTGCGTCCTCAGGCGTGGGCCATGGCGGCGGGCGGGATCTCGGCGCGCACCGAGCGGCCCGAGATGACAGTCATCCAGACGTTCCAGGCCATCACCAGCATCCCCGAGAGGTACAGCAGCCCGCCCAGCGCCCGCACCACGTAGAACGGGAAGGTCGCCTTCACGCTCTCCACGAAGGTGTAGGTGAGCGTGCCGTCGGGATTGATGGCGCGCCACATCAGGCCCTGCATCACGCCGGCGATCCACATGGCGGCGATGTACAGCACGATGCCGACGGTGGCGATCCAGAAGTGCGCCTCGATGGCCTTCACGCTGTACATGGTGGTGCGGCCGTACATGCGCGGGATCAGGTAGTACAGCGAGCCCATGGTGATGAAGCCCACCCAGCCCAGCGCCCCGGAGTGCACGTGGCCGATGGTCCAGTCGGTGTAGTGGCTCAGGGCGTTGACGGTCTTGATGGACATCATCGGCCCCTCGAAGGTCGACATGCCGTAGAACGACAGCGAGACGATCAGGAAACGCAGGATCGGGTCGGTGCGCAGCTTGTGCCAGGCACCCGAGAGCGTCATCAGGCCGTTGATCATGCCGCCCCAGCTCGGCGCCAACAGGATCAGCGAGAACACCATGCCCAGCGACTGCGTCCAGTCGGGCAGCGCGGTGTAGTGCAGGTGGTGCGGACCGGCCCACATGTAGGTGAAGATCAGCGCCCAGAAGTGCACGATCGAGAGCCGGTACGAGTACACCGGCCGGCCCGCCTGCTTGGGGATGTAGTAGTACATCATTCCCAGGAAGCCGGCCGTGAGGAAGAAGCCCACCGCGTTGTGGCCGTACCACCACTGCACCATCGCGTCCTGCACGCCCGCGTAGGCCGAGTAGCTCTTCATCCAGCCGGCGGGCACCTCGGCGCTGTTGACGATGTGCAGCAGCGCCACCGCGATGATGAAGGCTCCGAAGAACCAGTTGGCCACGTAGATGTGGCGCACCTTGCGCATGCCGATGGTGCCGAAGAACACGATGGCGTAGGCCACCCAGACCACGGCGATCAGCAGGTCGATGGGCCATTCGAGTTCGGCGTATTCCTTGCCGCTGGTGTAGCCCATGGGCAGGCTGATGGCGGCCGCCACGATGACCAGTTGCCAGCCCCAGAACACGAAGGACGCGAGCGCCGGCGCGAACAGCCGGACCTGGCAGGTGCGCTGCACCACGTGAAAACTGGTGGCCATCAGGGCGCAGCCGCCGAACGCGAAGATCACCGCATTGGTGTGCAGCGGGCGAAGCCGGCCGTAGCTCAGCCAGGGAATGCCGAGGTTGAGCTCGGGCCAGGCCAGCTGCGACGCGATGACCACGCCGACCAGCATGCCGACCACTCCCCAGACCACCGACATGAGCGCGAACTGCCGCACGACGGTGTCGTCGTAGCTGGCCGCGGGTGGGTTCGTTGTTTGCATCGTGATGCCCTCGAATGATTTGCGGGCAGTGTCCCTGCGGGTCCGCCCGGTCGGGTTGATGCAGATCAATCGTTTCGCAGGATGCGGTCGCCTTCGACCTCGATGTCCTCGAACTGGCCGCGCTCGACGGCCCACCAAAGCCCGCCGAGGATGGCGAGCACCAGCACCACGGACAGCGGCACGAGGAGGAAGAGAATGTCCATCAGCCCACCGCCCTCTTCACGTCGGCACCCGGTGCGGCCAGCCGCGCCGCGTTCAGCACCACCACCAGCGAGCTCGCGGCCATACCCAGGCCGGCGAGCCACGCGGGCAGCCAGCCCGCCACCGCCAGCGGTACGCACAGCGCGTTGTAGGCCGCGGCCCAGAACAGGTTCTGCCGCACTACGCGCAGCGTGCGGCGAGCCTGCGCGATGGCCCTTGGCACAGCCGACAGCGCGCCGCCAGGCACCACGAAGTCGGCACGCGAGCGCGACAGCGGAACCGCATCGCCAAAGGCGAACGAGGCGTTGGCGCGCGCCAGGCTCGGGCCATCGTTGAGCCCGTCGCCGACCATGGCCACCTCGCGGCCCGCGGCTTGCAACTGCCAAAGCACTTCGAGCTTGTCTTCGGGCGTGCAGTCGCCCTGCGCCGCGGCAATGCCGGCATGCGCCGCAACGGCGCGCACCGCCGCGTCGCGGTCGCCCGACAGCAGGCGCACCGCGATGCCCTGTTCCTTGAGCGCAGCCACGGCTTCGGCGGCATCGGCGCGCAGTTCCTCCGCCAGGACGAAGCTCGCGAGCCAGCCCTGGTCGTCGCTCATGTGGATCTGCAGAGCATCGACCTGCAATGCGGGCACGTCGCAGAAGGCCGCGGCGCCGAGGCGCAGCGGGTGCGCAGTGCGGTCGCTTCCGCTGCTGCGGACAACGTGGGCTTCGATGCCCTGCCCTGCCGTCTCCGCGAGGTGCAGCACCTTCCAGTCGGGCAGCGCGCGGAATTGCGCTTGCCATGCGCTGGCGAGCGCGCGCGCGGCCGGATGCAGCGACTGCGCCCCGAGCGCCGCGCCGATCTCCAGCGCATCGCCGGGCATCAGCCCGCGCCGGCAGTACACGCGCTCCAGCCGCGGCGTGCCGCCGGTGAGCGTGCCGGTCTTGTCGAACACCACCGTGTCGACGGAAGCCAGTGCTTCGAGCGCCTGCAGGTTCGAGGCCAGCACGCCGCCGCGCGCCAGCGCGCCCGCGCTCGCCAGCATGGCGGCCGGCGTGGCCAGCGACAGCGCGCAGGGACAGGTAACGATCAGCACGGCCACGGCCACCATCAGCGCCCGTCCCGGGTCGATGTGCCACCACATCAGCGCGGCGGCCGCCGCAGCGGCCAGCACAGCCCAGAGGAAGGGCCGCGCCACGCGGTCGGCCAGTTGCGCGAGCCGCGGCTTGCCCAGGGCGGCTCCGTCCATCAGCCGCACGATCTGCGCGAAGCGCGTGCCCTCGCCCACCGACTCGATGCGCACCTGCACCAGGACCCCGAGGTTGTGGCTGCCCGCCAGCACGCGGCTGCCGCACGGACGAGGCACGGGACGAGACTCGCCTGTGAGCAGGGCCTCGTCGGCGCAGGTGTCGCCCTCGATCACCACGCCGTCGGCCGGAAAGGCCTCGCCCGGTCGTACGCGCACCACGTCTCCCACGGCAAGGCGCCGCACCGTCACGCGCACCCATCCACCATTGGCCTCCAGGCGCTCCACGCTGTCGGGCAGCCGGTGCATCAGCGCTTCGAGCGCGCCCGCCGTTCGGTTGCGCAGCCGCGCCTCGAGCCAGCGGCCGGTGAGCAGGAAGAAGACGAACATCGTCAGCGAATCGAAATAGACCTCGTGCCCCAGCGGCCCCGCGCGATCGAAGGTTGCCGCGCTGCTGACGGCGAAGGTGATCAGCACGCCGAAGGCCACGGGCAGGTCCATGCCGATGCGGCCGATGCGCAGGTCGCGCCATGCGCTTCGGAAGAAGGGTCCGCAGGAGAAGAGCACCACCGGCAGCGTCAGCACCCAGGAGGCCCAGCGCAGGAGTTGCGCCGCATCGGCGCTCATGTCGCCGGGGCGCGCGATGTAGGCCGGGTAGGCGTACATCATCACCTGCATCATGCACAGGCCCGAGACCAGCCAGCGCCACAGGGCCAGCCGCGATTCGCGCTCGCGCAGGGCACTCGCGGACCGGTCGCCGCCCGGCAGCAGCGCGTAGCCTGCCTTCGCGCAGGCCTCGAACCAGCGGGACGGCCGGGTCACGGCCGGCGACCACACGATGCGCGCGCGCCGGCTCGCCGCGTTGACCTGCACGTCGCTCACGCCGGGCACCTGGCGCAGCGCGGCCTCGACGGTGAAGGCGCAGGCCGCGCAGTGCATGCCCTCGACCACCACCTGTGATTCCCAGCAGCCGTCGGCCGCGTCCAGTGGGCGGCCGAAGCCGGGCCATTCGCCGGGGTCGTCCAGCACCTGCCATGCCTCGTCGACAGGGGAAGGAAGCGATGGGATCGGGGCGTACTGGGGGGCGAGCGCGGCATTCATCGGGCGAGGCTAAGGGCGGTGCCTCGCAAGCCGTTTGATCTGCGTCAAGCCCGCCGGCCCGGGTGTGCCTAACCTCGGCAGCACGCCTCCCGGAGATTCCCATGTTCAAACGCATCCTCGTCGCCACCGACGGGTCCGCTCTTTCCAGGAAGGCCGTCAAGAGCGCGATCGCGCTGGCGGCCCAGAACGACGCGGACCTGGTCGCGCTGACCGTCGTTCCCCGCTATCCGAAGAGCTTCTTCGAGGGGTCGATGTCGTTCTCGGCCGAAGACATCGGCCGCATCGAGAAGCAGTGGGCGGACAAGGCGCAGGCGACGCTCGACGCCGTTCGCGACCGGGCGCTGGCACAGGGCGTGCGCATCAGGACGGCCCAGGCCAGCTCCGACCTGGTCGCCGAATCGATCATCGCGGCCGCGAAGAAGAACAGGAGCGATCTCATCGTGATGGCGTCGCACGGGCGCAAGGGCATCAAGCGCCTCTTGCTGGGAAGTGAAACCCAGCAGGTCCTGACGCGCTCGCTGCTGCCGGTGCTGGTGTTGCGGTAGCAGGCCCAGTGCCGATCGGCGAGGAGCCGAGGAGCCAAAAAAAGCTCGGCATGCCGGGCTTTTTCTCGATCGATGTTGCCGCTAGGCGGCCCGCCGAATCCGCCGATGCGCAGGAGCGATGCTCGCGCTGCGCTGCGGCGAGAAGGTCCAGTTCTTGTTCTTCCGAACCACGGAAGCGACTTCGGCTTCGTCCGCGTCCACGAGGATCGTGCCCGGCAGCCGGTCCACCACCTTGGCGGCCTTGAGCGCGGATCAGGACGTGGCCACGTAGTCCGGATATTGCCGGCAGATCTCGTCCACCGCGCTGAGCGTGCCCGACAGGTGCCGGCGCAATGCCGCTTGCGCCGCCGCCGGGTCCCTTGCCTCGATGCCGCGCACGATGGCGCGGTGGTCGCGCAGGATCGCCTCGGTCTTGCCGGCGGTGGGCAGGTGCAGGCGGCGCAGCCTGTCGACGTGGCCCGAGACACGCCCTACCAGTTCCCACAGGCTGGCGACGCCGCCGGCCTCGTACATCAGGTGATGGAAGGCGCGGTCGGCGCCGACGAAATCGCCATAGCGCTGTGCCGTCGACAACGCCGCCTGCTGCGCGATGACGGCCTTCATCTGCTCGACCAGCCCCGCCGGCGGCTCCAGCGCGAGCTGGTGCACCAGCTCCAGCTCGATCGAGCGGCGCAGGAAATGCGCCTCCCGGGCCGCCGCGATGTCGATGCGGCTGACCAGCGTGGCGTGCTGCGGGAACACGTCCACCAGCCCTTCCTCGTTGAGCCGCAGCAGCGCTTCGCGCACCGGGGTCTGGCTCACGCCGAAGCGGTCGGCCAGTTCCTGCCGCGCCAGCACGGTACCCGGCACCAGGTCCAGCGAGAGGATGGCGTCGCGCAGCTTCTCCGTCACCTGCGGCGCGGCGAGGCGGGTGCGGTCGAGTCGAAATTTGGGAAGTGCACTCATCGGGCCGGATTGTGGCATTGACGTACTAATATATTAGTGTTTTAATCCCGCCGACCTTGCCCAGCCGCGCCTTGCGCCCACAGAGACAACCCCCATGAAACGCCACTACGAATCCCTGCGCAGCGCACGCTGGTTCGCACCCGACGACTTCCGTTCCTTCGGCCACCGCTCGCGCGTGCTGCAGATGGGCTACAGCCACGCCGACTGGATGGGCAAGCCGCTCATCGCCATCGTCAACACCTGGAGCGATGCCAACCAGTGCCACTCGCACTTCAAGCAGCGGGTGGAGGACGTCAAGCGCGGCATCCTGCAGGCCGGTGGCTTCCCGCTCGAGCTGCCGGCTATCTCGCTGTCGGAAAGCATGGTCAAGCCCACCACCATGCTCTATCGCAACTTCCTGGCCATGGAAACGGAAGAGCTGCTGCGCAGCCACCCGGTGGACGGCGCGGTGCTGATGGGCGGCTGCGACAAGACCACGCCCGGCCTCACGATGGGCGCGATCAGCATGGGCATTCCCTTCATCTACCTGCCCGCCGGCCCCATGCTGCGCGGCAACTGGAAGGGCAAGGTGCTGGGCTCGGGCTCCGACGCCTTCAAGTACTGGGACGAGCGCCGCGCCGGCCGGCTGAGCGACCAGGCCTGGGCGGAGATGGAAGCAGGCATCGCGCGCAGCCACGGCACCTGCATGACCATGGGCACCGCGGCCACCATGATGGGCATCGCCGAGGCCGTCGGACTGACCCTGCCGGGCGCCTCCAGCATTCCCGCGGCCGACGCCAACCACATCCGCATGAGCGCCGACTGCGGCCGCCGCATCGTCGACATGGTGTGGGAAGACTGGACGCCCGCGAAGATGCTCACGCGCGCCAGCTTCGAGAACGGCATCGCCTGCGCGATGGCCATGGGCTGCAGCACCAACGCCATCGTCCACCTGATCGCGATGTCGCGCCGCGCCGGCCATGCAGTGAGCCTGGACGCCTTCGACGACTTCAGCCGCCGCGTGCCCGTCATCGCCAACATCCGCCCCAGCGGCGACGCCTACCTGATGGAAGACTTCTTCTACGCCGGCGGCCTGCCGGCGATGCTGGAGCGCATCCGCGGCCACCTGAAGACCGAAGCGCTGACGGTCAACGGCCGCACCCTCGGCGAGAACATCGCGGGCGCCGAGGTCTACAACGACGACGTCATCCGGCCGCTCGCCAACCCCATCTACGCCGAAGGCGCGCTGGCCGTGCTGCGCGGCAACCTCGCGCCCGACGGCGTCGTGATCAAGCCCAGCGCCTGCGCGCCGCACCTGCTGCGGCACACCGGCCGCGCACTGGTGTTCGACGACTATCCGTCGCTCAAGAAGGCGGTCGACGACCCCGAACTCGACGTGACGGCCGACGACATCCTGGTGCTGCGCAATGCCGGCCCGCGTGGCGCCGGCATGCCCGAGTGGGGCATGCTGCCGATTCCCACCAAGCTGCTCAGGCAGGGCGTGACAGACATGCTGCGCCTGTCCGACGCACGCATGAGCGGCACCAGCTACGGCGGCTGCCTGCTGCACTGCTCGCCCGAGGCGGCCATCGGCGGCCCGCTGGCACTGGTGAAGACCGGCGACCGCATCACCGTGGATGTGCCCGCACGGCGCATCCACCTCGACGTCGACGACGCGGAACTGGCTCGCCGCAAGGCCGCATGGACGCCGCCGCCGCCGCGCTACGAGCGCGGCTACGGCTGGATGTTCGGCCGCCACATCAAGCAGGCCAACGAAGGCTGCGACTTCGACTTCCTCGAAACCGGCTTCGGCAAGCCGGTGCCCGAGCCCGACATCTTCTGATCCGACTGCCCTCCCCCTTTTTTAATTTCGAGAACGGAGACAACACGTGAATCCCGCCACCCGCGACCTGCTCATGAAGGTGAGCACCGCCACCCTGTGCACCGCCCTGTTCAAGCGCGGCCTGCGCAACCAGTTCATCCAGGAGGTGCGACCGCTCGACGCCGGCTTGCCGAACATGGTGGGCGAAGCCTTCACGCTGCGCTACATGCCGGCGCGCGAAGACCTGAACCAGATCAGCGTTTTTCTCGACCGCGACCATCCGCAGCGCAAGGCGGTGGAGCAATGCCCCGAAGGCGCCGTGCTGGTGATCGACAGCCGAAAAGATGCGCGTGCCGCATCGGCCGGCGGCATTCTGGTCACGCGGCTGATGAAGCGTGGCGTGGCCGGCGTGGTCACGGACGGGGGCTTCCGCGACAGCCCCGACATTGCCAAGCTGGGCTTCCCGGCCTACCACCGCCGCCCGAGCGCGCCGACCAACCTCACGCTGCACCAGGCCATCGACATCAACGTGCCCATCGGCTGCGGCGACGCGCCGGTGTTCCCCGGCGACGTGATCGTGGGCGACGCGGAGGGCGTGATCGTCATTCCGGCCCACATGGCCGACGAGATCGCCGCCGAAGCGACCGAGATGACCGCCTTCGAGGACTTCGTGCAGGAAAAGGTGCTCGAAGGCCGCTCCATCCTCGGCCTGTATCCGCCCACCGAGGAACAAAGCCGCACCGACTTCGCGTCCTGGCGCAGCGCCCGCGGCCGCTGAAGCCCTTTCTCTTTCCCCAATTCCCGAGGAGACAAATCCATGAAATTCATCCGTGGCGCCGCGGCGCTGTTCCTGGCTGCGCTCGCCCCCGTGGCCACCTGGGCCCAGGCCTCCGATTGGCCGGCCGCCAAGCCGATCGTCTACGTCGTGCCCTTCACCGCCGGCGGATCCACCGATATCGTGGCGCGCACGCTGGCCCAGAAGCTGGGCGACAGCCTCAAGCAGTCGGTGGTGGTCGACAACAAGCCCGGCCAGGCCGGCGGCATCGGCGCGGCCTATGTCGCCAAGGCCAAGCCCGACGGCTACACGCTGCTTGGCGGCACCATCAGCACGCACGCCATCAACGCGAGCCTGTACAAGAACCTGCCCTACGACCCAATGAAGGACTTCGAGCCCGTCTCGCTGGTCGCGCGCCTGCCCAACGTGCTGATCGTCAACAGCCAGCTCGGCGTGAACTCGGTGGCCGAACTGGTGGCACTGCTGAAGAAAGACGAGAGCAAGCGCACCTTTGCCTCTTCCGGCGCCGGCACCTCCACCCACCTGGCCGGCGAGATGTTCGGCGACCTCATCGGCGTGAAGCTCACCCACGTGCCGTACAAGGGCACGCCGCCGGCCATGACCGACGTGGCCGCGGGGCTGGTGCCCTTCATGTTCGACCAGGTGACGGCCGCACTGCCGCTGGTGAAGAGCGGCAAGCTCAAGCTGCTGGCCGTGACCACGGGCAAGCGCATCGCCCTGACGCCCGAGCTGCCGACCATGATCGAATCGGGCATTCCCGGCTTCGAGATGTCGTCGTGGCAGGCCGTGTACGCACCCAAGGGCACGCCCAAGCCGATCGTCCAGCGCCTGAATGCCGAAATCGTCAAGGCGCTCAAGCAGCCCGATGTGCAGGCCCGGCTCTCGGACCAGTTGGCGATGGAGATCGTGGGAAGTACGCCGGAAGAACTGCGTGATCACATGGCCAGGGAGATTCCGCGCTGGGCCGCACTGGTGAAGAAATCGGGCGCCGTGGCCGACTGACAGCCCCCTTCCCTCCCCCTCGCGGCGGCCTGCAGCCATGAGCGGGTAGCGCGCGCGGCACTCGCGCACGCCGAGCTGGGCAGGCTCACGCTGGGTACCAGGTTGTGCGCGTAGTCCTCGCTCCGGGCGACGGTTGGCCTGCGCTCACGCAGGTAGTCCGGGTCCTACGGCGTGCCCATCGCCGTCGAACTGGACTTTGCCACCTCTCAGGGCCACTATCAGTCCGTGGCAAGGAGAAGCAAGTTGCAACGTCCTCTGACACCCTTTGGCGCACCTGTTGCGCCCGTGCCGCGAATCGCGCCGGGAAAAAGGTTCACACACACGTTTGATGTGATAAATTCACATTTATAACAATGTGAAACATTTCTAAACGCATCACGATGAACGAGCCTTCGCACGCGCGCAAAACCGGCGGTTTCACCCTGATCGAATTGATGATCACGGTGGCGATCGTGGCCATCCTGGCGGCCATCGCGTTGCCCAGCTACCAGCAGTACGTCATCCGCTCCAAGCGATCAGCGGCGCAGGCGCAGATGATGGACATCGCCAATCGGCAGCAGCAGTTCCTCCTGGCGAACCGCAGCTATGCCGACAACGCCGCGCTGGCGGCCAGCGGATACGTGCTGCCGGCCGAGGTCAGCAGCAACTACAGCTACAACATCACTCTGTCGACGACCGGTGTCCCCGGCTACACGCTGACGCTGACACCTACACCGCTAGGCAGCCAGTCGGGCGACGGCGCGCTCACTCTCAACAGCGAAGGCGTGAAAACGCCGCCAGAGAAATGGTGAAAGGCCCCCGCCTCACCCGCCCGGCGCGCAACCAGCGTGGCGTCAGCTTGCTGGAAGTGATCGTCGCCGTCGTCGTGGTGGCCTTCGGGCTGTTCGGCCTCGTGGGACTGCAGGCTCGGCTGCAGGCGTCGGAGATGGAGTCGTACCAGCGCTCGCAGGCGCTGGTCATGCTGAACGACATGGCCAACCGCATCGCGATCAATCGCCGGATGGCCTCGAGCTACGTCACCAGCACCCCGCTGGGCAGCGGCAGCACGTGCCCCGCAGCCACCGGCACACGCCAGCAGGTAGACACCGCCGAATGGTGCAACGCGCTGCAGGGCGCGGCCGAAACCTCGGGGAGCAGCAAGCTCGGCACGGTAATCGGCGGGCGCGGCTGCGTGCAGGACATGGGCAACAACGAGTACCTCGTCACCGTCGCATGGCAGGGCCTGGTGCCGATCTCCGCCCCATCCGCCGGCGTGGGCTGCGGCAAGGATCTGTACGACGCCACCGGCACACGCTGCGTGAACGACCTGTGCCGCAGGACGGTCACCACGCTCGTACGCATCGGAGCCCTTTCATGACGGCTACCGCGTCGCGCCATCGGCAGCGCGGGCTGACGCTGATCGAACTGATGGTGTCGATCACCATCATGCTCATCGTGATGGCAGCCCTGCTCGCGCTGTTCCTCAACGTTAGCGGCACCCAGCGCGAAATGGAACGCGTGAATCGCCAGATCGAAAGCGGGCGGCTCAGCATCTTTGTCCTGGAGAACGAGCTCTCTCACGCCGGGTTCTGGGAAAACTACATGCCCCAGTTCGACGATCTCACGGTCAATGGCGTGCCGGAGCACGTGCCCACCGGCACGCCGCCCGACCCCTGCCTGCCCTACTCCCTGGTCAACTGGACCGACGACTACAAGCGCGAGTTGCTCGATCTGCCGGTGCAGAGCTACGAAACCGTGCCCGCCACCTGCACCGACCTGCTGAAGAACAAGAAGGCCAACACCGACGTCCTGGTGGTGCGGCACGCCGAGACCTGCCTGCCCGGCACGCCCAACTGCGAGGCGGACATCGCCGGCAACCTGTACTTCCAGTCCTCGCTGTGCGGCACGCAGAAGCCCTCGTCGTTCGACCTGTCCACCAGCGGCTTCGGCAACATGTTCATGAAGGACTGCACGACGCCTTCGCCCAAGCGCAAGTTCGTTGCCGACATCTACTACGTGCGCGACTATGCCGAGACAGTGGGCGACGGCGTACCGACGCTGGCGCGCTCGCGTTTCGACTTGGCGGCCGGCGTCCTGGCGCAGCAGCCGCCGGTCCCTCTGATGGAGGGTGTCGAGGGGTTCAGGGTGGAGTTCGGCCTGGACACGATCGGCAAGACCAGCGCCGCCGTGAACTACGCCGCAGCGATCAACTGGGCCGACGCCACCGACCGGATGACCCCTTCCAACCGCGGCGACGGCAGCCCCGATGGCAGTTTCGTGCACTGCAGCGTCGCCGCGCCCTGCACTGCCGACCAACTGGTGAACGTGGTGGCGGTCAAGCTCTATGTGCTCGCGCGCAGCACCGAGGTTTCGCCGGGCCACACCGACACGCGCACCTACAACCTGGGCTCCACCACCCTGGGCCCGTTCAACGACCACTACAAGCGCCACGCGTTCTCCACCACCGTGCGGCTGACCAACGTGACCGGTCGAAGGGAGACGCCATGACCCGTGCACCTGCCACGCGCCGCCAGCAAGGTGCGGCGCTGCTCATAGGAATGATCATGCTGCTGCTGATCACCCTCACGGTCACCGCGGCGTTCAACCTCAGCAGTTCCGACCTCAAGTCGGTTGGCAACCTGCAGACCCGCAACGAAGCCGTTGCTGCAGCCAACCGTGCCATCGAGGAAGTTGCCAGCAGCCTGCTGGCGCCAGGCTCCGACGGCACGCCTTCGCTGACACCGCCCCAGGGCACCGTGAGCCTGGTCGATATCAACAACGACGGCACCTACGACTACACGGTCTCGATCGCCCCTCCGGTGTGCGTGCGCGCAACCAAGGCCGTCGACAGCGGCGGCGGCACGGTGACCGGGCCGAGCGGCATCACCGGCGGGGCCTCCAGCAGCGGCTCGGGGCTCTCCACCCTGCCAGATCAATACAACTCGGTCTGGGACATCAGCACCACCGTGACCGACGCCGCCGGCACCCCCATCACCGCCGTGCGCCAAGGAGTGCGAGCGCTGCTCAACAAGGCGCAGTTCGACGCGCTGTGCAATACGACTGGGCCGACACCATGATGACAAAGAAATTCTTCGCGCCGCTGTGCGCCGCCGCCCTGCTGGCCTTGCCTTTGAGCCAGGCGCGAGCCGAGGACATCGACCTTTTCGTGGGCTACAACCAGGCCGCCACCCAGGCGCCCAATGTGTTGTTCGTGCTGGACAACACGGCCAACTGGAATCAGCCGTTCACGGCCGAGATCACTGCACTCGCCAACGCCTTCGAGAGCTTGCCGTCCAACAAATTCAAGGTCGGCTTGATGATGTTCACCGAGACCGGCGGCGGCAACTCCAACTCCGACGGCGGCTACGTGCGCGCTGCGGTGCGCACGCTGGACGACGGCACCAAGGTCACGTACGGCGCACTCATCCGCAGCCTGGACAAGCTCGCCGACAAGTCCAACGGAGGCAAGGCCGGCAAGACCATGGCCGAGGTCTACCGCTACCTTGCCAGCAGCACCCCAATCGCCGGCAACAACAAGCTGAAGGCCGACTACAGCGGCAGCGTCTACGGCACACCCGCATCGAAGGCCATCTACGCGCTGCCGCGCAACGCGTTGAACGCGGTGAACAGCACCACCTACGTGGGCCCCAGCACCGAAAACTGCATCGGCACGTACGTCATCTACATCAGCAACGGCGCCGCGCAAGACAACACCAGCGACAGCCAGGCCTCCACGAGCGCCCTGCTCGCCGCGGGCGGCAGCACCACCCCCATCGTGCTGAGCCCCAGCGGCTCGCAGGACAACACCGCCGACGAATGGGCGCGATTCCTGCAAAGCAGCATGGGCGTCAAGGTCTACACAGTCGAAGCCGCCAAGGCCACCGGCGGCCAGGGCCCCGGCTGGAGCGCGCTGCTCAAGAGCATGGCCACCCAGAGCAAGGGGGAGTACTACGACATTTCGTCCGATCCCGACCTGGGGGCTTCGCTGGGTGCGGCGCTCGACGACATCTTCAGCAAGATCCAGTCGGTCAACAGCGTGTTTTCTTCGGTGAGCCTGCCGGTGAGCGTGAACACGCAGGGCACCTACCTGAACCAGGTGTTCGTCGGCATGTTCCGCCCTGACCAGGACGCGCTGCCGCGCTGGAACGGCAACCTCAAGCAATACAAGCTGGGCCTGGACAGCAGCAGCCAGCTCGTCCTGCAGGACGCCGCCGGCGCCAACGCGGTGAACAACCAGACCGGCTTCGTCGCGCCCTGCGCGCGCAGCTACTGGACGCCCTTGCCGAGCAACACCGACGCCTACTGGAGCTTCCGCCCCTCCGGCGACTGCCTCGGCAAGGAGGCGGCTGACAGCCCGGACGGCAACGTGGTCGAGAAAGGCGCGCAAGGCTACATGCTGCGCCGCCTCGCGGTGGCCAACCGCAACATGAAGACCTGCGCACCCGGCTCATGCACCGCGCTCACCAGCTTCGCCGATGGCAACGGCAGCATCACCCAGGCGGCCCTGGGCGTTGCGAGCGCCACCGACCGCACCAACCTGATCAACTGGGTCCGCGGCGCAGACAACAAGGGCGACGAACGCACCGACGCCAGTGGCAACCCCCTTACCTCAACCAGCATGCGCCCCTCGGTGCACGGCGACGTGGTGCATTCGCGCCCTGTGGCCATCAACTACGGCACCGATGCTGTGCCTCAGGTGGTGGTTTTCTACGGCGGCAACGACGGCGTGCTGCGCGCCGTCAACGGCAATCGCAGCACGGCCATCGGCTCGGCGGCGGCGGGCGACGAACTGTGGTCCTTCGTGCCGCCAGAGTTCTACGGCAGCCTCAAGCGGCTGTACGACAACAGCACGCGCATCAACTTCCCCGGCCTGCTGGCCACCACCGGCTCCGTGGCACCCAAGCCCTACGGCATGGACGGTGCGGTAGCTGCCTACCGGCAGAGCTCCACCGCCTGGCTGTTCGCGAGCATGCGCCGCGGCGGCCGGCTGATCTATGCCTTCGACGTGTCCAATCCCGCAGCGCCCAGCCTCAAGTGGCGCAAGGGCTGCCCGAACCAGGACGACGACACCGGCTGCGACGCCGGCATGACCGGCATCGGCCAGACATGGTCGGCGCCCAAGATCGTCAAGTCGACCGGCTACGGCGGCGGCAACAGCCCGCTTCTGGTCTTCGGTGGCGGCTACGACAAGTGCGAGGATGTCGACGCCGCCACGACCGCCCAGGCCTGCGGCGCAGGCGCCAAGGGCAACCGGATCTACGTGCTCGACGCCGGCACCGGCGCGCAGCTCAACAGCTTCGTCACCGACCGCGCGGTGGCGGGTGAAGTCACCATCGTCAACGACAGCCTCGGATTGGCGCGCATCGCCTATGCAGCCGACCTGGGCGGCAACGTCTACCGCATCGCCATCGGTGACGCGACGCCCGGCAGCTGGAGCATGACGAAGATCGCCTCGCTCGGCTGCGACACTGTCACCACCTGCACGCCCAACCGCAAATTCATGTTCGGCCCCGACGTCGTCGAGGACAACGGTGTCTACGTGGTGCTGCTGGGCTCCGGCGACCGCGAGAAGCCGCTGCGCTATTACAGCGCCGCGCTCACCGTGGCCAACCGCTTCTACATGCTGGTGGACAAGCCCTCCGACACCGCCTGGCTGAGTTCCGAATCGACAAAATGCAGTAGCACCCCCGTGCTGTGCCATGCCTCCCTGCAGGCCATCACCAGCACGGCAACGCCCACAGCCACCGACCTTGCGAGCAAGAAGGGCTGGTACCTGGCCCTCGCACCCGGCGAGCAGGTGGTGACCGCGTCGGTGACGGCCTACGGCATCACAACCTTCAACACCCACATTCCCACAACGCCGAACACACAGTCCTGCAAAGCCGACCTCGGCACGGCGAATGTCTACAACGTGTCGTATGCCAATGCCGCGCCACCCGACGGCAGCACCGGCCGGTTCCAGAACGTGGTGGGCGGCGGCCTGGCCCCCTCGCCCGTGGTGGGCCGGGTCCAGCTGGACGACGGCAGCATCCGCGACGTGGTGATCGGCGCCAGGCCCGACTCCTTCCTGAGCCCCAAGGGCGCCACCCCGAAGTCGGCGTTCAAGCAGCCCAAGGGCCGGGTCTACTGGTTCATCCAGAAATAGGCGGGCCCGTGATTCCCAAGAGCAGGAGCAACCGCCCCGGCACGGGTTGCCGCCCCCTCCGGCCGCGCGGCTTCACGCTGGTCGAGCTGATGGTCACGCTGGCAGTGATGGTGGTGCTGATCGCCATCGCCGTGCCTTCGTTCGACAGCGTGCGCCTTTCGACACGGCTGAATTCCTACGCCACGGCCCTGGTCGCCAGCGGCCAGCTTGCGCGCAGCGAGGCCATCAAGCGCAATGCCGCCGTCACCCTGTGCGTTTCGGCCGACGGCGCCAGCTGCAGCACTTCGGGCCAATGGGAAACCGGATGGATCGTGCTGAGCGGCACGAAGGTGCTGCTGCAGCAGCCCGCCGCTGCCGGCGGCTACCAGCTGCGCGACTCCGGGGGAACGAGTGCCCTTACCTTCCAGGCCACCGGCGTCGGCGCAAGCCCTGCAAGCATCACGATCTGCCGGGCCTCACCCAGCGCCAGCCAGGCCCGCCTCGTCAACATCAGCGCCACGGGCCGGACCAGTGTCAAACGTTTGGCCGACGGCACTTGCGCCGGAAACGGCTAAAAGCGGTCCAAAGATTTCACACGGGTGCTGTTGCGCAGGACAATAGCGCTTACCCGTGGTCGGCAGCCAGCGCTGCCGTCCCTTTTCGAACCGCACCTTCAGGAATAATCGCTCGCCTCCATGGAACACCGGCTGGACTGGGCCCTTGCCGCCTGCGCTCGCATTCTTCGTCCGGTGGTCCGGCTGGCCCTCGCCATGGGGGTCAAGCATCCGCACCTCGAGGAACTGCTGCGCGACCTGCTGATCGAGGAAGCACAGCGAACCTGGCGCAGCCAGGGCGTGCCCAAGCCCAACCTGAGCCAGCTTTCGGTGACCACCGGCCTGAACCGCAAGGCGGTGACCGCCAAGGTCCGGGCCACCGTCGATCCCCTGCCCCACACCGAGCTGTCGGCAGCGGCCAAGACTTTCACGTTGTGGCTGCAGATGCTGACCCAGGACGACTCCTTCCGGCGCCTGCCCATCACCACCGGCAATGCCGCCCCCTCCTTCGAGACCGTGGCGCGCATGAGCAGCCGCGGCAACGTGCACCACCGCACCATCCTCGACGAACTGGTGCGCCTGAACATGGTGACCGAGGACGAAGGCGTGGTCGAACTCACGACCGACGGCTTCGTGCCCGTGCAGAACCTCCAGTCCATGCTCGCCTTCCTCGGTGACAACGGCCGCGACCATCTGCTGGCGGCCGTCTCAAACACACTGGGCGAGGAGCCCAGGATGCTCGAGCGCGCGGTGTACGCGCGCGGGCTGACGCTGCAGGAATGCGAGCAGATCCAGCGCCTCGCGCGGGAGCGCTGGGCGACCCTGCACCACGAACTGGCGCAGGAAATGACGCGGGCGGTCGACAGCGCCCCCGCCGGTGCCAAGGCGCGCATCCGCGTCGGCATCTACACCTATTACGAAGACGAGAGCGCGCCAGCGCCGCCCCGTCCCCCTGAAAGCGAGCCCCCGCGATGAACAACATCAAGAAACCCCGCCGGCTCATGCTCGGTCTTTTGTACGTCGCCCTCGTGGCCCTGCTGCTGTCCTGCGGCGGGGGTGGAGACGGTGCCAGCGGCGGCTCGGTGGCGGGCGTTGGCAGCAGTGCGGCCGGCACGGCGACCGCGGGCGCAGGCGCAGACGCCGCGGCCGGAGCGAGCACCGGAACCGGCACAGGTGCCACCGGCGACGCATCCGGAACCGGCAGCGGCACCGGCGGCGACACGAGCACCGCCAGCAACGGCAGCACCGACGGCTCCGGCGTGGGTTCGGGCGGCACCGGCGTGACTGCCGACGCCGCCGGCATCGGCGCGGCGGACGGCCTGGGCAGCATCATCCTCAACGGGATGCGCTACAACACTGACAGCGCCGCCATCACCATCGAGGATGCCACCGAACTGCAGATCGGCATCAGCGCACGCGTTGCCGGCAAGGTCGACGCGGACTTCACCAGCGGCGTCGCGACCCAGGTCGTGTCGGCCGCGGAACTGCGCGGTGCGGTCTCGGCCATCGACATCCCCGCCGGCAGCTTCGTCGTGATGGGCACCACCGTGAGCATCGACTCGGCCACCGTCTGGGCCGACGCGAGCGGGCTGGCCGACGTCGTCTCGGGCAGCATCGTGCAGGTGTGGGGCCTGCCCGGTGCGCCGGGCACCCTGCGCGCCACCCGGATTCAGGTCGCTCCAACCCTGAGCGCCCCTCTGGTCACGGGCACCGTGGAGAACATCGATAGCGCGCGCAAGACCTTCATGCTCGGGCAGCTGACGATCGATTTCGGCGCGGCTGCGTTCACGGGCCTGGACGCATCGTCGCTCGCCAACGGGACCATCGTGCGCGTACGGGGCACCGCCGCGCCGTTCGCGAACCTGTTCGTGGCCACGAAGGTGGAGGGCTGGTATGCCGTTCCGGTGAGCAACGGCATCGCTGTCCAGCTGGCGGGCGTCATCACCGACTTCGCTTCGCGCGGCTCGTTCAAGGTTCTGGGCACGCCGGTCGATGCGACCAACGCGCAGATCACGGGCGGACCCGTGGGCTCGCTCGGCAATGGCGTGAAGGTCGAGGTCGACGGCTTCATGTCCGGCGGCGTGCTTGTGGTGAAGAAACTGCGCATCCGCAACATTCCGGGCACCGGCGGCCCGGCCTCGTTCACGCTGATCGGTGCCATTGGCACCTATTTGTCGTCCGCCGATTTCAGGGTGCAAGGCAAGCCCGTGAACGCCGGAGCGCCCGGCGTCGTCTTCGAGAACGGCACCGCCGCGGACCTGGCCAATGGACGGCGCGTTACCGTGGTGGGAGACCGCGTGGTCAACGGCGTGCTGATCGCACAGCGGGTGACGTTCACGCCTTGACCCATCGAGCGCCCGCGACGATGGACGCCCTCTCGATTCACGCCCCGGCCTTCCCGCCTATCGACAAGGCCGGTCGGTTGCTGTACAACAAAACGCCTAAAGTGAAAAAATCACATTTAAGGCGCCAATGCCCTATCTCCGTCGTGACGAACGGCATACATCCAGCCACGGCTTTCCATCCGTGGTTTCGTCACGCGTCCTGAAGGGGTTTGCGGGAGGCGGCGCAGTCCAGGTGCTTCGACGGGGAAACCCGCTCGCATCCCCTCCCCATGTCTCGATGCGCACATCCAGTGCGAACAGGAGCATGTATGCCGCTCACCCTCCTCCTTCGGCTTCTTCACGAGAGATTTCCGGTGACGCTTACAGCCGAGCCGGACATCAGGCACGCCGCGGTTCTGCTTGCGACCGGACTTGTCGAAGCCGAATTCCATCTGGATGACCTTGGCTACCAAAAGTACGAGAGTGCCGTGGTGTTCACCATCACGGACGAAGGGCACGCGGAGATCGCTGGCCTTCGCTCCAGCCGCGCTGCAGCGGCCGACGGTCCGAAGTGGCCCCTCATGCCGCTCGACTACCTGCGCAAGATCGGAAACTCGGTCTTCCCCCTGCGCACCGACGATCCGGCAGAAATCAACTCGGTGGCCGTACTGAATGCTGCCGGCATGGTGGAAGCCACGCTTCCCCCGCCCTGCCGCGCCAGGCAAACCCAGCAGAAGTTCAGGCAGGCAGTCATCCTGCGGGTGACTCCCCTGGGGCAGACAGCGCTGGTCGCGCGGCGGACCTGAATCCGCGCGCTCGACAGCGGCTTCGCTGTTTCGCACGGGAAAGGTACCTGCAATCAGCGAGTTTTTTTGCTGATCGGCGAAGCCGCTCCCCCGGCAGCGGTCTGAAAACCCCTTCAGACCCGCAATTGAAACTATACGTAACAAACGTCACAATGTGACGAAAGGTATCAATTTGCATTGTCTTCGACTACGAAAGTAGTAATGTGAAACCTTCACACACATCGCTTTCCCGCTTTTTCCATGCTCACACGCACCACTGCCCCCGACGTCGACGCGAGCATTGCTGCGGATGCTCTCATGGTGGCCCGCATGCGCCTCGTGCTGTCTTTTGCGGCGCTGCTCGCCGTTGCCGTCGACGCGGGTGACCACCGGCAGCAGGTTTCGGGGGCGGTCTGGTTGGCCTTTTCCGGTTACATCCTGCATAGCCTGCTGGTGTACGGGTGCACCCGCATCGGCCGCCCGTATTTCCAGGGCAAGGCCATCCACTGGTCCGACGTGCTGTGGTTCACGCTGATCGTATTCGTGACCGACGGCGTCCAGAGCCTTTTCTTCCTGTTCTACTTTTTCGCGATCCTGACCTCCTCGTTCCGCTGGGGCTTCGAGGAAGGCGCCCGTGTAACTATTGCATCGGTCGCCTCTTTTGCCGCCTGCGGCCTCGCCACCAGCACTGGCGACGACACGCCGCAGCTGCTGATGCGCGCGACGTTCCTGCTGGCCCTGGGACACATGATCGTGCACTGGGGCGGCTCCAAGCTGGCCCTGCAGCGGCGCCTGGCACTGCTGGGCGATGTCAGCCAGCTGTCCAACCCCCGGTTCGGCGCAGGCCGCACCATCGCCCGCACGATGGAAAAGACGCTGGCCTTCTTCCGGGCGAGCCACTGCATCCTCCTGACGCGCGACACCTCCACCGGCGACTGGATCCTGCGCACGCTGCGCAAGGACGACGCCTGCGAACACGTCAGCGTCGAGACGATCGGGCGCATCGCCGAGTCGCCGCTCATGGCGCTGGCACCGGACCTCACCGTGGTCAGCAGCCGCATGCCCTGGCCCCTGAACCGCCTGTGGCCACAAAGCCATGCCCTCGAAGCCGGCGCGAGCGGCTGGCGCGTCGAGGACGAGGAAGGCGCGCAGCGCTGCGCCGCCGTGGCCGCCATGCTGGAGGCCCGCAGCTTCATCAGCGCTCCGCTGCCGATGCGGCTGGGCGAGGGCCGGGTCTTCGTGTCATCCGGCGACGGGCTGTTCAACAAGTCCGACGCCCTGTTCCTGGCACACCTCATGGAGCAGATCTTCCCGGTCATCGAGACCATCGAAGTGCTCGACCGGATGGCCTCCGAAGCCGCCTCCGCGGAGCGCTTGAAGATCGCGCTGGACCTGCACGACACGGCCGTGCAGCCCTACATCGGCCTGCGGATGGGCCTGTGCGCACTGCTCAAGAAGGCCACCACCGACAACCCGCTGCGCGAGGATCTCGACAAGCTCGCAAGCGTGGCCGACGGCGTGATCGCGGACCTGCGCCGCTATGCCGGCGCGGTCAAGCACGGTGCGAACAGCCCCTGCGGGCTCGTGCTGCCCCACCTGCATCGCCAGGCCGAGCGCATCAAGGGGCTCTACGGCATAGAGATCGCCGTCGCCGTGGACGGCCAGGTCCTGCTGGACGACCGTATGACTGCGGAAGTCCTGCAAATGGTCGGCGAAGGGCTGAACAACATTTGCAAGCACACCCACGCGCACCACGGCAGCATCCGCCTCGGCTGCAAGAACGGGCGGCTGCACCTGCGCATCGAGAACGAAGCCTGCGAAGAGGGTTTCACGAAATTCCGCCCCCGTTCCATCACCGAACGCGCCGCCGCCCTCGGCGGGCGGGCGCAGGTCCGCCAGTGCATCAGCGGCGGCACCGCGGTGGTGGTGGAAATTCCCATCTGAAAAAAGACAAGACCAGGAGCCCGTCATGCAACCTGCTGCCCATTCCATCGGCGTTCTGCTCGTTGACGACCACAAGACGATGCTGTGGGGCCTGTCCAGGCTGATCGACGGGGAACAACCGCGCATGAAGGTGGTCGGCACCGCCAGCAGCTGCGAAGACGCCGTGGCGACGGCGGCAAGCCTCGCGCCCGATATCGTTGTGCTCGACCTGGACCTGGACGGCCATTGCGCCATCGACATCCTGCCCAGCCTCCTGTCGAACGAGGTGTCGCGCGTCTTCGTGCTCACCGCGGAGCGCGAACAGCGCATGCTCGACCTTGCCGTGCTGCACGGCGCCCGCGGCGTCATGCGCAAGGACGCTTCGGCACAGCAAGTCCTCGAGACCATCGAACGCGTCTACAACGGCGAGCTTTGCGTCGATCCGCAGACCATGGGCCGCGTCTTCTCCCAGTTGACCTCGGCGAAGAAGCCGCCGAAGGCCGACCCCGAAGCCGCCAAGCTGGCCAGCCTGACGCAGAAGGAGCGCGAGATCATCCGCGTCGTGGTGGCGGGCAGCGGCGCCTCGAACAAGGCGCTGGCCGCAAAGCTCTTCGTCACCGAGCACACGCTGCGCAACCATCTCACCTCGATCTACCAGAAGCTCGGCGTGACGAACCGCCTCGAGCTGTACATCCACGCGGTGAAGCATCAGCTCGACGCGACGGCTGTCGCGCACTGAGCAGCCGCCGCGCCGGGTTGCCCCCCGGCCCTCAATGCCCGCCCAGCATCGGCCCGATCATCCGGACCATGCGGATGACCGCCGGCGTAAGAATGACCATCGAGATGCAGGGAAAGATGCACAGCACCAGCGGCAGCAGCATCTTGGTCGGCACCTTGGCCGCCAGTTCTTCCGCGCGAACCTGCCGCTTGTGGCGCAGATCCTCGGAGAACACGCGCAGCGATTCGCCGATGCTGGTGCCGAAGCGGTCCGCCTGGGTCAGCATGGTCGCGAAGGTGGCTATCTCCTCCACGCCCGTGCGCAGCGCGAGGTTGCGCAGCGACTTCTCGCGCGTGCTGCCGGCGCGCATTTCGAGATTGGTCCAATGCAGTTCCTGCGCGAGGGCCGCGCTCTTGACCTGGATTTCCTCCGTGACCTTGGTCAGTCCGGCGTCCAGGCCTAGCCCGGCCTCGACGCACACGAGCATCAGGTCGGCGGCATCGGGAAAGTTATCGAATATTTCGCGGTGGCGCGCACGGACCAGCAGGTTCAGCACCACGTTGGGCAGGTAGCAGCCGGTCAGCGCCGCCACCGCGAGCCACAACATCATCACCGTGCCGCCCGCCGCACCCGCCGCCCGCATTCCCAGGAATGCGAGCGCGGCAAAGCCCAGCGGCAGCAGCGTCTTCATGCCGAAGTAGACGAGATAGGCGTCCGGGTAGCGGATGCCGGCGTTCAGGAACCGCAAGCGCAGCGGCGACAGGTCGGCGTCGCTGGTGGGCGACGACAACTGCGCGAAGGGGCCGACCAGCCGGACGGCGGTTTCGGTCCATGCCGACTTGCCGGCCGATGGCGCTACCGCCTGCAGGCGCTGCGCGGTGCGCGTTGGAGACAGCCAGGCCGCCACGCCGACGATGGCCAGCGACACGGCGAGGAAGACGAGGATGGGAAACAGCATGCTCATGGTTCTTCTCCTTCAAACGCGAATCTTCACGATCTTGCGCAGGAGCACGATGCCCACGAGCATCAGCGCCAGCATCCACCGCAGGGCCGTCTGCCCGATCGGGTCCGTCCACAGCGGCGACATGAATGCGGGGTTGAACACGTTCATGAGCGCCGCCAGCGCGAAGGGCATGAGGCCCAGGATCCAGGCCGACAGTCGCCCCTCGGCCGACAGCACACGCACCCGAGCAAGCAGCTTGAGCCGGTCGCGAATGAGCCGGCTCAGGTTGCTCAACACCTCTGTCAGGTTGCCGCCGGAGTCACGCTGTATCAGAACCGCCACCACGAAGTAGCGCAGATCGGTGAGCGGCACGCGTACGCTGAGATTGGTCAGCGCCTGCTGCAGCGAAACGCCGAAGTTGACCTCGTCGGCGACCATGCGGAACTCGCTGGCGATCGGGTCGGCCATTTCATCGCCGATCATCTGCACGCCGCTCGCGAACGAGTGCCCCGCGCGCAGGGCGCGCGTCACCAGGTCCAGCGCTTCCGGAAGCTGCTTCTCCATGCGGGCCAGCCGGCGGCTGCGCTGATGCTGCAGGTAGAGCACCGGAAGCATCGCCGCACCGATACCGGCGGCGAGCGCCGGCAGCACAGGCTGGCGCGCCATCCACATCGTCGCGAAGAACGCGAACACGCCGAGCACGCCGCACGTCAGCAGGAAGCTGGAGACCGTCCATTCCAGCCCCGCCTGCAGGATGAAGCGATCCAGCCGGTGCGCCCGCGGCAGCGTCAGCAGCATGCGCTGCAGCCACGGCACCTCGCTGAGCATGCGCTCCTTGGCCAGGTGGGCCTGCGACGTGCGGTCGATCGCCGCGGAAAACGCCTGCAGCCGCTTCTCGATCTTGCGCGCCTCGGGCCCCTTGTAGGAGCGCCACAGCAGGTACAGGCCCTCGATCACCAGCAGCACGGTCACGAAGACCAGCACGGCGGCAGTGATGAGCGCATTGCCGCCCAGGTTGTTGAACATGATCGCCTCCTATTCGTAGTGCTTGCCCGGCTCGAACATGGTGTCGGGCAGGTCGACGCCGTAGGCATGCAGCCGTTCCGCGAATTTCGGCCTGACACCGGTCGCCTGGAAATGGCCGCGCACCTGGCCGTCGGGCCCCATGCCGGTCTGGTGGAAGGTAAAGATCTCCTGCATGGTGACCACCTCCCCTTCCATGCCGGTGATCTCCTGGATGCTGGTGACCTTGCGCCGCCCGTCGACCAGCCGCAGGACCTGGACGACCACCGTGATGGCCGAGGCGATCTGCTGGCGCACGGTGCGGTGCGGCAGGTTCAGGTTCGCCATGCCGATCATGTTCTCCAGCCGCGCCAGCGCATCGCGCGGCGTGTTGGCGTGGATGGTGGTGAGCGAGCCTTCGTGGCCGGTGTTCATCGCCTGCAGCATGTCGACCGCCTCTGCGCCGCGCACTTCGCCGATGACGATGCGGTCGGGCCGCATGCGCAGCGCGTTGCGCACCAGCGCACGCTGCGTGATCTCGCCCTTGCCCTCGATGTTCATCGGCCGCGTTTCCATGCGCGCCACGTGCGGCTGCTGCAGCTGGAGTTCCGCGGCGTCCTCGATGGTGATGATGCGTTCGGTCGGCGGAATGAACCCCGAGAGAATGTTCAGCAACGTGGTCTTGCCCGCGCCCGTGCCGCCGGAGATGAGCATGTTCACCTTCGCCTGGGCCAGCCCCTCGAGCATCTGCGCCATCGGCGGCGTCAGCGTCTTGAGCTCGTTCACGAGGTTCTCCATGCGCAGCGGAATCTTCGCGAAACGCCGGATCGACATCATCGGCCCATCGAGCGCCACCGGCGCAATGACCGCATTGACGCGCGAACCGTCGGGCAGCCGCGCATCGACCATCGGGCTGGACTCGTCGATGCGCCGCCCCACCAGCGAGACGATCTTGTCGATGATGCGCAGCAGGTGCTTCTCGTCGGTGAAGCTCACATTGGTCAGCTCCAGCCGGCCTCGCCGCTCGACGTAGACCTTCTCGTGCGAATTGACCAGGATGTCCGAGACTGACGGATCGGCCATCAGCAGCTCGATCGGCCCGAACCCGAGCATCTCGTGCTGGATGTCGCGGATCAGCGTGCGGCGCTCGATGTCGTTGAGCGCCTCGGGCTCCTCCTGCAGCAGCCGCGCGACCATGGTCGAGATTTCCTGGCGCAGCACGTCGGGCTTCAGGGTTTCGAGCGCCGCGAGGTCGAAGCGGTCGAGCAGCTTCAGGTGCATGCGCTCCTTCAGCAGCTTGTAGGCATCCGACGCAAAGGGCGAGGTGGTCAGGTCGGCGGCGTGCGGCGCCTGCCCGTGGCCGGGGTCGGTCTCGACCGCATTGAGCTGTTCTCTGAATGACATGGGAACCTGCCTTGCTGTTGAAGAATGGATCGGAACTCAGGCCCGACGGAAGAGTCGCCCGATGAAACCGGGCGCCGCTTCCTGCCGCGGGCTGAGCGTGTGAGCGATTTCGGCGAGCCGCTTGGCGAGCGCGCTGCCACGCGACATCTCCACCAGCGGCACGCCCTGGTTGATGGACGCATCCACGTCCTTGCCACCGTCCGGCACGATCGTGAGCGTTGCCCCGACGAGCGAGCGGCGCATGTCCGACAGCCCGATCTCCCCGCCCCCGGCGCTGCGGTTCACGAGCAGCTCGACCTTGCCGGGCGCGTAGTCCAGCGACTTGAACACGTGCATCAGGCGCGTCACGTTGCGGATATGCGGAAGGCTCGGCTGCAGTACAGGAAAGATGCGGTCCGCGCGATCCAGCACGCGGATTGCAAGCGTGTCGATGCGCGGGCCGAGGTCGAACAGCACGAAGTCGTACATCGAGAGTGCGACCTGCAGGATCGCATCGATGTGCTCGGCCTTGACGTCCATCGCTCGCGAAAGATCGTCGGGGGCGGGCAGGATGCTGAAGCCCGGCGCCACGCGCACCACACTCGCTGCGAGCAGGGAGGCGTCGAGGCGGCCGATGTCGCGCGCGACGTCGGCCATCGTGGAACTCGGGCGCATGTCGCTCACATAAGACAGCGCATCGCCGAACTGCAGGTTCAGGTCGATCAGCAGCACCGAGCGCTCGCGCGAGAGCTGGTACGCGATGTTGGTCGCGAGAAAGGTCGATCCGCTGCCGCCCTTGCAGGGCATGAATGCCACCACCTGGCCGGGGCTGCGCGCCTGTGTGCTGGCCATCTTGAGCGCGATGCGCTCGACGGCGGCTTCGAGCGCGACCGCGTCGGAGGGCGACGGCAGCACTTCGCGCACGCCAGCGCGCATTGCGTGGATCAGGAACTCTGGTGTCTGCATGGCGCACAGCAGCACCACCGCGATCGCCGGGTGCTGCAGCGTGAGCTTTTCCACCAGTGCCAGCTCCTGGAGATCGCAGCACATGCCGTCGACAAGCAACAGTTCGGGGGCCGCCTTCTCGACGACCCACTGCATGCGGCTCTTGCCGCCTTCGAACAGCGACACCTGATGGGAGCGCGCCTCGAGGACCTTGCGCATGTCCTGGAGGTGATTCGGATTGGGGGAGATGATGGCGATTTTCATGATGATGTGGCCCGGAGTTAAGTGCAGACTAGGAACAGACGGCGCTGCTGTTCGGGTCCTGCCCCATGATTTCGCGCGGCAGGTAGGTGGAAAAGCCCGGCATCGGGATCGGAGAATGTGTTCCGAATCCGATGGGCGAAATCCATTGGTAGTCGAGATCGACGATGCGGACGTTCACGCCGCTGCAATTGGCGGCAGTACAGCTCGCACTGATGCTGCCTGCCGCGTCGTACCAGTCGATGGTGACATTGGCAGCCGTCAATTGCGGCAGGAATTTCTGCATGTTGGAAAGTACGACGGTGGCATTCCGGTCGCACACGACGGCAGCGCGAGCGCCCCAACGGGTAGCCTCGTTCGCCGCATTCCAAGTCCACAACATGCGCGAAAAATCGATGATGCCCAGAAGGAATGTCAAAAATATCATCAGCACCAGCGCAAACTCCACCGCGGTTGAGCCTGATTGTTTTTTCATAGCGGTCCCCGCATCGTGGCAGTGATGTCAGCGTAATTGACCGTACCGAAAGTCAACCCAAACGCACTATTTATCAATGGCACAAATTTGTAGCAAGGTGGCGCCGAAGTTGCGCAACCCGCTATTTTTACCGTGACCGTGTTGATGACCGGGTTTGCGCCATTCAACTGCCATACAGGGTCTTTGACCTGATCCAGTGCAAGGCCGAGTGCCAGAGGTACACCACTATTGGCGAGGTTTCCGTACACCACAAGATTTTTTGATTCGGTAATCTTTGTACCGGGGCTTTGGGTGGATAAGTAGCGAGCGGCATCACGTACCGATTTGGTCAGCGTGTTGTACTGATAGAGCGCCCGGCTGAATTCCGTGGTGATGAAGGTGAGTATCAGCAGCAAGGGCAGTATCAGGGCAAACTCCACGAGTGCTGTTCCAGCTTGTTCATGTTTCATAAGGCCTCCTCATTGAACCAAGGCAGGCACGAGTGGGCCGCCGAGCCCACCGACCACCCCTATGGTCGAGCAGGGGCTGCTGGGGCTGTCTGCCTGCCCGAGATATTCCACCCACATTTTCTGGCCCGGACCACCACCGCTTTTTATCGGATGCAGTAGCAGAATGCAGGCCATGCTGTCAATCTTCAGCGTGCCATTTCCACCAAGCCCATCAAAACCCACGCAATCAACGACCGGCGCCACCACGATTCTGCGATCCGCACCTACGGTACTTAGCGAACCCGAATAAGTTTTCCCCCCGGTTTGCAAGCCTGTGGTATCTGGGGCCTTTTTATCTCCTTGGTAGGGCGCATTGATTGCGCGTTTTGCAAGAAACTGGGGATACTTATTGGGATAGGGAGGTTGCGCCGGTGCCGTGTCCAAATACCAGGCATAACCAGTGAGATCAGGAATTCCATCAGTGGTGGGGCCACCGCTTCCCTGATAAATGCCAAAGCGGGTGTTGTAGGCAAAAGCGGCGCTGCCATTGTTGCCGGGCTTGCCGGCGACCGTATTGCTTCCTGGCAGGGCGCACTGGCCTTCTCCCTTCAACACGTCCTTGAGTTCCTTCGCGCCTCCACCATTGGCGGTAAAGTCGAGCCAGCGAAATTGGCCGGTTACCGCGTCATCGCTACCAACGGCCCCGGCCAGCCACTCACCCGGGTGATAAGTGGGAGTCCTTCTGCAAAGACCTACCGGAATCGCGCAGTTGGTTTGTGAGGGAGCACGCGAGGCCACGGCCAGCGCCGCAACGCTTTGAGTCGCTCCCAGTGCGGGATTGCCCGAAGAAGCTGCCGCTACCTGCAACAGCCATGGCTGCATTCCCGATTTGGTATGCACGCATTTCGCATATCTGGCGTTGGCCACCGGGGCGAATGTGTGGCTATAGGAGCCAATCAGCGTGTCGCTGAAAGTGACATCGGCTGCAACGATGCCAGCAGCTTCGCCCTGAAAGTGAATCTTATTGAGATTGCCCGACGCCATGCCCGCATTGGTGGCGCGAGTCAAAGCGTCGCTAGCGCCGTCAAGTTCCTGTGCTGCTGCCAGGGCACAGCTGTCCATAGCAGTCTGCAACTCCGTCTTCACGACGAAGAGGCGGCCGAAGTCCAGCGCAATGCCCATGAATCCGAGGAGGACCAACAGGACCAGCGCGACGGTAATGATCACCGCGCCGCTTTGGCGGTGGCCGGAAGTGTGGACTTTCATGATCGGCTTCCTGTGCAATGGTGTCAGTTCGGAAAAGTCCGGCGCTTCAGCCGCAATTCACGCCGCCAAGGCAGGTGCGGACGAGATCGACAAGATCGCTTAGGTTCGTGTCCGTGACCAGCGGCTGCAATTCGACGACCAGCAGGATCGAGATCACGGCAATGATCAGCGCGTACTCCATCACTTGGGCACCGCTCTCATTCCGCAGGAATGACTTGAACATGATGAGCACCTCGCTTTGGGCTGGACGGCGGCGGGCAACGGACAAGCCGGCTCCGCCACCGCCGTCGTTCCAGTAAATGCGATTACCTGGCTTAAGGGTTGCAGACGGCCATATTGCCTTGGAGGCAAGCGGCCACGCGTTGAATGAAGGTTGTGAAGTAACCTCCGGTGGTCAGGCCCTGCAGCGCAATGACGAGGGCGATCGACACGACTGCGATGATGAGCGCGTACTCGATAACTTGCGCACCGTCCTCTTCCTTGGCGAACGAGGACATGAAGTTGCCGGCACGGACAAAAAGTTGGTTCATTTTTTCACCTTTGAATTGCAGTAAGAAAACAAGAAAATCTTGCATTGGCTCTTGGGTTGATTGACTTCTATCTTTGTGTGGCAACTCCTTTCTGTTCGAATTCAAGAATCGTTCGAGGGCCGCCTAACGACCCCCACCGCCGCTATCTCCACTACCAATCCCGCCACCGATGTTGATGACGTTCACCGCCGGCGGCGGCGCCTTGTAGGACTTCTGGTACTGCACCATCGACTCGCGCGCCGCGCGGCCGTCCATGCCCGCGACGGGGTCGCCGTCCCGGCCTGCATCGGGATTGATCGTCATCTTCCTTTTCGCGTCACGCACCGCATCGCCAAAGCGCGCGTCGTAGTTGGGAGTGACGTGGGAGCATCCGGTGCCCAGGAGCAGCATCAGCGCGAGAGTGGTCGACTTGATGAACATGGTGTTGCTCCTCACTGGATATTGGTGGCCGGTGTGGCCGGTGCGGTCGGTGCCGGGGTGGCGCTTTCGAGGCTGCCGTTCAGATAGACCTCCGCACGGCTGGGAACGACGTGGTTGTCGTTCGGCAGGCGAGGCGACTCGGCCAGTGGCCGGACCATGCGGGGCGTGATGACGAACATCAACTCGGTCTGGTCGTTCTGGAACTCGGTGCTGCGGAACAACGCCCCCATCACCGGCACTTCGCCCAATCCGGGGTAGCGCTTGATGGACTCCGTGACGTTGCTCTTGATGAGCCCCGCGATAACAAAGCTCTGCCCGTCGTTGAGCTGCACGGTGGTGTCGGCGCGGCGCACCGTAAGCGATGGCAGCACGGCGGTCACTCCGCCGATGGTGGTGAAAGGCGAACCGGTCTGCGACAGGTCCGACACCTCCGAGACCATTTTGAGATTGACCCGGCCGCCGTTGAGCACGGTCGGGGTGAACTTGACCCCGATCCCGAACTCCTTTTCTTCCAGCGTGATATTGGTGCCGCTGCCGCTAGAGGAGCTCTGCGCCACCGGAATGAAGATCTTTCCGCCCGACAGGAAGCTCGCCTGCTGGCCGCTGATGGCCATGATGTTGGGCTCCGCCAGGATGCGCACCAGGCCGTCGTCCTTCTGGCCGTCGATGCCGATCGACGTACGGCCGACCCTCAGCGCCTCGATCAGGCCGCCACCGCCGCTCAGGAAATTGGAGATCAGCGAATAGTTGTTGAGGCCGCCGTTGCCGGAGCGGTTCAAGTTGACGCGTCCGCCCAGCCTGTCCAGCAGGGTCTTGCTGATCTCGGCGATCTTCACTTCGAGCATGACCTGCTGCGGCGCCGTGACACGCAGCAGGTTCACAACCTTCTTGCCGTCGGCGCCGTAGGCCGACGCAAGGCTCATCACGTCGTCGAGCTTGAGCGCATCGCTGATCTCGCCGGTGAGCACGATGGATTTTTCCGCGCTGCGCACGCGGATGCGGCTCTCTTCCGGCATCAGCTCTGCCAGCTTGGACTGCAGCGCTCCCGGATCGATGGTGACGATCACATCCTTGATGTAGCAAGTGCCGTCCGCACTCTGCAGCACGACGTTCATCGAGCCCGCCTGGCGGCCGCGGAAGAACAGGTCGGTCGGGCTCAGCAGCGTCACGTCGACATCGGCAATGCCGTCGCCAGCATTCGCAGCCGCGGCCGGTGCTGGCGGCGCCATACCCGCCGGCACGGCAGCCGCCGCGGGCGCCCGGCTCGGCGGCTGCCCGCTGACCACGATGCGGACGACGCGGGCCTTCAGCGGGATGACCACCGACTTGCCCAGCACGGCCTGCGTCGGCTGGTCGTCCGGAATGATGGCGGTGCAGCGACGGGTGGCGGGTGCCGCGGGTACCGCGGGCGCCGCAACGGCGGCGGTGGCGGCCGCAGCCGCGGCAGGCACCGCGAGTTCCGCGGAGATGGCGGGGGCCGCCATCATCGTGAGTGCCGCCAGCAACCAGGCGGGGGTGGGAGAGAGATATTGCACTTGGTGTTCCTCCTGGAGGTTTGGATCAGAAGCAGGCGAGAGAGCGAGCGGCGTTCTGGATCACTTCCACGCACTGGGACGCAGGCGCCATGGCAGGGCCGGTGCGCGCCACGCGCGGCCGGGCCGGCGGCGCCGCTGCCACCGTGGTGGCGATCGGCAGGATTTCCTTCTCGCCGAACAACTGGCCCTTGGTGATGCCGCCCGTTGCGACGGTGGTCTTGTCCATCTGGTTGCGCAGCACGAGCGACAGGGTTCCCACGCTGCGTGCCAGGTCGAGCTTTTCGGAGTCCTCGAGCGAGAGCTCCAGCGTCACGGCGCTCACCACCTTCGGCTTGGTGTCGTCGCGATTGGCCTCTTGCGCAACCGCCAGCACCAGGACCTTCTCCAGCACGGTCTTGCTGATCTGGCTGTTCTGCTCGCCCTTGGCCTTGTCCTGCTGGGCGTTGACCATCACGTCGACATAGTTGCCCGGCAATGCGAAGCCGGCAACGCCGACCACGTCGTTGACGCGCACCGTCATGGCCCGCTTGCCGCTGGCGATCACCGCCGACAGCCCGCCCTGGGTGCCCACCGGCGCCAGCTTGCCTTCCATGATCGCTTCGCCGCGCAGCACGCCGACCTTCACCACGCGGTCGTTCAGCGCCTTGATGTCGCTGAACGAGCCGCTCGGTATGGAGCCAGCGGGCCAGTCGACCGTTGAGAGCATCTGCGCGTTGACGCGGCTGCCCAGTTCGATGTCGACGGCGGCCACGACCACCTTGTTGGAAGCGATTCCGCCTTGCCGCGACATCCACCCGGTCGCATAGACCGCGGCGGCCAGCCCTGTGAGCAAGGCCAGAAAGATCAGCCCGAGCGCCTTGATGTTCTTCATGTGAACCTCGCGTTGGATGAGAAATTGGTGAATGAATGAAAGGACTAGACGTAGCCCAGCTGGTGCGCAAGCACGTTGATCACCGTGCCCGCTGCAATGCAGATTCCGTAGGGCATCTTTCCGACGGACTGCTCCGCCGAAACGTGCCCGGTGGGACGAATTCCCACGATGCTGGAGACCGCCATGCCCTGGGCCGCAGCCTTGACATTGGCCAGCATGTGCCCGAGGCGGCGCCGATGGATCGCGAAGGCCAGGGCCACCACGCCGCCGACGATGAAGGTGCAGAGCACGGCCATCAGCGTCTGCTGAGGCCCAAGGAAGGCCCCTGCCATCGCCATCAGCTTGACGTCGCCGGCGCCCATGATCCCGATCACATAGAACGTCAGCATTGCGCCGAAGCCCACGGCCAGTCCGCCGAATGCGCTCAATGCGCCCACGGTGGGCGTGCGGGCCGCAAGCGTTCCGGCGATGAGCGCGAAGAGCGCGCCACCGAAGGTCAGCCAGTTGGGAATGCGGTAGAAGCGCCAGTCGCTGACGGCGGCCACGCCGAGCAGCGCGAAGAGCGCGAGCATGCGGACGTCGGAAACCAGCATTCCCAGCAGTTCGAGAACGGCGTTGAATTCCTGCATGGTGGGCTCCGCGGGTTCAGGCGCTGCGCCGGATGGCGAGCCACAGGAGCAGGCACACGACCACCACGAGCGCACCGATCAGCGCGAACTCCATGAGTGACATGCCTGCGTCTTCGCGCAGCAGGTTCATGAAGAGTCTCGGCGGCAGTGCGAGCGTTTGCATGTGTGTTCCCCGGTTGTCGTTGCCGGCCTGAACTGCCTGTTTGCCCGGTATGGGCAGAAGCGTTCGGCCTGGGGATGACTTTAGGAATCACGCCGCCTTCGCACATGAGCGAAGCGCCCCTTTGCGGGGGAGCCAAGCGCCCTGCCCGTGCGGGGTCGGGGCCATGACAAAGCGCCTATGCGCAGCGCATCGAACCGCGCCGCGGGTTGTGGGCTACGGGATGTTTCGCGCCACGACCCCGAGATCCCGCCAGACGTCGGGGTGGCAGCTGAAGATCAGGATCTGGTGCCGCGCCGCCGCGTCGTACAGCACCCGCTTCATCTGCCGCAGACGCTCTTCGTCGGTGTTGACCAGGGCATCGTCGAGGATGAGCAGGGTCGGCTTGCTCGCTTCCTTCAGCAGGTCCGCATAGGCCAGCCGGGCGACGACACCCATCTGCTCCCGTGCGCCCACGCTGAGTTCCGCGAAGTCCCCGCTCTGGGCGCCGCGCAGGCCCTGCCGCGTGATGCGGCCCGGCGAGAGGTCGTCGCCGACCTCGACCTGTGCACCGGGAAAAAGAATCTGCAGGTAGTGGTCGAGGTGCTTCTGCAGCGGCGCGCGCAGGCGCCGCGCCAGGGCCGAGCGCTTCTCGCGCAACAGCTTCAGCAGGTGGTCCAGCGCCTTCGCACGGCGTTCGAGTTCGGTGCAGCGCCGCGCGGCATGCTCGAGTTCGCGCTGCTTCTCCGACGCTGCTTCTTCCTGGCCCAGCGCACCCCTGGTTTCCAGTTCGACCTCGAGCCGGGTGATCTCGTTGGCCCGCTGGCTGTGCGTGGCTTCGGCTTGCCTTGCGCTGCGCTCCAGCCGTTCCACGTCCTGCGCGAGCACGGGCAGGTTGACGGTCTGCAACTGCTGTGCGAGTTCGGCGACCTTGTCCTGCAGGGCCGATTGCTGTGCCAGCGCATCCGTCAGGGCTGCGCCGGCCTCCGCCTTGCGGGAGGCGCGCATCGGGTCGTCCAGCGTGGCTTTCACCGCCGCGAGTTCATCCCCGGCCGCCCTGACCTGCTCCCGCGCATTGCCGGCAGCGATCTTGGCGTCGTTGAGCGCTGCGGATGCGGCCTCCAGCGCGGCACGCGCGGCGCTCTCTTCCGACTCCGCCTGCGCACTCGGCGGCACCGCCGCGCCGGCCGCAGGAGCCGGCGGCATGTTCTGCAGAACCTGCCGCGCTTGCGCGAGCCGGGCTTCGCGCATGGCGATGTCGGCAGCGAGCGCGCTCAATCCCTTGGGGGCGAGCGCAGCCAGCACGGCCTCTGCCGCGCCGGCTTCGCCCTTGCGCAGCGCTTGCAGCCGCACGCGCTCCTCCACGGCCGCCACGCTCTCGGCGCGCAGGCTTTGGAGCAGCGCGGCAATTTCGTCGCGCGCACGGTCCCGCTCGATGGCGAGGCTCTCCAGGTCGGCCCCGCCCGGCAGCACCGTGATGCGGCCGATGCCTTCGATCTCGATGTCGGTCCGCGCGATGACGGTCTGGCGCTTCGAGCCGGAAAGCTCGATGCCGGCGACCCGCACCCTCGCCGCGGGCTGCAGTTCGAACTCCAGGGCCGTCGCGACCGCATCGAGCCTGGCCTGTGCCGTGCGAAGCGCATCGGCGCAACGCTGAAGCCGCTTGAGCTCGCCTTCGGGCACCGCGAGCGCCTGGGCTTCGGCCTGCAGGCGCGAGACCTTGTCCTGCTCGCTCCTTGCCTTCTCATGGCTCTGTACGAGCGCTGCAAGCTGCTCGGCCAGGCTTTCGACGGCTCTCTCCTGCGCAATGCGCGAAGCTGCCTGCCGCGCCGCGCGCAGGTTTTCACGTGCGGCGGCATCGGCCTGCGCCGCTGCCGCGTGGCGGGGCTCCCACGCCTGCAGTTCGCCCAACGCCTTGGCCAGGCCCTCCTGAACCGCCTGCAGGTTCTTTTGCCGCAGGACGACCGTGGCTTCCTCGCGCTCCATCGCCTGCAGCTGGGTGCGCCAGGAATTCACCTGGGCGGCGACCTGCTTGAGCACGGCGTCCTGCGCGTTCTTTCGGTCGTTCAACCCCTTGGCTTCGTCCAGCCGCTGCTGCGCAACGACGAGCTGCTCGCGCAAGGCCGCCCAGGGCCGCGCCGCTTCGTCGCGCTGATGGTCGCGGCGCAGGCCGGACAGGCGGTCCACGCCGGACCGATAGGCCTCGATGTCGGCGTACAGCCGTTCGAGTTCGGCCCCGAGATCCGTGCGCAGCCTGATGGCATCGGCGAAGGCGCCACGCGGCGTCCCGGCCGAGGGGGTGAGCAACTCGTTGCGTTCGCCTTCCACCGCCTTCAGCACCGCATCGCCATGGCTGGACGCCAGTTCGCCAAGCGATTCGCCGAGCGCGTTGCGCAGGTGGTCGCTGGCGAAGCCCACGGCGCCGGCAATGTCGTGCGAGGTGCCCTGCCTGATCCACAACAGCCCCGGAATGCCCATGTGCTCCGGCGTGCTGGCACCCTTGCCCGGAAAGCGAAAGCCGAGCAGCGACGCCAGGTGGTCTTCCGCCACCGCGCCGTCCATGGCCTTGCCGTCGATGACGAGCTCGCAGCGCTTCTTGCCGAGGAAGGCCTTGGTGAGCCGGCACGGCTTGCCGTCGAGTTCGAAGTCGAGCTCGACCGTGGGCGTCACCGAACTTTCTCCCCACGGCCGCAGGTGCTCGACCGCGCTCGAGCGATGCCGCTCGAAGAAGGCGGCGCGAATGGCCTCGGCGACGGTGGACTTGCCCGACTCGTTGGGCGCCGCGAAAAGGTTCAGCCCGTCCGTGAAGCCGTCGATTTCCAGTGGCGCGCGGAACAGCTTGAAGTTCTCGATGCGAAGACGCTGCAGCTTCATGCGCCGGCTCCGGTGCGCGCAGGACCTTGCGCGTCGAGGATGCGGGCCAGCGTGAGCAGTGCATCGCGCGCCAGTTCCGCATCGGCATCGCCCTGCTGCGCGCGCAGTTCCTGCAAGGCCTCGCCGACGAAGCCGTCGGCATGCAGCGCCTGGATGTCTTCTTCCGTCGGCTCCAGCCGCAGGGCCTCGCCGTCCCACACCAGCGCACGCGCGCGGGCACGGGCAGCATCGAGCGCGGCGCCCAGCCTGTTGTGGCCGCCGAGGTCGCAGGCGCCTTGCGCGCGCAGCTGCAGCACGTCGCTGCTGCCGACGCGCTCCAGCTTCTCCACCAGTTCGTCGATGTCGGAAGGCACCGCGAGCCGAGGCTCCAGTTGCTGCCAGGCGAACTGGCCGGTGCGAATCGGCTCCACCGCCGGCACGGCGCCGGCCTCCGCGATGGTCACGAGCAGCGCCTGCCCCGAATCGTTGGCCCTGAAGCGGTCGGTCTCGGGCGTGCCCGCATACCAGGTGCGCTCGTCGATCTGCCGGGTGCCGTGCCAGTCGCCGAGCGCGAGATAGTCGAGCCGGGCCTGCGCGGCGCGCCCTGCCGCGATGGGATTGGCCGAGTCGATGTCCTCCGACAGGATGCCCTGCACGCAGCCGTGCGCCAGCCCGATGCGCGGCAGCCCTTCCTCGCCCTGCGCGGTGGCAAACCAGTCGGTGAGGTCGCCGTAGGTATGGCGCTGCGTGAGCGGCGCCGGCAGCAGCGTGAACTTGCCGGCCACCGTGCGAGGCTTGGGCTCCAGGCAGCAGACGACGTTCGGCGCGATGGCGCCCAGCCGCTGCGCGCGGCTCCAGACCGATTCGCTCAGCGCGGAATCGTGGTTGCCCGGAATCAACAGCCAGGGGCCGGCAAAGCCCTGCATGGCGTTGAACATGCGGCGGATGGTCTTGTCGGACACGGTCTGCAGGTCGAACACGTCGCCCGCGACCAGCACGGCGTCGACCTGGCGTTCGGCGGCGATGCCGGCCAGCAGTTCGACCGCCTTGAAGCGCGCCTCGAACAGCGCCGCGGCGTCGTCGGGTTCGAACTGCGAGAACACGCGGCCGATCTGCCAGTCCGCGGTGTGAAGCAAAGAAATCATGCGCGGCCCTCCCTTGCCTCTCGCGTCTTCAGGTCATCTAAAACAGCGAGCATCTTAGAGGGCCGGGGACGCGTCGAGCTTCGCGCGGCCCTGGGGGGGCAGGCGGGCGGCTAGGGCCTGGAGTCGATCCCCGACGCGCACTCTTCCAGCAGCGCGGCCGATTGAGTGACCTGTTCGGCGATCCGGGCACGCAGCAGCGGCCAGTCGAGACTGAAGGGCGCAAGCAGGAACCATTGCGTGGTCAGCGCCAGCGCGGTGCCAAGAATGAGGAACATCCACTGCACGAGTTCCATTGCCGCTCCAGTTCAGAGTGAGGGCGAGAGTCTGCGCATTTCACCGGCGCCGCGATATCACCAATTCGGGGGATGCCTTTCGCCAGAGGGCCGCCCCGCCGCGGTCACCTCGCAGGCAGGTACTGCCGCGGATCGACCGCGTTGCCGCGGTGGCGGATCTCGAAGTGGAGCCTCGCGCGCCCGCCGTCGGCGCCGCCGATCTCGGCGATCTTCTGGCCCCTTTGCACCTGCTGGCCCTGCTTCACCAGCATCGAGCGCACATTGGTATAGACCGACATGTAGGAGCCGCCGTGATCGACCATGAGCACGCTGCCGTAGCCGCGCAGCGTTTCGGTCACGGCCACCTTGCCCGCGCCGATGGACATCACCGGCTCGCCGAGGCTGCCGCCGATGTCGATGCCCTTGTTGCTGCTGCCGTTGAAGCCCGCGATCACCTGGCCCTGCGCGGGCCAGGTCCAGTCGCTTCGCCGCGATGCGGGTGGTGCGGCCGGTTCCAGCTCCGGCACCGCGACCCGGGGCGGCCTCGAACGCTCCGGGCGCTCGGCGCCTGCGCTCCTTGCGGCGGGCGGCTCCGACGATGCGCCGCCCGGCGGAACCACGCGCAGCACCTGCCCCGCCTCGAGCCGATCGGGGTCCTGCAGGTTGTTCCAGCGCGCAACTTCGCCCGGCGAACGCCCCGCCTTTGACGCAATGCGATAGAGCGTGTCGCCCGGCTGGACGACGTACTCGCCCGGTCCCGCCACCGGCGCCTTTGGTGAGGTGGAGCACGCTGCCACCATCAATGCCGCGGTCAGCGCAATGCCCGCGCGCCAGTTCCTTCCTGTCACAACCACTAGCGGATTCCTTCCTTGATGAGCTGAATCTCGCGCTCCCCGGTGCTCCGGGGACCGCGTTCGAAGAATCCTGGAAGGCTACCAGCAGCCGCGGGTTGTTCAACCCGCCTCCGGTTCTTCTCCTGCCGTGCGCCTTGCGATGCACATCAACGACAGCGCGCTCGCAGGGGAAGCCGGATCGCGGCCGGACAGCACATTGCCCATGCGGTATTTCCATTGGGCCCGCCCGAGCTCTCCGGCGAGCGCCTCGGCGCCTATCCGGTGGTTGTGCGGATGCACGCGGACATCGAAGCCCAGCGGCTGCAGCGTGGATTCGAAGAACTCCTTCGTCACGCCGTCGCCGGGCCGGTGATGCACCTCGGTCTTCAGCCCCCACGACTGCTGGCTGCCGGTCTTGTGGAAACCGCGCCCTGTCATGCGGTAGACCCACAGCCGCGCGTCCCACAACAGCCTGGCCAGACCCTTGTAGTCCCATGCCGTCAGCTGGGGATCGTGATCGGTGATCAGGATGCCGTCAGGCTTCACCAGGCGGGCGCCTTCCCGCAGCACCGCCGTCATGTCGTCGCAGTGGTGCAGGGTGGCATTGATGGCCACGATGTCCGCCACGTGCGAGCGGAACGGCGTATGCGCCGCATCCGCCAGCACCGTGGTGTAGCCGAGGCCCGCAGCCAGCTTCAGCGAGCCCGGGGCCACGTCCACGCCGATGAGCAGCCGGGGCTTTCCGCCCAGCGTGGCGAAGACATTGCCAGGCCCGCAACCCAGGTCGATGACGACCTTGTCCGTCCATTCGCCCCCGGCGGCGAGCCAGCGGCTGCGAAAGTGGGCATCGCGGTGACAGAAGTCCAGATATTCCTGCGCCCAGGCCGCATTGCCGAAATATGTGGCATTGGCGGTCAATGCGTCTGAATTGTTCGGGAGAATTGATTTCCAATAGTGTTCGCAAGGCGTCAGGGTAACATCTGGCAATAGGATTTCGTAAAGCATTTTCGACCTTGGAAAGAATTGATTCGCGCGGAATCGGGTGCTTCTTTCAGTCTTTTCAAATCCAAGGTTTTGTACAGTTATTTTTTATCCGGTTACAGACGGGGTGAATTGATAACAGCCGCCGCCGGGAGGATGTTTCATTTTTCGACAGCAAAGGCGCCCCGTTTTTCGCATGACTACAGAGAGCGGACGCGAGACCAACGCGCTCACGCCAGGCCGCCCCATGCAACGCGCTTTGCCCCGGAATTTCGGCATTTCTCCCCAGGAGTACCCCGCTTCAGCCCCGCCTTTTGACCTTCGAAAGTGGCTCGCGCACAGGCTTGCGCCCCCTAAATCCCGCATCAGTTACCTCAAACTGGATGATTCGGGTAGTACGTTTTAGAAATAACCATATCTGTTTGTAACCTAACCATAAAGTACCCACATCGGCCGGTAGAAAGCTCCTAGTATGAAGTCACGAAAAGAACACAACAGATGCTCCCTCATTAATTGGGCAAATGGAAATTCCATTTGCCCAATTGCTTCCATTGTATTGCTTCCGGGATATTCAAATGGAAATTCGAAGTATTTCGCAGCCGCAGGAAAGCTCTCCGGGTCTCGCCCTGGAAGACCTGTTCGGGCCGCGATGCAAGCCGGCAGGACCGGCCGGAGGCTGCACCGGTTCGCTGGCGCTTGAGCCCGGCTTTGCCCGGCGCTGGAGCCAATGGCTCGCCGCCACCGGCCAGCTGCCGGATGCCCTCTTCGCGGGCGCATGGCTGCTGCTGCAGTCGCGCTGGCTCGGAAGCCTCTGGCCCGTGCTGCACGAGGCGGGCGTTGCCCCGGCGCGCTGCACGACCACCGTCGCGTTCGACGCCACCAAGGCCGCGGGTACCTGGCTGGCTGAACTGGACCTCGCCCGCCGCGCAGCGTCGCACTCACCGCAGCCCATTGCGCCACCGGACTCGCTCTGGCTGCGCGAAGAGGTCCACGCCGACGCTCCCGTGCGGCTGCGCTTCGACACCGCTTCGGCATTGCTTCATATAGATGCAGCCGCGGGCTCGATGGACGCCGCCGCAATCGAACAGTTGCTCGCTGCCCTTGCCGACACCGCCCAGGACCTGCTGGAGCATCCCGATGCCGCCCTCGACGACATCCGCACGCTGCCGAGCACCGACCGCGCCGATCAGCTCGCAGCCTGGAACACCGCCCTCGCCCCGGTGGACCCTGTCACCACGGTAACCGGCGTGTTCAGCCGCCAGGCCGCGGCCGCCCCCGATGCCATTGCCATCGCACAAGGCGATGCGCAAATGAGCTACGGCGAACTCGACCGGCAATCCGACGAACTCGCGCGGCGCCTCCAGTGCCTGGGCGTTCGCAGCGGCGACGGGGTCGGCCTGCTGCTCGACCGCTCGATGGCCGCCATCGTGGCCCAGCTCGGCATCCTCAAGGCTGGCGGCGCCTACGTGCCGGTGCCCACCGATTTCCCGCCCGATCGGATCGCCTACATGCTCGGCGAGGCGCGTGCGCAGCACGTGCTCACCATGCAGGCGCACCACCACCTGGTCCCCCCCCACCAGGGCGTTTTGCTGCTCGACGAGTACGAAGACAAGACAAATCGAAGTGCATGGAACGCGCCGGCGATCGACGCCGAATCGGTGGCCTACGTCATGTACACCTCGGGCTCGACGGGCACGCCCAAGGGCATCGAGATCTGCCACCGGTCGATCCTGCGGCTGGTGGTGGGCGTGGACTACGTCGCGCTCGCTCCGGGCCGCGCCATGCTGCACGCGGCGCCGCTGGGCTTCGACGCGGCCACGCTCGAAATATGGGGTCCGCTGCTCAACGGTGGCTGCTGCGTGGTCCACGAAGAGCGCGTGCCCACCGGTGCCGGCCTCGCGCGCACCATCGCGCGCCACGACGTGCACACGGCATGGCTCACCGCCGCGCTGTTCAACGCCGTGATCGACGACGACCCGGCCCATCTCTCGGGCCTGCGGCACCTGTTCACCGGCGGCGAAGCGCTGTCGGTGCCGCACGTGCGGCGCGCGCTGGCGGCCCTGCCCGGCCTCACGCTGAGCAACGGCTACGGCCCCACCGAGTGCACAACCTTCGCGGCCACGCACCGCATCGCGTCGCCGCTGCCGGAAGACCTGCGTTCGATTCCGCTCGGGCGTCCCATCAAGGACACCGTGCTGCGCGTGCTGAGCCCCTCGATGGCACTGCTGCCGACGGGCTTCGTGGGAGAACTGTGCATCGGCGGCCACGGCCTGGCCCGCGGCTACCTGCGGCAGCCCGCGCTCAATGCCGAACGCTTCGTGCCCGACCCCTTCGGCGGTGCGGACGAACGGCTCTACCGCACCGGCGACCTCGCGCGCTGGCTGCCCGACGGCACCGTCGAGTTCATCGGACGCCGCGACGGCCAGGTGAAGATCCACGGCCACCGCATCGAGACCGGCGAGGTCGAGGCCGCGATCCTCGCCCACCCGGACATCCAGTCCTGCGCCGTGGTCGCGCGGCCCGACGAGAGCGGCCAGCTACGCCTTGTGGCCTATCTCGTCGCGCGCTCACAGAAGGTTTCGTGGGACGCCCTGCGTGCGCACCTCGCGGCCCGCCTGCCCGCGGCGTTGATTCCCGCCGCCCAGGTATGGCTCGCGCAGTTGCCCGTCACGCCGAATGGCAAGCTCGACCGCAGGGCGCTGCCCGAGCCGGCCGGCGAACGCCCCGAACTCGCCCAGCCCTTCGAGGAAGCGCGCGACACCGTCGAACAGCAGGTGTGCGAGGCCTTCGCCCGCGCACTGCACATCTCGAAGGTCGGGCGCAACGACAACTTCTTCGACCTCGGCGGCGATTCGCTGCTGGTGCTGCAGGTGCTCGCCGACCTGCAGCGCGGCACCGGCCTGCCGTTGTCGACCAACCTTTTCTTCCGCAATCCCACGCCAAAAGCGATGGGTGCGCGGATGCAGCAGGCGGGTGATCTGCCCGCCTCGGCCGCTGTGGTCGTCTCGGAGGATCGACCGACCACAGCGGCCACCCTTGCAGCGCGGCCGGACGCCGGCATTCACGACGCCATCGCCCTGGTTGCCACCGCCGGACGCTTTCCCGGCGCGGCCGACGTCGAGCAGTTCTGGGACAACCTCGTTGCCGGGCGCGACACCATCAGCTTCTTCGACGACGCCACGCTCGACGCCGGCGTGAGCGAGGCCCTGCGCAGCGACCCGTCCTACGTTCGCGCACGCGGCGTGATCGACGGCATCGAGGACTTCGACGCTGCCTTCTTCGGCATCAGCCCGAAGGAAGCGCAGCTGATGGACCCGCAGCAGCGCGTGTTCCTCGAGATCTGCTGGGAATGCCTGGAGCGCGCCGGCTACGTGCCCGATGCCGCGCCGGGCCCGGTCGGCGTGTATGCCGGCATGTACAACGCGACCTACTTCCAGCGCCACGTGAGCACCCGGCCCGACCTCGTGGAGCCGGTCGGCGAATTCCAGGTGATGCTGGCCAACGAGAAGGACTACATCACCACGCGGGTGGCGAACCGGCTCAACCTCACCGGCCCGGCCGTCAGCGTGCATACCGCCTGCTCGACCTCGCTCGTGGCCGTAGCCCACGCCTTCCACGCGCTGCGCACGGGCCAGTGCTACATGGCGCTCGCCGGCGGCGCATCGGTCAACTGCCCGCCGCGCAGCGGCTATCTCTACAACGAGGGCTCGATGCTCTCGCCCGACGGCCACACGCGCAGCTTCGACGCACAGGCCCGTGGCACGGTCTTCAGCGACGGCGCGGCCGTGGTGCTGCTCAAGCGGCTGGCCGACGCGCAGGCCGATGGCGACACCATCTACGCCGTGCTGCGCAGCGCCTGCGTGAACAACGACGGCGGCTCCAAGGCCAGCTTCACGGCGCCCAGCGTCGACGGGCAGGCGGCGGTGATCCGCGCCGCGCTCGCGGCGGCCGACGTCGATGCACGCAGCATCTCTTACGTGGAGGCTCACGGCACCGCCACGCCGATGGGCGACCCGATCGAGGTCGAGGCGCTGGCCTGTGCCTATGCCGAGCACACCGACGCGCTCGGCTACTGCACGCTCGGCTCGCTCAAGAGCAACGTCGGCCACATGGTCACGGCGGCCGGCGCTGCCGGTCTCATCAAGACGGCACTGGCGCTGCACTACGAACAGATTCCGCCGACCGTGCATTTCAGCGCGCCGAACCCGGCGATCGACTTCGCGCGCACACCCTTCCACGTCACGGCGAGCCTGCAGCCGTGGCCGCGCGCCGACCAGCCGCGCCGCGCAGGCGTCAGTTCCTTCGGCGTCGGCGGCACCAACGCGCACGTGATCGTCGAAGAAGCGCCACCGCGGCAGGCCTCGCCGGCGGCGGCGGGCGACCACGTGCTGCCGCTGTCGGCGCGCTCCGAGGCCGCGCTCGACACAGCCACCGAGCAGCTCGCGGCGCACCTCGAGGCGCACCCCGAACTGCCGCTGGCCGACGTGGCCCACACCCTCGCGGTCGGCCGCAAGGCCCACACCTTCCGCCGCGCGGTGGTGGCCAGCGGAACGGCCGAAGCCATCGCGGCCCTGCGCAGCGCCGACTCGCCCAGCCGCGCCAGCGGCCGCACCGCCTCGCGTGCACCGCAGCTCGTGCTGATGTTCCCCGGGCAGGGCGCGCAGTACGCAGGCATGGGCAAGAACCTCCGCGCGAACGACCCGGTGTTCGCCGCCGCGTTCGACGACTGCATGGCCGCTTTCGACGGGGCGACCGATTTCGACCTGCGCGAGCGCATGTTCTCCGGCGACGCGCAGTCGCTGGTGCCCACGGCCGTCACGCAGCCCGCGATCTTCACGCTCGAATACGCGCTCGCGCGGCGGCTGCTGGCGCTGGGCGCGCGGCCGCATGCGCTGATCGGCCACAGCGTCGGCGAATTCGTCGCGGCCGTGCTCGCGGGTGTGATGCGGCTCGAAGACGCCGCCCGGCTCGTGGCCCGCCGCGGTGCGCTCATGCAGGCCCGGCCAGCGGGCGCGATGCTGTCGGTGCGCATGGGCGCGGCCGAACTGGCCGGCCGGCTCGGCCCGCAGCTGTCGCTCGCCGCCGAGAACGGCCCGGCGGCCTGCGTCGCCGCCGGCCCCTTCGATGCCATCGCGGCGCTGCAGGCGGCGCTGGAAGCGGATGGCATTCCGGCCCGTCCGCTGCAGACCTCGCATGCCTTCCACTCCGCCATGATGGACGCGGCCGTCGAGCCCTTCGAGGCACTGGTCGGCAAGGTGGCGCTGCGTGCGCCGCAGACGCCGATCTACTCGACGCTGACCGGCCAACCGCTCGAAGACGCCGAAGCCACCAGCCCGGCCTACTGGGCCCGGCACCTGCGCGAAACCGTGCGCTTCTCGCCGGCCGTACGCTGCGCGATGGCGCAGACGGCAAACCCGCTGTTCGTGGAAGCCGGCCCGCGCAACATGCTTTCCACGCTGGTGCGCCAGCACGGCGCGGGCAGCGTCGTACCGCTGCTGCACGGCGAGCCGGCCGAAGAGGCTCGCACCCTGCGGCTGGCGTTGGGCCGCCTGTGGACCTGCGGCGCCGAGGTCGAGCTGTCGCGCCTCGCTGCACGCAACGGCGCCCAGCGCGTGTGCCTGCCCACCACGCCGTTCGAGCGCAAGCGCTTCTGGGTCGACATCGCCGCTCCCACCCTTCTCCCCCTTTCCACCGCGACCGCATCCGTCAGCGCCGCCGTCGCGGCCCCTGCCTCTTTCATTCCATCCATTCCCCTGGAGCCGATCGTGACCGCAGCAGCAACGCCCTCGCCTCTTCCCCCTCCCGCCTCGTCCATGGACGCACGCCTGCGCACCCTGTTCGAGGACATCTCCGGCCTCGACATGGCACAGGCGGAGGGACACGCGCCCTTCGGCGAGCTGGGCCTGGATTCGCTCACGCTGACCCAGGCGGCCACGCAGATCAAGAAGCACTTCAAGGTCAACCTCAGCTTCCGTCAGCTGATGGAGAAATACCGCTGCTTCGACTCGCTCTCGGCCTTCCTGCGCGAGAGCCTGCCGCCTGAGGCAGCGCCTGCGTCGGCCGTTGCACCCGCCGTCGTGGCAGCGCCGGTGGAAAGTGCCGTCGCCGTGCCGCAGGCCGCGCCGCGCCAGCCGATGCCCGTGTACATGCCGATGCAAGGGGGTGCCGCGGGCGACGCGCAGTTGTCCCAGCTGATTGCGCAGCAGATGGAACTGATGCGCCAGCAGCTCGCACTGCTGTCGGGTGCGGCGCCGGCCGCGCCGCTGATGACGCTGCAGGCCGTGCCGGTCCAGCCGGTGGCTGCAGTTCCGTCCGAGGAGTCCGCGCAGAAGGAGCCGGTGCGCTACGACGTGTCCAAGGCCTTCGGCGCCATCGCGCGCATCCACACCCAGCGCATGGCCGAACCCAGCGGCCGCCAGAAGGCACGCCTCGCCGCCTTCATCCGGCGCTATGTCGAGCGCACGCGCAAGAGCAAGGACTTCACCGACGCCAACCGCCCCCACATGGCCGACCCGCGCGTGGTCAACGGCTTCCGCCCGATCACGAAGGAGATCACCTACCAGATCGTCATCGAGCGCTCCAAGGGTTCGAAGATGTGGGATCTCGACGGCAACGAATACGTCGACGCGCTCAACGGCTTCGGCATGAACATGTTCGGCTGGCAGCCCGACTTCGTGCAGGAGGCCGTGCGCAGGCAGCTCGACCAGGGCTACGAGATCGGCCCGCAGCACCCGCTGGCGGCCGAGGTCACTGCGCTCATCTGCGAGCTCACGGGCAGCGACCGCGCCGGCCTGTGCAACACCGGCTCCGAAGCCGTGATGGCCGCGCTGCGCATCGCGCGCACCGTCACCGGCCGCAGCACTGTGGTGGTGTTCACCGGCTCCTACCACGGCACCTTCGACGAGGTGCTGGTGCGCGCCGGCAAGGGCGGCAAGGGCCTGTCGGCAGCGCCGGGCGTGATGAGCGGCATGTTCGGCGACATCCGCGTGCTCGACTACGGCACGCCCGAGGCGCTGGCGTTCATCCGCGAGAACGCCGACGACCTGGCCGCCGTGCTGGCCGAGCCGGTGCAAAGCCGCCGCCCCGACTTCCAGCCGCGCGAGTTCCTGCACGAGGTGCGCGACATCACCGCGAAGAGCGGCTGCTGCCTGATCTTCGACGAGGTCATCACCGGTTTTCGCACCGCGCTGGGCGGCGCCCAGGAACTGTTCGGCGTGCGCGCCGACCTTGCCACCTACGGCAAGGTGATCGGCGGGGGCTTCCCGGTCGGTGTGATCGCCGGCAAGCGCGAGTTCATGGACGCGCTCGACGGTGGCGCCTGGCAGTACGGCGACGACTCGATCCCCGGCGTGGGGGTGACCTACTTCGCCGGCACCTTCGTGCGCCATCCGCTCGCGCTCGCCGCGGCCAGGGCCTCGCTCACCCACCTGAAGGAAGCCGGGCCCGCGCTGCAGGCCGGCCTCAATGGCAGCACCGCCGCCATGGCCGCCGAGCTCTCGGGCTGGTGCAGGGAAGTCGGCGCGCCCGTCGAGATCCGCCACTTCGCGTCGCTGTGGCGCGTGAGCTGGCTCGAGGACCACCCGCTGCAGGACCTGTTGTTCGCAATGATGCGCAGCCGCGGCGTGCACATCCTGGACAACTTCCCGTGCTTCCTCACGAGCGCGCACAGCGCCGAGGACATCGCATTCATCCAGAGCGCATTCAAGGAATCGGTCGCCGAGATGCAGGAATCCGGGTTCCTGCCGCGCCGCGCCGTGGCCATCGCCGGCTTCGACGCGCACAAGCCGACCGAGGAAGGCTCGGTGCTGGCCCGCGACATCGACGGCCAGCCCTTCTGGTACGTGCCCGGCGCGCCCACCCCCAGCCAGCACATCTTCAATGGAAAGGCCGCAGCATGAACGCCGTTTTCAAGCCCACCGTCAGCGACGGTGCCATCGAATGCATCATTCCCACGACGGAATCGCAACGCGAAGTCTGGCTCGGCGCAACCCTGAGCACCGAGGCCTCGATGGCCTACAACGAATCGGTCCTGCTGCGCCTGCGCGGCGCGCTGGACGAGGAGGCCCTGGCGCGTGCCATGGACCGGCTGCTCGAACGCCACCAGGCCTTGCGCGCCACGATCTCGCCGGGCGGCACCTGCATGCTGGTCAGCCATCCGGGCGGGAACGTCCTGACCCGGCAAGACCTGAGCGGGCTCGAGCCTGAAGCCCGCGCGCAGGCGCTGCGCTCGGCCCATGGCCAAGCGGTGTGCACGCCCTTCTCGCTCGAACATGGCCCGCTGTTTCGCGCCGTGCTGTACCGCCTCGGCAATGCCGAGCACGAACTCGTGATGTCGGCGCACCACGTGGTCTGCGACGGCTGGTCCTGGGGTGTCATCACCGAGCAGCTGGGCCACCTGTATGCCGAGCAGAACGGCACCGGGCTGAAGCTCAGGGCCGCGCCGCTCTTCGCCGACTTCGCCGCCGAGGAAGCCGCCGCGGCCGCGCATCCCGACATGCAGGCGCACGTGGACTACTGGCTCGGGCGCTTCCCCGGCAGCGTGCAGCCGGTGCTCGACCTGCCGCTGGACCGTCCGCGTCCGGCCGCACGCACCTTCAATTCGCGCCGCACCGAGCGCCTGCTCGACAAGCGCCTCGTCGGCACCCTGCGCGTGACGAGCACCAAGGCCGGCGCCAGCCTGTTCACCGGCCTGCTCAGCGGCTTCGTCGCGACGCTGCACCGTCTCACGGGCCAGGAAGACATCGTCGTAGGCGTGCCGGCGTCGGGCCAGCTCGCGCATGACGTGCCCGGACTGGTCGGCCATTGCGTGAACCTGCTGCCGCTGCGCATCGCCACGCACGCCGGCATGCGCTTCGACGCGCTGATGGACGAATGCAACACCGCCGTGCTCGACGCCTTCGACCACCAGGCGCTCACCTATGGCGCGCTGCTGGGCCAGTTGTCGCTCGAGCGCGATCCGAGCCGGCTGCCGCTGGTGAGCGTGGCGTTCAACGTCGACCCCGACGTGGCGAGCAGCGCCGAGGCGTTCACGAGCCTCGACGTGGCACAGGACACCATCCCCCGCCGCTACGAGAACTTCGAATTGTTCCTGAACCTGCGCCCGCTCGATGGCGGCCTGATGGTGGAGGCGCAGTACAACACCGACCTGTTCGACGACGTCAGCGTACAACGCTGGCTGGACATGTTCGAGTGCGTGCTGCAGTCGGGCTCGCACAAGCCGGACGAAACGGTCGGCCGGCTCGAAGTGCTGTCCGTCGACGCCGCGCGTTCGCTGATCGCGCTGCAGCCCGCGCGCGTTCCGCTGGTCGGCATGCCGCTGGCGCATGCCGGCTTTGTCGCGCGCGTGCCTCGGCAGCCCGATCACCCGGCGGTGCGCGATGGTGCGCGAAGCTGCAGTTACGGCGAACTCGATGCGCTGTCGAACCGCATGGCGCGTGCATTGCACGCGCGCGGCGTGGGCCGCGGCCAGCGCGTGGGGCTGTGCCTGGAGCGCAGCCTGGAAATGGTCGTGGCGATGCTGGGCATCCTGAAGGCGGGCGCGTCCTACGTGCCGCTCGATCCGGCCTTTCCGCAGGCGCGGCTCGACCACTACGCCAGCGACGCCCGGCTCAGCCTGATGCTGACCTCGTCGGACGTCGCCGTGGCGCCGCGCCACTGGTGCGCCGACGCGGGCCAGCGGATCTTCGAGATCGACCGCGACACCTCATGGCGGCAGCTTGCCGGCGAGACCCTGCCGCCGAGCACGGACGACCCGGGGCCCGAAGACGCCTGCTATGTGATCTACACCTCCGGCTCGACCGGCTTGCCCAAGGGCGTCATCGTCCATCATCGGGGCGTGGCGCACCTGCTGCAGTGGATGCAGCGCGAATCGGACGTCGGCCCGGCCGACCGGATCGCCGCCGTCACCACCCTGTCGTTCGACATGGCCATACCCGACCTGCTGCTGCCGCTGGCGGCTGGCGCCGAACTCGTGATGGTGCAGCGCGAGATCGCGATGGACGGCAATCGCCTGGGACAGGCGCTCGACCAGGAGCAGATCACGCTCCTGCAGGCCACGCCCGGCATGTGGCAGCTCCTGCTCGATGCCCAGTGGGCCGGCGGCGCCCCCGGCTTTCGCGGCTGGACCGGTGGCGAGGCGCTGCGTCCGAGCATGGCTCTGGCGCTGTGCGAACGCATGGAGGGCCTGTGGAACGGCTATGGGCCGACCGAGACCACGGTGTACTCCACAGCCTGGCACGTTCGCCCCGAAGAGGTCGCGTCGCGCGGCGTGTCGATCGGCCGGCCGGTCGACAACACCGAGATCTGGATCCTCGATGCCGAACTGCAGCCCTGCCCCATCGGCGTGCCGGGCGAGATCTGCATCGCCGGCGAAGGTGTCTCCCTGGGCTACCTCGATCGTCCAGAGCTGACCGCCGAGCGCTTCGTCACGGTGCGCATCTTCGGCACCGCGAAGAGGGTGTACCGCTCGGGCGACCGCGGCCGCTGGCGCAACGACGGGCTGCTCGACCACCTCGGCCGGCTCGACTTCCAGGTCAAGGTGCGCGGCTACCGCATCGAGCCCGGCGAGATCGAGGTGCGCTGCTGCGAGGTTGCGGGCGTTTCGCGCAGCGTGGTCGTTGCGCGCGAGGACAACCCCGGCGACGTGCGCCTGGTGGCCTACCTTGCCCTGATGCCGGACGCCGGCTTCGACCTCGATGCGCTGATGGTGCACCTGCGCAAGCACCTGCCGGCCTTCATGCTGCCGCAGCACGTGGTGACGCTCGATGCCCTGCCCACGCTGCCGAACGGCAAGGTCGACCGCGTCTCGCTGCCGCCGCCGCAGGCGGCCGCGCGCGAGGAGGTGCGGCGAGGCGCCGGCCCGTGCAACGACCACGAGCGCAAGGTACTCGCGATCATGGAGAAGGTGCTGAGCCTGCCGGGCCTCGACATGGACGACAACTTCTTCACCGTGGGCGGCCATTCGCTGCTGGCCGCGCGGCTCACCACGCTGTTGAGCCGCGAGTTCCAGGTCACGCTGCCGCTGCGTTCGCTGTTCGAGTCGCCCACGGCCGGGAAGCTGTCCGCGGCCATCCAGGGCCTGCAGGGTGCGGGCGTCGGGCTGCAGGCTCCCATTGCATGCCGCCCGGAGCGCCGTAGCGCGCCGCTGACGCTTTCGCAGGAGCGCATCCGCTTCATGGAGCAGTTGCACCCGGGCCGCTCGGTCTACAACGCGCCTTCGGCGCAGCGGCTGATCGGGCAGCTCGATGCAACGCGCTTCGAAGGCGTGCTGCGCGAAGTGATCCGGCGCCAGCCCTCGCTGCGCACCCGCATGGACATCGACCAGCAAAGCGGCAAGCCGGTGCAGCTGATCGCGGAGTCCGTGGAATTCGCCCTGCCGCTGGTCGACCTGCGCGGCCTGCCGGCCGACCAGCGCGAGGCCGAGCTGGCCGAGCGCATGCAGGAGCTGGCGGACCGGCCGATCGACATCCACAGCGCGCCGATGATGCACGCGACCCTGTTCCAGGTCGACGACAACGAGCACGTCTTCATGTTCGTGCCGCACCACCTGATCTGGGACGGCTGGTCCTTCGACCTGATGCAGCGCGAACTGGCCGCGCTCTACGACGCCGCCGAGCGCGGCCGTCCGCACAACCTGCCCGCACTCGCCACCACCCACGGGGACTATGCCGAGTGGCTGGAGAAGTGGATGACCGAGCCCGCCTGCGAGGAACAGCTCGCGTTCTGGCGCGGCCGGCTCGAAGGCGCGAAGGCCGTGCGGCCGCCCGTGACCGACATGCCGCGCCGCGCGGGCAAGAGCGGCCAGGGCGGCGCGCACTGGATCAGCATCGACCTGCAAAGCACACAGCGGCTGCGCGAGATCGCGCGCGACATGGACGTGACGCTCAGCATGCTGACCTTCGGCGTCTACGCGCTGACCATGGCCCAGGTGACCGGCAACGACGCCATCGTCATCGCCAACCCGGTGCGCGGTCGCCAGCAGGCCGAGACGGAAGACGTCATGGGCTACTTCAACAACGTGCTGCCGGTCTCGCTCGCGGTGGACATGGCGCTGCCGCTGCCCGGCTTCATGCACTACGTGAAGCAGGAGCTGCTGTCGATGATGAACAACCAGCAAGTGCCGTTCGAGCGCCTGATGGCCGAGCCGGGCTATGCGGGGCAGATCAAGACCTCGGGTCCCTACCAGTCGATGTTCTCGTTCCAGGACGCGCGCGAACGCTCGCGCTCCATCGGCAGCCTGCAGACCCGCCAGATGCACGTGATGCAGCATGGCGCCACCGACGACATCGGCGTGTGGCTGATGGACAAGCCGCACGGCCTCGAAGGCGCGCTGATCTACAACGCCGACGTGTACCTGCGCGAGACCGGCGCCCAGATGCGCGAGCGCTACCTCGAGGTGCTGCGCCGCGTCGCGGACCACCCGGGCGCCACGCTCGCGGAGATCGCCAGCACTGAAGGCTCGGCCAGCGCGCTCTACCTGCGCAAGCTGGCCACCGGCGACACGGACAAGGGCGCGCCGGCCGGCGCCGCCAACGGCGACGAGCGCAAGGCCAGGCAAGGCCTGCTCAGCCCCGAGCACGCGCAGCTCGCCCAGATCTGGGCCGGCGTGATCGGCATCGACGTGAGCGAGATCCGCGCCAGCGACAACTTCTTCGACCTCGGCGGCGACTCGCTGCTGGTGCTGCGCGCCGTGCAGCAGGCGGCACAGACGCTGGGGCACCGCGTGGAGCCGCGGCGCTATCTGTTCGAAAACCTCGGGCAGATCGCCTCGTCGGCGCAGGTCGCGCCGCAGGGCGTGCCGTCCGACCTCGCGGAACTGGCCGCCGACACGGCCGCACACGCGCAGCGCGGCGGCCTTTTGGGCGCCCTCGGCAGCTGGCTGCGCAAGGGGTGATCATGGACAACTCCGACTACGCACTTTCCATCGACGCGCCGATCTGCCGGTATGTCGACCTGGACAGCTTCCCTGCGCTTCCTCCCGCGCAGATCCTGTCGGAGGAAGAGTGCGCGCGCGCCGCCAGCTTGCGGTTTCCCATCGACCGCCAGCGTTTCGTGGCCGCGCACGTCGCCCTGCGGCAAGCGCTCTGCGAGTACACCGGCCTGCACCACGCTGCACTGCACCTGGCCACCGGCTCATTCGGCAAGCCCTCGCTGTCGGGCCATACGCGCACCCAGTTCTCGCTGAGCCACAGCCAGGGCCTGGCGCTGGTGGCCATCGGCGGGCGCGGCCCTCTGGGCGCGGACGTCGAACTGCTGCGCGCGGTGCCCGACGCGGCGGTGCTTGCGGCGGAATATTTCACGCAGCGCGAACAGGAAGCGCTGGCCGCCCTGCCCGCGCACGAGCGCGACAAGGCCTTCCTGACCTGCTGGACCCGCAAGGAAGCCTGCCTGAAGGCCATCGGCGTCGGCCTGCTGGTGTCGTCGCAGAGCTTCGAGGTGGGCATTGAACCGGACTGCCGCAGCGTCGAGCTGCTGGTGGCCGGCCGCATCCTGTGGCTGGTTCTGGGGCCGGCGCCCACGCGGCTCGACTGCGTGGGCTCGCTCGCCGAATGGCGCCAGACCGAAGCCCGCGCCAGCCGTTCGGGGCGGTTGCTGGAGGCGCACGCATGAGCCGCCGAGCCGTTCTCAAGGCGAATACCGCAGCGCGTAGCGCGGAGGTTATCCAATGACTCGGTTCACGCCACTCATGTTCGGGCCGGCCTCGCGCCAGATCTTCGGCGTGTTCCATCCGGCCGAGGAAGACCGTGCCGAGAACACCGCCGTGCTCCTGTGTCCACCGTTCGGGCAGGAGGGCCTGCGCACCCATCGCTTCTTCAAGGTGCTGGCCGAGCGTCTCTCGCGAAACGGCATCGCCACGCTGCGCTTCGACTTCTATGGCTCGGGCGATTCGCCGGGCGACGAGAACGAGGGCGAACTCGACGGCTGGCGCCGAGACCTGTGCTCGGCGCACGAGGAACTGCGACGCCGCGCGCCGGGCGCTGCCATCGTGTGGGTCGGCGCCCGGCTCGGCGCCACCCTGGCCGTGCTGGCCGCGCGCGGCGGACGCTGCGACCCGGTGCGGCTGGTGCTGTGGGAGCCGGTGATCGACGGGCGCCGCTATGCGCGGCTGCTGCGCGAACAGCACGTGGCCGCCATCGACACCACCTTCTGCATCCCCGACCGGGCCTGGCACCGCAGCCTGGCGCAGGAGCCCGATGCCGTGCCCGAGGAAGCCCTCGGCACGGTGCTCTCGCCCGCGCTGCGCGCGCAGCTGGCGGCGCTGGTTCCCGAATCGCTGCCGCTCACGGCGCTGCACGACACGCTGGTACTGGCCGAGCCGGACGACGAACGCACCGCGCAATGGGCCGCCGACCAGCAGTCGCGCCACATGCCGGTTCGCCTTGCGTACTTCCGGCACCAGCTCGACTGGACCTCCGACCCCTACCCCAACAGCGCGATGGTTCCGGCCGACGCGCTCAACCGCCTCCAGGGGGCTCTCCATGAATGACGCGACACAGACACCGGTGTGCTTCGGCCCGGGCGACGCGCTGATGGGCATGCTCACCGCGCCCGCGCAGCAGGCGCCGGGCGACGTCGCCTGCCTCATGTTCAACATGGGCGCCAACCACCGCGTCGGGCCGCGCCGCATCAACGTGAAGCTGGCGCATGTGCTGGCCGCGCGCGGCGTGAGCAGCCTGCGCTTCGACCTCGGCGGCATCGGCGACAGCGATGCGCTCGACACTTCGCCCGATCTGCAGGCCCGTGCCGTGCACAGCCTGCGGGCCGCCATGGACGCCAGCGAACGCATGCTGGGCGCCCGGCAGTTCGTGATCGTCGGCATGTGCTCGGGTGTCGAGCATGCGATGCTGGCAGCCGCGGCCGACCCGCGCGTGGTGGCGCTTTCGCTGTTCGACGGCTTCGCCTTCCCGGAGCGGCGCGCCCGCTGGGAGCGCAACGTGCGCCGCGCGCTGGCCGCGCCCGCGCACCCGTCCTTCCCAGGCAAGGCCAAACGCTGGCTCCAGCGCCACCTCCTGCCCAGCCATTCGACGACGCCTCTGCCGGGCTTCTTCGCGGAGAAGCGCACACCCGAGGTCAATGCGGCCTGGTTCGGCGCCACCCTGCGGCGCCTCGTCGAACGCCAGGTGGCGGTGCAGTTGCTGTATTCGGGGTCGCTGCACGTCTGCGACCACGGCCGCGACCAGCTCGGCGCCTTCGCCCGCCAGCCCTTCACGCAGGCGCTGCAGTACGAATTCATCGCCGAAGCCGACCACACCGTCTGCACGGAACAGGGACAGCGGCTGTTCCTCCAGTCCGTCGGCGACTGGGTCGCCGATCGCTGCTTCGGCGCAAGCACCGAGCGCCGCAGCCAGAACCGTCCGATGGCGGCTGGCGCCGACCGGGCCATGCCCGCCACCCTGGCCGCGCCCTGACGCACGGCTCAGCCCCTTTCACCCAGTCGTTCCCCATCCACCCACCGTCAACCGGCCGTCAAGGAGATCACCATGCAACGCCCCGATCCAGCGACGCAGACATGCGGCGCACGCGCCCTTCCAGCCAGAGCCCGCGCTCTGGCACCGGCACAGGTCGATGGCCGGCTGCGATGGCTGGGCCTGTGCCTGCTGCTGTCGCTGGGACTGGTCCTGCTCTCCGGCTGCGCGCCGGGCTTCGGCGGCGTGGGACCGCTCGGCTTCACCAGCACCACGGGCGACAGCACCGCCTCGGCCGACAGCGGCAAGGTCATTCCGATCACGCCCGACCTGATCCGCTCGCAGATGGCGCAAAGGCCCAAGACCACGCCCGACGGCATGAAGCGCCTGCTGGCCGCGCCGCCGGTCTACACCATCGGGCCCGGAGACGTGGTCGGCATCATCGTCTACAACCACCCGGAACTGCTGCCCAACGCCGGCGCGGTGATCGCGCAGCAGACCGACCCGACCGGCGTTGCCGTGGCGCCCGGCTTCATCGTCGACGCCAAGGGTGAGATCAGCTTTCCGTTCATTGGGCGTGTCAAGCTGCAGGGCCTGACCGAAAGCGGCGCGTCCGAGCTGGTCGCGCGGCGCATCGGGACCTACATCAAGGAGCCGCAGGTCTCGGTGCGCATCCAGTCGTTCCGCAGCCAGCGCGCCTACGTGCAGGGCGAGGTGCGCACGCCCGGCCTGCAGATCTTCACCGACGTGCCGATGACGCTGTCCGAAGCCATCGGCCGCGCCGGCAGCTTCACGCAGAGCGGCGACCGTTCGCGGGTCACGCTGACGCGCGGCGGCGTCTCGACGGTGATCGACCTGCCGATGCTCCAGTCCATGGGCCTGGACGGCAACAGCATCGCGCTGCGCAACGGCGATGTGGTGAATGTCGGCTCCCGCGACGACAGCCGGGTCTTCGTGATGGGCGAGGTGCGCGGCCCCGGCGCGCTGCTGATGCGCAACAACGGCCGCCTGAGCCTCAACGAGGCGCTGGGCGATGCCGGCGGCCCCGACTTGCTGTCGGCCAGCACGGGGCAGATCTACGTGGTGCGCAACGCGCCCGACAACCTCGACACGCAGCAGATCTTCAACCTCAACGCGAGGAACCCGGCAGCGCTGGCGCTGGCCGACCGCTTCGAGCTGCAGCCGCGCGACGTGGTGTACGTCGACCACGTGCCGCTGGTCACCTGGAACCGCGTCATCAGCCTGATCCTGCCGTCCGCCCAGGTCGTCAACCTCGGCCGCGACACCGCTCGCCGGTAAGCACGCAGCCTCGCCCCGCAATACGAAAAGGTGAACCCCATGAACGCGCGCTGGCAACCTTCGCTTCCCGCACCTGCGGCTTCCCCCATGACGGTGATCGAGACCACGGCCTGGCCCCGGGAGTCCCGGTTCCACGAGTACCTCGACATCCTGATCGACAGCCGCTGGCTGATTGCCTCCATCGCCGCGCTGGCGCTGCTGGTGGGCGTGGGCTACGCGCTGTTCGGCCCGCGCATGTACGAGGCCAACATCCTGATCCAGGTGGAAGACCCCGACCGCTCCGGCGGCAACTTTCCCGGTGACGCCAACGGCGGCGGGGGCATCAGCGTGAAGACGCCGACCGCCGGCGAGACCGAGATCCTGAGATCGCGCATGGTGCTGGGACAGGCGATGGAGAACACGCGGCTGTACATCAGCGCGAAGCCGCGCTACATACCGGTGGTGGGCGAGTTCATCGCCCGGCATTCGAGCCAGCTCTCCAGCCCCGGCGTGTTCGGATATGGCAATTTCGTCTCGGGCACCGAGCGGATCGCCGTCGCGCAGATGGATGTGCCGAGCGCTTTCGAGGGCAAGAAGTTCACGCTGATCGCGGGCAGCGAAGGCAACTACACGCTGACCAACCCGGACCTGGAAACGCCGCTGAAGGGCACGGCCGGCGTGCCGCTGGAGGCCTCCGTGCCCGGCGGCACCCTGCACCTGCTGGTGGGCTCCTTCGAAGCCCGGCCCGGCGGCGCCTTCGAGCTGGTGCGCTACTCGAAGCAGCTCACCCTGCTGGGCCTTCAGAAAGACCTGCGCGTGGTCGAGAAAGGCAAGCAGTCCGGCGTGATTGACGTCAGCCTGCAGGCCCCGAACCGCGCCCAGCTGGCCGACGTGCTCAACGAGATCTCGCGCCTCTACCTGCGCCAGAACATCGACCAGAAGACGGTGCAGGCCGAGCGCGCGCTGGCCTTCCTGGGCACCGAGCTGCCCAAGTTCAAGCAGCAGCTGGAGCAGTCGGAAGACGCCTACAACCAGTACCGCAACCAGAACGGCACCATCAGCCTGGACGACGAGGCCCGCAATGCCCTGTCGCAGAACGTGGACCTGCAGGCCAAGCTGCTCGATGCGAAGCAGAAGCGGCTGGACCTGGCAAGCCGCTTCACCGCCGCGCACCCCGACCTGAAGACGCTGGACGCGCAGATCGCATCGCTCAAGAAGGAGCTCGGCTCGGTTGACGGCCGCATCCGCCGCATGCCCATGCTGCAGCAGAACTCGCTGCGCATGCAGCGCGATATCAAGGTCAACACCGACCTCTACGCCACGCTGCTGAACAGCTCGCTGCAGATGCGGCTGGCCAAGGAAGGCAAGGTTGCCAACGTGCGCGTGCTCGACCTGGCGCTGCTGGCCGAGAAGCCGGTACGGCCGAAGCCGCTGATCGTCGTCGCGCTGGCGCTGGCGGGCGGCCTGTTCCTCGGCGGCGCCGCGGCGATGGCCCGCAAGAACCTGAAGCGCTCCATCGGCAACCCCGGCGACATCGAGGCCGTTACCGGCGTGCAGGTGTACACCTCGATCCCGATGAGCACCCAGCAGCGCGTGCTCGACCGCGCCGTTCGCAAAGGCAAGCCCGGCATCAAGGTGCTGGCGGCGCTGCACGTGGAAGACCCTGCGCTCGAGGGCCTGCGCCGGCTGCGCACTGCGCTGAAGTTCGTGACGATGGGAGCACCCAACAACCGGGTGCTGATATCGAGCGCCACGGCCGGTGCGGGCAAGACCTTCGTGTCGTCGAACTTCGCCACGCTGCTGGCCGCGTCGGGCCAGCGCGTGCTGCTGATCGACGCCGACCTGCGCCGCGGCAAGCTGAGCCAGGAGTTCGGCCTGCAGGGCAAGGAGGGCCTGGCCGACGTCATCGCCGGGGGCGTGCCGCTCGAGGACGCCATTCACCAACATGTGCTGCCGCATCTGGACGTGATGGCCGCGGGCACCCTGCGTCCGGACCCCGCCTCCATGATGACCAGCGACACCTTCGCGCACACGCTGTCGACGCTGTCCGCGCGCTACGACGTCGTGGTCGTCGATGGTCCTCCCGTCCTGCTCGCGTCCGAGACCGCCGCGATGGCGCCGAGCATGGGCACGGTGCTGCTCGTGGCCCGCGCCGACGAGAGCGAGCTCGGCGAGCTGGTGGAAAGCGCCAAGCGGCTGGCTCACGTGGGCGCGGCCTTCCACGGCGCGGTGTTCAACGCGGTCGACGCCTCGAAGCGCCACTCCCGCAGCTACAGCTACGGCTACTACGCCTATGCCCCGACCCGCCGCGAACCCCCCTACGCGCTGGACACGGCCGACACCGTCATGCCCAAGCGCATCCAGCCGGAGCACGCAGAATCATGAACACGCTGCGATCGACATCCTCCACCGGGCGAAGCGCCGGTGGCACGGCGGCCAACACGGCCGCGTACGGGCCGCTGGGCGGCACGCCCTCGCTGCGCCGCGCCAAGCGTGCGGCCGACATCCTGATGGCCGGCTCGTTCTTCCTGTTCTTCGGCTGGGCCTACGCGCTCATCTGGCTGGGCGTGCTCTACACCTCGGGCGGCCCGGCCATCTACATGCAGCCGCGCTACGGCAAGGATGGCCGCGTCTTCAAGTTCTACAAGTTCCGCTCGATGGTGGCCAATGCCGACGCGGTGCTGGCACGTCACCTGCGCAACAACGAGGCCGCGCGGCGCGAATGGGCCGTGTACCAGAAGCTGCAGAACGACCCGCGCATCACCCGCTTCGGTGCCTTCCTTCGCAAGTACAGCATCGACGAGTTCCCGCAGTTCTGGAACGTGCTCAAGGGCGACATGAGCATGGTGGGACCGCGCCCCTGCATGTTCGCGCAGAAGGACCTGTATGGCGAGTACTGGGACCACTACCGCGCCGTGCGCCCGGGCATCACGGGCCTGTGGCAGATCAGCGGGCGCAACGAGATCAGCTACCGCCGGCGCGCGGCGATGGACGCGGAATACGTGGCCCACCTGTCGCTGTGGCGCGACTTCGTGATCCTGCTGAAGACCTTCGGCGTGGTCGCCGGCGCACGCGGGTCCCGGTAGCCGGCTTCGATTCCGTCTCCCTCGAACTTCATCAACCCCTTCACGAAAGCTCATATGCGAATCTTTGTTGCAGGTCATCGCGGCTTGGTGGGTCAGGCGACGGCAAGGCGGCTGCGCGAACTGGGCCACGACGTGGTGACACGAACCCACAGCGAACTCGACCTCCTCGACCAGGCGGCAGTGGCCCGTTTCTTCGCGACGGAGCAGATCGACCAGGTCTACCTGGCAGCCGCCAAGGTCGGCGGCATCCACGCCAACATGACCTATCCCGCGCAGTTCATCTACGAGAACCTGACGATCGCCACCAACGTCACGCACCAGGCCTTCGTGTCGGGCGTGAAGCGGCTGCTGTTCCTCGGCTCCAGCTGCATCTACCCGCGCATGGCCGAGCAGCCGATCCGCGAGGAGTACCTGCTCAACGGCAAGCTCGAACCCACCAACGAGCCCTATGCGATCGCCAAGATCGCGGGCCTCAAGCTGTGCGAGAGCTACAACCGCCAGTACGGGGCCAGCCACGGCATCGACTACCGCAGCGTGATGCCGACCAACCTGTACGGCCCCGGCGACAACTACCACCTGGAGAACAGCCACGTGGTGCCGGCGCTGATCCAGCGCTTCCACCTGGCCAAGATCAGCAACGCGCCCAGCGTGCTGATCTGGGGCAGCGGGCGCGCACGGCGCGAGTTCCTGTACGTCGACGACATGGTCGAAGGCTGCCTCGAGGTGATGAACCTGTCGCGCGCCGACTACGACCGGCAGACCGACGCGATGCGCGGGCACATCAACCTCGGCACCGGCGAAGACGTCTCGATCGCCGAGCTCACCGAGCTGATCAGCGAAGTCGTGGGCTACACCGGCAGCATCCGCTACGACCTCGCGCAGCCCGACGGCGCGCCGAGAAAGCTGCTGGACGTGTCGCGCGCCGCCAGCCTCGGCTGGCACGCGACCGTGCCGCTGGCAGAGGGGCTTCGCCGCACCTACGCCGACTACCAGAAGGCGCCCCGGCCGCTCGAGGAAAGCAACCCGGTCCAGGCGCACGTGCACGCCTGAACCGCTCCAACCCATCCATCGACCCACCCACGGCAGGCCCGCCATGCGAACCCTCTCCTTCTGGTCCGGCATCGTCTGCGCCATGCTGTGCGGCCTGGTCGATCCGGTGTGGGGCTATGCGGCGGTGTTCGCGCTGTCGCTGATCCAGCTCTCGATGCTGGGTTCCTCCGGCGGCAGCGTGTTCCTGCTGATCCACTACGCGACGATCCTCACCTACTTCTCGATCGCGCCGGCGATGCAGATTTCGCAGGACGTCGAGTTCTGGGAGGCCGGCGTCATGCGCACGGACGCGTACACCCAGGCGCTGATGCTCCTGTTGCTGTACATGGCCGGCGTGGAGGCCGCGCGGCTGGGCGTGCCCGACGCGCCCGAGCACCTGCCGGGGGCCCACGACCGGCGGCTGATCGGCGTGGCCCACCCTCTTCTTCTGTTGCTGAGCTGCTCGCTGGCCGCCTTCGCCTCGCTGTTCATCAGGCCCGAGCTCAACTTCGTGGCGCGCGGCGTCGTGGGCGGTGCCAGCGGTGAAGACAACGTGCCGATCGATTACATCTTCTATTCGACGCTGCCCAAGCTGGTGGTTCTGCTGTGCTTCGTGGCGCTGGTCATCCACGCGGTGCGCCGCCGCACGCTGTGGTCCTGGTGCGCGGCGGGCCTGGCGTTCGGCCTGGCGCTGGCCGCGGCCAACCCGGTGAACACGGCGCGGCAGGTCCTGCTGATCGGGCTGCTGCCGCTGCTCATCCATGGGCTGGGGCGCGGCCGGCGCTGGCTGCTCGCAGGGGTGACCTTCGGCTCCATCGCCGGCCTGGGCCCGGTGCTGAACCTGATCTCGCGCGGCAGCATGTGGGGCGAGGAGCTCACGACCTTCCCGTTCAGCCAGGACTTCGACGCCATGTTCGTTGTCGCGGGCATCCTGGAGCGCGCGCCCATTCCGGACCTCGGCTGGGGCCGCTACCTGCTCTCGGCGTTCTCTTTCTTCCTGCCGCGCGACCTGAAGATGTTTCCCGACTTCGACCCGCTCGGCTGGTCGGCCATCCTCGGCAACTTCTCCCAAAGCAACCTGTCGCTGCCGCCCTTCACCACGGCGTACTTCGACTTCGGCCTGGCGGGGCCGGCGCTGTTCGGCTTTGCGATCTCGGCGGGCTTTCGCATGGTCGACCGCGCCATCGATCCGAACCGGCCGCTGTCGGGCGCCTACCTGTCGGCGCTGGTGCTGCTCGCGGCCTACGTGCCGTTCATGCGCGGCCCGATCCTGGGCTGGGGGCCGTTCGCGGCTTCGGGCCTGATCGCCGCTCTCATTGCCGGCGCCCTGAGTTCCCGCGCCCGCCGTCCGCTTCCGCGCGCCGTGCGGCATGGCCTTCCGAGCGCATGAAGAGGGGCATCGCCATGGCCATCTACCTCTACTACGACACCGTGCGGCTCAACAAGGCGGCCGGCGGCGTGCTCAATGTGTCCGAGGTGCTGCTTCGCCACATGCGGCTGTCGCAGGACGACCGGGTCGAGCCGGTGAGCGAGCGGCATCCGCGCCTGTTCGCCCTGGCGCAGCGCCTGAAGATCAACCGCTTCATCCTCGACACGCTGCTCTACAACTTCCACTGCCTGCGCACGCTGTTGACGGGCGAGCGGCTGTACTCGTTCTTTCCCAACTACTTCCTGCCGGTCACGCTTTTCGGGCGGCACCGCCATTCGATCGTCATCGTCCACGACCTGCAGTACAAGGCCTACCCGCAGTACTTCAAGCGCAGCAAGCGCCTCTTCCTGGACTGGAGCCTGTGGCGCGCGGCACGCAGCGCGGCGGACGTGGTCTTCATCAGCCGCAGCAGCCAGCGCGACTTCGAGCGCCACTTCGGCCGCTGCGAGCATTCGACAGTCATCTTCAACCCGGTGGACGCGCCCCGGGTCGCCGCGACGCCCGCCGCGACACCGAACGAGCGCTACCTCATCGCCGCCTACCACTACTACCCGCACAAGAACTTCGGCGGCATCCTCACGCTGTTCGAGCGCATGCGGCGCGCCGGCCTCGTCGACTACCTCGACATCACCGGCAACGGCGCGGCCGAGGTCGAGCGCATGGTGGCCGCGCTGGCGCCCGAGGTGCGCGGCTTCGTGCGGCACCGGGGGCTGGTGTCGCGCGACGAACTGCTGCGGCTCTACCAGGGCGCCACCGCTTTCATCTCGCTGTCCACCTTCGAGGGCTTCAACCTCTCGGCGGCCGAAGCGGCGACGCTGGGCGTGCCGCTGCTGCTGTCGGACATTCCGGTGCACCGCGAGTTGTTCGAGGGCTACGGCTTCTTCGTGGGGAGCGCTTCCAGCGACCCCTTCCGGCTCGCCAAGCACCTTGCCCACCACGAACGCACGCATCCGGTATGGGCGCATGCCGCCGCCTGCGCGCCCGCCACCATCGCGGGCCGCTACCTGATGCTCAAGCGCGGCACGCTGTCGCTCGCCAGGGCCATGCCATGACGAAGCGGCCGCTCCGCGCCATGCGATTTCTCGCGGCGCTGCTGTCGTTCCAGCTGGCGGCACTGCCGCTGGCCGGCCGTGCGCAGCTTGCGGGCGGCCCGGTGCCGGGCTTCGGCGTGATGGTGCATTACCTGCCCGACAAGCAGTCGATCAGCGAGATCGGGCGCTTCGACGTCGAAGCCTTCGCGTCGGCACTGGCGGACATGCGCGCCTCGCACCTGATCCTGACGCTCGGGCAGAACAACGGCCAGTACATCGCGCCCAATGCCGCGCTCGAAGCGCTCTGCCCGGCCAGCGCAGGCAACCGTTCGCCGCGCGACCTGCCGATGGAAATCGGCCAGGCGCTTCGCAGCCGCGGCATTGCGCTGATCCTCTACCTGCCGTTCCGCGCGCCGCAGGGCGACCGCGCGCTGATGGAATGCCTGGGCGACGTGTCCGAACAGGAGCCGCCGCCCGCGCGCTTCATCGCCGCCTGGTCGAGTGTGATCCGCGACTGGTCGGAACGCTACGGCTCGCTCGTGAGCGGCTGGTGGTTCGACGGCACCTACAACACGAAGGGCATCACGCCGGCCGGCTGGGAGCTGCTGTGCAGCGCAGCCCGCGCGGGCGGGGGCAACCGCTGGCTGGCCTTCAACGCGGGGGAAGGCGCGGAGCACTTCAGCGCGAAATCGGCGCCCTGCCAGAACCTGATGGCCGGCGAGTACATGCAGCCGCCCGCGCGTCTCTCGGCCCCGCCGTCGGAGCTGGCGCTCCACGTGCTCACGCCGCTGAGTGCCTCGTGGGGCCGCGAGGCGCCGGCGCGCTTCTCGGCCACGCAGCTGCGCAACTGGATCTCGGAAGCGGCCGCCGCGCGCGGCCTCTTCACGCTGGACATGCCCGTCGATGCCACCGGCCGTTTTCTTCCCGCGCATGTCGCGCTGATGAAGAGCGTCACGGCGCGCACCCCCTGAATTCAACGAGTGCTGTCACATCCCCTCACCCCTCAAACAAGAGCCATGAATCCATCCTTGCCCTTCATCGTCGTGGAAGACCGCCAGAACAAGACGCTCGCGCTGTGCCGCGAATCGGCCGCGCTGGCCGGCGAGCCGCTTCTCGTGCTCTCAAGCACCGACGCCGGCCCGGCCTACGAACGCTTCTGCCGGTCGTACGTGCATCTGTCGAGCAACTCGCCCGAGTTCGAGAAGATCTGCTTCCGGCGCTACTTTCTTCTAGCGCGGTTTCTGGAATCCAACCCGGAAGTGCGCGAGTTCACGCTGATCGACAGCGACGTGCTGCTCTTCCAGGGGGCCGGGCCGCATGTCGCGCGGCTCGCGGGCAAGGCCGATTTCTCGGGTTCCTGCATGCAGACCTCGGACGGCTGGAACCACTGCCAGATCTCGCCGCACGTGAGCTACTGGACCGCGAACGGCCTGCGCCAGTTCGTGGCCTACGTGCTCGACTGCTACGCCACCCCGTCGGGACGCAGGAAGCTGCGCGAGATTGCCGCGCGCTTTGCCGCGCGGGGCGTGCGCGGCGGCGTGTCGGACATGACACTGCTCTACCTCTGGGCCCACGCCACGGGCAACGACGCGCCCATCAACCGCGTGCTCGACGGCACCGTCATCGACCACAACATCAACGGCATGCACAACCAGCTGCAGCGGGAGTTCAAGGTCCTGGGCGGCGCCAAGCGCATCGCGTACCGCGAGGGTAAGGCCTGGCTGACGAGCACCACCGGCGACATGACGCGCGTGGTGGCGCTGCACTTCCAGGGCAGCGCCAAGATGGCCATGCCCTACGCGCTGCGCGGCCACACGTACACCGTGGCGGGCGTGACCTTCGTGCTGCAGATGGCACGCCGCGCCAGGAACAACGCGTTCCGGGCCGCGGCGTTCGCGCGCCGGGTCTTCGACCCGCGCCGCGCGCCCCGCGCCTCGGCCAGCAAGCAACCGTGAACCGGCCTGCGCCATGAAGCACTTCAGCCCGCAACTCGCACTGCCCGGCGCCCGCATGGCCTGGCTTTCGGGCGTGGGCGCGCTGGCTTCGCGGCTGTATGTGTACCTGTCGGGTTTCCTGGCCATCTTCCTGATGGCGGCGAGCATTTCCCCGGCGCGCTTCGGCGAGTACTCCATCTACCAGTCGGTCATGGAAGTGGCGCTGGTGGTGGGCACGCTGGGCAGCTCGCTGCTGTTCTCGCGCAATGCGGCCACAGTACCGCCGGGCGTCACGCGCGGCGACGTGGTGCGCACGCTGGCCATCGGGCTGCCGCTGGCCGCGATGCTGGCGACCGTGATCCTCACGGTGCAGCACATGCCGGTGGGCGACGCGCCCTTCCTGCTCGTGATTGCCACGCTGGCGGTCTTCGCGTTCAACAGCCTGCGCCTCTCGTTCAGCCGCGGCCTCGGCCACGCGAGGCTGCTCAACCTGGAGACCGGCATCCGCTCGACCATCCTGGTCGCCGGCGTGAGCCTCTGCGTCGCGGTGCGCTTCGAGCTGGGCGTGGCGCACCTGCTGCTCATCAACCTGTTCGCCGTGGTGGTGGTTTGCCTGGCCATCGGCCTGCCGGGCAACGGCGCGGCGCCACCGGCCGGGCGGGCTGCGCTCGGGCTGGCGTCGCAGGCCGGCGCAACGATGTACTCGCTGCTCATGTTCCTGCTGCGCAAGTCGGACCTGCTCATCGTGGCGTACTTCATGCCGCTCGGCTACGTGGGGGCCTTCAAGATCGCCTTCCTGCTGGCCGAGGCGCCGTCGCAGTTCGTGCAGGCTTTTCTCGTCACGAAGACACCCGCGATGCTGGAGACGGATGCGCACAACTTCTCCTCGGAAAAGCTGCGCCTCGCGAAGTATTCCTTCCTGCTGGGCTGCGGGCTCTTCGTCGGGCTGGCCGCCCTCATCTCGGTGGCTGCGCCGCTGCTCAAGCTGGGCAACGAGGCGCGCTCCATCTTCCTGTGCATTGCGCCGTACTTCCTGCTGCGCACCTACACGATCCATCACGAAATGGTGCTCTCGCTGAAGACCTCGATGGGGTCGCTCGGCCGGTGGGCGCTGCTGGAGGTTGCCCTGCGGCTGGCGTCCTACTTCGCGGTGGCGGTGATGTTTCCGGGCAAGCCGCACTACGTGTTCTTCATCGCCTGTGCGACCGACCTCGCGCTGTACGAAACACGCATGCGCCTGCATTTCGGTTTCTTCCCCCTGCTGCGCCTGCTGGCGCGGAGGCGGGCATCGTGAAGATCCTCCTCTACTCGATGAACTTCGCGCCCGAGCTGGCCGGCATCGGCAAGTATTCGGGCGAGATGGCTGAGTGGCTGCACGCCCGCGGACACGAGGTGCGGGTGATTGCGTCGCAGCCCTTCTTTCCGCAATGGTCGGTGTTCGAGGGCTACTCGGCGTGGAGCTGGCGCAAGACTGGCTGGAACGGTGTCACGGTCTGGCGCGCGCCCACCTGGGTACCGTCGAAGCCCCGTGCGCTGGGGCGCATCGGGCACCTGCTGTCCTTCACGCTGTCGAGCATTCCGTCGCTGCTGGCGCAACTGCGCTGGAAGCCCGACGTGGTGTTCGTCGTGGAACCGCCCATTTCCTGCACGCCGGCCGCCCTGTGCTTTGCGAAGCTGCTCGGCATCCGGTCGTGGCTGCATATCCAGGACTACGAGGTGGACGCGGCATTTGACCTCGGCTGGGTGCGCGGCGAACGGGTGCGGCGCTTCGCGCTGGCGGCCGAGCGCTGGCTCATGCAGCGGTTCGACCGGGTCTCGAGCATCTCGTCCACGATGTGCGCCAAGGCCCTGGAAAAAGGCGTGGACGAGGCCCAACTGGTGCTGTTTCCAAACTGGGTCGACGTGGAGGCCATCCAGCCTGTCGCAAGGCCGGCGGTGGCCGAAGGTGTGCCGCCGCAGGGCTATCGGGCCGAGCTGAACATTCCGGCCGACGCAGTGGTGGTGCTCTATGCGGGCAGCCTCGGCAGCAAGCAGGGCATCGAGCTGCTGGCCGAGGCGGCGCGCCTGCTGATCTGCTCTCACGGCATCCACTTCGTGTTCTGCGGCAACGGACCGAGCCGCGCCTCGCTGATGGACGCCTGCGTCCGGCTGACCAACACGCATTTTCTCGACCTGCAGCCGGCCGAGCGATTCAACGAACTGCTGGGCATGGCCGACATCCACGTGCTGCCCCAGCGCGCCGATGCCGCGGACCTCGTCATGCCGTCGAAGCTCGGCGGCATGTTCGCGAGCGGCCGCGCCGTGATCGTCACCGCGCACGCCGGCACCGCGCTCAGCGAGGCCGTATGGGGCCGCGGCGTGGTGGTCGAGCCTGGCGACGCGGCAGCGCTGGCCGATGCCATCGAACAGCTCTCCATGTCGCCCGCGACGCGCGATCTGCTGGGCTCGGCCGGCCGCCGCTTCGCGGAGGAAGAGCTGGACCGCGACACCATCCTGCTGCGCCTCGAAGAGGAACTGCAGCGCTGCATCGCGCGCTGACGAAACGCGCCGCACACCAGGACCACGACCATGCGCGCACCCAGAATTCTCGTGACCGGCGGCGCCGGATTCATCGGCAGCCATACCTGCGTGGCGCTGATCGCGGCGGGCTACCTGCCGGTGGTGCTCGACACGCTCGTCAACAGCGACGCGCGTTCGCTGCAGCGGGTGGCGTGCATCACGGGCGTCGAGCCCGTCCTCGTGTGCGGCGACGTGCGCGACGCGGTGGCGCTCGACCGGGTGTTCGCGGCGTACGACGTCGCAGCGGTGGTGCATCTCGCCGGCCTGAAGGCGGTCGGCGAATCGATGGCCGACCCGGTGAGCTACTACGACGTCAACCTCGCCGGCACGCTGGCGCTGGTGCAGGCCATGGACCGGACCGGCGTGCGCACGCTGGTGTTTTCCTCGTCGGCGACGGTGTACGGCGACTCGCAGCCCTCGCCGATCGCGGAAAGCGCGCCGTACGCTGCGGTGAACCCCTACGGCCGCACCAAGGCAATGGTGGAAAGCATGCTGGCCGACCTGGCTCGGGCCGACGCGCGCTGGAGCATCGCCTGCCTGCGCTACTTCAACCCCATCGGCGCGCACGAAAGCGGGCTGCTCGGCGAGCGGCCGCACGGGCCGCCCAACAACCTGATGCCCTACATCGCGCAGGTCGCGGCCGGCCAGTGCGAATGCCTGGTGGTGCATGGCGCCGACTACGACACCGTCGACGGCACCGGCGTGCGCGACTACGTGCACGTGATGGACGTGGCCGAGGGCCACGTGGCGGCGCTGCGCCACGTGGCCCGCCGGCCCGGCATTCTCATGGCCAACCTCGGCACCGGCCGCGGCGCATCGGTGCTGGAGGTGGTGTCGGCCTTCGAGCGCGCGAGCGGCCGCCGCATCGCGCTGCGCATCGGGCCGCGCCGACCAGGAGACGCACCCGCCTACTGGGCCGATGCGCGCGGCGCCTGGCAGGCCTTCGGCTGGCGCGCGCGCCGCGACCTCGACCAGATGTGCGCGGACAGCTGGCGCTGGCAGGCCGCGAATCCGCATGGTTTCGACGACCCGGCACCGGCCCATGCCTCGGGCCTGCCGCGCTTCCAGGACAACACCAGCACGAGCATCAACTCCAAACCGGGACACAGCCATGCCTGAAAACGCATCCTCATCTCCTGGCGAGCAGGCCGCTGGCCGCTCGGGGTATCCACCGGGTGTCTGCGCGCCCGCCGCGCCGCTATGGCCCGGTTTCCTGAGGGGGCAGGAAAACGCGCCGGTGCGCGTGCTGCTCGTCGACGACGACGAGTTCATGCGCCGGGTCATCGCGCAGGAACTGCTGTCGGACCTGCGCATCCAGCTCGAAGGCCAGGCCGGCAGCCTGCGCGACGGCCGCCGGCTGCTGGTCACGCACGAGTTCGACGTGTTGATGGTCGACCTGCGGCTGGGCGACGGCAGCGGCTTCGAGCTGATCCAGGAGGCCCGCGAACTCCACCGCGCGGGAGAGATCATCGTGATTTCCGCGATGGAGGACGAGGCGCACGTGCTGCATGCCTTCGAACTGGGCGCCACCGGCTACCTGCTGAAGGACGCCTGGCTGCAGAGCTTTTCCCAGGCCGTGCTGCAGGTGGTCAACGGTGGCGCGGCCATCACGCCGCGGCTGGCGCGGCGGCTGCTCTCGCGACTGATCCATCGGCCCGGCAACATGCCGCCGTCGGTGGAGCCGCCCGCGCGCGAGGCGACGCTGACGGCCCGCGAGTGCGAGATCCTGCGCTGCGTGGCGCGCGGCCACGTCACCGACGAGATCGGCACCAAGCTCGGCATCTCGGGCCAGACCGTCAACGCGCACATCAAGAACATCTACAAGAAACTGCACGTGCATTCGCGTGCGCAGGCCGTGAGCTACGCGGCGTATTCAGGGCTGATCTGAAGCCCCTTCCCACTCCCTCAAAAAGAAACGCAGGCAGGCCGTCATGAAAACCCATCTCATCCATCCCGTGGTTCTGTGCGGCGGCAGCGGCACGCGGCTGTGGCCGCTGTCGCGCAAGGCGCTGCCCAAGCAGTTCGCGCCGCTGGTCGGCGGCAAGAGCCTGCTGCACCTCACGCTCGAACGACTGTCGGTGCTGAACCGCGACATCACCTGCATCACGTCGGAAGACCATCGCTTCCTGGTGAAGGAAACGCTGGAGAACGCCAATGCCACGGGCCGGCAGATCCTGGAGCCGGTGGCGCGCAACACCGCCGCGGCCATGGCCTCGGCCGCGCTGCTGGCCGATCCCGGCGACCTGCTGCTGTTCGCGCCGGCCGACCACCACATTCCAGACACCGCGCTGTTCGCCCGCACCGTCCGCACCGGCGTCAAGGCGGCACTGGCCGGCAAGATCGTCACCTTCGGCGTGGTGCCGAGTTTTCCGAGCACCGCCTACGGCTACATCGAGGCCGGCGAGCCCTCGGCCGACGGGCGCAGCCAGGCCGTCGCGCGCTTTGTGGAAAAGCCGACGGCGGCGGTGGCCGAAACACTGATCCTGCACGGCGGCTACAGCTGGAACGCGGGCATCTTCCTCGTGCAGGCGCGCACGCTGGTCGCGGCGCTGCGCGAGCACGCGCCCGACATCCTCCTGGCCTGCGAACATGCCACCGCCGCGGTGGCTGCCGACGGCAGCTTTCTGCGGCTGGAGCCCGTTGCCTTCGAGGGCTGCCGCGCCGACAGCATCGACTACGCCGTGCTCGAAAAGCACAGGGACATCGCGGTCGTGAAATTCGAAGGCGCCTGGAGCGACGTCGGCAGCTGGAACGCGGTTGCCAGCCTGCATCCGGCGGACGATGCGGGCAACCGCCTGAGCGGCAAGGCCAGCGCGCTGAATTCGCGCAACACCTTCATCCACGCGCCGCACCGGCCGGTGGTGGCGCTGGGCACCGAAGACCTGATCATCGTGGACACACCCGACGCCGTGCTGGTGGCCGGCGTGGGCTGCGCCGAGCAGGTGGCTGACGTCGTGCGCAAGCTCGTGCGGGAAGGCTGCGCCGAGGCCACCCAGCACCGCCGCGTGGTGCGGCCCTGGGGCGCGTACGACAGCATCGATCTGGGCGAGCGCTTCCAGGTCAAGCGCCTGACCGTCAAGCCCGGCGGCAAGCTGTCGCTGCAGATGCACCACCACCGCGCGGAGCACTGGATCGTCGTGCAGGGCACGGCGCGGGCCACCTGCAACGGCGAAGTCACGCTGGTGCGAGAGAACGAATCGATCTACCTGCCCTCGGGAGCGATCCACCGGCTGGAGAACCCGGGCAAGACCGTGCTCGAGGTGATCGAGGTGCAGACCGGCGGCTACCTGGGCGAGGACGACATCGTGCGCTTCGACGACACCTACGGCCGCTGCGGGCCGGCCAGGATACTGGCGGACGCGTCGGCCGGATCGGGCGCGACCGCGGTGCTGCAGGCGCCCGTGGACCACTGAATTCCGCGTTCAGCCGAACCCGAATGTCATCGGGGCAGGTACGGCGTGATGTTCTTCAGCGCATTGGCAACGTAGGCTTCCTTCTCGCCCACGGGGGCGACGTAGTGAAGCGCCGCGGTGGCGGCTTCGAGCCCCTCGGTGCGGGCGATGATCCAGCCGGCCAGATAGGGAGAAGCAAGGCAGCCGCCCGCGGTGGCGACATTGCCGCGCGCATAAAAGGGCTGGTTCAGCACTTCCACCCCCGCCTCCTGCACCCACGGCTTGGTGGTCAGGTCGGTGCAGGCCGGCACGCTGCCCACGAGGCCCAGCTTTGCCAGGATCAACGTGCCCGAGCACTGGGCCGCGATCAGCTGGCGCGCCGGATCGAGCGCGAGGCGCCCCATCAGCTCGGGACTGGCGACGACATCGCGCGTCCGCATGCCGCTGCCGACGACGACCGCATCCGCATGGCGCGCGTCTTCGAGCAGGGACTGCGCACGAACAGTCACGCCGTTCATCGACGTGACTTCTGCCGTCGGGCAGCACAGGCTCACGCGCCAGTCCGGCTTCTTGATCCGGTTGAGGACGCCGAGCGCGATGAGCGAATCAAGTTCATTGAAGCCGTCGAAGGTAAGGATCGCGATGTGCATGGTGTCCGTGGAGTTCGTGCGTTGGAAGAAGGGGCGCGCCCATCGTAGGAGAGACGATCAATACAATCAAAAAATTGTCATGGATACATCCCGCAATGGCCGAAGCCCGCTACAAGCAACTGGTCGATCAACTCGCTGCCGAGATCCGCGCGGGGCGCCTGCAGCCCGGCACCCGCCTGCCCACGCACCGGCGGCTGGCCGAACGCCACGGGCTGGCGCTGGTCACTGCATCGCGCGTCTATGCGGAGCTCGAGGCCATGGGGCTGGTCAGCGGCGAGGTCGGCCGCGGCACCTTCGTGCGCGAGACCGTGCGGCCTCGCGGACTGGGTATCGACCAGCAGGCCGTGGCCGCGGGCCTGGTGGACCTGAACTTCAACTACCCCTCGCTGCCCGGACAGGCCGAGCTGCTGCGCGGCGCATTGCGCCAGCTTGCCGCCGGCGGCGAACTGGAAGCGATGCTGCGCTATGCGCCCCATGGCGGCCGGATGCACGAACGCGCCTGCGTTGCGCGGCACCTCGAGTCGCGCGGGCTGGCGGCCGAACCGTCGAGAGTGCTGATCGTCGACGGCGCGCAGCACGGGTTGGCAGTGACGGTCATGGCGCTGCTGCAGCCGGGCGACGTGATCGCGGTCGATGCCCTCACCTACCCGGGCTTCAAGGTGCTCGCCGAGGCGCAGCGGCTGGAGCTGGCACCCATTCCGGCATCCGGCCAGGGACCCGACCTTGACGCGCTGGAGCGCCTGTGCACGCAGCGCCGCGTGCGGGCCGTCTACACCATGCCGACCTTGCACAACCCGCTCGGCTGGGTGATGAGTGCGAGCCGGCGCCGCCGCCTGGCCGCCATCGCGCGGCGGCACGGCCTGCTCGTCATCGAAGACGCGGCCTACGCCTTTCTGGCCGACGACCCGCCTCCCCCGCTGGCAACGCTGGCACCGGAGACGACGGTGTACGTCTCGGGCTTGTCCAAGAGCGTGGCGACCGGGCTGCGCGTGGGCTTCGTCGTGGCCCCGGAAGCCTGGGTGCCGAAGATCGAACGGTCGATCCGGGCCACGACCTGGTGCAACCCCGGCGTGACCACGGCAATCGCCTGCGCGTGGCTGGAGGACGGCACCGTCGGCCGGCTCGAATCCGAGAAACGGCACGACGCCGCGACGCGGCAGGCCATTGCCGGCGACGCGCTCGCCGGGCTGCGCTGCGTGCGCCACCCGGCGTCGTACTTCGTCTGGCTGCCCTTGCCGGAAGAAACGCGCGCCGACCGCGTCGCGGCGGCGCTGATGCGCGATGGCGTGTCGGTGTCGACGGCGGAGCCTTTTGCCGCCTCGCAGCACGTGCCGCATGCGCTGCGGCTGGCGCTCGGCTCCGTCGGGTTGGACAGCCTGCGCAGTGCATTGCAGACGGTGCGCCGGGTGATTGCGGAACAGTCCTTCTGAGAGTGCCTGCAGAGGCGACACAGCCGTTTCATCGGGGGGTGTCCATGCCGGCGAGTGGTGGCGAGGAGCCATCGCAAGCTATATTGCCTGCTCCCCAACCTGAGAGAAATCACCATGGCAAAAGCCTACTGGGTCAGTGCATACCGTGCCGTCAAGGACGCCGACAAACTTGCGGCCTACGCAAAGCTGGCCGGCCCGGCAATCACCGCCGGTGGCGGACGCTTTCTGGCGCGAGGGCTGCCGGCCCAGGTCTACGAATTCGGACTGGCCCAGCGCACCGTGTTGGTCGAATTCGACAGCATCGATCATGCGAGATCCGTTCATGACAGCCCCGACTACCAAGCGGCGCTGGCTGCACTGGGCGACGGTGCCGAACGGGATCTGCGGATCATCGAAGGGGTGTGAGCAATCCCCGGCAAGGCGAGCGCGGAATGCGCGAATTTTCTTCTGGAGGACCGATGAACTACCAAGGCAGCTGTCACTGTGGCCGGATCGCTTTCGAAGTCGAGGGCGACATCCAGGGGGCAATGGCATGCAACTGCTCGATGTGCCAGCGCAAGGGGTCGTTGTTGTGGTTCGTGCCGCACGACCGGCTCAGGCTGAAGACGCCAGCCGAGGACATGAGCAACTACATGTTCAACAAGCACGTGATCTCGCATCGCTTCTGCCCGGACTGCGGTATCCATCCCTTCGGCGAAGGCACCGATCCCAAGGGCAACAAGATGGCGGCCATCAACATCCGCTGCCTCGAGGGCATCGACCTTGAGGCGGTGCCGGTACAGCATTTCGACGGACGTTCGAAGTAAACCCGGCCCCTTGCTGCAACTGCGTCAAAGCCATTCGCACTCACAACAGGAGCGAGGGATGGAAAAGGGTGCAATCTCGGTGAGCAGAGCGGAACTGGGCGACGTTGCGCGTCCTTTCCGAGGTGTTGCACTTCACTTGGTCAGACGGCTGGGGGGTTTCCGCACCCCAGCCGTCGCCTTTTTGCCTCGCGTTCGCATCGATGCATGCGCACCGATGACCCGCTGCGAGGCGCAGCGATCGTTCATCCAGGCGGTGAGCGGAGGTGATGCCTTCCTTGCCCGCTCCGCAACGCCCGCGTCACCAACCGTGGAACCGTCCCCAGGTCTTCAGCGCGCCCTCTTCCGACAACGCGTGATATTCGGGAAACTGCGCGCCCGTCGCGCAGGCGTGGTTCGGCAGAATGCGCAACCGCGTGCCGATGGGAAAGCGCGCCGCGATGTCCGCGTCCGGCGCGCCTTCGCGCGAAAGGATGCCGTGCTCCTGGTTGGCACCGCTGAGCACGTAGCCATCCAGCACCTTGCCGTCGATACCGCAGACCTGCCCGTAACCGAAGTCGCGCTTCTGCTTCTGCGTGCCGCGGTCGCGGCTCATGGCCATCCAGCCCGCGTCGACGATGGCCCAGCCCTTTTCGGCCTGGTGGCCAATCACCGTGGTGAGCACGCTCAAGGCAATGTCGGCCTCGGTGCACACGCCGACGTTGCGCATCACGAGGTCGAAGAACACGTACACGCCGGCCCGCACCTCGGTCACGCCATCGAGCGCCTGGGCCATCAGCGCCGTGGGCGTGGAGCCGACGCTGACCGCGGGACATGGCAGGCCCGCGCCGCGCAGACGCTGTGCGGCGCGCACACAGCCCGAGCGCTCCTGTTCGGCCATCGCCCTCAGGGCTTCTGGCGTGTCCAGCTCGTAGCTGGAACCGGCATGGGTCATCACGCCGCCAAGGCGCATGCCGCCGTCGTGCAGCGCGTGTGCCACGTCGAGCAGCGCGTCTTCCTCGGGGCGGATGCCGCTGCGGTGGCCGTCAGTGTCGACCTCGATCAGCACGTCGAACACTTCGCCGTTCGCGCGGCCGAACGCGGCAATCGCCCGCGCCGATTCCACGCTGTCGGTGATGATGCCGAGCGCACAGCCTCGCCGGCGCAGGTCCAGCGCATGCGGCAGCCGGTGCGGCGCCATGCCGACGGCATAGAGGATGTCGGTGAAGCCCCCGGCGAAGAACTGCTCGGCCTCCTTCAGCGTGGAAACGGTGATGCCCTGCGCGCCCGCGTCGCGCTGCGCCTTGGCAACGTCGATGCATTTGCTGGTCTTCACGTGCGGGCGAAAGCGCACGCCGAGCTCGTTCATGCGCTGCTGCATGCGCGCGATGTTGTGCTGCATGCGCGCCTGTTCGATGAGGGCGGCGGGTGTGTCGATGGTGGAAAGGGTACTCATGGCCACCGACTGTACGTTTCAAGGCCGTGCCTGTGCTTCAATGCACGGTCATCAATCGTTAAGCAGAAGTTAATGATCCAGATCGAGGACATGCAGCTCGCCGCCGCCCTTTTGCGCGAACCCTCACTGAGCGCGGCGGCCCGCGCGCTCGACGTGACGCCACCCGCGCTGTCGATGCGGCTGCGCAAGCTCGAAGCCGCGTTGGGCCTGTCGCTCGCCACCCGCACCGCACGGCGGCTGAGCCTCACGCCAGAAGGCGAGCGCTTCGCGCGCGAGGCCGCCGCGCTGCTCGGGCAGATCGAGGGCCTGCGCGAATCGATGCAGCGCGACGACCGGCGGCTCACCGGCGCGCTGCGCATCGCCGCGCCCTTCGGCTACGGCCGGCAGTACATCGCGCCAATGCTGGCGCGCTTCGCCCGGCTGCATCCGGGGCTGCGCGTGCAGCTCGACCTGCGCGAAACCCCGTGGCCCGACCGGCACGACGCCGACGCCGTGATCCACATCGGCACGGTGCGCGATTCTTCATGGGTGGCGCGCACGCTGAGCGCCAACGAGCGCTGGCTGTGCGCGAGCCCGGACTACCTGCGCCTGCACGGCGTGCCGCGTGCACCGCGCGATGTGCTGGCGCACGGCTGCATCTGCATCCGGGAGAACGACGAAGACGTGACGCTGTGGCACGTGCGTCCGGCCAAAGGCGCAGCGGGGTCATCGGGCAAGCGGTCGGCCGCGCGAGAGACGCTGCGCATCTCGCCCGCCTACGTCACCAACGATGGCGGCGTGGCCCGGCAATGGGCCGAGCAAGGCATGGGCCTCGTGCTGCGTTCCGAATGGGACGCGGCCGACGCCGTCGCGCGCGGCACGCTGGTGCGCGTGCTGGCCGACTGGCAGTTCGACAGTGCACCGGTCACGCTGCTGGTACCGAGCCGCAAGGGCCGCACGGCGCGCGTGCAGGCCGTCGTCGGGTTCCTGGTCGAGAGCTTCGGGGATGCGGGAAAGCAGCTGGGCGCATAGCGATAGCCGGATTCGTCCACTGCCGCCCGCAACAGGACTACGATGTTTTGCGGCCGCCTTGCCGCCGCTGTCCAACCAACAACCTGAAGGAGACCGATCCCATGTCCAACCATGTCTACAAATCGCTCGAACTGACGGGCTCCTCGCCGACGGGCATCGAAGATGCCGTGCAGGTGGCCATCGCCAAGGCGCACGAGACGGTGCGCAACATCCAGTGGTTCACCGTGACCGAGACACGTGGGCATGTGGTCGACGGCAAGGTGGCGCACTGGCAAGTGACGCTGAAGATCGGCTTCACGCTGGAGTGAAGCGACGGACGCGGGGCGCCACGCTGCGCAGGCCCGCTAGCGCAAGTACCCCAGGTCCCGCAGGTCGGAGCGCACGGCCGAGCGATCCACCCCTTGTATCGGCAGGCTCACGAGCAGTTCCAGCCGGCGGCGCAGCGAGAACAGCATCTGGATCGCGTCGTGCGCGATCTTGTCGAGGTCGCTGCCATCGGCCACGTCCGGGTAGGCCCACAACGCCGCGTCGGGCTGGCCGGGCCATGGCGGCTGGCGGGATTCGGTGGTCGCATCCAGCGTGATGACGAAGTCTGCCGCCGCTGCATTCGCGCGCACCAGTTCGTCCCAGCTGCGCGGCGGCCGCAGCGGCACGGGGATGCTCGTGCTCTTCAATGCGGCGACGGCGGCGGGATGGAACTCGCGGGCGACCTGCCCGGGTTGACCGCAGGAAGATGCCGAGAACCGCTTCGGGTCCAGGTGCGCGAGGCACGCTTCGGCCAGGATGCTGCGTAATGAATTTCGTCGCGAGACGAAGATCACGCCGATACGTTTTTGCATGGAACCTTGACTATAGCCAAGCGCGCTGAATCCGTCCTGACCACCGCACTGCACAACGGCCGGCGAACGGTGCAGACTTGGGGGCATGGACAAGCACTTTCTGAACCCGCTTTTCGCGCCCGCCTCCATCGTGGCCTTCGTCGGCCACGCCGACGATCCGGGCGGCCAGACTCCGGCGGGCCACACGCTGCGCGAGGCCTTTCGCACCGACCGCTTCGACGGCACATTGCGCTTTCTGGACGTGCGCACCAAGGGCACGCTCGAAGAGTTGGCCCAGACCCACGCCGACCTCGCATTGATCGCGCTGGCGCCGCGCGACGTGGCGGCCGCGCTTGAAATCGCAGGGCGCATCGGCTGCACGGCGGCAGCGGTTCTTTCGAGCGGCATCGGCGCGGACCAGGCGGCTCAGTGGCGCAAGATCGCGCAGCGCGAAGGGGTGCATCTGCTGGGGCCGAACTCGCTCGGTTTCCAGCGGCCGCTACTGCATCTGAATGCGAGTGCAGCCGGTCCGCTGGCCAGGCCGGGGCCGCTCGCGCTGGTGTCGCAATCGGGGGCGCTCACGGCCTCGATGCTCGACTGGGCGCGGCAGAACGGCGTCGGTTTTTCCAGCGTGGTGTCGCTGGGCCCGCACACCTCGGTCGACATTCCGCAGGTGCTCGACTTCCTCGCCAACGACCGGGCCACGCACAGCATCATCGTGTACCTCGAGGGCATTGCCGACGCGCGCCGCTTCATGAGCGCGCTGCGCTCGGCCTCGCATGCCAAGCCGGTGGTGGTGCTCAAGGCCGGCCGCAAGCCCGCGGGCAACGAGGCAGCGCAGACACACAGCGCGGCCATCGTGGGCAGCGACGACGTGTTCGATTCCGCCTTGCGCCGCGCGGGCGCCGTGCGCGTGCGTTCCTTCGTCGAACTGTTCTCGGCCGCCAAGTGCCTGGCTTCGCGCTATCGCCCCGTGGGCAAGCGGCTTGCGGTGGTCACCAACGGCGGCGGCCCCGGTGTGCTGGCGGCCGACTGGATCAACGAGATCGGGCTCGACCTGGGCAAGCTCTCCGCACCGGCGCAGAAAGTGCTGCAGCCCGCCCTGCCCCCGCTCGCCTCGCTGGCCGACCTGATCGACCTTTCTGAAGAGGCCCTGCCCGCGCACTACCGCGCCGCCATCGACGCAGCCTCGGCCGACAGCCAGGTCGACGGCGTGCTCGCCATCTTCTCGCCCAAGGCCGGCGCCGACGCGGCCGCCACCGCGAAAGCGCTGGCGGACATTCCGCGGCCGATGAACAAGCCGCTGCTGGCCTGCTGGATGGGCGACTCTTCCGTCGGCAAGGCGCGCTCGGTGCTGGCCGAGGCAACCATCCCGAGCTTTCGCACGCCAGAGGCCGCGGTGGGCGCCTTCGGCAACATCGCGGCCTTCTACCAGAACCAGCAGTTGCTGCAGCAGACGCCGCCGCCGCTGTCGGCGCTGGCCAAGCCCGACATCGAGGGCGCGCGCCTGCTGATCGAAAGCGTGCTGGCCGAGCGGCGCCGTGTGTTGACGGAGATGGAATCGAAGTCGCTGCTGTCGTCCTTCCACATTCCGATCACGCGCACGCTGCTCGCGCGCAGCGCCAGCGAGGCGATGATGATCGCGACGCAGCTTGGCTTTCCGGTGGCGCTGAAGATCGATTCGCCCGACATCCCGCACAAGTCGGACGTCGAGGGCGTCGCGCTCAACGTGATGAACGGCACCGGCGCGCGCGACACCTACATCGAGATGATGGAGCGCGTGGCCCGCCTCGCGCCCGAGGCGCGCATCAACGGCGTGACCGTGCAGAAGATGGTGCGGGCGCGGCGCGGCCGCGAGATCTACGTGGGCATGGTGACCGACGAACCCTTCGGCCCGGTCATCGTCTTCGGTGCGGGAGGCACCATGATCGAGCTGCTGAACGACCGCGCGATGGAGCTGCCGCCGCTCAACCAGTTTCTCGCGCACCGGCTCATCGAGCGCTCGCGCGTGGCGCAGACGCTGGGTGAATGGCGCGGCGCGAGTGCCGTGAACATGGAAGCGATCGAAGACGTGCTGCTGCGCGTGTCTGAAATGGTGTGCGAGCTGCCCGAGCTGCGCGAGATGGATATCAACCCGATCATCGTGGACGAGTCGGGCGCGGTGTCCGTCGATGCGCGCATCGTGATCGGCAGCAGCACGCAGGCGGCGGCGGGCCACCTGGGCAACGGCTACCAGCACCTGGCGATCATGCCGTACCCCGCGCGCTACCGGCGCGAGTGGCCCCTGCCGGGCACCGGCGGCGGCACCTACATCGTGCGGCCGGTACACCCCAACGACGCCCAGATGCTGCAGGCGCTGGTGCAGGGCCTGTCGCCCGAGAGCCGCTGGTTCCGCTTCGTCTCGCGCTTCCACGAACTGCCGCCGTCGATGCTGTCGCGCTTCACGCTGATCGACTACGACCGCGAGATGGCGCTGGTGGCGGTGATGCTGGAGCGCAGCGTGTCGCCCGAAGGCACCGTGCTCGAGAGCGAGCACATCGTGGGGGTGTCGCGCTACGTCACCAACCCCGACCAGACCAGCTGCGAGTTCTCGCTGGTGGTGGCCGACGAGTTCAGCGGCAAGGGCATCGGCTCGCGGCTGATGGAAAGCATCATCGACGTGGCGCGCGACAAGGGCCTTGCGGAAATCGACGGGCTGGTGCTGGCCAACAACCCCGACATGCTGAAGCTGGTGCGGCGGCTGGGCTTCACGGTGAAGCCCTTCCCCGAGGACCCGGACTTCAAGCTCGTGACTTACATGCTGTAGGGCTCGCCTTCTCTTGAAAAAAAACGGGCCGAAGGCCCGTTGAAAAGTCGCCCGTCGAATTGCAGAAAGCGCAACCCGACTCCGACTCACCTCGAACTCAATGCCTCAGGGTCTCCCCTCTCTCTCCATCCTCCAGTTCAAAGCGCCCGCCAACCGAGTTCCGGCGCGATGCGGCCAGACAAGTCGGTCAGGATCTGTTCGTATTCCGCACCGCTGAAGTTGTAGGGCAGCTCCACACGCAATTCGCTCACATGCGGCAGCACCGGGTCGTGCCGCAGGCGCTCCAGGATTTCGTCGGAGGTACCCACAAGGTCGCCCGCGAACAGCGTGCGCCGCTCGCCCTGCGGCGTCAGCGTGCGTTCGACGCGGCCGGCCGCAAACTCGCGGTAGCGCTTGCGCGTGGCGGCATCGGCGCTATCGAGCGGCACGATCACGCGGCCCAGCGCCACCCTGCCCCTGCGCCCATCCGCTTCGCTGGCGCGATAGCGCTCGACGAGGCCCAGCTGCGCCTGCAAAAAGTCGTCGGTGGTCTCGCCCGACAGCACATTGCCCAGCAGCAGGTTGAACGCATTGCGTCCCGCCCACTCGACCGAGCGCAACGAACCGCCGCCGTACCAGAGCCGGTCGGTCAAGCCCTGTGGGTACGGTTGAATGCGCGGCCGAACGCGACCGCCGGCCGACTCGACAAAAGTCTGCTCATCGCCAAGCAGCGTGTCCTCCAGGTTGGCCTTGAGCCGCCCGACGCGCTTGTGCGTGAAGTCGATGGTGTTCGGCGCCGCGTCGTAGAAGCGGTTGCCCAAGAGCGCGCCATGCTGCGGCGCGCCCGCGCTCAGGCCCACCTGCAGCCGGCCGCGCGAGAGCACGTCGACCGTGGCGAGGTCTTCGGCAAGCCGGAACGGATTCTCGTAGCCCATCTGGATCACTGCCGCGCCCAGCTCGATGCGACGCGCACGCTGCGTTGCGGCGGCCAGGAAGGTCGCGGCCGACGACACGCCGCGCTCCAGGTGCCGCTGCCGCACCCATGCACCGTTGAAGCCGAGCTTCTCGCCGAATTCGAAGAGCTTCAGCGCGGCTTCGAGTCCGGTGTGCGGATCGCCCTCGGCGTAGTTGCCGGGCGTGAGGAATGCAAGATGGCGGATGCTCATGGCGCGAACTTCGGCAAACCGGGCGGGTTGGTCTCCGACTTCGGCAAGGCTTCTTCCACGAGGCTCCAGCGCGCCAGGGCCTTGGCGTAGGTGCCGTTGCGGATCAGGCCATTGGCCGCGGTGGTCAGCGCCACCGCGAGGCCGCTGCCCTTGCGCGTGGCAATGGCCACGTCCGACTTCAGCGGCCAGCCCGCGTTGACCGTTCCGACCAACCGGATCTGCCCGTTCTTCGCAGCCTCATAGGCCTGCGGCGCATTCGGATTGAAGTTGGCATCGACCCGCTTGGTGACCACCGCCAGCGTGCGCGTCACATCATCGTCGTAGTACTGGATCTCGACGGGCTTCAAACCCGCCGCAACGTTCTGCCGGTTCCACTCGAGCAGGATGCGCTCCTGGTTGGTGCCGGCGCCGGTCGTCAGCTTGAGGCCCGCCACGTCCTTCGGCTCCTTGATCGACTTGATCGCGCTGTCGGTGCGCACATAGAAGCCATGCAGGCCGAGGCGGTAGGTCGAGAAGTCGAACTTCTCCTTGCGCTGCTCTGTCACGCCCACGTTGGAGATCACCGCGTCGTACTTACCCGAGCTCAGGCCCAGCGGCCAGTCGGCCCAGGCGATGGGCTGCAGGTCGAGCTTCAGGCCCAGCGCATCGGCGATGAGCAGCGCGAAGTCGGCGTCGAAGCCGACGACCGTCCTCGCGTCGGTGGCGTAGGTCGAGATGGGTGGGGCGAACGGCGCAATGGCGACGGTCAGCACGCCTTCCTTCACGAATCTGAAGCTCGGTGGAATGGCATTGACGGCTTCCGCGTCCTTGCCGGCGCGCAGACGGCTGCGCTGTTCGGGGCTGAAGTCGAACTTGTCGGCAGCCTGCACCGCGCCGGCAACCAGCGCGAGTGCGACGAAGCTGCGGGCGATCCAGGCGCCCGGTGCGTACTTGAAAGTCATGCCCGTCGCTCAGTTCTTCGGCAGGCCTGGCGGATTGGTGCGCGAGGCCTCGATGGCTTCGGAATTCAGATTCCAGCGCGAAAGCGCCTTGGCGTAGTTGCCGTTCCTGATCTGCGCGTTCAGTGCGAGCGTGATGGCGTCCGCAATGCCCGAGCCCTTGCGTGAAGTGACTGCAATCTCGGCGTTCTGCGGCCAGCCGCCGGAGAACACACCCGCGAGCTTCGTCTTGCCGTCGCGCGCCTCATAGGCCGCGATGGCGTTCGGGCCCACGTACGCATCGGCGCGGCCCGACTGGATCGCCAGCCGCTGCACCACATCGTCGTCGTAGTACTGGATCTCGACCGGCTTCAGCCCGGCCGCCACGTTCTGCTTGTTCCAGCGCAGCAGGATCTGCTCCTGGTTGGTGCTGGCCGACACGATCACCTTCAGACCCGCGATGTCCTTCGGCTCCTTGATGGCGCCAAGCTTGCTGTCGGACTTCACGTAGATGCCGATCTGGTCGTTGCGGTAAGTGGAGAAGTCGAACTTCTCCTTGCGCTCCTCGGTCACTGTCACGTTGGACACCACCACGTCGAACTTGCCCGACTGCAGGCCCAGCGGCCAATCGGCCCAGGCGGTGGACACCAGCTCCAGCTTGCGGCCGAGGCTGTCGGCCACCAGCTGGGCGATGTCGGGGGCGTTGCCCACGGGCGTCTTCGTGTCGGTCGCATAGGCCGCGAACGGCAGGCGGCCGGTGGTCGTGCCGACGACGAACACGCCCTCCTTCTGGAACTTGAAGTCCTTCGCGAGCTTGACGGCCTCGTCGAGCTTCTGCGCGCGCGGCCGGCCGGCCTGCTCGGGGCTCAGGTCGGCGGCGGGTTGCGCCAGGGCAGCCAGGGGCAGCAACGTCGCCAGAAGAGCGGACAGGATGTTTCGTCGATGGGTCATGAAGAGCGATGCAGTAGAGAAAGAAAAGGATGAGGAATCAAAGAACCTTGGCCAGGAACTCGGCCGTGCGCGGATGCTCCGGCGCGTTGAACACCTTGTCGGGCGTGCCGGTTTCGAGAATGCGGCCGCGCTCCATGAAGACGATGGTGTCGGCCACCTCGCGCGCAAAACCGATCTCGTGCGTCACGATGACCAGCGTGGTGCCCGAGCACGCCAGCTCCTTGATGACGGCCAGCACCTCGCCCACAAGCTCGGGGTCGAGCGCCGAGGTGGGCTCGTCGAACAGCAGCACCTTGGGCTTGAGCGCGAGCGCGCGCGCGATGGCCACGCGCTGCTGCTGGCCGCCGGAAAGCTGGCGCGGATAGGCATGCGTCTTGTCGCCCAGGCCCACGCGCCCCAGCAGCTCGGAGGCCAGTGCCTCGGCTTCGGCGCGCGGCAGGCCGCGCACCGACACCGGCGCCTCGACGATGTTCTCCAGCACCGTGAGGTGCGGGAACAGGTTGAAGTTCTGGAACACCATGCCCACATCAACGCGGCGCTTGAGGATTTCCTTCTCGTGCAGCTCGTAGAGCGTGTCCGCGTCGCGGCGGTAGCCGATGAGTTCGCCGTCGATGGCAATGAAGCCGTCGTCCACGCGCTCCAGGTGATTGATGACCCGCAGCAGCGTCGACTTGCCCGAGCCCGACTGGCCGAGGATGACCGTCACGCTGCCCTGACCCACGGTGAGCGTCACGTCGTCGAGTACCTTGAGCGTGCCGAAGCTCTTCGAAACGCCGTGGATCGTGACCTCGCCGCCCCGCGTGAGCGGATCGGTCCAGCGCGGCACCTGCGCGGGGGCGTCGGCGGCGACCGGCGCTCCGGTCACGGGTGCCACGGTCGGCGCCTTCGATCGCCACAGGCCGCGCACCACGCCACCGAGCCACGAACGCGGCGGATGGCGCAGCGCGCCGCGCGAAAAATACCGCTCGATGTAGTGCTGCGCCACCGACAGCACCGTGAGGATGATGAGGTACCACACCGTCGCCACCATCAACAGCGGAATCACTTCGAGGTTGCGCCGGTAGATGATCTGGATCGTGTAGAACAGCTCGGGCAGCGCCAGGATGTAGAGGTTCGACGTGCCCTTGGCCAGCCCGATGATGTCGTTGAAGGCCGTCGGCAAGATCGTGCGCATCGCCTGCGGCAGCACGATACGCAGCGACTGCCTTCCGCGCGACAGCCCCAGTGCAGCCGCCGCTTCGAGCTGCCCCTGCTCCACCGAAAGGATGCCGCCGCGCACGATCTCCGAGGCAAAGGCCGCCTGGTTCAGCGTGAGGCCCAGCAGTGCCGCCACGAACGGGCTGATCAGCTGCGTGGTCGGGTACGAGAAGAAGGTGACGTCGGTGCCCGGAATGCCCAGCGCTACGGTCTCGTAGAGGTAGCCGAGGTTGTTGATGATCAGCAGCAGCACGATCACCGGAATCGACCGGAAGATCCACGTGAACACCCATGACAGCCGCGCCAGCAGCGGCGAGCGGGAGACGCGTGCCAGCGCCAGCCCGGTGCCGAAAAAGAAGCCGAGCAACGCGCCCAGCGCCGTCAGCAGCAGCGTGCGGCCCAGCCCTTCGAGCACCGGCTGCGCAAAGAACCATTCGGCGAACACGCCCCAGCCCCAGCGCGGGTTGGTGAGCGTCGAATGCAGCACGATGCCGATGACCGCCACGGCAAAGATGGTGCCGGCCGTGCGGGCCGGGTACTTCGCCGGCACGACGCGGAAGTGCGAGTAGTCGCCCTTGGCGGGTGCTGGCGCTGCTGCCGCGCGCTGCGGTTGAGGCACGCGAACGGGCGCGGGGCTGCGCGGCTCGCTGCCGGCGTCGAGAACGGTCGTGTTCATCGCTGTACCGCCTCGGCTCGTTGCGCGGCCGGACGGCCGTGATGGCGCCCCGTGTCCAGGTGCTTCTCGAAAGGCAGCTTGCGCGGCGTTTCGGGGTCGATGGGCGGATCGAACAGCGCCGTGTAGCCATGGCCGAGGTACAGGCCCACGGCCTCGGGCTGGCGAAAGCCCGTCGTCAGGTAGATGCGCTCGTAGCCCTGCCGCAGCACCTGCGCCTCCAGCTCGGCAAGCACCTTGCCGGCCAGACCCTGCCGCCGCAGTGGGCCGTGCGTCCACACGCGCTTGAGTTCCGCCGTGCGCTCGTCATGGCGCATGAAGGCGCCACCGCCGATGGCGATGCCGTCCCGCAGCAGCAGCACGAAGTTGCCGCCGTGCGACGGCGCAAACACCTCGGCCGGATAGCGGTCTATCTCGCGCGGCGCGCCGGGCTCGCGCAGCACGTCGCCATAGCGGCTGTCGTACTCGAACGAAAGGCCTTCGAGCAACGGCTTCGCGCGCGGGTCGAGCGGCGTGGTGTAGAGGAAGTGTTCGTTCATGCGGTTCGTCTCCGTCTCCTTGTGGTTCTTTCCCATCAGGCGACCTTCTTTTTCGCGGCGGGCGCGTCGTCTTGCGCGGCGTAGCGGCTCGCCTTGCGTGGCAGTCCCAGGTGGTCGCGCAGGGTGACGCCAGGCAGTTCTCGCTGGTAGCGCCCGCGCGCCTCCAGCACCGGAATCACGAACTCGATGAAGTCGTCCAGGCCCTGCCCCAGCACCGGGAAACCGAGGATGAAGCCATCGGCCGCGCCCTCGTCCACCCAGCGGATGATCTCGTCGGCGATGCGCTCGCCGGTGCCTACAAACTGCGTGCGCGGCGTGGCCACTTCGAGCGCCACTTCGCGCAAGGTCTGGCCCTTGGCCTTCGCGTTGGCCTTGATGCGGTCGGTGGTCGAGCGAAAACTGTTGCGGCCGATTTCGCCCAGCTCGGGGAACGGCGCGTCCAGCGGGTACTGGCCGAAGTCGTGATGATCGAAGAAGCGACCCAGGTAGGCCAGCGCCTCCTCCACCGTCAGCAGCTCGCGGATGGCGCGGTACTTGGCCTCGGCTTCTTCCTCGGTGGCCGCGACCACGGGACCGATGCCGGGGAATATCTTCACGTCGTCGGCCTGACGGCCCTGCGCGACCGCACTGGCCTTCACCTGCCGCAGGAAGCTGCGCGTGTCTTCCAGCGAAGGTGAATGCGTGAACACCGCGTCCGCATACTTGCCCGCGAGACCGACACCCGCGTCCGACGATCCGGCCTGGAAAATCACCGGCTGGCCCTGCGGCGAGCGCTGGATGTTCAGCGGGCCCGATACCTGGAAGAAGCGCCCCTTGTGGTCCAGCGTGTGGAGCTTCTCGCGCTCGAAGAACTGGCCGGTCTCGCGGTTGCGCGCGAAGGCATCGTCGTCCCAGCTGTCCCACAGGCCCTGCGTGACGGCAAGGTACTCGTCGGCGATCTCGTAGCGCAGCGCGTGCTCGGGGTGGCTGCGGCTGTAGTTCTTCGCGCTGCCTTCGAGCGGGGTGGTCACCACGTTCCAGCCCGCGCGGCCGCCGCTGATCAGGTCGAGCGAGGCGAACTGGCGCGCCACCGTGAACGGGTCGCTGTACGAACTGGAAACGGTACCCGCGAGGCCGATCTTCGAGGTCACGGTGGCGAGAGCCGAAAGAATCGAGATCGGCTCGAAGCGGTTGAGGAAATGCGGGATCGACTTCTCGTTGATGTAGAGCCCGTCCGCCACGAATGCGAAGGCGATGCCGGCCGCTTCGGCCCTCTGCGCGGTGCGCACGAAAAAGTCGAGGTTGACGCTGGCGTCGGCCGGCCCGCCCGGATGCTTCCATGAATTCATGTGGCTGCCGGCACCCTGCAGCATGACGCCGAACTTGATGTTGCTCATGACGATCGTTCTTGTGAGGTTGAAGGAAAGGCTCAGGCCAGCGCCGGTTCGCGCGCCTTGGCAAGCAGTTCGACGCAGGCGTGGCGCTCGGCGAAACCGGCCACGGGGATGTCTATGACGAACTCCTCGATGCCGTAGCGCTCGCTCAACCCGTCGAGCGCGTCGCGCACCTCTTCGCCGGAACCTGCGATCACATGCGGGCGGCGTTCTTCGGTGCGGTAGTCGCTCACGCCGGCCTGCCGCGCAAACTCGGCGGCCGCCTCGAGGCTCGGCAGGTTGACGCTCTGGCCCGTGGACAGGTGCACGCGAAAGCTGCGCAGCGCACCGACAAGCTCCGCGGCCTTCTCGTGCGTCTCGGCCGCGAAGGCGAAGAGCGCGAGCAGCGGCGCGCGGCCCGTCTCGGCGCGGTAGGCCTCGATCGATTGCGCAAGGTTCACCGGGTCGCCGTTGAAATGCCCCGCATAGGCAAAGTCCCAGCCGAGGCGCGCCGCCAGCACCGCGCTTTCAGGACTGCCGCCGAGCAGCACGCGCTGCGGCAGCTGCGGGGGATTGGGCGTGGCCACCACGCCGGCCAACGCATGGCCGGAGGCAATGCCATCGTGCAGGAAGGCATCGAGCTCGGCCAGGCGCAGCCCGAAGTCCTCGCCCTTCGCCTTCACCGGATCGTGCAGCCATTGCAGCGCCTTGCTCGTCAGCGGCAGGCCGCCGGGTGCCTTGCCGATGCCCAGGTCCACGCGCCCCGGTGCCAGCGAAGCCAACACGCGGAAGGTCTCGGCCACCTTGAACGGGCTGTAGTGCTGCAGCATGACGCCACCCGTGCCCACGCGGATTCGCGAGGTCTTCGCGAGCACGTGCGCTGCCAGCACCTCGGGGGCGGAGCCCGCGTAGTTCCTGTTGCCGTGATGCTCGGCGAGCCAGTAGCGGTGGTAGCCCAGCCGCTCCGCGCTTTGCGCGAGCGCAATGGTGTGCTGGAACGCTTGAGCGGCGTCGGCGCCTTCTGGGATCAGGCTCTTGTCGAGCAGGGACAGCGAGTAGGACACGGTGTGCGGCGAAAGACGCCTCGGAAAGAATTGATGCAAATTCTCCGAGGCATCGCGTGCACCGTTTGCGCTGAATTTCTATATCGATATTTGCTGAATGCTCAGTCGCGCACGTGGGACAGGATCGATTGCACGGCCTCGTGCGCGCTGAGGCTTGCGGTGTCGATGACGAGGCGTTGGGTGGTCCAGGGCGCGTAGTCGTGGCGCTGCACGGACGCCCACGCCGGCGGCACGAGGCCCGGCACGTCGGCGCTGCGCTGCTCGACGCGGCGCCGATGTTCGGCGATATCGGAGCACACGATCTCGACCTCGACGATGCGCGATGCGGTATCTGCCGCCACCGTGCGCCAGGCCTCGCGCGTCACCGGCAAGGGATTCACGCAGTCGGCCACGACCGCCTGCCCCAGGGAAAGATTGGCGCGGGCCAGGTCATAGGCCACGATGTAGCCGGCCGGCCCCACGTCACCGGCCAGCACCCTGGCCGACCGCAGCGCCTGCTCGATGGTGTCGATGCGCAGGTAGACGGCCGGCACGAGTTCGGCGATCTCGCGCGCGATGGTGGTCTTGCCCGTGCCCGGCAGACCACCCAGGACGATCAGCATCTTCTCTTGTCTCCAGGTTCATGGCCCTGGCGCCAAGTTCACCACGAATGCGGCAGCAAGGCCAGCACCGCGGCCGCATGAAGCCGCCGCAGCGCCCGCACACGCATATAGCCATGCGGCGCCCGGCGCGCCACTTCGCGTGCCGAGCGCGGCGGAATGCGCCAGGCAGTGGCTGTCAGGGCAAGAACTTTGCGGCCCTGGGCCGACGGAGAAAGATGAAAGGTACGCAGTGGCATGGCAATGGTCGAACGAACGCTTCGACCGATTCTGTGCAGTGCCACCGCTTTTCCAAAGACGGATTCCAAGTTTCCTGATGAGGTTCGCGATGGAGGGGCGTGAGCGGGCTGGGTTCGGGTTCGGGCTTCGGGCGGGCCGGTAGAGTTGCACCGTTCCATCGCACAGCTTTTCTCCCGAATGAAAAACCTCACCATTGCCCCCGCCACGCCTGAAGAAATCCGCTCTGGCGAGCTCGGCCTCAAGCTGCGCCACTACAACTATGGCTTTGTCGGCGAGTACCCCGAACAGCAGTACATCCGCCTCAACGCAAGGGACGAGAACGGGCGCCTCCTCGGTGGCCTGCGCGGCTTCGTGTTTCTCTACTGGCTCAACATCGAAGTGCTCTTCGTCGAAGAAGACGCGCGAGGCTCGGGCCTTGGCACCCGCCTGCTGGCCGAGGCCGAGCAGCAAGCCATCGCGCTGGGCGCGAAGAACGCAAAGCTGGACACCTTCGAGTGGCAGGCGCGCCCGTTCTACCTGAAGCACGGCTACGAGGAGTACGCCCGCATCGACGATTACGCGCCCGGCTTCTACCTGGCGTACATGAAGAAGTCGCTGCTGCGCTGAAGCGGCCTACTTCGGCGCCGGCTTCCCAGCCCCGACCGCATGGCTCTCCAGTCCTTCCTTCGGCAGCAGCAACGCCAGCGCGACCACACCCAGGCTCACGGTCAGCATCGCCACGAAAGTCAGATGCAGCGAACCGCCCAGCGCCAGGCGAATGCCCGCGTCATTGGCCTCCGAACCCTGCACACCCTGCAGCAGCAGGCGCAGCTGGTCGTCGGTGAACATCGGGCTGCCATCCCCGCGCGTCAGCCCGAAATTGAAGACTGCGCCGAAGAAGGCCGCGCCCAGCGCACTGCCAAGGTTGCGGGAGAACACGTTCGACGCCGTGGCGATGCCGCGCTGCGCAAGATCGACGCCTTCCTGGATCAGGATCAGCGAGCTCAGGCTCATCACGCCCATGCCCAGGCCGATAACGAAGGAGCCGATGGCGGGCAGCACCGGCGAGCTGCCTGACGCGAGCAGGACGAAGGCCGAGGTGCCCACCGGAATCAGCGCTGCACCGACCACCACCATGCGCCACAGGCCGATGCGATGGAAGGTGCGCGAGGTCAGCGTCGCACCGATGGGCCAGCCGAGCATCACCATCGTGAGCGTGAGGCCGGCCGTGACCGACGAGCGCTCGAGCACCACCTGCACGTACATCGGCAGGAAGGTCGTGATGCCGATCAGCACCATGCCGGCCAGCATTGCCGCGCCGTTGACGGCGGCGATCATCCGCGCGCCCCAGAGCTTCAGCGACATCATCGGGTCGGTGGCACGGCGCTCCTGCGCGATGAACAGCACGAGCGTGACGACGAACAACCCGGCCCACGCGAGTGCCACGCCCGAATTGCCGACGCCGAATTCCGTCAGCGCGATCATCAGCGCCGCAATGCCGATGGTGAACAGCACCGCGCCCACCATGTCGATGGACGAGCGGCGCACCGTCGGCGCTTCGTGCAGGAAGAGCCAGAAGCCAGCCGCGGCCGCCAGGCCGATGGGCACGTTGACCCAGAAGATCCAGGCCCAGGACAGCTTCTGCACGATCAGTGCGCCGATCATCGGCCCCACCACAGCCGACACGGCCCAGACGCTCGCAAGCCAGCCCTGCACCTTGCCGCGTTCGCGCACCGGATAGAGATCGCCCACGATGGTGAGCGCCACCGGCTGGATGGCGCCCGCGCCGATGCCCTGGATGAGCCGGAAGCAGATCATGGCCGGCATCGACCACGCGAAACCCGCCAGCACCGACCCGAGAACGAAGACGGCGATGCCCACGAACATGATGGGCTTGCGGCCGTACAGGTCCGAGAGCTTGCCGAACACCACAGTCATCGCGGTCTGCGCCAGCAGGAAGGAGGCGAACACCCAGCTGTACAGATGCAGTCCGCCCAGTTCGGAGGCGATCTGCGGCATGACGGTGGAGACGATGGTGGCTTCGATGGCCACCATCGCCATGGAGGCCATGATCGAGGCGATGACGAGGGGGCGGTTTGTTGTTCTGTTGGTGGAAGTCATGAGCCGTGCATGCTATAGACGGCTTGAGCCCCTGTCCGGCGCTCAAGCTCTAGGGGCTTCCGAACGAGGTGCCGTCGTAGATATAGCGGCGCGACCACGGCAGCGTGTTCGCCGGCCGCCCTGCCTTGCGGCCCACGACCTGGTAGATGGCCACGTCGTCGTTCTCGAAGGCATAGGCGCAGCCCGCGAGGTAGATGCGCCAGATACGGAATTTTTCTTCGTCGACGAACGCGCGCGCCTTCTCGCTGTTGGCTTCGTAGGCATCGCTCCAGCAGCGCAGCGTGCGCACATAGTGGCGGCGCAGGTTCTCCACGTCGAAGGCTTCGAGGCCGCCCTGCTGCATGGCCTGCAGCGCGAGGCTGATGTGCGGCAGCTCGCCGTTGGGGAACACGTAGCGGTCGATGAAGTCGCCGCCGCCGTACGACATGCCGCCGCCGGCGGGGTCGGACGAGGTGATGCCGTGGTTCATCACCACGCCGTCGTCTGCAAGCAGCTCCTGCACGCGCCTGAAGTACGCAGGCAGGTTCCTGCGGCCCACGTGCTCGAACATGCCGACGCTGGTGATGCGGTCGAACCGGCCGGTCACGTCGCGGTAGTCCTGCAGGCGGATCTCGATGCGGTCCTGCAGGCCGGCGGCCTTCACGCGTTCGGTCGCCAGCTCCAGCTGGTTCCGAGAGAGCGTCACCCCCACGCAGCGCGCGCCGAACTTCTGCGCCGCACGGATCGCCAGAGCGCCCCAGCCGCAGCCGATGTCGAGCAGCGTCTGGCCCGGCTTCAGTTCGATCTTGGTGAGGATGTGGTCTATCTTCTTCAGTTGCGCAGTGGCCAAGTCCTCGTCGCCGTTCTCGAAGTAGGCGCATGAATAGACCATGTTCGGATCGAGCCACAGCCGATAGAACTCGTTGGAGACGTCGTAGTGGTACTGGACGGACTTCCTGTCCGACGACCTCGTGTGCGCGAAATGGCGCGCCATGTTCCGCAGCGCCCCGCCGTGCTTGTCGATCGACGTCCTGGCGAGGCCGTAGGCGATGTCGATGACGTCGCTGAGCTTGCCCTCGATGTCGATCTTGCTCTTGACGTAGGCCTCGCCGAGGTTGTCGAGCGTGGGATGCAGCATCAGCGGCAGCGCGGCGGGCGTCTTCACGTGCAGCGTGACCGAAGGCCCGCTGAAGGTGCCGAAGTCGTAGGACTGGCCGTCCCACAAGGTAAGCCGCACAGGCAGGTTGGCGCGCTCGCGGACCACGTCGCTCCATCGTGCCAGCTTCTTTTGCCAAAGCATGCATTACTCCGTGTTGCTGCAGCGAACAAAACAATAGCGAAATTCCGCGAAACCTGCATGGCAGGGGCGGCGTGCGAACCGCGGCAGGTGCTACCGCGCGTCCAGTGCATGGCTGGACCAGATGCCCGGCGCGGCCGCCGCAAGCACCACGTAATTCCACGTCGGGTCGCGCATCGGCTCGGGCTGGCGGATGTGCTGGACGCCTTTGTAGAACGAAACGCCGCCGCCCAGCCCGAAGATCAGCACCGCGACGATGAGGCTCCAGAAGTACAGCTCCTTGCCGTGCCCGAACGGATGCCTTCCGACAGCATGGCCGAGCTGCCGGTGATGCCCGCGACGATGAACTTGGCGATCTTCGAATCAGCCATGCGGCGGCGCGCCGGCCATGCTGCCCGGCCGGTTCACGCAGCCTCCATCGAGGCCGCCCCCATCGCGTCGTTGCCTGCCTCGCCGAGCCAGCGGCGCTTGTCGCGCAGCGGCGGCGCGCCGAACATGCGGCCGTACTCGCGCGCGAACTGCGACGGGCTTTCGTAGCCCACGTTGTGCGCGGCGCTCGCCACGTCGGCGCCGGCGATCAGCATCTGCCGGCGCGCCTCCTGCAGGCGCAGCTGCTTCTGGTACTGCAGCGGGCTCATCGCGGTGACGGCCTTGAAGTGGTGATGGAATGACGACACGCTCATGTGCACCGCCCGCGCCATGTCTTCCACCCGCAGCGACTGCGCGTAGTTGACGCGCAGCGCGCTGATGGCTTTCGCGATGCGCTGGGTGTGGCTGTCCTGCAGCGCGATCTGCCGCAGCCGCGCGCCCTCGCCGTTGACCAGCAGGCGGTACATGATCTCGCGCTTGATGAGCGGCGCCATGATCGGCACGTCTTCCGGCGTATCGAGCAGCCGCAGCAGGCGCAGCACGGGTTCGAGCACCGGCATGGCGATGCGGTTGACGTACATGCCGCGCGAGGCTGGCGCATTGGCCTTGGCGGGCAGCTTCTCGTCGCCGATGAGCTCGCCGATTTCATCGAGGGCCAGTTCCAGCCGCACGCCGAGGTAAGGCTCCTTCTCGCTCGTCACGCACACCTGGCCGCACACCGGCAGGTCGACCGAGGTGACGAGGTAGTGCATCGGGTCGTACACGTAGATGTCGTCGCCCACGATGATCCGCTTGGAACCCTGCGCGATCAGGCCCAGCGCCGGGGACGCGAAGGCGTGCTTGGGGCCTTCGGGCTTGCTGATGCAGAACACCTGCAGGCCGGGCACGGCGGTGATGACGGTGCCGTCCTGCCCGCGCGTGATGTGCTCGATCAGCGCCACCAGTTCCTTGCGGGCTTCGTCGAGTTCGGGCTCCAGCGGCATCGGCTGGGCGATGACGGCGGCGATTTCGGGTGTTTCGTCGGACATGTTCGAGGCCTTGTCATGGTTGGGGGCCAAAGGGGCGGCCACCATGGAGGAATGAGCGGTTCGAAGCTTAGCGCTCCTCCATCGGATTCGCACGCGCCACGCGGGAGGTCTGGAGAATCAGGCAAATACTTTGCAGGAACGCGCTCGCCATGGGCCAGGCGCCGGCGGGATACTTTTCCGCAGTCGCCCGGGCTTGTCGGCCCCTTTCGGCGCCTGCCTCCAACGCAAAGGAACCTCTCCATGCAATACCGCAAATTCGGCCGCACCGGCCTCCTGGTTTCCGAACTGTGCCTCGGCACCATGACCTTCGGCGGCTCCTCCGGCATCTGGGGCCAGATCGGCAACCTGCAGCAGTCGGAGGCCGAAGGGCTGGTCGGCCGCGCGCTCGACGCCGGCATCAACTTCATCGACACGGCGGACGTGTACTCCGAAGGGCAGTCGGAAGTCATCACCGGCCAGGCGCTGAAGAACCTCAAGGTGCCGCGCGACAGTTTCGTGCTGGCCACCAAGGTGCTCGGCGAAACCGGCAGCAAGGGCGTCAACTCCGCGGGCGCCTCGCGCTTCCACATCATGGACGGCGTCAAGGCCAGCCTGCAGCGCCTGCAGCTCGACCACATCGACCTGTACCAGATCCACGGCTTCGACCCCATCACGCCCATCGAGGAAACCGTGCACGCGCTCGACAACCTCGTGCGCCAGGGCCACGTGCGCTACGTGGGCGTGTCGAACTGGGCGGCCTGGCAGATCGCGAAGGCGCTGGGCATCGCCGAGCGCGACCGGCTCGCGCGCTTCGAGTCGCTGCAGGCCTACTACACCATCGCCGGGCGCGACCTGGAACGCGAGCTGGCGCCCATGCTGCGCAGCGAAAACGTCGGGTTGATGGTCTGGAGCCCGCTCGCGGGCGGCCTGCTGAGCGGCAAGTACGGCCGCGACACGCAGGCGGAAAAAGGCAGCCGCCGCACCACCTTCGACTTTCCGCCGGTGAACGTCGAGCGCGCCTACGACTGCATCGACGTGATGCGCCAGCTGGCCGAAGCGCGCAAGGTTTCGGTCGCGCAGATCGCGCTGGCGTGGCTGCTGCACCAGCAGGTGGTGACCAGCGTGATCGTCGGTGCCAAGCGCGCCGAGCAGTTGGACGACAACATCGCAGCCACGGCCATCAAGCTCACGGGCGACGAGCTGGCCGCGCTGGACAAGGTGAGCGCGCTGCCGGCCGAGTACCCGGGCTGGATGCTGGAGCGCCAGGGCGGCGTGCGAGCCAAGCGGCTCGTCGAATCAGGCCAGCGCGGCTGATTCCTCCGCCGCGGCACGGCGCGCGGCATGGGCCGCCGTCGCGCGCAGTGCACGCAAGTCGATGTGGCGCGCGGCCTGCGCGGCGCCGGGTTGCTGCAGATGCGGCACCACGCCGAGCAGCGGCGCGCCGAGCCGGGCACGCAGCGTCTGCAGGTTGGCTTGCGGCGCCAGCATCGAGGGATCGACAACGCTCGCCACCCAGCCCGCCAGCACGAGGCCCCGCGCGCGAACCGCCTCGGCGCTCAGCAGCGCATGGTTGAGGCAACCCAGCCGCAGGCCGACCACGAGGATCACGGGCAGGCCCAGCGCCACGGCGAGGTCGGCGCTGTCGAGGTCGTCGCCGAACGGCACGCAGAAGCCACCCACGCCTTCGACCACCACGGCATCGGCGCGCGCCGAGAGTTCCGCGAAGGCCAAGAGCATCGGCCGCAGCGTGATGTGCACGCCCTCTTCCCTGGCCGCCAGGTGCGGCGACATCGGCGCGCGCAGCAGGTACGGGCTGCGCAGCGCCAGTGGCGCGTCGACGTTGCCGGCCGCGCGCAGCTGCTCCACGTCTTCGTTGCGCCATTCGCCGTCGCGTTCTTCGAGCCCTGCGGCCACCGGCTTCATGCCGACCGCGCGCAGGCCGGAACCGGCCAGCAGGCTCAGCATGGCGCTGCTGACCAGCGTCTTGCCGATGCCCGTGTCGGTGCCGGTAACGAACCAGTTCATGCGGCCTCCTTCCAGGGCTGCGCCAGCGCATCGCCCAATGCATCGACGAGCCGGGCGACGTCGGCTTCGCCGTGGCTGGCCGACAGCGCGATGCGCAGCCGCGCGGTGCCGGCGGGCACGGTCGGCGGGCGGATCGCGCCGACGCGCAGGCCGCGCGCATCGAGCTGCGCCATGGTGCGCATCGCGCGCGCGTTGTCGCCGACGATCAGCGGCTGGATCGCGGTGGGCGACTCGGGCAGCCATGCGCTGCCGTCCGCTGGCAGCACGGCGGTCAGGCCCCGGCGCAATTGCGCGATGCGTTCCCGCAGCCGTGAACGGCGTTCGGCGCCCTCCTCGCCCTCGATCAGCGCCAGGCTCGCGAGCAGCGCGTGCGCGACGGCCGGCGGTGCGGCCGTGGTGAAGATGTACGGCCGCGCGCGCTGCACCAGGTAGTCGACGACGGTGCGATGCGCCGCCACGAAGGCGCCCGACACGCCCGCGGCCTTGCCCAGCGTGCCGATCAGCACCAGCCGCTCCGAGCGCAAGCCCATGGCTTCGAGCACGCCGCGCCCCGTGGCGCCGAGCACGCCGAAGCCGTGCGCGTCGTCGATCACCAGCCAGGCATCGTGCCGCTCGGCCAGCGCGAGCAGTTCGGCCACGGGTGCGATGTGGCCGTCCATGCTGAACACTGCATCGCTGACGATGAGCTTCACGGGCGCGTCGCAGGCGGCGAGCTGCGCGTCGAGCGCGGCCACGCCGCAGTGCGGATAGCGCTCGACGCGCGCCTTCGCCAGCCTCGCGCCGTCGATCAGCGAAGCATGGTTGAGTGCTTCCGAGAAGATGACCGCCTCGGCGCCGCCGAGCGCCGACAGCACGGCGAGGTTGGCCATGTAGCCCGTGCAGAAGAACAGGCTCTGCGCTTCGGGGATGAAAGGAGCCATCCACTCGGCGAGCCGCTCCTCGAGCTGCGCGTGGGCGCGCGAATGGCCGAGGATCAGGTGCGAACCACCGCTGCCCGTGCCGTACAGCGCGGCGCCTTCGGCCCATGCCTTCGCCAACGCGGGGTGCGCGGCAAGACCGAGGTAGTCGTTGCTGCTGAAGCCGAGCATGGTGCGCGGCGCGGTGGCGCCGGCCAGCGTGAGGATCTGCTCGGGCGCGCAGGCGGTTTCGGCGATCTGCCGGCGGCGGCGCAGCGACTGCGCGTCGAGCGCGTGGATCTCGCCCTGCAGGCGGTCAAGCAAGCGCGACATCGCGGGCTCCTTCTTCCTGGTTCGTGGCCATGACGGCTTTCAGCGTGGCCAGCGTGCCGTCGACCAGCTGATCGATCTCGCCGTCGCCGATCGTGTACGGCGGCATGAGGTACACGGTGTTGCCGATCGGCCGCATCAGCAGCCCGTGCGCGCGCGCCGCCAGGTGAAAGCGTTCGGCGAAACGCGCGCCCGGCTCGCGCACGTCGAAGGCCGTGATCATTCCGCGCTGCCGCAGATGATCGACCGCCTGCCCTGCAAGCCCGCCGCGCAGGTGCTGCAGCAGGCGCGCGGCACGGCCGCGGTTGCATTGCAGCGCATCCTCGCTCTCGAAAAGATCCAGCGTGGCAATTGCCGCGCGGCAGGCCAGTGCATTGCCGGTGTAGGAATGCGAATGCAGGAAGCTGCGCGCCGCGTCGTCGTCGACGAAGCCTTCGTAGATGGCGTCGCGCGTCATCACCAGCGCCAGCGGCAGGTAGCCGCCGCTGATGCCTTTCGACAGGCACAGGAAGTCGGGCCAGATGCCGGCCTGCTCGCACGCGAAGAAGCTGCCGGTGCGCCCGCAGCCCACCGCGATCTCGTCGGCGATGAGGTGCACCCCATGGCGATCGCACAGGGCGCGCAGCCGACGCAGGTACTCGGGGTCGTGCATCGCCATGCCGGTGGCGCATTGCACCAGCGGCTCGACGATCACTGCGGCGATGGTGTCGTGCTGCTCGGCCAGCAGCGCTTCGAGCTCGGCGGCGGCGCGGCGCGCGACGGCGGCCGCGTCCTCGCCGGGCCGGGCGTTGCGCGCATCCGGCGAGGCGACGAGGTGCGCATCAGCGAGCAAGGGCGCATAGGCATCGCGGAACACCGGCACGTCGGTCACGTGCAAGGCGCCCAGGGTCTCGCCGTGGTAGCCCCGCTTCAGCGCCACGAAGCGCCGCTTTCCGCCGCGCCCGGCGTTGCGCCAGGCATGAAAGCTCATCTTCAGCGCGATCTCCACGGCCGAGGCGCCGTCGGACGCGTAGAAGCAATGGCCGAGCGCGTGGCCCGTCAGCGCGGACAGGCGCTCGGCCAGTTCCACCGCCGGCGCGTGCGTGCAGCCCGCGAGCATCACGTGCGACAGCTTGTCGAGCTGGTCCTTGAGCGCGGCGTTGATCGCCGGATGCGCATGGCCGAAGAGGTTGACCCACCACGAGCTGGTGGCATCCATGTAGCGGCGGCCTTCGGCGTCGAAGAGCCACACGCCGTCGCCGCGCGCAATGGGCAGCGGCGGCACCGCTTCGAGGCGGATGCTCTGCGTGCAGGGATGCCAGACATGGCGCCGGCTGCGTTGCTGCCAGCGTGCATTGGCATCGGAGCCAGGGGAAGAAGCTGTGGTGATGGGCACTCGCGCGGTCCTTTCGTGAAGGGCAAGGCGCGGGATCGTATCGACGCGTCGAAGGTGCGGCAAACGACGAAAACGGCGGCGGAATGACCGCCGGTTGCCCGATGTTGGACGGCATAGAAGCCGCGTTCGGCGCAGCGTCGCCGAACAAGCCGGCAACCCGCGTCCACCGCCGGGTGGCGGGAAATCGCAAGTCGTCCGGCTGGCGCCAGAAACAGGTCAGGAATGTCCGGTTTTCGCGGCTTCCCGAGGAGAAATCCGATTTTCGGACATGCCCAATGGCTGGTTTCAGGAGGCCGCGGAACTCGCACGTTCAGGCGGGGTTCCTCTTCACCCCGCTCAGCCGCGCTTTTCGGCGTTGCGCTTGCGCGTGGCGGCGGCCTTCTTCGCCGAGGCCGAGCGTTCGGCCGCGGTGCGGTGGGCGGCGGCAGCGCCGCCCAGGCGCCCGCCCTTGCGCGAGGGGCCGTGGTTCTCTGCCTTGCCGCGGCCGGAACCCGACTTCTTGCCGCCGCCTGTCTCGGCGTTCACCGTGGCCCAGGCGCGGCGCTCGGCCTCGCCCCTGCCCACACCGCGGTGCTCGTAGCCCTCTTCGATGTGTTCGGCCTTTCGCTTCTGCTTGTCCGTGTAGGACGACTTGTCGCCTCTTGGCATGGCATTGCTCCTGCTGCTCCTGCGGGTTGAGAAGCCCCCCATGCTGGGCGCACGGCGCGCGCAAGGGGTAAGAAGACGCACGCGCTGCGCGTCAGCGAAGTCTGTCTTGCGCCCCATGGCGTGCGTCGGCCGGCTGCCGCGCGGCTTGGACGACGCACGGGGTCGGTCCGTTCCCACAGGCATCCTCCATCGGCCGCAGGACAAATGGATGTCTTGTCCACCCCTACCCAGGAAGCCCCATGACGAGCCACAGGCAGCACCCGAAACACAACCCCGACGCCATCACCACCGACGAGCACGACACCGTGCCCACGCAGCACAACAAGGCGGGCAATCAGCCCGCCACGCCAAGGAACGAGCCGCGCCGCACGCCGGAAAGCCGGCACGACCGCGAGAGTCACGTCGGCGCAGGCAACCAGCTGCAGGCGCGCCGCGGCGGCGGCACGCGATGACGGCCGCGATCACGGCCCAGGCGATCTTCTTCGCGTGCGCAGCGTGATCGAATAGCGCAATGCCTCGGTCGGCGCGATGGCGTGTTGCCACGCCCACCGTGCCGGACCGCGCAGCATGTAGATCGAGCGCGGCTCGACAAGAAACTCCAGCGAACTCGGTCGCGAGGCCGCCGCGCCGGGCGCATACGGCCTGAACTGCATGACCGCATCGCCGAGCAGCGAGATGCCGACGATGTCCTCGAAGTCCGGTACGTCGCGGTGCCAGCCGAGCGGCGTGCCAGGCCGGTATTCGGCGATGAGCATGTGGGCGAGGTCTTCGGGCGCGAGGGCGGCCCATGCGGCCGCCCTCGCCCGCAATGGGTGAAGCACCACGGGCAGCGGCGGGCCGGGCTTGAGGCGGTTGGTGTCGAAGTCGTAGCTGCCGCCGAAGCTGGTGCCGCGCCGCCGCGCCGTGTATTCCTTGTAGCGCATCTCCCTGAGCGGCAGGCCCTGGACGATGCGCAGCAACGCCGCCTCTTCTTCGGGCGACAGGAACCCGCTTTCATAGCGCAGTCCCTCGATGGCGGCCACGGGCGCCTCGCCGAACAGGTCAGGCTGGCCGGCGTGTTCGAGGCGTCTAGCTGCGCGCATCTTCTTCATCGCCTCCGCCCAGTTGCACATGCCACCAGCGCGGCAGCAGCTCCCGGATTTCTGCACGCGCGAAGCGGTCGTCGAGCAGGTGCAGCACGCCACGGTCCTGCTCGGTGCGGATCACGCGGCCGGCCGCCTGCACCACCTTCTGCAGGCCCGGGTACAGGTAGGTGTACTCGTAGCCCTTGCCGAAGCGCGTCTGCATGCGCTCGCGCGTGATCTCGTTGAGTTCGTTGTACTGCGGCAGGCCCAGGCTGGCCACGAAGGCGCCGATCAGGCGGCTTCCCGGCAGGTCGATGCCCTCGCCGAACGCGCCGCCGAGCACCGCAAAGCCGATGCCTTGCCCGCCCTCCTCGAAGCGCGCGATGAAGCCGTGGCGGTCGGCCTCGCGCATGCCGCGCGTCTGCGCCCATACCGGCACGCCAGGATGCCGCAGCGAGAAGGCGGCGCAGGCTTTCTCGAGGTAGTCGAAGCTGCTGAAGAAGGCCAGGTAGTTGCCGGGCAGCCGCTCGAACTGCGCGCCGATGATGTCCGCCACGTTGCGCAGCGACCCCGCACGGTCGCGGAAGCGCGTCGACACATGCATCGCCACCTCGACGCGCAGCTGCTGGCTGTTGAAGGGCGAGGCCACGTCGAGCAGCGCGGTGCCTTCGGGCAGGCCGAGCGCATCGCGGTAGAACTCGAAGGGCGACAGCGTGCCCGAGAAGCAGGTGACCGACACCGCATCGCCGAAGCGCGCCTCCAGGAATGGCGCCGGCACGAGGTTGCGAATGGCGAGGCCGCGATCCTGCTGCGCCGCACCCAGCGTGCGCTCGAACACCGAGTGGTCGCCGAAGGCCTCGGCCAGCCGGGCGAAGTGCAGCGCGTCGAAGAAGAAGCGCTGCAGCGGCCCCTGCGAAGCATCGGGCGTGGCGGCGAAGTACTCGGCCATGGCGGTGTTGGCAGCCTGCAGGGTGCGCAGGAAGCGCTCGGGAATCTCGTCGCCGGTTTCGTAGTCGGCCACCTGGGCCTGCTGCACCGTGTCCCATTCGCGGAACAGCCGGGCCAGCGGATCGCGCAGCGCGGCCGGCGCGACTCGGTGCGCCTCTTCGAGCGCCGCGCCTTCGAGCTGCGCGGTGTACATGCCGCGCGAGCGCTCCAGCAGGTTGTGGGCCTCGTCCACCAGCACGGCCACGCGCCAGTCGGCGTCGCGCATGGTGGCGTAGAGGAAGGCGCTGCTGTCGAAGTAGTAGTTGTAGTCACCGACGATGGCGTCGGCCCAGTGCGCCATTTCCTGCGCGAGGAAATAGGGGCACACCTCGTGCACGAGCGCGATGTGGCGCAAGGCTTCGCGGTCGAGCCACGCCACCTGCGCGGCCTGCTCGCGTGCGGCCGGCAGGCGGTCGTAGAAGCCCCTGGCGAGCGGGCAGGCATCGCCGTGGCAGGCGCGGTCGGGGTATTCGCAGACCTTCTCGCGGGCGGCGAGTTCGAGCACGCGCAGCCGGCCCTGGCCCTGCCCCCTGTCGAGCACGCGCAGCGCGTCGAGCGCCACCGGGCGGCCGGAGGTCTTGGCGGTGAGGAAGAACACCTTGTCGATCCTGCGCGCGGCGCGGGCCTTGAGCAGCGGGAAGATGGTGGCCAGCGTCTTGCCGATGCCCGTGGGTGCCTGCGTCATGAGGCAGCGCCCGCCCATGGCCGCGCGGTAGACGGCCTCGGCCAGTTCGCGCTGGCCCGTGCGGAAGTTGCGATGCGGAAATTCGAGCCGGGCCAATGTTTCGTCGAGCGCGGCGCGGTGGCCGGCTTCACTCGCGGCCCAGGCGCTGTAGCGGCCGCACAGCAGTTCGAAGTGCTCCCGCAGCGCTTCGCGGGTGTGATGCTCTTCGAGCACCGTCTCGTCGCCGGTGGCGAGGTCGAGGTACACCAGCGCCACCGTCATTTCGTCGTGGCCGTCCAGCTCGCACAGCATCCAGCCGTAAGTGCGGGCCTGCGCCCAGTGCAGCGCGCGGTGGTTGCCGCGAATGGCGTCGAAATCGCCGCGGAAGGTTTTTATCTCTTCGACGCGGGCCTTGCGCGCTTCGTAGCCGTCGGCCCGGCCGCGCACCCGGACCGCACCGCAAGTGGCTTCGAGCCCGACTTCGCAGGCGTAGTGCTCGGGATCGCGCCGGTGCTGCACCAGCGCGTGGCCTGCCATGCCTTCGAGCGCGCTGGGCGCGGGCACGAACCGCAGGTCGAGGTCGCCCGCCTTCGCACCGAAGGCGCACAGGGCCTTGACGGAAACGACATGTGCGGCAACGGTGGCCGCATCATTCTGCGGATTGGAGGGTGTGGCGCCCATCTGGCAATGCTGTATGAATTCACAGTATAGCCACAGGGGTGCCGACGATAAGGCTTCCTCGCGCACGTCAAAATTGCGACGGGTCCTTCTCCGACAGGGCCCCCCCGATTTATCGGCAAGACTCGATAGGTTTTGCTTACAAATGCGCCTGATGAAAACTCCCACCGCGATCGACCCCGACGACTTCGAGCGTCTGCTGAGCCGCAACCTCAAGCTCCCGCTGATCGGCGGCGTGTTCGGTGCGGTGGTGTTCGTCGGGCTGATCCTCTTCCTGCTGTCGACCATCGGCTGGGTCGAGCACACCGACCGCGTCACCCGTGTCGCCAGCGAGCTGCGGCACCAGAGCGTCGACATGGAGACCGGCATGCGCGGCTTCCTTCTCACAGGCGACGACGCCTTCCTGGAGCCCTACCAGAGCGCCCTGCCCCGCATCAACGGCGACACGGCCACGCTGCGCAAGCTGGTGTCGGACAACCGCCAGCAGGTGGAACGCGTCGACCGCATCGCCGCCATCCAGAACAACTGGAACGAGCTGGCCGCGCAGCTGATCGCCGCGCGCCGTGCCGGCCCGGACCCCCAGCTCGAGGTGCGCCTGGGCCAGGGCAAGCGGCTGGCCGACGCCATGCGCGCCGAGTTCACGGCGTTCATGGAAACCGAGCAGGCCCTGCGCTTCCAGCGCAACAACGACGCCAACCGCACCGCATGGTGGGTGGTCGGCCTGTTCCTCTTGTTCACGCTGGTCATCACCGGGCTGGCGGCCTACTTCGGGCGGCGCCAGCTGGTGCTGCTGTCCGACAGCTACGACGTGGTGCTGAAGGAGCAGGCCGAGCACGCGGACAGGCTCGCCCAGGAGGCCTGGCTGCGCAGCGCGCAGACCGAGCTCGTGGGAGAGCTGGTAGGCGAACTCAGCGCACCGGACATGGGCCGCAAGATCCTCGCGTTCTTCTCGCGCTACCTGGGCACGTCGGTCGGCGCGATGTATGTGCGCGAGCGCCACGGTCCGCTGCGTCGGGCGGCGAGCTATGGCTTTTCGAGCTCGGCCGAGGCGATGCCGCAGGTCTTTTCCCCCACCGAGAGCCTGGTGGGCCAGGCCGCGGCCGAGCGGCGCCGCATGCTGCTCGACCCGGTCGATGCCGACTACCTGAAGGTCAATTCGGGCCTGGGCGACATGTCGCCCAAGGCCGTGCTGCTGGTGCCCGTTGCCAGCGCCGGCATGGTCAACGGCGTGGTCGAGCTCGGCCTGCCCGGCACGCTGGACGAGCGCGGCAGCCAGCTGATCGACACGGTGGCCGACGACATCGGTAGCTCGCTGGCGGCGGCGCGCTACCGCGAGCAGCTGCAGGACGTTCTTGCCCAGACCCAGCAGCTCAACGAGGAACTTCAGGTGCAGCAGGAAGAACTGCGCACCGCCAACGAAGAGCTCGAAGAACAGTCGCGCGCCCTGCATGCCTCGCAGGCCATGCTGGAGAACCAGCAGGCCGAACTGGAGCAGACCAACAGCCAGCTCTCCGAACGCACCGAGGCGCTGGACCAGCGCAACACCGCGCTGCGCCGCGTGCAGCGCGACCTGGAAGACCGCGCCGACGAGCTGCAGCGCGCCAGCCGCTACAAGTCGGAGTTCCTCGCCAACATGTCGCACGAGCTGCGCACGCCGCTCAACAGCGCGCTCATCCTCGCCAAGCTGCTGGGCGACAACCCGCAGGGCAACCTCACGCTGGAGCAGGTGAAGTTCGCGGAGTCGATCTACTCGTCGGGCAACGACCTGCTGGTGCTGATCAACGACATCCTCGACATCGCGAAGGTCGAGGCCGGCAAGCTCGAAGTGGTGCCCGAAGACGTCGCGCTCGCCAAGCTGGCCCGCAGCCTGGAGAGCACCTTCGGCCCGCTGGCGATGCAGAAGAACCTGGGCTTCCGGCTCGAGGTGCGGCCCGACGCGCCGGCCTCGCTGGTCACCGACCGGCACCGGGTCGAGCAGATCCTCAAGAACCTGCTGTCGAACGCGCTCAAGTTCACCGACAGCGGCGAAGTGGCGCTGGTCGTTTCGCCGACATCGGACGGTGGCGCCGCCTTCGCGGTCTCCGACTCGGGCATCGGCATCGATGCGCAGCAGCACGAGCTGATCTTCGAGGCCTTCCGCCAGGCCGACGGCACCACCAGCCGGCGCTACGGCGGCACCGGGCTGGGCCTGTCGATCTCGCGCGACCTCACGCAGCTGCTGGGCGGCACGCTCACGGTGCAGAGCGAGCCGGGCCGGGGCAGCACCTTCACGCTGCAACTGCCGGCGAAGGCGCCGCAGGCTTCGCCGGGGCTGCCGCAACAGTCGTCGTCGGTCTACACGCCCCGGCCTGCACCTGCACCTGCACCTGCACCGTCCGTGCCTTCCGCTGCGCCGCCGGCGCCAAAGCCCCCTCCCCCGGTGCCCGCACCGCAGTTCGCCGATGACCGCAGCCTCCCGCGCGACCAGGTGCGCCGCGTGCTCGTGATCGAGGACGAGCCGCAGTTCGCGCACATCCTCTACGACCTGGCGCACGAGCTGGGCTACCGCTGCCTGGTGGCGCATGGCGCGGCCGACGGCTTCGAGCTGGCCACGCAGTTCCTGCCCGACGCGATCCTGCTCGACATGCGCCTGCCCGACAGCACCGGGCTCGGCCTGCTGCAGCGGCTGAAAGACTCGCCGCACACGCGCCACATTCCGATCCACGTGGTGTCCGCCGCCGAGAACGCGCAGAGCGCGGCGCTGCAGATGGGCGCCATCGGCTATGCGCTGAAGCCGGCCACGCGCGACGAGCTGAGGAAGGTGTTCGGCCGGCTGGAGGAAAAGCTCACGCAGAAGGTCAAGGTCGTGCTGCTGGTGGAAGACGACGAGCTGCAGCGCGAGAGCGTCATCCGGCTCATCGGCGACGAGGACATCGAGATCGTTGCCGTCGGCTCCGGCGAGGAAGCGCTTGAGCTGCTGCGCACCCGCGTGTTCGACTGCATGATCACCGACCTGAAGCTGCCCGACATGCAGGGCAGCGAGCTGCTCAAGGCCATGGCAGCTGAAGAGATCGTGTCGTTCCCGCCGGTCATCGTCTACACCGGGCGCAACCTCACGCGCGACGAAGAAGCCGAGCTGCAGCGCTATTCGCGCTCGATCATCATCAAGGGCGCCCGCTCGCCGGAGCGCCTGCTCGACGAGGTGACGCTGTTCCTGCACAAGGTGGAGGCCGAGCTGTCCAGCGAGCGCCGGGGCATGCTGAAGACGGCGCGCGGGCGCGACCGCATCTTCGAGGGCCGCACCATCCTGCTGGTGGACGACGACGTGCGCAACATCTTCGCGCTGACCAGCGCGCTGGAGCAACGCGGCGCCATCGTGGAGATCGGCCGCAACGGCCGCGAGGCGCTGGAGCGGCTCGACCAGGTCAGCGAGATCGACCTCGTGCTGATGGACGTGATGATGCCGGAGATGGACGGCCTCGAAGCCACGCGCCGCCTGCGCGGCGACCCGCGCTTCGAGAAGATGCCGGTGATCGCCATCACCGCCAAGGCCACCAAGGACGACCGCGAGCAATGCCTGGCTGCCGGCGCCAACGACTACCTCGCCAAGCCGGTGGACCTGGAACGCCTGTTCTCGCTGCTGCGCGTGTGGATGCCGAAGATGGAGCGCCTGTGACCACACGCCCCGGCACATCGCAGGCTGCGCAGACGCCGCCGCTGCACCCGCTGAGCGACACGGAGATCGAGCTGCGCCTGCTGATGGAAGCCATTTACCTGAAGTACAGCTACGACTTCCGCAACTACACCGTGGCCTCGCAGAAGCGCCGCGTGCTGCATGCGCTCGAGCAACTCGGGCTGCCGAGCATCTCGGCGCTGCAGGAACGGGTGCTGCGCGAGCCATTGCTGTTCGGCCGGCTGCTGCAGTTCCTGACGATCCCGGTGAGCGAGATGTTCCGCGACCCGGCCTACTTCCTGGCCTTGCGCGAGCATGTGGTGCCGATCCTGCACACCTACCCTTCCGTCAAGGTCTGGGTGGCGGGTTGCAGCACGGGCGAGGAAGTGTTCTCGCTGGCCATCCTGCTGCGCGAGGAAGGCCTGCTCGCGCGCACGCAGATCTACGCCACCGACATCAACCCCGCTTCGCTGGAGAAGGCGCGGCTGGGCATCTTTCCGCTGGAGGCGATCCGCGGCTACACCGCAAACTATCAGCGCGCGGGCGGACGCAGCGCGTTCTCCGACTACTACACCGCCGCCTACGACGCCGCGCGCTTCGACCCTTCGCTGTGCGCCGACGTGATCTTTGCCGACCACAGCCTGGCCACCGACAGCGTGTTCGCCGAAACCCAGCTGGTGTCGTGCCGCAACGTGCTGATCTACTTCAACCGGGAGCTGCAGGACAGGGCGTTGGGCCTGTTCCACGAGTCGCTGTCGCATCGCGGCTTTCTCGGGCTGGGCTCGAAGGAAAGCATCGACTTCTCGGGCTACTCCAACCGTTTCGACACGCATGCGCGTGCCGAGCGCATCTACCGCAAGGCCACATGAACCGCCACCTTCGCTCACCCGTTCGCAAGCGCGTGGACGCCGTGGTGCTCGGCGCCTCGGCCGGCGGCATTGATGCGCTCTCCGCGCTGCTGCACGGCCTGCCCGCTGGTTGGCATATTCCGATGGCGGTGGTCCTTCACCTGCCCGAGGGGCACGAGAGCCACCTCGCCGAGATCTTCGCGCAGCGCCTGCCTATTCCGGTGCACGAGGCCGCCGACAAGATGCCGCTGGCGGCCGGCAGCCTTTACTTCGCGCCGCCCGGCTATCACCTGTCGATCGAGCGCGAGCGCACCTTCTCGCTGAGCTGCGAGCCGCCGGTGCTGTTCTCGCGGCCGTCCATCGACGTGCTGATGGCCTCCGCCGCCGACGCCTACGGCCCTGCCCTCGCCGGCTTTCTGCTGACCGGCGCGAACGAAGACGGCGCCGAAGGCCTGCGTCGCATCCATCTGGCCGGCGGACTTACCGCCGTCCAGGAACCGAAAGAAGCACAGATTCCCACCATGCCCCAAGCCGCCATAGCGCGCCACGCTCCCGACTACGTGCTTCCCCTGCGCGAACTGCGCACCTTGCTGCTTCAACTGGAGGCCGCCCATGAACATTGACGTCCAGAGCAAGCTGCTCATCGTCGATGACCTGCCGGAAAACCTGCTGGCGCTGGAGGCGCTGATCCGCGCGCCGGGGCGCATCGTGTACCGCGCCGCCTCGGCCGACGCCGCTCTCGCGCTGCTGCTGGAGCATGAATTCGCGCTCGCCATCGTCGACGTGCAGATGCCGGGCATGAACGGCTTCGAGCTGGCCGAGCTGATGCGCGGCACCGAGCGCACGCGGCACATTCCCATCATCTTCGTGAGCGCTGCCGGGCGCGAGCTGAACTACGCCTTCCAGGGCTACGAGAGCGGCGCGGTCGACTTCCTGCACAAGCCGCTGGACCCGCATGCGGTGGTCAGCAAGGTGCACGTGTTCGTCGACCTGTACCGGCACCGCAAGGCGCTGCGGCACGAGATGGAATCGCTCGCTGCCGCGCACCGCAAGCAGGAAGAGCTGGTGCAGCAGCTGCAGCAGACGCAGCACGAACTGGAGCGCGCGGTGCGCATGCGCGACGACTTCATGTCGATGGTGTCGCACGAGCTGCGCACGCCGCTCAACACGCTGTACCTCGAGGCGCAGCTGCGGCAGCTGCACCTGTCCAAGGGCAATCTCGCCAACTTCGCGCCCGAGCGGCTGCCCGCGATGATCGAGCGCGACCAGCGGCAGATCCGCAACATGGTGCGGCTGATCGACGACATGCTCGACGTCACGCGCATGCGGCGCGACGCGCTGTCGATCAAGACCGAGCCGGTCGACCTGGCCGCGCTGGCGCGTGCAGTGGTGGAGAACCTGCGCCAGCAGGCCGAAGCCGCGGGCTCGGCCATCACGCTGATTGCGCCCGCCGAACTGCACGGCGTGTGGGACGAGTTCCGCATCGAACAGGTGCTGACCAACCTGCTGACCAATGCCCTGCGCTACGGCGGCGGCAAGCCGGTCGAGATGGTGGTGCAGCAGATGGGAGGCACCGCCCGGGTGGCCGTGCGCGACCAGGGCATCGGCATTGCGCCCGAAGACCAGGAGCGCATCTTCAAGCAGTTCGAGCGCACCAAGGACAGCCGCAAGCACGCGGCCGGGCTGGGCCTGGGCCTGTACATCACGCACAAGATCGTGAGCCTGCATGGCGGACAGATCGGAGTGGAAAGCGCGCCGGGCGAAGGCTCGCGCTTCGTGGTCGACCTGCCGCTCGAGCCGCCGGCCATACTTCCCTCTTCAACCTGAAGGAAAGAAACCCCTCGTGAACGTGCTGATCGTCGACGACAACAAGGCAGCGGCCGACCTGCTGCAGGAACTGCTGGGCCTGTTCGGCCACACCGCGCGCTGCACCTACACGGCGCAGCAGGCGCTGGACGCCGCCGCCGCCGAGAGCTTCGATGCCGCGCTCATCGACCTCACGCTGCCCGATTTCCCGGGCACCGAGGTGGCGCGGCGGCTGCGCGCCAGCACCACCCAAGGCACGCCGAAGCTGTTGATCGCGATCTCGGGTTTTTCGGCGGAGGACACGGGCGGCGAGGCGGCCGAAGGGCTGTTCGACCACCACCTGCAGAAGCCGATCGACATCGACAGGCTCGGCGGCCTCCTGGCGCAGGGCTGAGCGCGGCCGGCAGCCGGCAGCCGGCTAGTGGTAAACCACTATCGGCAAATTGGTGAACCACTTTTAGACTGGCTCACCACATGGCGACCATTCACGAACTCCCCCGCCTGCCTGCGACCGAGCCGGATTCCGACCGCTCCTACCAGAAGCTCGCAGCCAGCATCGCCGCCCTCATCACCGAAGGCGAATTCAAGGTGGGCGACCGCCTGCCGTCCGAGCGCGCACTGGCCGACCGCTTCGGCGTGAGCCGCACGCTGGTGCGCGAGGCCATCATCGTGCTGGAGATCCAGGGCAACGTCGAAGTGCGCGGCGGCTCGGGCATCTATGTCTGTGCGCCGGCACCCGGCGCGGTGGCGCCGGCCTCGGCCTACACCCTGTCGCCCGGCCCGGGCCCCTTCGAGCTGCTGCGCGCGCGCTGCCTGATCGAGGCCGAGATCGCGGCGGTGGCCGCCGAGAGCCGCAAGGACAGCGACCTCGACCGCATCTACAGCGCGCTGGCCGAGATGCGCGAGAACATGCACGACAAGGAGGCCAACGAAGCGGCCGACCGCCTGTTCCACCTGCGCATTGCCGAGTCGACCGGCAACAGCGTGCTGCTGCAGATGGTGACCGCGGTGTGGGACCACACCAAGGCCCCGATCTGGTCGCAGCTGGAGGCCCACTTCCACACCCCGGCGCTGCGCCGCGCCTCGCAGGACGACCACCAGCGCGTGTTCACCGCCCTGCTGGAGCGCGACGCAGACGCGGCCCGCAAAGCCATGCGCGCGCACATCGAGCGCGTGATCAGCGAATTCGCGCAAGCCTGGCGCTGAGCAGGCACCCGGCGTCCGGCCTGCCGGCCGGCGCCACCCGAACCACGGAGACAAGACCATGAGATCCACCGTCCTTCGGCGATGCCGCATCGCCGCGCATTGCTTCGCCCTGACATTGCTGGCCGCTACCGCGGGTGGCGCGTCCGCCCAGCCGGCGCCCGGCGCCAGCCCACGCATCGACGCCATCCGCAAGGCCGGCGAACTGCGCGTGGGCGTGCTGCAGAACGCCCCCTGGCTGATGGAAAACACCACCGGCCAGGGCGAACCGTGGAGCGGCCCGGCCTGGCTGCTGGCCACCGAATACGCGAAGCTGCTGGGCGTGAAGCTGCGCACCGTGCCGGTCTCACACGAGACCAAGGTGCCGGTGCTCGCGGCCAACCAGGTCGACATGACCATCAGCCCCCTGGGCGAAACGCCCGAGCGGCTCAAGGTGGTCGACTTCGTCATCTACTCCGCCACCAGCGTGTGCATGTTCGGTCGCGCCGACAACGCGAAGCTGGCCAAGGCCGCCTCTGTGGACGACCTTAACCAGCCCGACGTGACGATCGCCTATTTCACCGGCGGCGCCGAGGAAGGCTGGGTCAAGGAGCGCTTCCCGAAGGCGAAGCTGCGCGCCGTCGCCAGTTCGGGCGCCACCGCCCCCATCGAGGAAATCATGGCGCGCCGCGCCGACGCCGCGCCGATCAACCGCGTGCCATGGGTCGGCCTGCAGCAGAAGGTCAAGGGACTGGCCGTGCTGCCGAAGGACAACAACTGCCAGTCGAGCACCGAGAAGGCCTCGCCCGTCGGGCTCGCGGTGGACAAGAACCAGCCCGCGTACCTGAACTGGCTGCGCGAGGTCGCCAAGGCGCAGAAGGCGCGCCTGGACGCGGACGAGGCCCGCATCGTCGGCACGCTCAAGTGAGCATGAATCCCAGCAACATCAGGAGACAGACAGCATGACGAAGATCAAGACCTTCCTGGCGCGCGCATCGCGCGGTGCCGTGTTCGCTGCGGCACTCGCGGCCCTGGGCTCGACGGCCCTGGCGCAGACCCCGCCCGCGCCGGGTGCCAGCCCCCGCATCGACGCCATCCGCAAGGCCGGCGTGCTGCGCGTCGGCGTGGTCAACAACCCGCCCTGGCTGGTGCAGAACACCAGCGGCGACGGCGAAGACTGGGCCGGCCCGTCGTGGATGCTGGGCAAGGAATTCGCCAAGCTGCTCGGCGTGAGGATGATGCCGGTGGCGGTGAGCCACGAAACCAAGGTGCCGGCGCTGGTGGCCAACCAGATGGACATCATGATCGGCCCGCTGAACCAGACGGCCGAGCGCGCGAAGATCATCGACTTCGTCACCTTCTCCAGCACCGGCGTGTGCATGTTCGGACGCGCCGACAACCCGAAGTTCACCGGCGCGAAGACGCTCGAGGATTTCAACAGGCCCGAAGTCACCATCGCCTATTTCTCGGGTGCCGGCGAAGAGCCGCTGGTGCGCCAGCAGTTCCCGAAGGCCAAGCTGCGCGGGGTGGCCAATTCAGGCTCGGTCGCGCCCATCGAGGAAGTGATGGCCGGGCGCTCCGACGTGGCGCCGCTCAACCGCATGCTGTGGCCCAACATCAGCAAGAAGGTGAAGGGGCTGGCCGCGTTCCCGAAGGAAAACGACTGCCAGGACAGCAAGATCTTCGAGATCCAGTCCGGCATGGGCGTGGCCAAGGAACAGCAGGTGTACCTCGACTGGCTGCGATCGGTGGCGCAGCGCATGCAGCCCGCGCTGACCGCGGAAGAGCGGCGCATGACGCAGAACCTCAAGTAAGTCGAGCGCCTTCGGGCGCTTCCTCCACCTCCCATCGAAGTCTTTCGGGCCGCCGCCATCGGAGCGGCCCGCGGGGACTCCCTTGCCCATCATTTCGAGATCTTCACCATGTTGAATTGCCAGATCCACGGTGCCCGCGACCTGCGCGTGGAAGACGTGCCCACTGAAACGCTCTCGCCCACGCAGGTGCGCGTCGGCGTCAAGGCCGTGGGCATCTGCGGCTCCGACCTGCACTACTACCAGCACGGCCGCGTCGGCGACTTCCTGATCCGCGCCCCGCTCACGCCGGGCCACGAAGCCTCGGGCCAGGTGCTGGAAGTGGGCGCGCAAGTGACCTCGGTGCGCGCCGGCGACCGCGTGGCGCTCAACCCCTCGCGCACCTGCGGCCACTGCCGCTTCTGCCGCGTGGGTGCTTCCAACCACTGCGAGAACGTGCACTTCTTCGGCAGCGCGAGCAAGTGGCCCCACATGCAGGGCGCGATGCGCGAGCAGGTGGTGGTGGAAGCGAGCCAGTGCGTGCCCGTACCCGACGGCCTGTCGTTCGAACTGGCCGCCTTCGGCGAGCCGCTGGCGGTGGCGCTGCATGCGGTGCAGGAGGCCGGCTCGCTGCTGGGCAAGACGGTAATGGTGATCGGCACCGGCCCCATCGGGGCCCTGATCCTCATGGCCGCGAAGCTGGCGGGCGCGAGCCGGCTGATCGCGGTGGACATCCAGGACCAGACGCTGGCCGCCTGCACCCGCGTGGGCGCCACGCAGACCATCAACGCCGCGAAGGACCCGGCGGCACTGGACGCGCTGGCCGAGGGCAAAGGCCAGGTCGACGTGAGCTTCGAGGTGTCGGGCAACTACGCAGGGCTGGCCAACTGCATCCGCCTCACGCGCCCGCGCGGCACCGTCGTGCAGGTGGGCACACTCAACGGCAGCAGCGAGGGCTGCCCGTTCAACCAGGTCATGGTGAAGAGCCTCACCTACGTTGGCACCTTCCGCTTCATCGGCGAGTACGCATGGGCGGTCGACTACCTGAGCCGCGGCGTGCTCGACGTGTCGCCGCTGCTGACCGACGCACTGCCGGTGTCGCGCGTGCACGAGGCCTTTGCGCTGGCCGCCGACCGGCAGCGCGCCATGAAGGTGATGGTCACGTTCTGAAGAACGCACCCGCCCTTCCCTTCATCACCTCACGGGGATTATTCCCATGAACTTCGATTTCTCGCCGATCGCGGACAACTGGCGCTTCTTCGCCAGCGGCCTGGGCATGACCGTGCTGCTGAGCATCGTCAGCGCGGCCACGAGCCTGCTGGCCGGGCTCGTGATTGCGCTGTTGCGCCTGTACGGCCCGCGCTGGCTGCGGCCGCTGCTGGTCTTCTACATCGACTCGATGCGCGCCATTCCGGTGCTGGTGGTGCTGATCTGGATCTACTTCGCGTTCCCGATCATCGCGAACGTGACCTTCCCGCCCTTCTGGGCGGCGCTGGTCGCGCTCACGCTGCACATCGCGGCCTACGCGGCGGAGGTGATCCGCGCAGGCATCGAGTCGATCCGGCCGGGCCAGACGCGCGCCGCACTGGCGCTGGGCATGTCGCGCGCGCAGATTTTGCGCAAGGTGCTGCTGCCGCAGGCCATCGTGCGGATGCTGCCGGCCTTCGGTTCGATCCTCACCATCGCGATCAAGGACACGGCCATCGCCACCGTGATCGCGGTGCCCGAGCTGATGCACCGCGCCGAAACCGTGGCCGGCCAGAGCTACCGGCCGGTGGAGGTGTTCACCGCGGTGATGGTGGCGTACTTCTGCATCCTGTTTCCCGTCACGCGGGGCGTGGACCGGCTCTATCGCCGCTTCGCGCACCTTGGCCGCTCGTAGGAAAGACACAGCCATGACATTCGATTGGTCCGTGATCTGGACGCACCGCGCCGCGCTGCTCGAAGGCGCCGCCCTCACCGTGGGCCTGACCGTGCTCACGATGCTGCTGGCAGTGCCCGGCGGCATCGTGCTCGCGCTGATGCGCCTGTCGCCCAACAAGCTGCTGCAGTCGGTTTCGCTCGGCTTCGTGGAGTTCTTCCGCAACCTGCCGCTGATCCTCGTCATCTACTGGGCCTTCTACGTGATGCCCATGGCCTTCGACGTGCAGTTCTCGGCCATCACCACCGCGCTCGTGGCGCTGGTGCTGAACGTCGCGGCCTACAACGCCGAGACCTTCCGCGCAGGCATCAACTCGATCCGCAAGGGGCAGATGGAGGCCGCGCTCGCCATGGGCATGTCGCGCCGCCAGGCGATGTTCAAGGTGGTGATCCCGCAGGCCGCGCGCCGCATCCTGCCGGTGATCGCGAGCACCTGGGTCTCGCTGTTCAAGGACACCTCGCTGGTCTCGGTCATCGCCGTCAGCGAGCTGGCCTACACCTCGATGCAGATTCGTGCGCAGACCTTCCGCGTACTGGAGATGCTCACCGCCATGGCCGTCATCTACTGGCTCATGGGCTACCCGCAAGCCAAGCTGGTGGACTGGATCCACCGCAAATACGGAGTCAAGGAATGAACGCAACCACCCCAACCGCTCTTTCCCCGGCGCGCAAGAACGCCGACCAGCCGCCCGTGCTGGTGTACGAGAACGTCCGCAAGCTGTACGGCGACTTCGTGGCGCTGCGCGGCGTGTCGCTGCAGGTGCACAAGGGCGAGGTGATGTGCCTGATCGGTCCCTCGGGCTCGGGCAAGTCCACGCTGCTTCGCTGCACCAACGCGCTGGAGGCCATCGACGGCGGGCGCGTGCTGGTCGACGGCGTGGCGCTGCCCTCGCAGGAGTCGCAGGTGCGCAAGGTGCGCCAGCGCATGGGCATGGTGTTCCAGAGCTTCGAGCTGTTCCCGCACAAGTCGGCGCTCGACAACGTGGCGATGGGCCCGGTCACAGTGCTGGGCATGCCCGAGGACAAGGCCCGCGCCCGCGCGATGGTGCTGCTGGAAAAGGTGGGCCTGGCGAACAAGGCCGGCAACTTCCCGGCCAACCTCTCGGGCGGCCAGCAGCAGCGCGTGGCCATTGCCCGCGCGCTGGCGATGGAGCCCGAGGTGATGCTGTTCGACGAGCCCACCTCGGCGCTCGACCCCGAGACCGTCGGCGAAGTGCTGAGCGTGATGCAGAAGCTCGCGCAGGAAGGCATGACCATGATCGTGGTGACGCATGAGATGGGCTTCGCGCGGCGCGTGGCCGACTGGGTGGTGGTGTTCGAAGCCGGCGCCATCATCGAACAGGGCCCGCCCACGCAGATCTTCGACAACCCGACGGTGGAGCGCACCCGCGACTTCCTCGGTCACCTCGGCTGGAACGGCTGAACCATTCACCCCCTGAAGCCACGCATCATGAAAATCACCAACGCACGCGTCATCGTCTGCAGCCCCGGGCGCAACTTCGTCACCCTCAAGATCGAAACCGACGAGGGCCTCACCGGCATCGGCGATGCCACGCTCAACGGACGCGAGCTGGCCGTGGCGGCCTACCTCACCGAGCACGTCATTCCCTGCCTGATCGGGCGCGACGCGCAGCAGATCGAGGACATCTGGCAATACCTCTACAAGGGCGCCTACTGGCGCCGCGGCCCGGTCACCATGACCGCCATCGCCGCGGTCGACACCGCGCTGTGGGACATCAAGGCCAAGGCCGCGAACATGCCGCTGTACCAGCTGCTCGGCGGCAAGAGCCGCACCGGCGTGATGGTGTACGGCCACGCCAACGGCCGCGACATCGAACAGACGGTGGACGAGGTGCTTCGCTACAGGGACGAAGGCTACCTGGCCATCCGCGCGCAGAGCGGCGTGCCGGGCCTGGAAAAGGTGTACGGCGTGGGCCGCGGCACCATGTTCTACGAGCCGGCCGACGCTGACCTGCCCAGCGAGCACGACTGGTCGACCGCCAAGTACCTGGAGCACACGCCGAAGCTCTTCGACGCAGTGCGTAGCGCCGTGGGCCCCGACATCCACCTGCTGCACGACGCGCACCATCGCCTGACGCCCATCGAGGCCGGGCGGCTGGGCAAGTCGCTCGAACCCTTCAACCTGTTCTGGATGGAAGACGCCACGCCGGCCGAGAACCAGGAAGCCTTCAGGCTCATCCGCCAGCACACGACCACGCCGCTGGCCGTGGGTGAGATCTTCAACAGCATCTGGGACTGCAAGGACCTGATCGAAAACCAGCTGATCGACTTCATCCGCACCACGGTGGTCCACGCGGGCGGCATCACCCAGCTGCGCCGCATCGCCGACCTGGCTTCGCTCTACCAGGTGCGCACCGGCTGCCATGGCGCGACCGACCTGTCGCCGGCCTGCATGGGCGCGGCGCTGCACTTCGACATGTGGGTGCCCAACTTCGGCATCCAGGAATACATGCGCCACACCGATGAAACCGATGCAGTGTTCCCTCATGCCTACAGCTTCGCCAACGGCATGCTGCATCCAGGCGAGGCACCGGGCCATGGCGTGGACATCGACGAGAAGCTCGCCGCCAAGTACCCGTACCAGCGCGCCTACCTGCCGGTGAACCGGCTTCAGCACGACGGCACGCTGTGGAACTGGTGAACGGGGAAAGCGCCATGGCACGTCTGCATCCCGGCACCCTGCCCTCGCTGCCCGCCGACGTGGCAAAACCGCGCTATGTGCGCGATGCGCTGCAGGCCGGCATCGTCCACCTCGGCGTGGGCGCCTTCCATCGCGCGCACCTTGCGGTCGTCAACGAGGCCGCGCTGCATGCCAGCGGCGACCTGCGCTGGGGCACGGTGGGCGTGTCGCTGCGCGCGGCCGATACGCGCGATGCGCTGCAGCCGCAAGGCGGCCTCTACACGCTGGCACTGCGCGATGCGGCCGACGACGGCAGCCCGCGCGAGGCGCTGCAGGTGGTGGGCAACCTGCTCGACGTGCTCGTGGCGCCGGAAGACCCGCTGGCCGTGCTCGAACGCCTCGCCCATCCGGACACGCGCATCGTCACCCTGACGATCACCGAGAAGGGCTACCACCACGACCCGGCCACCGGCGCGCTGCGGCTGGACGACGCCGGCATCGTGCACGACCTCGCGCACCCGCAAGCGCCGCGCACTATGCCCGGCTTCGTCGTGCACGCGCTGAACCTGCGCCGCCAGCGCGGGCTGCCGCCCGTGACGCTGCTGTCCTGCGACAACCTGCCCGCGAACGGCGACACGCTGCGCGGCATCGTGCTGGCCTTTGCGCAGCAGGTCGACGGCGCATTGCACGGCTGGATCGGCGCGCACTGCACCTTCCCCAATTCGATGGTCGATCGCATCGTGCCGCGCACCACCGACGCCGATCGCGAACGCATCTCCGCGCGCCTCGGCGCCGAAGATGCATGGCCGGTGATCGGCGAGCCCTTTCTCGAATGGGTGGTGGAAGACCGCTTCGCCAACGGGCGCCCCGGCTGGGCCGCGGGAGGCGCGCGCTTCGTCGAGCATGCGGAACCCTTCGAGCGGCTGAAGCTGCGCATGGTCAACGGCAGCCATTCGGCGCTCGCCTACCTGGGTACGATGGCGGGCTTTCGCACGGTGGACCGCGCGATGGCGGAGCCGGCCTTGCGCAACTTCATCGATGCGTTGATGCGCGAAGAGATCGCCCCCACGCTGCCGGCCATGCAGGGCCTCGACCTGGACAGCTATCGCGCGCGGCTGCTGCAGCGCTTCTCGAATCCCGCGCTGCAGCACCAGACGAAGCAGATCGCAATGGACGGCTCGCAGAAGCTGCCGCAGCGCCTGCTCGGCACCGTGCGCGACCGGCTCGCTGCCGGACAGCCCATCGACCGGCTCGCGCTCGCCATCGCCGCATGGATTCACTACCTGCGCGGCGTGGACGAGACCGGTGCCACGCACGACATACAAGACCCTCTCGCCGAAGCACTGGCCCACCGGCTCGTGCAAGCCGATGCGGCACCGTCGGTGCAGGAGCGCGTTGCCTTCTTCGCGGGGTTCGCGCCAGTCTTCGGCGAGCTCGGCGGTGAACCGCGCTTCGTCGCGGCAGTGGCGCGCCAACTGGCCGTGCTCGAGACGCGCGGCGTGCTTGGCGCCCTGGCCGTCTTCGACACGACGGCCAGCGGCTGACGTCCGGCTCTGCGGCGGCGCCTCAACGCTTCTTGCGGCGCCCCTTGTAGACGGGCATGGCCTCGTAGCGATAAACGCGGAATCCGTCCTTCTGCATGAAGCTGACCGGCTCCCAGCCGCGTGCCAGCGCGCAGTCGGTGATCTGCGCCATCTGCACGCCCAGGTAGTCCTGCAGGCTGTCGGCCACAGCGAGTTCGAATTTCTTCAGTTCGCGGTCCAGCGACTCCACCGCCGCAATGGCGGCCTCGACGCGGGTGAAGGGACGCACATGCGTCATCCCCTTGCTGCTCGCCGCAGTGCGCTCCTTCGCGGGATGTTCCGCGCTGAAATTCACACTGGCTCCGCCTTCCATGCCGTTGAGGCCACCGATGGCACCCATGCTGCTCATTGCGTTCATGCCACGACCCGGCTCGCGCAGCCGGCCTCGAACTGTTCCACCATGTTCCTCGCTCCTACGGCGTTTCAGCGCCGGTCGAGCGATACAAGGCAAGCAGCATGCCCTGCGAAAAACAGCTGGCGGGCATCCAAAAACCAGCGCCTTCGCCGCACAAATGTGTACTTGCGTGACTTTTTGGTCACTTCCCAAAACAAAATTGGCATGCCAGTGTGCATGCCATGCTTCATCAAGCCCTGAGGCAGCGGCCGCGCAGCGTCAACGCGCAATCTCCCGGCGCGACAGCATCACATCGCCGCTGTTGGTGTTGAAGGCGATGGTCGGCGCGCTGACATCGCTGAGCGGCGCGCCCAGCCCGATCTCTCCGCGCCCGTGCAGCACGCATTCCTCGCGCCGCAGGGCGATCTCGGTGCTCGGTCCGCCATTGCCATGGAAGCGCACCCAGGTGCCATAGGTGCTGACGTCGATCAGCACACAGCTGCCCTGTCGCAACTCGATGCGCGCATGCAGCCGCGAAACGCGGGGATCGTTGACCACGAACTGGGCGTCATTGACGCGCCCGAGATGGATCGGGAGTTCTTCGGTACGGAACATCGAACGAACGTCGAGCCAGGCCAGTTCGATCTGGCCGAACGTGGAGTCCGGCATCCGCAGCGGAGCGAGCGCCGCAGGCACGGTGAGGAAGCTCGTCACCTCCTCCTGCCAATCGATACGGTGCACCACGGACATCTCGCTGCGGCCGCGGATGTTGATGAGGCCCAGGTCGCGGTGCTGCACCGTGCCTTCGCGCAATTGCGAGATGACCGCGTCAGTCACCCAGATCTGGCCGGGACCGGCCAGGTCGCTCAGGCGCGAGGCCAGGTTGACGGCGTCGCCGTAGCAGTCACCCTCGACCTCGACCACCTCGCCGCTGGCCACGCCGATCTGCAGCGCCATGCGCAACGGCACAGGCCACGCGAGCAGCCGCTTCTGGTGATAGCGCTGCAGCTCGACAACGGCGTGCGTGGCGGCTGCACCACTGGAGAAGATGGCGAACACGCCGTCTCCGAGCGACTTCACCACCCGGCCGCCATGCGCCTGGCACACGCCGCCGATCCATTGCGTCAGCCGCGTCACCGTTTCCGTGGCCCGCGCATTCCCCATGGCCTCGAAGACTCTCGTACTCCCCGTCAAGTCCGCGAATACGACTGTGGAATTGACACCCATATTGTTGTGATTCTCGATTTTTCTATCGCAGGTTGTGAACGTTCAGGCTCTCTACCTTCCTCCGCAAACAGCTCTCCTGGCTATATCCATCGCGCACAAAAAGAAACGGCGTGCGCTCTCTTCGTGTTGACCGCTGGGTATACCCCGTTGGGCACGGAGCAGACATACCAAGGGTCTTTTGGCCGCTTGTAGTACTTTTGAAAACAAAACACAACGACGGCGAAAAACACTAAGCCAAGGGTGTTGTTTACAAACAAGAAACATCGTTTCAGATCTTGTGGAACTCCTGACTGAGGCTTAAGGTAGCGGCCGTCCTGGCTTCCCACACGCATCCCGTCCATGCTTCTCCGCCTCCTTCGCCTGCTGAACGTACCCGGCTCCGGATCCCGCCAGGCGACGGAGAGCCAGCTGGGGCGCATTCGCACTGCGATGCTGTCGGTGCTCCAGGGCCATGGCGGCCACTCGGTGCAGCGCGTCAGCCAACGCGTGCGCTTCGCGGCCGACGTCGAGGCACTCTGGTACCTGCGACAGGACGTGATGATGGCGCTGAGCGCCATCGATGGCGAAACCGCCGCCCGCCGCCAGATGAAAGCCATCAACAGCATGTTCAAGGGCGGATTGCCGGGCTCGATGGGGCCTCGTGCGCACCAGCGCTTTACCAGCAACAACAGCTGAAGCTGCGGCGGCCCTTCGGGGCCGTTTTTCTTTTTTCGATTTCTTCTCCCTGCCCGTGGTCAATGGGCGTGTTGATGATCATGTTCGTGGTGGTGCCCGTGCGCCGACGCGTGCAAGTGGCCCCAGACGAGGAAGACGTCGCGCCCTTGCGCCGCCATCGACACCTTCGCGCCCACCGGCAGCAGCACCTTCGTGGGCACGTGGCCGAACGGCAGGCCCGCCAGCACCGGCACCTTGAGCGAAGCGCGCAGCCGGTCGATCACCGTGTCCAGGCCAAAGCCGCGGTCGTAGCCCGGCACCTTGCGGATACCCGTGAACTGCCCGAACACGATGGCACGCTGGCGCGCCAGCACGCCGGCCATCTTCAACTGGTCGAGCATGCGTTCGATGCGGTACGGATGCTCGTTGGTGTCCTCGATGAAGAGCACTCCCTTGTCGACCGCGGGAAAGTATGGCGTGCCAAGCAGGCTGGCCAGCACGCAGAGGTTGCCACCCCACAGCACCGCGTCCTGCACCGGCTTGAACTTCAGGTCGGCATCGCGCGCCGGCATGCGCCAGCCGGTGCCTTCGCCCTGCCCGCTCACGAGGTCGTCGAAGCAGGCTTCCATGATGTCGTCAGGACCGGCCTCGGCGCCGAAGTCTTCGCCGAGCGCAGGGCCCGACCAGCTCACGGCGCCGGTCTTGACCAGCAGCGCGCTCTGCAGCGCGGTGAAGTCGCTGCAGCCGACGAACTCGGTGCCCTTGCCGATCGCCTTGGCCACGGCCTTGTAGGGAATGGCATCCAGGATGCGTGTGAGGCCGTAGCCGCCGCGCGCGATGAGCGCGACGTCGGCACCGCTTGCTGCGGCGCGCGAAATCGCGGCGAGCCGCGTGGCGTCGTCGCCCGCGAAGCGTTGGTACGCCGAGAGTGCCGCCTCGTCGATTTCGACTTCATGGCCCAGCGCCTGGAGCCGCTTGACGCCGCGCCGGAACGCAGCCTTGTCGCGGACCGCGCTGGCGGGGGAATAGATGTAGATGTGTTTGCTCACGTGTTCGAGTATCCCATTGCGTTTCGCGCCTGCAGCACGAACGTTCGAGCTTGCGCCGGCGCAGGTCCCGAGGACGTGGCGATGGGGCCGAGCGCGCGCAGCGCGGCTTCGTAGCCCCGATCGGGGAAAGGTGCGCGCCATGCGCCCCCGATTTGCTCGCCGCCGTCGGGCACGAGCAGCATCGCCGCGAAACGGCCGGGCGCCGCGGCCTGCAGCAGCGCGGCCAGGTCGGTCGCGGCCGCGCTGTGCGCAAGCACCATCGTGTCGGACTGCATGCGATCCAGCCATTCGAGCAGCACGTCGCGGTGCCATTCAAGGCGATGCGGCGCTTCGCGCTTGGGCTTGTCGCTCTTGCCGAAACCGATCAGGTCGGGCACGAGCGTGCGCAGCCCGGGCAGGCCCACGAGGTGCCGGAAGAAGTAGCCCCATTCGCCCGGGCCGTGCAGGCACAGGCAGCAGGCTGCTTCGCCTTCACCGCCTTCATCGACGTAGTGCATGCGCCAGCCCCGCTGGCTCGGCAGGTCCTGCACGTAGTGCGGCGCGAAGGCGTAGCCGGCCAGCGCGTCGAAGCGCTCCTGCGGCGTGCGCAGCGCGTCGTCGCGCAAGGGTTCGGCCTGCGCGCGCGCGGCGCTCCGGCGCTGCTGGAAGAAGGCCTGCAGCACCGCGGCGCACTCCTGCGCCAGCACCCCGCCCTGCACCAGCGTGCGATGGTTCAGCCGAGGTTCGGCGAAGAGATCGAGCACCGAACCGGCTGCACCGGTCTTGGGATCGGTCGCGCCGTACACGACGCGCGCCAGCCGCGAATGCAGCATCGCCCCCGAGCACATCGCGCACGGTTCCAGCGTGACGAACAGCTCGCAGCCATCGAGCCGGTAGTTGCCGAGCGCTGCGGCACCGGCGCGCAGCGCGTTGATCTCGGCATGCGCGCTCGGATCGTGCTGTGCGACCGGCGTGTTGCGGCCTGTCGCGATCAGCTGGCCGTCCTTGACCAGCACAGCGCCGACGGGCACTTCGCCAGCCTCGGCGGCAAGCTGCGCCTCGGCGAGCGCGAGCGCCATCCAGTGCGCATCGCCCGGCATCGGCGCGGGAATGGCCTCAGTTGTCATCCGGCATCTGGCGCGCCTTGGTCGCCGCGTCGAGCGCTTCCTTGACCTGCCGCTGCACCTGTTGCGCATTCACAGGCGCTTCGCCTGCTGGTGCAGCAACGCCGGGCACGGCCGGCCGCGGAGAAGAAGCCATGCTCGTCATCTGCTTCTTCGCAACCAGCCCGGCGATCACGAGTGCCAGCACGAGGCCGATGAGTCCGAGTCCGCGCATCTCAGCGTTCCTGCGCCACGGGCGCATCGGCCGTCATGCCGAGCCGGCCCATCCACACGGCAAGCGCCTGCTCGTCCGGCGTGCCCGCGCTGTAGACCGCGTGCATCGCGGCATGCGACTCGCGGCGGTGCTGGTTGAGCTTGACCTTGCATTGCAGCGCCGTCACGCGCAACTCGAAGCCCGTGATGCCGGCCAGCATCTTGAGCTGGAATTCCTCGCCCAGGTCGCGCCACTGCTGCGCATAGGCGGGCTCGTGGTCGCCGATGAGTTTCTTGAGCAGCGCGTCCTTGTCCGCGGACTCCTCGATCAGCCGGGCCTCGACGGTGCAGTGCACGGCCAGGTAGTTCCAGGTCGGCACGCGGGCCAGGTCAGGGTACACCGAAGGTGACAGGTACGAATGCGGACCGAGGAAGGTGACGACCGCCTTGGGGTGCGCCTGCAGGTAGCGCCAGTGCGGATTGGGCTTGGCGCAATGCCCCAGCAGCACCAGTTCGTCGCCTCCGCGCGGCTCGGCCACGAGCGGCAGGTGCGTGACGTACGGCAACCCGTCGTCGTCGTTCGAGATCAGGCTCGCGAACGGGTGCGAGCGCATCAGCTCCAGCGCGATGGCCGGGTCCTTGGCATTGAACTGCGGGGGCATGTACATGGGCGTTTTTCCTCGTGGCGAGGCCCGATTGTCCCCGAGCCGCCCCTATCTTGTACGCGGCGCCTCCAGCAGTTTCACCATCGCGGTGTAGCCGCGCGCCTTGGCCAGCTGCAGCGGCGTGTTGCCCTGGCGGTCGGTCAGCTTGAGGCTGGCGCCGGCATCGATCAGCGCGGCCAGCGTGCGCTGATGGCGCGGGCCGCCGTCGCCGAGCACGATGGATTCGATCACGGCCGTCCAGTGCAGGTTGTTGACGTGGTCGAGCGGCGCACCCGCGGCGATCAGCCGCCGCACCACCTCGTCGTGCCCGAGGTGCGCGGCCGCGATCAGCGCGGTGCCGTCGTAGCGGCTCGTGGTCTGCCCGGCCTTGGCGCCGAGCGACAGCAGCAGGGAAAGCGTCGGCGTGTCATCGGCCACCGACGCGATGGTGACGGCGTCGTAGCGGTCGTCGTCTAGCAGGTCGAGGTTGGCGCCGGCCTTGGCCAGCAGCTTGATCGCCTCGCGCTGCCGCGCATGCGTGGCAACATGCAGCGGCGTGCGGCCGCGCGTGTCGCGCGCATCGAGGTTGGCGCCCGCGGCGGCCAGCGCCTTCAGCTTCTGCAGGTCGCCATGCCATGCAGCCTGGTGCAGTCCCTCGTAGGCCAGCACCTCCGCTGCCAGCGGCGGCACCTGGGCGAGCGCGCTGATCGGCACGCCCAACCCGAGCGCGATCGCCAGCACACCCGGCCAGATGCCGCGCGCCTTCATCAGAGCAGGCCCTTGACCTTTTCCAGCGCCGCGTTGGCGCACTGGTCGTCGAGGTGGCCGCCGGGTGCGCCGCCCACACCGACCGCGCCGATCACTTCATTGCCCGACTTGACCGGCACGCCGCCGCCCAGCAGCAGGAAGCCCGGCAGGTAGACCAGATTGGCCGCACCTGCGTTCTTCTGCGCGCCTTCCATCATGGCCTGCGTCGGGCTCTTGGCCGAGGCCGAGGTCCAGGCCTTGCGCTCGCTCGAAGCCAGCGTGTGCGGGCCGGCGTTGTCGGCGCGCTGCACGGCACGCACGGTGCCGGCGCGGTCGACCACGGTGGCCGCCACGTTGTAGCCGTTGGCCGCGCAGGCGGCCACGGCTTCGGCCGCGATCTGGTTGGCCAGCGCGAGCGAGATGTTCTTTTCGGTGCGCACGGCCGAAGCCGCGGGTGCGGGCGTCTGGGCCTGGACCGCGGAAGCGGCAAGCAGGACGGCGAGGCCGCCGAGGCGAAGGATGGAATGCATTGTTCGTTTTCTCCAGTGGATGCGGGTGGTTGCGCCGGCTGTTGCCGACGGCTGCGCCACTGTAGAAAACCCGGCGCGCAACGGCCATTCGTACGGCTACGCGCGGTGCTCCGTAGTTCTACGGAGCGCTGTCCACCAGCACGGCGTAGCGCCGGATCAATTGCGCGAGCGAATCGCAGCCGAGCTTGGCGAACAGGTTGGCGCGGTGCGTCTCGACCGTGCGCGGCGACAGCGCGAGCGTGCGCGCGATCTCCTTGTTGGTCAGCCCCTGCACGATGAAGGCGAGCACCTCGCGCTCGCGCTCCGACAGCTGAGCCACCCGCTCGCGCGCGGCGTTGTCCGCCTGCGAGCGTTCGCGCGAGCGCACGTGCTGCCGCACGGCCTGCTGCAGCGCTTCGAGCAATTGCTCGTCGTCCACCGGCTTTTCGAGAAACTCGGCCGCGCCGGCCTTGAAGGCGCGGCGGCACATCTCGACCGTGCCGTGGCCGGTCAGCATGATCACGGGCTGGTCGACGCCCTGCGCCACCAGACGGTCGAGCACCGTCAGGCCACTGATACCGGGCATGCGCACGTCGAGCACGATGGCGCCGACACTCGCGCGGTCGAACCCGTCGATAAAGGCCTGCGGGTCGGCCCAGGCCTGAACGCGCAGGCCGACCGTACCGATCAGCAGCGACAGGCTGTCGCGCACCGCCTGGTCGTCGTCGATCAGGTGGACCAGCGGAGATTGCGGTGGATGGATGCTCGGCGTGTTCATGGAGACGGTGCGACCAGCGGCAGCAAAAGAGTGAAGCGCGCGCCGCGCGGCGAGGCGTTGGCCGCGCTCAGGCTGCCGCCCATGCCGCTGGCCAGGGTTTCGCTGAGGCTCAGGCCGAGGCCCAGTCCGCCTTCGCGCGTGCTGAAAAAGGGCTCGAAGAGGCGCGGCAGGGCCTCGGGGGCGATGCCGCGTCCGTTGTCGGTCACGGTCAGCACGCCCTCCTGCCCATTGCGGCCGACCGAGACGACGAGGCGCCGCTCGGCCGCCGGCACGAGCTCGAGCGCCTGAAGCGCGTTCATCAGCAGGTTGTGCACGATCTGCTCGAGAGCCACGGTCTCGGCCTGCACGCGCACCGGCGCCTGCGCGGCGGCGTCGAACTGCGCGTTGATCGTGTGCTTCGCGAACTCCGGCGCCAGCAGGTGCATGGCGCTGCGCACCACCTCCTGCAGCACCAGCGGCTTCGCGTCGCCCGCGGCCTCTGGACGCTCGATGACGCGGCGCAGGCGTCCCACCACGCTGGCCGCGCGGCGCGCCTGCTCGACGGCCTGCCCCATCGCGTCGCGCGCCGTGGCCAGGTCCGGTGGCTCGTCGCCGAGCAAACGGCGCGCGGCCTGCACGTTGGCCAGCACCGCCGTGAGGGGCTGGTTGAGTTCGTGCGCCAGCCCGGCAGACAGTTCGCCCAGCGCATTGAGCCGCGCGACCTGCCCGAGCCGCAGCAGCTCTTCGGCCCGCCGCCGCGCCACGCGCTGGCGCTGCGCGGTCCACAGGCCTACCAGCAGCGCAGCCGCGGCCACGGCCCAGCCAGCGATGCCGCGCCACGGCAGCTCGCCCCATCCCACCTGCCGCTCGGCCACGAGCTCGAAGGGCTGGCTCGGCGAGGCCAGCGCCTTGGTCAGCCCGAAACGCCATCCGTTCGTGGCCGGTGCACCGGGTTGCAGCACGAGTTGCTGCCCGTCGCGCTGCAGGCTCACCCTCACGGGGCTGCGCTGCGGGTTCATCGGCCAGTCGCGCCACGGCACGGAGCCGGCCAGGTCGATGTCGAGTGCGTAGCTGAACGGCGTGGCGCCGATGACGAGCATATAGCGGCCATGAGCCAGGTCGAGCGCGGCCAGTTCGGGGCGCTGCAGGCTACGCGAACGCGCCTCGGCCGCGGCCAGTGCGCCGGCCTGCGCGCCGTCTGCCCAGGGCTCGTCGCGGTCGCGCCGCTGCACGCGCAGGATGGACGAATACACCGAAGGCAGGCGCTGCTCCGGATGGTCCGCGCCGGTGCTGGGCTCCAGCAGCGCGAGCGTGGCCAGCACGGCGTCGTACTGCACCATCTGCTGGCTCATGAGCCGGTGCGCGATGCGCACATCGGTCTCGAAGTCCTGGTGCACCTGCGCCAGTTCGGCGCGCGCGAGCCACACCGCGCCAGCGGCGGTGAGCACCAGCCATGCCAGCCACCAACCACCCTGCGTGCGCAACCACTGTTTCATGGCGCGGATTGTGCCCGGCGCGGCGAGCCTGTCCGGGGTTGGCCGAGAATGCGGGCCCAGACATGGCTGACGTACAGGACTCTCTTTTTCCCGATCTTCCGCGCCCTGAAGAGGCGTCAGCGGCCGCGCCGGCGCCCGCCAAGGCGGAAGCCGAACCGCCCGCGAAGAAGAAATCGCACACCGGCACGGTCGAGCCCGCCCCCACCGATCCGGCACTGGTCGAGCTGGCCGCTGCGCTGCCGCCCAAGCTGCGGCTCGGCACCTCGTCGTGGAGCTATCCGGGCTGGGCCAACCTGGTTTGGGATGGCGAATATGCCGAGACCGTGCTGTCGAAGAACGGCCTCTCCGCGCTGGCGAAGCACCCGCTGTTTCGCACCGTGAGCCTGGACCGCAATTTCTACCGCGCCCTCACCGCCAGCCAGTACGCACGCTACGCGGCAATGGTGCCGGACGACTTCCGCTTCGTGGTGAAGGCGCCGAGCCTCGTGACCGACGCCACCGTGCGCGACGAAAGCGGCCGCGGCATGCAGGCCAACCCCGTGTTCCTCAGCGCCGAGATCGCGCGGCAGGAGTTCGTGCTGCCCGCGCTCGAAGGGCTGGGCCATCGCATCGGCGCGCTGGTGTTCCAGCTGAGCCCGATTCCCGGCCACCTGCTGGCCGACCAGCCCGCGCTGCTGGCGCGCATCGCCGAGATGCTCGACTCGCTGCCCGACCTCGCATCGGTCGCGCCCGATGCGGTGATCGCCGTCGAAGTGCGCGACCCGCAGCTGCTGAACCCCGCCTTCGCCGAGATGCTGCGCAGCGTGCGTGCCACCTTCTGCATGGGCCTGCACGCCAAGATGCCCCCCATCGAGGAGCAGTTGCCGATGCTGCGTGCGCTGTGGCCCGGTCCGCTGGTGTGCCGCTGGAACCTGCACCGCCGCCATGGCCGCTTCGGCTACGAGGACGCAGAAAAGCTCTACGGCCCCTTCGACAAGATCGTCGATCCCGATCCCGAGACGCGCGCGGCGCTGGCCAAGGTGATCGCGGGAACCACGCGCGCGGGCCAGAACGCTTTCGTCACCGTGAGCAACAACGCAGAAGGCTGCGCGCCGCTGACCATCGCCCAACTGGCACGCGACCTCATCGGCCTGCCGTCGCGCTAGCCGATGTACTGCTTGGCGGCGACCGTCATCTCGACTTCGACCGTCGCATTCTTCGGCAGTGCATACACGCCGACCGCCGTGCGCACGTGCACGCCGGCCTCGCCGAACACACGGTGCAAGAGGTCGGAAGCGGCATCGGCCACTTCGCTCTGCTGCGTGAAGTCGGCCGTGCATTGCACGAACACGCCCACGCGCAAGACCTTCTCGATGGCATCGAGCGAACCGAAGGCCCTGCGCAGCAGCGCCAGGCTGCGCAGCGTGCAGATCTGCGCGCCTTCGCGGGCCTTGTCGAGCGACACTGTGTCGCCGACGCGGCCGGTGACCACCACCGTGGTGCCCACGCGCGGCACCTGGCCGCTGAGGTAGACCGTGCGGCCGCCGCGCACGAGCGGCACGTAGTGGCCGCCGGCAATGATCTCGCCGTCGAAGCTGTGGCCCAGCTCCGCGGCAATCTGGTCGGCGATCTGGTCCCGGGTCTTTTCTGCTGTCATGGCGCTTCCGTGAAAGGGAGGTTCATTGTCGCCAGCCCTCTCACCGCGCAACAGATACAGAGACTGCAGATCAGCGGCAGAACAGATCAGCCCTCGAACGCGAGAAACACCCGCCCGCCCTCGATCTTCACCGGGTAGCTGCGCAGGTCTTCGGTGAGCGGCGCGCACATCGCCTTGCCCGTGCGCACGTCGAAGCGCCCCTGGTGCAGCGGGCATTCGATTTCGTGGCCCTCGAGAAAACCATCGCACAGCCGCGCATGGCCGTGCGTGCAGATGTTGTCCGTGGCGTGGATGCCGTCCTCGGTGCCGTAGAGGGCGATGTCGCGCCCCTGCACCTCGATGCCCACCACGTCGTCGGAGGGAATGTCGTCGACGGCCGCGGCGTCGACCCAGGTCATGGTGCTCATGGTCGCTTTCAGATGGGATAGATGATGGAGTTCGGGATCATTTCGCTGTCGAACACGCACAGGCGCGACGCGAACTTCAGGCCTTCAGGTGTGGGCACCACGGTGTCGATGTAGCGGCCGACGTTGAACACCGTCGAAGGCCCGTCGAGCTTGGTGCGGAACACCGCGTAGTTGGCCTCGCTGTGGATCGTGCCGTCTTCGTCGACCTTGTGCACCAGTGGCAGGCCAACGACGTGGCGCTGGTAGTACGGATCGTGGAACAGCGTCTCCTTGATGCCGTAGACCCGGTCTTCCAGCATGCCCCGGCTCTCGAACGAGAGCGTGGCCAGGGGCAAATTGCGCTCGTGGTTTTCACGCGGCTGAAGGCGGTAGCTGCATTGCTCCGTGAAGAACGCGGGCCACAGGTCCCAGTGACCGGAATCGACCGCATGGGCATAGGCCGCATAGAGGCGCGAGAGCTCCAGGTAGGCGTTGGCGTCGAGGTTCTTCATGCTTCCATCACCTCGCGCCAGTAGCGGTACATGCCGCGAATCAGTGTCTCCGTCACCATGTGGTCGGTGTTCTCCACCTCGCGCCCGCCGAGTTCGGCCAGCGTGCGATGGAAGGGCTTCTGCTCGAAGCCTTCCTGCGAGAACTCGATGACTTCGCCGTCATCGGCCGAGACGAAACCCGCGGGGCCGAACAGGTTGGCCTGGCGCAGTCGCCGTTGCGTCATCTCCTCGGTGTCGTCCTCGAAGCCGAAATGCGTCCAGACGAAATCGAAGGCCTCGTGTCCCACGGGCTGGATGTGCCGGGTCGAGACGCTGTTGACCTGCTGCTGGAGGATCAGGCTGGGGAACAGCGTCATCATCACTGCGGTCGGCCCGCCCCACCAGGGCTCGGGCACGATGTCGAGAAAGCGCGGGTCCTTCAGCTGCATGCTCTCCTTGAAGCTCGACACCTGCGTGACCTGGGCCGCCTTGCCGCCGGTGCCGCGCGTGGAGATCATCGCGGCGTGGCGGCCGTGCGCGTCCATCTTCAATTCCGACCTGTTGTCGGCGCGCCAGAGCCCGAAGGTCACGAACCAGGTGTGCAGCAGGCCCGGGTGGTACGGGTCCTTGATGTTCTCCTGCATCAGCTTCCAGTTGCCTGGAATGCGCTGGCGGCTGTAGCCAAGGATGGTGAGCTTGCGGCCGTCGAACAGGCGGTCGAAGTAATGCAGGATGTCGGGCCCGAGAAAGTCCTCGAGCGACTCGATGCCGTGGTCGAATGATGCGAACACCACGCCGCCGCGCGAGGCCACCTTGAGCTTGGTCAGGCCGTGCTCCTCGGTCTTGAAGTCGGCCGGCATGCCGCCGTTGACCTTGCCGTCCTGCTTCACGCCGCGGCGGAATGGCACGCCCTGCAGGTCGCCCTTGAGCGTGTAGTTCCACTGGTGGTAGGGGCAGACGAACTCCTTGCGGTTGCCATGGCGCTCGCGGCAGAACTGCATGCCGCGATGCGCGCAGACGTTCTCGAAGACGTGGATCACGCCCTCTTCGTCGCGCGACACGACGACCGAACGCTCGCCGATGGCAGTGCGCTTGAAATCGCCGGGGTTCGGAATCTCGGCTTCCAGACCGACGTAGCACCAGTGCTTTTCGTAGAAGAAGCGCTGCAGCTCCTTCTTGTGCAGCGCCTCGTCGGTATAGGCCATGAAGGGAATGCGACTGCTCTTTTCGCTTTCCCATTTCAATTCGATGGGGAACACGGTTTGCGTGGTCATCGCGGGTCTCCTTTTTCTCGTGGTTTCTTGCTTCAGATGCCTTGCAGGTAGAAGGCATCGGCGTGGATCTGCTCGGTCGCGAGGCCGCGGCCACGCACCAGCTGGGTCACGGCCTCGACCATCGGCGGCGAGCCGCACAGGTAGGCGCGCCAGCCATCGAGGTTGCCCGGCCAGTCGGCGCGGATGGCATCGGTGATGAGGCCCACGCGCTGGTTGTTCCTTGCGGGGCCGGTGACGACCACCACGTGCACATTCAGCCCCGGATGCTGCGCCTGCAGTTCGCGCAGCTCGCCCAGACCGTAGACGTCGGCATCGGAGCGCACGCCCAGGTAGAGGTGGACAGGCTGTGTCAGCCCGGTCGCTATGGCACCGCGCACGATCGAGAGGATGGGCGCCAGCCCCGTGCCGCCCGCCGCGCAGAGCATGGGCCCGCGGTGTTTGGTGCGCAGGTAGGCGGTACCCAGCGGCCCGCTCACGCGCACCGAATCGCCAACGCGCAGCTGCTCGAAGATGTGCGCCGTGACCCGCCCGCCGGGCACCCTGCGCACGTGGAATTCAAGCTCGGCGTCGCGGCTCAGTCCGGCCATGGAATACGGCCGCGCCAGATCAGGCGCGAACTGCAGCTGCGCATACTGCCCCGGGGAAAACTCCAGCGGCTTGTTCGGCTTGAGGCGCAGGCGGCGGATGTCGTGCGTGAGCACGTCGATGCCGGTGACCGTCGCCTTCAGGATGCGCGCCGGATGCACCACCACTTCGTCGGGCTCCGGAATCTCGATGGCGCAGCTTTCGGTCAGCGTGCTCTGGCAGGCCAGTACGTAGCGCTCGCCCTGCCCGTCCGGTCGGATCGCGTCCTGGCCGCCGTCAAGCAGCTGGCCCGACACTACTTTGCAGCGGCAGGTGCCGCAGCGTCCCGACATGCAGCTGTACGACACCGGCACATGGTGTTCCCGCAGCACTTCGAGCAGGTTCGCGCCGGGGCGAACCTCGAGAGTGCGGGCAAGGGGGTGAATGTGAAGGTCCATCGTGGGGTTCTCTTGCGCCGGTGTGGATCCGGCTTGTCTCCGGGCCCGATGATGCTCGGCCCCTGCCGATTGACCAATAGAATTTGGTGAATCATCTGCATCACTGTGCTGAATAAAGGTGCGCCATGCAACTCAAGGACATCGACCTCAACCTGCTGCTGGTGTTCGACCGCATGCTGGCCGAAAAGCGCGTGTCGGCCGTGGCTGAATCACTCGGGCTTTCGCAGCCGGCCATCAGCAATGCGTTGGCGCGGCTGCGCAAGCTGCTGGGCGACGAACTGTTTCTGCGCACCGCGCGCGGCATGGAGCCCACGCCCTTCGCGCTGCAGTTGGCCGAGCCGGTGGCCTACGCCATGGGCGCGCTGCACACGGCGCTCAACCAGCAGGTGGTGTTCGACCCCGCCACGAGCACGCGCGGGTTCACGCTCGCCATGACCGACATCGGCGAGATCTACTTCACGCCGAGGCTGATGGAGGCGCTGTCGGTGGCGGCGCCGGGCGTGACGATCAGCACGCTGCGCAACAACACCGCGACCAACCTGCGCGACGAGTTGGAGGCCGGCCACGTCGACATCGCCATCGGCCTGCTGCCGCAGCTGAAAGCGGGCGTGTTCCAGCGCCGGCTGTTCCTGCAGCGGTACGTGTGCCTGTTCTCGAACGCGCATCCGCTCGCGCACAAGCGCAGCGTTTCGCTCAAGGACTTCAGCGCGGCCGATCACGTGCAGGTGCTGGCTGCCGGCACCGGCCACGGCAAGGCAGACGACGTGATGGCGGCACAGGGCATCCAGCGGCGCATCCGGCTCAAGGTGCCGCACTTCGTTGCCATCGGCCACATCCTGCGATCGAGCGAGATGATCGCAACCGTGCCCGAACGGCTCGCGCAGAGCATCGCCGAGCCGTTCGGACTGGTCTGGCGCCCACATCCGGTGGCGCTGCCGCAGATCGCGATCAACCTGTTCTGGCACGCGAAGGCGCATCGCGATCCGGGCAACCAGTGGCTGCGCGGGCTGTTGTTCGACAACTTCGCCGATGGTGACTAGATGAGGCCCCTGAACGGCGTTGTTGCATAACCCTGCGGGAGTGGCCTTCGATCGCGGTTAGGCTAGGCAGATGAGCAAGCCACCGCGGGCGAAGTACCGCACGACGAACTGGAGTGAGTACACCGCGGCGCTCAAGCGCAGGGGATCATTGATGGTTTGGCTCGATGCGGACCTTCAATGGCTGGCTCCTGCCAGTGGTCGCTCAGGCCGGCCCGCTGTGTTCAGCGATGCTGCGATCCAGTTCTGCCTGACCTTGAAGTGCATGTTCGGGCTGGGCCAGCGCCAGGCGACGGGCCTGGCCGAGAGCCTGATCAAGTTGGCCCACTTGGACTGGGCCGTGCCCGACTACAGCACCTTGTCGCGGCGTCAGAAGACATTGAGTGTGGCCATTGCCACGCGCCGCAGCAGCGCGAGCCTACACTTGGTAAGGGAAGGCTCGCCCTGAATTCGGGTTGTGCAACAGCGCCCAGTTTCTCGATAACTAGCGATAGTCCCCGAAGGGACCCGATTTCACTCCCACTCGATCGTCGCAGGCGGCTTGCTCGACACGTCGTACGTCACGCGGTTGATGCCACGCACCTCGTTGATGATCCGCCCCGACACCTTCTTGAGCAGCGCGTAGGGCAGCTCTGCCCAGTCGGCGGTCATGAAGTCACTGGTCTGCACGGCGCGAAGCGCCACCACGTAGTCATAGGTGCGGCCGTCGCCCATCACGCCCACGCTCTTCACTGGCAGGAACACGGTAAAAGCCTGGCTCGTGAGGTCGTACCAGGTCTTGCCCGTTTCGGCGTCGGTGAAGTTTCGCAGTTCCTCGATGAAGATCGCGTCGGCGCGGCGCAGCAGGTCGGCGTATTCCTTCTTCACTTCACCGAGGATGCGCACGCCCAAGCCCGGGCCGGGGAACGGATGGCGATACACCATCTCGGGCGGCAGGCCGAGCGCCACGCCGAGTTCGCGCACTTCGTCCTTGAACAGGTCGCGCAGCGGTTCGAGCAGCTTCAGGCCCAACTGCTCGGGCAGGCCGCCCACGTTGTGATGGCTCTTGATGGTGACGGCCTTCTTGCTCTTGGCGCCGCCCGACTCGATGACGTCGGGGTAGATGGTGCCCTGCGCGAGGAAGGTCGCGCCTTTGTGGCCGCCATCGCCGGCCTTGAGCTTGGCGGCTTCCTGTTTGAACACGGTGACGAACTCGCCGCCGATGATCTTGCGCTTGGCTTCGGGGTCGCTCACGCCGGCGAGCTTGCCGAGGAACAGGTCGCTGGCATCCACGCGAATCACCTTCGCATGCAGCTTGCCTTCGAACATCTCCATGACCATGTCGCCCTCGTTCAGGCGCAGAAGGCCGTGGTCGACGAACACGCAGGTGAGCTGGTCGCCGATGGCACGGTGGATCAGCGCAGCGGCCACGCTCGAATCGACGCCGCCTGAGAGGCCAAGGATGACTTCTTCATCGCCCACCTGCTCGCGGATCTTCTCGACCGCTTCAGCGATGTGATCACGCATGACCCAGTCGGGCTTGGCTTCGCAGATGCCGAGCACGAAGCGCTCGATGATCGCCTTGCCCTGCACCGTGTGCGTCACTTCGGGGTGGAACTGCAGCGCGTAGTAGCGGCGCGCCTCGTCGGCCATGCCGGCGATGGGGCAGCTGTCGGTGCTGGCCATGAGCTTGAAGCCCGGAGGCAGTTCGGTGACCTTGTCGCCATGGCTCATCCACACGTTGAGCATGCCGTGGCCTTCGGGCGTGGTGAAGTCCGAGATGTCTTTCAGCAGCGCGGTGTGGCCATGGGCGCGCACGGCCGCAAAGCCGAACTCGCGCTTGTGGCCGCCTTCGACCTTGCCGCCGAGCTGATGCGCCATGGTCTGCATGCCGTAGCAGATGCCGAACACGGGCACGCCGAGGTCGAATACAGCTTGCGGGCACTTGTCGGTGGTTTCTTCGTACACGCTGGCATGGCTGCCCGACAGGATCACGCCCTTGAGATGGCCGTCGGCCGCGTATTCGCGCACCCATTCGTCGGTGACGTCGCAGGGATGCACCTCGCTGAGCACATGGGCTTCGCGCACGCGGCGTGCAATCAGTTGCGTGACTTGCGAGCCGAAGTCGAGGATGAGGATCTTGTCGTGTTGCATGGGCGTTGGGACTCAGAGCGTTGAAATGTCGAACAGCTTCACGCCCGCCTGGGGCGCTGCCTGGATGAGGTGCTCGTCGAAGGTGGCGAGCGGGAGATTGAGCGACTTGGCGAGCCAGAGGTAGCCGGCGTCGTAGAGCGACACGCCAACGTCGATGGCCACGGCGAGCACGGCCTTGTGCTGTGCGGGCGCGAGCTCGTGCAGTTCGACGCGGTGACGGATGGCGTCGAGCACGCTCCACAGCCCTTCGACTGCCGACGTCGGAATGCGGCCGCTGCGCACGCCGTTGGCGAGGATGTTGGCGCACTCCCATTGCCAGGCATTCGGTGCCTGCGGCTCGACCTCGTCGCGGCGGATGGCGGCGTAGAGCTTGCGGGTGTGTTCGCTGGCCATGTCGGGCAGCAGCCAGGCGGAGGTCACCGAGGCGTCCATGACGAAGGCTGTCACGATTGGCGCCCTTCGTCGAGCAATACGCGCAGTGGCAGACCCGGCTGGATGGCGGCGTGCAGCGCATCGATCTGCCCGAGTTCGCGCTCGATCTGCTCGTCGGTGATGACCGGCTTGCGGCGCACCGGCAGCATGCGCACGACTTCCTTGCCGTGGCGGGTGATGCGAACCTCCTCGCCCTTTTCGACCGAGTCGATCAGGGCCGAGAAGTTGTTCTTGGCTTCAGCGATGCCGATGGATTGCATTTGGGCCAGAAAATCTGAATCTGGCCCAAATTCTAAACTCAGTCTGGCCCGATTTTCAAGGTCTGGCCAGAATGAGCTTATTCAGCGCGGTAGTTCGGCGCTTCCTTCGTGATCTGCACGTCATGGACGTGGCTCTCGCGAATGCCGGCCGTGGTGATCTCGACGAACTCGGCCTTGTTCTGCATGTCCGCGATGGTGGCGCAGCCGCAATAGCCCATGCTGGCACGCACGCCGCCGGCCATCTGGTAGACGATGGAGACGATCGAGCCCTTATAGGGCACGCGGCCTTCGATGCCCTCGGGCACCAGCTTGTCGGTGTTCGGGTTGCCGGTGGTCGACTCCTGGAAGTACCGATCGGCACTGCCCTGCTGCATCGCGCCGATGGAGCCCATGCCGCGGTAGCTCTTGTAGCTGCGGCCCTGGTACAGCACGATTTCGCCCGGCGCCTCTTCGGTACCGGCGAACATGCTGCCCATCATCACGGTGCTGGCGCCGGCCGCGATGGCCTTGGCGATGTCGCCCGAGTAGCGCACACCGCCATCGGAGATCAGCGGAATGCCCGTGCCTTGCAGTGCGGTGGCGACGCTGTCGACCGCCATGATCTGCGGCACGCCCACGCCGGCCACGATGCGGGTGGTGCAGATGGAGCCAGGGCCGATGCCGACCTTGACCGCGTCGGCGCCGGCGTCGGCCAGTGCGCGCGCGGCATCGCCGGTGGCGATGTTGCCGCCGATGACGTCGACCTGCGGATAGTTCTTCTTGACCCATCGCACGCGCTCGATCACGCCGGCGCTGTGGCCATGCGCGGTGTCGACCACGATGGCGTCGACGCCGGCCTTCACGAGGGCTTCGACGCGCTCTTCGGTGCCGTCACCCACACCGACCGCCGCGCCCACGCGCAGGCGACCGTTGGCGTCGCGTGCGGCGTTGGGGAAGCTGGTCTGCTTGGTGATGTCCTTGACGGTGATCAGGCCCTTGAGCTCCCAGTCGCCGTTGATGACCAGCAGGCGTTCGAGCTTGTGCTTGTTCAGCAGCGCCTTGGCCTCGGCCAGCGTGGTGCCGTCGGGCACGGTGATGAGCCGGTCGCGCTGCGTCATGATTTCGCTGACGGGCACGTCGTAGCGGTTCTCGAAGCGCAGGTCGCGTCCCGTGACAATGCCGACCACCTTGCCGGCGTCGACCACCGGGAAGCCCGAGATGCCGAGCTGGTCGGACAGCGCCATCACCTGGCGCACCGAGTGCGTCGGCGTGATCACCACGGGGTCGCGCAGCACGCCCGACTCGTAGCGCTTCACGCGGGCCACTTCGGCGGCCTGCTGTTGCGCGGTGAGGTTCTTGTGCACGATCCCGATACCGCCCTCCTGCGCGATGGCGATCGCGAGGCGGGCTTCAGTCACGGTGTCCATGGCCGCCGAGACGAGCGGCAGGTTCAGCGTGATGTTGCGGGAGAATTTGGTGGCGAGAGAGGTGTCCTTGGGCAGGACTTGGGAGAACGCTGGCACCAACAACACGTCGTCGAAGGTGAGCGCTTTGCCGAGAAGGCGCATGGGTGAAGCTCCAAAAGATGGATTGTAACGAGGCCCCCGACCTGTTTGCCGGGCCGGGCTTTTTCGAAGCGTTGCAAAACCACCCACCCCGCATGTTGCAAAAAGTAAGGCCCGGCTAAACTTCAGGGATGAAATTCGTGCACTGGCTGGTACTGGGATGTGTCGTTGCGCTGCCGCTGTCGGCGAGCGCGCAATGGCAATGGGTCGACAAGAACGGCAAGAAGGTCTTCAGCGATCAGGCGCCACCGCCCGATGTGCCGGAGAAGAACATCCTGCGCCGCGTGGGTCCGCCGCCGGTGTCGCGCGCGAATCCCAACGTCGATGCATCGCCCGCCGAAGGCGCGACTGCGGAGGCTGGTGCACCTGCCAAGACGGCGGGCACGCCGAAGCCCACCGGCGTCGACAAGGAACTCGAGGAAAAGACCAAGAAGGCCGAGGCCGAGGAAAAAGCCAAGCGGGCTGCGGAAGAAGCCAAGGTTGCGAAGGCCAAGGCCGACAACTGCGCGCTCGCGCGCCAGGGCAAAGCCACGGTCGACAGCGGCATCCGCATTGCCAAGGTCAATGCGCAGGGCGAGCGCGAGATCATGGACGACGCTGCGCGCGCCGCCGAGCAGAAGCGCCTTCAGACGGTCATCAACAGCGACTGCAAGTAACCGGCGCTCAGTAGCCGGCCTTGCCGCCCTTGCGGCGATTCGCAAACAGGCCTGTGCCCCGAGCACCCTGGCGCTGGAACCGCTCCCGGCGCGCCACCTTGGGGTCCACCTTGAGGGGACGGCACAGCTCGATGCGGTCGCCGTCCTTCAGGGCCTGCTCCCACTCGACCACCTTGCCCCAGATGCCCGGGGTCATGGCGTGCCGCCAATCCAGATCCGGAAAGCGCAGGGAAAGATCGCTGGCCCGGACCGCATCGGCCAGCGTCGTGTCGGGTGCGAGCCGCAGGACCTGCTCGAACACCTCGCGCGCCGCCGGCGAGCAGCTGAGCGTGACCTCGATGATCATCAGGACGAGCCGTAGACCTGCTCGGCGCGCTTGACGAACGCCTCGACCAGGCTGGAGGCGATGGTGTCGAACACCGGCCCCACCAGTGCCTGCAGGGCGAAGTTGCTGAAGCCGTAGCTCATGTGCAGCTCGACGCGGCAGGCGCGCTCGCCTTGCTCGCCCACGGGCACGAACTTCCATTTGCCATCGAGGTTGGAGAATGGCCCGTCGACCAGCTTCAGCTGTACCTCGCGCCCCGGCACGTGCGTGTTGCGGGTCGTGAAGCTCTGGTGCAAACCGGCGAATGCCAGACCGACTTCGGCCGTCATGCCGGCCTCGTCCTGCTCGAGAATGCGGGCCTTGTCGCACCACGGAAGAAACTGCGGATACCTCGCCACATCGGTGACGAGCGCATACATCTCTTCGGCGCTGTACCAGATGAGGACGGACTTGTTGACTGTTTTCATAGAATCGGCACAGCGTGCGCGACGGATTGTATTGAAGCCATGCAGCCCCCACATTCCCGAGTCATGGCCACAAAGAAACAAGACACCTCCTCCCGCATCGCCGACAACAAGAAGGCCGCGTACAACTATTTCTTCGAAGAGCGCTTCGAGGCCGGCATGGTCCTCGAAGGCTGGGAAGTCAAATCGCTGCGCGAAGGCAAGGTGCAGCTCACCGACGGCTACGTGGTGATCCGCAACGGCGAACTGTTCGTCGTCGGCTGCCAGATCAACCCGCTCAAGAGCGCGTCCACCCACGTCAATCCCGATTCGGTCCGCACCAAGAAGCTGCTTCTGAAGAAGGACGAAATCCGTCGCCTGATAGGCAAGGTCGAGCAAAAGGGCTACACGCTGGTGCCGCTCAACCTGCACTGGAAAGCCGGCAAGGTGAAGTGCGAGATCGCGCTCGCCAAGGGCAAGGCCGAGCACGACAAGCGCGACACCATCAAGGACCGCGAAGGCAAGCGCGAGGTCGAGCGCGCGATGAAGAACCGCAGCCGCTGAGTCTTTTCTGCAGGCGCCATCCCCGGCAGATTGCCGCACGACCCTTTTGCTCGAACTCGCGACCCCGGCCTACCGCAATTTGTCGTGCCGACCGCATAAACTGCCGGCTCGCGCAATCATCTCGCCTGGCCTGTCACCAAGCTTGTTGTCGCGATTTTTCAACTGAAGGAGAAACTGCATGAAATTGCTCAGCGCCTCGATCCTCGCGGCGGCCCTGCTCGCCGGCTGCGGCGGCATGTCCAACAAGACCGCCAGCGCGCCCGACACGCCCACCCGCACCGCTGACGGCGTGCTGGTCGGACCGAACGGGATGACGCTGTACACCTTCGCCAAGGACACCGCGGGCTCCGGCACCTCCGCCTGCAACGCCCAGTGCGCCACCAACTGGCCCCCGCTCGGCGTGGCCGACGCCGCCAAGCCCATCGGCGGCTACACCATCATCATTCGCGAAGACGGCAAGCGCCAGTGGGCCTACAAGGGCTGGCCGCTGTACTACTGGGCGAAGGATGCCAAGCCCGGCGACAAGACCGGCGATGGTGTCCTGAACGGCGCCTGGAAGGTTGCCCGTCCCTGATCCCCTGCGGATCTGACGCAAAAACGCCGGCATCTGCCGGCGTTTTTTTCTGGTTTCGCGGTGTGGAGGAGATCCGAACCGCACGCGGCAGAACCGGCCCCTCAGTGGGCACCCGGCACCGCGGTGTCGGCGATCGTGCTGCGCCGCCCACGCAATGCCAGCAGTTCGTTGAACACCAGCGCGCCGATGACCAGCACCCCGCCGGTCAGCACGCTCGCTGCAGGCCGCTCTCCCGCGCCGATCCAGGCCAGCGCGATGCCGAAGATCACCTCCAGCAAGGCCAGCAACGCGACCTCAGGCGCCTTCAGCACCTGGGCGCACAGAACCGAGAGCACACAGGGAATGGCGAGCTGGAACACGCCCAGGAAAGCCAGCAGCCCGAGATCATGCGCATTGGCCCTGAAGGGCCAGGCGAAGGGCAACGTGAACAGCGCCGAGAGCACCGCACCAATCAGCACGGCAGGTACCAGGTCGATCCTGCGACCCTTGGCTTGCGCGTGTTGAACCACGGTCCAGTTGGTCGCGCCGGCCAAAGGCACGCACAGCGCAACGAGCGTACCGGCCAGTGAACCGCCGCCGCCCTGCAGCAGTTGCGTGCCGTACATCCAGCCGATGCCGGCCCCCGCGACCACGATGGCCAGCCAGGTGCGCGCGGGCAGCCGATGCCCGATGAAAGAGCGCGCCGCCAGCGCAGTGAACAGCGGCCCGAGCGACATCGTGACGAGCACGCTGGCCGTCGAAGCCAGCGTGAGCGCGACCATGAAGGCCGTGAACATCACGGCCCAGCACACGCCGGAGATCCAGAGCTCGCGCCCGGCATGACGCAGCTGCGAGAACACCGCACGCCCCCGCCAAAGCGGCAAGATCACCAGCAGCGCCAGCATCGTGAAGAAGCTGCGCCAGAAGGTGATCTCGAAACTGTGCGCCTGCGCGAGGTGCCGCGTAACGACGCCCGCCGTGCCCCACATCAGGGTCACGACGGCCATCAGCCAGACGGCGCTGCCGTGCGTCAGGCGCATGAAGGGGGCTGCAATCCGAAAGCGATCAGCCCTGCGACGTGTCGCGGCCTGCGCGCTTGCGCTCGTGTTCCTTCAGGTAGCGCTTGCGCAGGCGCACGCTCTTGGGCGTGATTTCGACCAGCTCGTCGTCCTCGATGAATTCCACGCCGTATTCGAGCGTGAGTTCGATCGGAGGCGTGATCTTGATCGCGTCTTCCTTGCCCGAGACGCGGAAGTTCGTCAGCTGCTTGGTACGCGTGGCATTCACCACCAGGTCGTTGTCGCGGCTGTGGATGCCGACGATCATGCCTTCGTACACCGGGTCGTTCGCCTTCACGAACATGCGGCCGCGATCGTCGAGCTTGCCCAGGGCGTAGGTGAAGATTTCACCGTCGTCCATGGAGATCAGCACGCCGTTCTTGCGGCTGCCGATCTCGCCCTTGTGCGGCTCGTAGCTGTCGAAGATGTTGCTAATGAGGCCCGAGCCGCGCGTCAGGTTCAGGAATTCGTTGGTGAAGCCGATCAGGCCCCGCGCCGGAATGCGGTATTCGAGGCGCACGCGGCCGCGGCCGTCCGGTTCCATGTTGACGAGTTCGCCCTTGCGCTCGCCCAGTGCCTGCATCACGCCGCCCTGATGCTGTTCTTCGATGTCGGCCGTGACCAGCTCGATGGGTTCGTGCTTTTCGCCGTTGACGTTGCGGAACACCACGCGCGGCTTCGACACGGCCATTTCATAGCCTTCGCGACGCATGTTTTCCAGCAGGATGGTCAGGTGCAGTTCGCCGCGGCCCATGACTTCGAAGACGCCCTCCTCGTCGGTCTCGTTCACGCGCAGCGCCACGTTGTGCTGCAGTTCTTTCTGCAGGCGGTCCCAGATCTGGCGGCTGGTGACATACTTGCCTTCGCGGCCGGCCAGCGGGCTGGTGTTGACGCAGAAATTCATGGTCAGGGTCGGCTCGTCGACCTTGAGCATCGGCAGCGGCGCCGGGTTGGCGGCGTCGGTCACGGTGACGCCGATGCCGATGTCAGCGATGCCGTTGATCAGCACGATCTCGCCGGGGCCGGCTTCTGTCGCCTGCACGCGGTCCAGGCCCTGGAACGTCAGCACCTGGTTGACGCGGCCCTTCACGGCCTTGCCATCCGGACCTTCCATCACGATCACGTCCGTCATCGGCTTCAGCGTGCCCTGGCTGATGCGGCCCACGCCGATGCGGCCGACGAAGGTCGAGAAGTCGAGCGCGGAAATCTGCAGTTGCAGCGGCGCGGCGGGGTCGCCCTTTTGCGACGGCACGTGCTTCAGGATGGTGTTGAACAGGGCCGACATGTCGGGGCCCCACTGCTCGCCCTGTGCGCCTTCTTCCAGCGACGACCAGCCGTTGATGCCCGAGGCGTACACCACGGGGAAGTCCAGCTGCTCGTCGGTTGCGCCGAGCTTGTCGAACAGGTCGAAGGCGGCATTGACCACCTTGTCGGGGTTCGCGCCGGGCTTGTCGACCTTGTTCACCACGAGGATAGGCTTCAGGCCCAGGGCCAGCGCCTTCTTGGTCACGAAGCGCGTCTGCGGCATCGGGCCTTCCTGTGCATCGATCAGCAGCACCACGCCGTCGACCATCGACAGCGCGCGCTCCACTTCACCGCCGAAGTCCGCGTGGCCCGGGGTGTCGACGATGTTGATGTGCGTGCCTTCCCAGGTCACGGCGCAGTTCTTGGCCAGGATCGTGATGCCACGTTCCTTTTCGATGGCATTGTTGTCCATCACCGTGTCGACCACTTTCTCGTGCTCGGCGAAGGTGCCGGACTGGCGCAGCAGTTGGTCGACCATCGTGGTCTTGCCATGGTCCACGTGGGCAATGATGGCGATATTGCGGATTTGGTTGGTACTCATGGTGTCGCTTCGATCTGTTGTGCGTTCAAAAGAATTTGCTGGATTTCGATGGGGTTCAGCAAGCGCCCCGGTATCAGTTCGCCGGCCGTGACGTGGGCCGTGCCGAGGAAGGCAGGTGGCTCGGTGCCGAACACGGCCACCTCCCTCGCATCGGCCCAACTGCCGCGGCGGCGCAGGCCCGAGAGAAAACGTGCCGAATCTTCCGCGCCGAGCGTGACGCGGCTGTGGCCGTCCACCAGAGCTTCGGCAGGCAGGAGCCGTGCCAGTCGCTCTTCTTCGTCCAAGGCTTCGAGCGCCTCGAGCGTGATGCACCGGGCTTCGACGAAGCCGCCAGTGGCGGTGCGGCGCAACGAGGTCAGGTGCGCACCGCAGCCCAGCGCCTCGCCGATGTCTTCGCCGAGGGTGCGGATGTAGGTGCCCTTGCTGACGGCGGCAAGAATGCGGATCGTGTTGTCATCGATGGCGGCGAGTTCGAGCTTGTGTATCACCACGTCGCGCGGCGCGCGCTCGACTTCGATGCCTTCGCGGGCGTACTCGTACAGCGCCTTGCCGTCTTTCTTGAGCGCGCTGTGCATCGGGGGCACCTGGCGGATCGGGCCTGTGAACTGCGCTTCCACGCGCGCCAGGTCTTCCGGCGTGACGTGCACGGGCCGCTCGGCGATCACGTCGCCTTCGGCATCGCCGGTCGCGGTCTTGACGCCCAGACGGGCCGTGGCCGCGTAGGTCTTGTCGGCGTCAAGGTGAAGTTGGCTGAATTTGGTGGCCGCGCCAAAGCACAGCGGCAGGACTCCCGTGGCGAGCGGATCGAGCGTGCCGGTATGGCCCGCCTTTTCGGCGCGCAGCAACCACTTGGCCTTCTGCAAGGCCTGGTTGCTGGAGAGTCCCAGCGGCTTGTCGAGCAACAACACCCCATGCACAGGGCGCCGCTGCACCCGTGTGCGTGGCGCGTTCATGGCTAGTCGTCTTTCGAACGCGAAGCGACGGCCTGCGCGATGAGCGCGTTCATGTCGGCTGCACGCTCGGTGGTGCGGTCGAACAGGAAGTGCAGCGTGGGCACGGTGTGGATATGCAGGCGCTTGAACAGGCCGTTGCGCAGGAATCCCGCGGCCTGGTTCAACGCCTCGGTGGTCTCGTCCACGTCGCCCGTGAGCAGGCTGAAGAAGACCTTCGCATGCGCATAGTCCGGCGTGACCTCGACCGCCTGGATCGTGACCATGCCCACGCGCGGATCCTTCAACTCGCGCGCAATCAGCTCCGTCAGATCGCGCTGGATCTGGTCGGCAACCTTGAACGCGCGGTTGGGGGCGGCGGCTTTTCTTTTCGGCATGGACTCTCTCGCTTCGAACGCTTACAGCGTCCGGGCGATTTCCTTGATTTCGAAGAACTCGAGCTGATCGCCTTCCTTGATGTCGTTGTAGTTCTTGAGTTTGATACCGCACTCAAAACCTTCGCGGACTTCGCGGACATCGTCCTTCATGCGCTTGATCGAGTCGACTTCGCCGGTGTAGATCACCACGTTGTCGCGAAGCAGGCGGAAGTGCGCACTGCGGTTGACCGAGCCCGATGTGATGTACGAACCCGCGACCGTACCGATCTTCGAGGCCACGAACACCGTGCGGATCTCGGCCGAGCCGATGATTTCCTCACGGCGCTCCGGCGCCAGCATGCCCGACATCGCGACCTTGATCTCGTCCACGGCGTCGTAAATGATGCTGTAGTAGTTCAGCTGCACGCCGTTGCCTTCGGCCAGCTTGCGCGCACCGGCATCGGCACGCACGTTGAAGCCGATCACGACCGCCTTGGAGGCGATGGCGAGGTTGATGTCGCTTTCGCTGATACCACCCACGCCCGCGTACACCACCTGCACCTTGACCTCGTCCGTCGCCAGCTTGAGCAGCGATTGCGCCAGCGCTTCCTGCGAGCCCTGCACGTCGGCCTTGATGATGATGCGCAGCGTCTGCACTTCGCCGGCCGACAGGTCGGTGAACATGTTCTGCAGGTTCGCGGCTTGCGCCTTCGCCAGCTTGGTGTTGCGGAACTTGCCGGCACGGTAGGTGGCGATTTCGCGCGCACGGCGCTCGTCGCTCATCACCATGAACTCGTCGCCCGCCTGCGGCACTTCGGTCAGGCCCTGGATCTCGACCGGGATCGAGGGGCCCGCGGCCTTGGTCGACTTGCCGTCTTCGTCCAGCATGGCGCGAACGCGGCCGTAAGTCGAGCCGGCCAGCACCACGTCGCCGGTCTTGAGCGTGCCGGACTGCACCAGCACGGTGGCGACCGGACCGCGGCCCTTGTCGAGCTGGGCTTCGATGACCAGGCCCTTGGCGGCGGCATCCACCGGCGCCTTGAGTTCCAACACTTCGGCCTGCAGCAGCACCTGCTCGAGCAGGTCGTCGATGCCCTGGCCCGTCTTGGCGGACACCGGCACGAACGGCACGTCGCCGCCGTACTCTTCGGGCACGACCTCTTCGGCCACCAGTTCCTGCTTCACACGGTCCGGGCTGGCATCGGGCTTGTCGATCTTGTTGATCGCAACCACGATCGGCACACCTGCCGCCTTCGCGTGCTTGATGGCTTCCTTGGTCTGGGGCATGACGCCGTCGTCGGCCGCCACCACCAGGATCACGATGTCGGTGGCCTGCGCACCGCGGGCACGCATGGCCGTGAAGGCCTCGTGACCCGGGGTGTCGAGGAAGGACACCATGCCGCGTTCGGTTTGCACGTGGTACGCGCCGATGTGCTGCGTGATGCCGCCGGCTTCGCCCGCGGCGACCTTGGCGCGGCGGATGTAGTCGAGCAGCGAGGTCTTGCCGTGGTCGACGTGGCCCATGACGGTCACGACCGGTGCGCGCGGCAGGGCTTCGGCGGTTTGCGCCGACACGTCCTCGTCGGTGAAGGCTTCCGGATCGTCCAGCGCGGCAACCACGGCGTTGTGACCCATGTCCTCCACGATGATCATCGCGGTGTCCTGATCGAGCGACTGGTTGATGGTCGCCATCATCCCGAGCTTCATCAGCTGCTTGATGACTTCCTGCGCCTTGACGGCCATCTTGTGCGCGAGCTCGGCCACGGTGATGGTTTCGGGCACGTGCACTTCGAGCACGCGTGCCTCGACCGGCGCGGCCGGTGCGTGCTGCTCATCATGACCGCCACGGTCGTTGCCGCGACGCCCACGCGGGCCTCCGCGCCAATTGCCGCGACCGACACCGCCGCTGGCATCGCCGCGGGTCTTGATTTCCTTCTTCTTGGCGGGATCGCCAGCCCAGCTCGACGAGAGCTTCGCTGACTTGACTTCCTTGCCGGCACCGGCAGCTCCGGGTGCCGCTGCAGCGCCGGGCGCGGCAGGCGCGCCGGGGCGCGCTGCGGGTGCAGCCGGCTTGTGCAGCGTGCCCTTGACCGCGGCCTTCTCGGGCTGCGGCTTCTCGGGCGCCTTGTGCGGCACCAGCACGCGGGCCGGTGCGTTCATCATGGCGCGGATGGCTTCGGCTTCGGCGAGGGCCTTGCGGCGCCGCTCGTCGAGGTCCTTGGCGCGCGCAGCTTCCTCGTCGGCACGGGCCTTCGATTCGGCCGCAGCCTTGGCCTTCGCGTCTTCCTTGGCCTGCATCGCAGCGGTCTGCGCGGCGAGCTTGGTGTCGGCAGCCTGTTGCTCCGCGGCGGCGGCAGCAACATCAGCCGCTGTCGCTGCGGGCGCTGGCGCCACGGCCGGCGCGGCGGCTGACCTGGCGGCAGCGTTCACTGCCGCGGCTTCCGCGATGGCGGCAGCCTTCTTTTCGGCGGCGATACGTGCAGCTTCCTGCTCGGCCTGTTCGGCGCGTTCGGCTTTTTCAGCCTGTTCGCGTTCACGTGCTTCGGTTTCTTCACGCAGGCGACGCTTTTCGGCCAGCTCTTCTTCCTGGCGGCGGATCAGCTCGGCCTGGCGGCGCGCTTCTTCCTCGCGGCGGGCCAGTTCGGCTTCGTCTACGCGGGGTGCGGCCGGCGCGGCTGCCGGGGCTTCGGCGGCCTGCTGCGCGTGTTCGGGCGTGGCCGGATGGCCATCCTCGCGCTGGATGAAGGTGCGCTTCTTGCGCACCTCCACCTGGATGGTGCGGGCGCGGCCGGTGGCGTCGGCCTGCTTGATCTCGCTGGTCGATTTCTTGGTCAGCGTGATCTTCTTGCGCTCGGGCTCGACAGTGCCGTGGCTGGCCTTCAGATGGCCGAGCAGGCGCTGCTTGTCAGCCTCGGTGAGTGCATCGGTGGCGGCCGCTTTGGGCACGCCTGCGCTCTTGAGCTGGTCAAGCAAGGTTTCGGGAGTCTTCTTGAGCTCGTTCGCGAACTCGGCGACAGTGGTACTGGACATATTGGTTTCGTGCCTCCATGACCGTCACTCTTGGCCGGCGAACCAGTGTTCGCGGGCTTTCAAGATGAGGGCTTTGGCGTCATCGGCGCTCTGGCCGGTGATCTCGGTGAGTTCATCGACCGCGAGGTCGGCAAGGTCGTCACGGGTGTTCACACCCGCTTCGGTCAGCTTGGGAATCAGCTCGGGGTCCAGGCCTTCGAGATCGTGCAGGTCTTGCGACACTGCCGATTGGGGCTCGACATCCTCTTCCTTGGCGATTTCCATTGTCAGCAGCGCATCCTTGGCACGCGAGCGCAGCTCATTGATGGTGTCTTCGTCGAAGGCCTCGATCTCCAGCATTTCTGAGATCGGCACGTAGGCCACCTCTTCGAGGCTGTTGAAGCCTTCGGAAATGAGGATGTCGGCGATCTCTTCGTCGACGTCGAGCTTTTCCATGAAGAGCTTACGGCTGGCGTCGGTTTCGCTCGCCTGCTTCTGGGCCGACTCGTTGGCGTCCATGATGTTGATCTTCCAACCGGTGAGGTCGGAAGCCAGGCGCACGTTCTGGCCGCCGCGGCCAATGGCGATCGCGAGGTTTTCCTCGTCGACCACCACGTCCATGGCGTGCTTTTCTTCGTCCACCACGATGGACGACACGTTGGCCGGGGCCAGCGCACCGATCACGAACTGGGCCGGGTCTTCGCTCCACAACACGATGTCCACGCGCTCGCCGGCGAGCTCGTTGGTCACGGCGTTGACGCGGGTACCGCGCACGCCGACGCAGGTGCCGATCGGATCGACGCGCTTGTCGTGCGAGAGCACGGCGATCTTGGCGCGCGAACCAGGGTCGCGGGCACAGCTCTTGATTTCGAGCAGGCCTTGTTCGATCTCGGGCACTTCCTGGCGGAACAGCTCGATCATGAACTCGGGGGCCGAGCGCGAAAGAATGATGGGCGCGCCGCGCAGCGTCAGGTCGACTTCCATGATCATGGCGCGCACGCGGTCGCCATTGCGCAGGTTTTCCTTGGCGATCATCTCGCTGCGGCGCAGGCGGCCTTCGACGCGGCCTGCCTCGACGATGATGTCGCCCTTGTCCAGGCGCTTGACGGTGCCCACGAAGATCTTGTCGCCGCGCGACATGAAGTCGTTGAGCAGCATCTCGCGCTCGGCATCGCGAATCTTCTGCAGGATGACCTGCTTGGCGGCCATGGCGCCGATGCGGCCGATCGGCACCGAGTCCACCGCTTCTTCGATGTACTCGCCGACTTCGATGTCCGACATTTCTTCCTTGGCTTCGAACAGGAGGATTTCCTGGTCGGGCAGCTGCAGGCCGGCCTCGTCGGGCACGACATGCCAACGGCGGAAGGTCTCGTAGTCGCCGCTGTCGCGATCGACCGCGACGCGGATGTCCACGTCGCCCTGATGGAGCTTCTTGGTGGCTTGCGCCAGTGCGGATTCGACCGCGCCGAAGACGACGTCACGCTCGACGTTCTTCTCGCGCGAGATCGCATCCACCAACATCAACATTTCGCGATTCATGCCACCACTCCTCTGGTCAGTCCGGAACCTGCGTTCCGTCGTCAATATCCGAAAAACCCGGTTGGGTTTTGGCCTTGCGGCCCTTGAAATCCACAATGGGCGCGAGCCGCGCGTCGCGCAGCTCGTCCAGCACGAAGCCCAGCGCCTGCAGCGTTGCGGGCGCGCGCTTCTTGCTCACTTTTTGACCTGGCTTGGGCTCCGGCGCATCGCTCCAGACGATTTGCCAGCCCTGGGCGCCAGCGGCACCCTCTACCTTTGCGACCCGCTCCAGCGTGCCGCGAAACTTCTTGCGGTTGGCCGACACCTGGCCCGCCGCTGCAGCGCCCATGGGCGCCTTGAGCGTGATGTCGATCACCTCGCCCACGAAACGCTCGAAATCCTGCTCATTGCGCAGCGGACGGTCAATACCCGGCGAGGACACCTCGAGCCGCTTGTAATCGACACCATCGACCTCGAGCGCGAATTGCAATTGGCGCGTCACCTTCTCGCAGTCCTCAACCGTCACGAAGGGCTCGGGCACACCGGCAGCCACAGCTTCGGAGGTGGGGGCCGTCCAGGGCAAATCAATCGTCACGCGCAGCAATCCCCCGGCCGAGCGCTCGATCTCGACCAGGTCATAGCCGAGACCGGCCACGGTTTGTTCCACTATTTGCTGCAATGCCACGTGTTCGAATGCGCCTTTTGAGTAACTGGATTCATGCCACCCGCCCGCCACGGATGCCAAATCGCCACGAGCTCAGCCATGAATGCTCAGCCCAGAATGCATAGACCAAAAAAAACGGGCGGTTGGTACCCGCCCGTTTGGTCGTGAGCCTCGAATTATATGCTATTTGTGCAATATATGAAGGGGCTTTGCCCCTCAATCGGCTATTGCGCGACGCGATTTAGACCAAACCAACGCAAACAGGACCGCACCGAGTGCCAGCGCCGCCGCCGCGACGAGCAGCGGCAACTGAAAAGACCCGGTTCGCTGGGCCAGCGGCGCCGCAAACAACGGCCCGATGATCTGCCCTACCCCATAAGAAGCCGTTGCATAGCCGATCAGCCCGGCCGCCGCATTGCCTCGCAGACGACGGGCATCCCGCATGGCGAAAAGCGTGATGGCGGTGAACGGCATGCCCAGCAGCAGGCTGCCGAGCGCGAATCCGGCGATGCTCGGCCACGCCACCGACAGAACGACACCGAGCGCCTGCAGCGCGTAGGCGCCAGCCAGCAGCAGCCGATTGTCCCAATGCGTTGGCGCGCGGGCTCCGATCAACGCCCCCGGAATGATGGCCAGCCCGAACAGCGGCCAGAAGAAATCGGGCCAGGGCGACCCCGGCAGCGCCTGCCGGGCGATCACTGGCAGGAAGGTGGCGGTGATGATGTAGCCAAAACCGGCCAGGCCATAGAGCGCGACCAGCCAGATGGCGTCGCTGCGGTCGGCCGCCGATCCGGCTTCGCGGGCCGCGGCAGCAGGCGCCGGCGCAGCCCCGCCGCCGACCGGTGCCCGCTCGCCGTCGTCGAAAACCCGCCAGATCACCGCGACCAGCACGATTGCCAGGATGCCCAGGCCGATCCACCCCGCCTCGGAACCCCAGCGCCCCAGCACCCCGCCGAGCAGGCCGGTCATGGCGATGCCGATGCCCGGCCCGGTGTAGATCACCCCGGCCAGCGTTGGCGCGTTCGTTTCCGACAGGCGGCGCAACCCCCAGCCCGAGGCAAAGACAAAAACCCAGGCGCTCATCACGCCCGCCGCCGTACGCAGCACGCCCCAGCTGGTAAAGCTGTGCAGCAACCCCATGCCGATCAGCAGGGCCGCCGTGGCCGCCAATCCGCCGCGCACCATGCTCGAAGCCTTGATGCCGATGGCCGCGCAGCTCAGCGCGCCGAGGAAATAACCCAGGTAGTTGAGCGACGCCAGCACCCCGCCCGCCGCGAGCTCCAGTTTTCCCTCGTGCAGCATGATGGGCAGCATGGGCGTGAAGGCGAAGCGCCCCAGGCCCATCGCCACCGCAAGGGTGACCATGCAGGCCAGCGCCGCGCGCCAGGCGCCGCGCCGGTCGCGTCCGATTTCCGACATTTCCTGCAATCTCCGTTTATTCCAGCAGCGCGGCGGCCACCAGCTTTTTTGTGTAGGGGTGATCGGGCGCGTCGAGCACTCGCTCGACCGGCCCGGTTTCGAGAATGGCACCGTCCTTCATCACGATGACGTGGTGCGCCATGGCACGGATCACCTCCACGTCGTGCGTGATCAGCAGATAGCTCAGCCCCCGCTCGCGCTGCAGGCGCTGCAGCAGGCCCAGCACCTGCTTCTGGATCGTCACGTCGAGCGCGCTGGTCGGCTCGTCGAGCACCAACAGTTGCGGATCGACGATCAGCGCGCGGGCGATCGCCAGGCGCTGCCGCTGGCCGCCCGAGAACTCGTGCGGATAGCGGTCGAGCAGCGAGGGGAACTGGGCCTCCGTCAGCCCGACGTCGGCCAGTGCGGCGAGCGCGCGGGCGCGGCGCGCTCCGATGTTGAGTTCGGGTGCATGCACGCGCAACCCCTCGCCCACGATCTGCTCCACCGTCATGCGCGGCGACAGCGAAGAGAACGGGTCCTGGAACACTACCTGCATGACGCGGCGCAAGCCGAGATCGGAGGCGCGATCGACCGCCCAGCCCTTGCCCGCGACCTCCAGTGCACCCTGGTGCTTCAAGAGCCCCAGCGCCGCCAGCGCAAGCGTCGACTTGCCTGAACCCGATTCACCCACCACGCCCAGCGTCTCGCCCGGCACGATGCGGAAATCCGCGCCCTGCACCGCCACGAACTCGCCCTTTCGGAACCAGCCGGCGATGCCGGGCCTCGGCACGGGGTAGATCACGCGCAGGGCCTTCGCCTCGATCACGGGCGTTGCGTCGGCACGCGCGGCAACGGCCGCCACATTGCGCTGCGGATGGCTGTCGATCAGCTTGCGCGTATAGGGATGCTGCGGGGCATCGAACACCGGCGCCACGGCGCCATGCTCGACGACGTGGCCGTTCTCCATGACCACCACGCGATCGGCGAAACGACGCACCAGGTTCAGGTCGTGCGTGATGAGCAGCACGGCCATGCCGTACTTGCGCTGCAGATCGGCCAGCAGTTCCAGGATCTGCGCGCGCACCGTGACGTCGAGCGCGGTGGTCGGTTCGTCGGCCAGCAGCAGGCGCGGCTTGCAGGCGAGCGCCATCGCGATCATCGCGCGCTGGCGCTGGCCGCCCGAGAGCTGGTGCGGAAACGCCCTCGCCCGTCGCGCCGGCTCGGGAATACCGGTATCGGCCAGCAACTGGACAGCGGCCGCCTGCGCGGCGCGAGCCGACAGACTCTCATGCAGTTCGAGCACCTCGGCGATCTGGTCGCCGACGCTGTAGAGCGCATTCAGTGCAGTCATCGGCTCCTGGAAGATCATCGCGATCTCCTTGCCGCGGATGCCGCGCAATTCGCGCTCGGGAATCGACAACAGGTCGCGCGCGCCCTGCGAGCGCTCCCCGCCGAAAAGCCGGGCAGTGCCGGACAGATCGGCGTTCTGCACCAGCCGCAGCAGCGACAGCGCAGTGACCGTCTTGCCCGAGCCCGACTCGCCGACGAGCGCGAGCTTTTCGCCAGCGGCCATCTGGAAGTCGATGCCGTGCACGACCTCCTTGCCGCTGAATGCGACACGCAGGCCTTTCACGTCCAGCAGGGCCTGCTTGAGTTGCGGATCGTTCATCATTTGTCGGCCTTGCGCGGATCGAGTGCGTCGCGCAGCGCGTCGCCCATGAATGTCAGCAGCATCAGGGTAACGACGAGCACGCCGAAGGTCGATATCGAGATCCACCAGGCATCGATGTTGGCCTTGCCCTGGCTGAGCAGCTCGCCGAGCGACGGCGTGCCCGGCGGCACGCCCAAGCCCAGGAAGTCGAGCGAGGTCAGCGCCAGGATGGCCGCGCTCATGCGAAACGGCAGGAAAGTGACGACCGGCACCATGCTGTTGGGCAGGATGTGGCGCCACATGATCTGCAGGTTGCCGACGCCCAGAGCGCGCGCGGCGCGCACGTAGTCCATCTGGCGGTTGCGCAGGAACTCCGCGCGCACGTAGTCGGCCAGGCCCATCCAGCCGAACAGGCTCAGCAGGATGAGCAGCAGTGCCACGCTGGGAACGAAGATCGCGCTGAAGATGATCAGCAGGTACAACTCCGGCATGGAGCCCCAGATTTCGATGAAACGCTGGAACGCGAGATCGGTCTTGCCAGCGAAGTAACCCTGCACGGCACCGGCGACCACGCCCAGCACCGTGCCGATGGCGGTGAGCGCCAGGCCGAACAGCACGCTCACGCGGAAACCATAGATGAGCTGCGCCAGCAAGTCGCGGCCTCGGTCATCGGTGCCGAGCAGATTGTCGGCCGTCGGGGCGGCCGGGCTCGGCGACTTGGCGAAGTAGTTGAGCGTTTTGGGGCCGTAGGGATTGGGTGCGTAGATCGCCCAGTTGTCGCCCTTCGTGATGCGCTCGCGAATGAAGGGGTCAAGGTAGTCGGTTGGCGTTTCGAAGTCACCGCCGAAAGTCTTCTCGGAGTAGTCGCGCAGCACCGGAAAATAAGTGTGCCCTTCATAGTGCAGGACAAGCGGCTTGTCCGTCGACAGCACCTCCGCGAACAGGCTCAGCACCACCAGCGTCGCGAAGATCACCAAGCTCCAGAAGCCGAGGCGGTCACGCTTGAAACGCATCCACGCACGACGACCAGGCGAGAGGTGGGCCGTTGTGGCCACCGGCGCTGCCTTCGTCTCCGTGCCACCGGTCGCACTCACGGGCACAACGCCCTCAGTCGAATTTGACACGCGGGTCCACCCAAACGTAGCAAAGATCGGAAATCAACTTGGTCACCAGGCCGATCAGCGTGAAGAGATAAAGGGTGCCGAGTACGACGGGATAGTCACGCCGGATCACGCTCTCGTAGCCCAGCAAACCCAGGCCGTCTAGCGAGAACAGCGTCTCAATCAGCAGCGAGCCGGCGAAGAACGCACCGATGAACGCCGAAGGCAGCCCGGTGATGATCGGAATCAGCGCATTGCGGAACACATGCTTCCAGAGCACCTGCTTCTCGCCCAGCCCCTTGGCCCGCGCCGTCAACACGTACTGCTTGCGGATTTCCTCGAGGAAGGCGTTCTTGGTGAGCATGGCCGTCACCGCGAAGCTGCCGAGCACCATTGCCGTGACAGGCAGCGTGATGTGCCAAAGATAATCGACGATGCGCGCGCCCCAGCCCAGGTCGTCCCAGTTGGCCGAGGTCAGGCCTCGCAGCGGGAACCACTGCAGTTGCCCTCCGAACACCACCAGCAGCGCCACACCCAGCACGAAGCCCGGGATGGCGTAGCCGATGAGCACAATCAGCGTGCTGATCAGGTCGAAGCGCGTTCCCGCCTTTACCGCCTTCGCGACACCCAGCGGCACCGCCACTCCATAACTGATGAAGAAGGTCCAGAGGCCCAGGCTGATCGAGACGGGCAGTTTCTCGAGGATCAGCGTCCAGACGTCCTTGTTCTGGAAGAAGCTCTTGCCCAGGTCGAAGCGCGCGAACTGGCCTAGCATCTGAAACAGCCGTTCGTGCGGCGGCTTGTCGAAGCCATACAGCGCCTTGATCTGCTCGAGCCGCTTCGGGTCGACGCCCTGGTTGCCGCGATAGCTGCCACCGCCGGACTCGAAGCCGCCGCCACCGCCGCCCCGCCCCGCCGTCTTGGCTTCAGCCAGGTACTGCTCCACCGGCCCGCCAGGCACGAACTGGATCACGAGGAAAGTCACCAGCAGCACGCCGAGCAGGGTCGGGATGAACAGCAGCAGACGCTTGAGGACGTAGGAGAGCACGGCCTGTTTCCTTCTCTTCTATTTCTGGCGCGCCGGCTTGGCCCACCATGTGCCCATGACCCAGTCCTCGCCGTTGGCGTACGGCGGCATGGGCGATTTGAACGCGAGCCGCCAGTCGTCATAGACGATGCGGTGCGAGTTCAGCGTCCATTGGGGAATCAGGTAGTGGCTGTGCATGATCACGCGGTCGAGCGCACGGCAAGCGGGTATCAGGTCGGCCTTGGTGTCGGCATCGACGATGTCCTTGAGCAAGGCATCGACCGCCGGCGTCGACACGCCCATGTAGTTGCCCGAGCTCTCCGTCTTGGCCGCCTTGCTGCCGAAGATCTCGAGCAACTGCTGCCCGGGGTTGTTCGTGCCCGGGAAATTGATGGTCGTGATATCGAAGTCGAAGCGGTCGAGGCGCTCCTGGTAGAGAGCGAAGTCGACGGTCGCGAAGTTCAGGGTGATGCCGAGCTTCTCGAGGTTGCGGATCCAAGGCGACACGGTTCGCACGCCGCCTTCCTTGCTGTCGAGGTATTCCAACGTCATGGCCTCGCCCTTGGCGTTGCGCAAGGCGCCGTCGCGGTATTCCCAGCCGGCCTGCTTGAGCAGGTCGCGCGCGCGGCGCAGGTTGTTGCGCAGCGAGTGCCCCTCGCCTTCGGTGATTGGCGGCGTGAACATTGGTCCAAAGCTCGCGTCGGGGATTTTGCCGCGCCAACGTTCGAGCAGCGCCTTCTCCTCGGGCGACGGCGAGCCCTGCGCCTCGCAATCCGTATTTCCGAACAGGTCCTTCACGCGCGGATAGCCGTTGTAGAACATCTGCCGGTTCATCCACTCGTAGTCGAGCGCCAGGCCCAGCGCCTCGCGCACGCGCGGGTCACTCAGCCTGTCGCGGCGGCTGTTGAGCACGAAGCTCTGAAAACCCGCCGGCTTCTTGTGCGGGAACTCGTGCTTGACGAGTTCACCCGTAGTGAAGCGCTTGCCGTTCACCCGGCGCGCCCAGTCGCCGGCCGAGTAGAAGCTCATCATGTCGAACTCACCCGCCTTCAGGGCTTCAAGCCGGGCCGTGTTGTCCTTGTAGATCTTGACAGTGATCCGGTCGAAATTGTGCAGGCCACGGTTCACAGCCAGCTCGCGACCCCAGTAGCCGGGATCGCGCACATAGGTGATGTCCTTGCCGAAGCGCACAGGGCCGATCTTGTAGGCGCCGCTACCGATGGGAATATCCATCACGACTTGGTCGAAGGGCTTGGGCTTGCCGTTCTCTACGCCCCAGGCACGGCTGAAGATGGGCAGGCTGCCCACGATCAGCGGCAACTCGCGGTTGACCGTCTTGAAGCGAAAACGGATGGTGCGCGCATCCAGCACGTCGGCACCGTCGACTTCCTGCAGCAGCGTCTTGTAGCCCGGCGAGGTGAAAGGGCCGATGAGCGTGTCGTAGCTGTGCTTCACGTCAGCCGCCTCGACTGGCATGCCATTGTGGAATCTCGCCTCGGGTCGCAGGCGGAAGGTGACGCTGCGGCGGTCGGGGGCTACCGCGACGTCCTCGGCCAACAGGCCGTAGCCCGACCCGGTTTCGTCCATCGAACCGGCCAACAGAGACTCGAACAGCATGCTGTCGAGGTAGGCCGGCGGTGCCCCCTTGATGGTGAAAGGGTTGTACTTGTCGAAAGTCGAGTAGCGCTGGTTACTCACCAGCCGCAACTCGCCGCCTTTCGGGGCGTCCACGTTGACGTAGTCGAAGGCCTTGAAGCCTGGGGCGTACTTCAGGTCGTCCCAGAGCGCATATCCATGCGCGGCCCACGCGGGAGCCGCACACACCATCAACCACCAGACCCGGAGAAACCGCATGCGAGAATTCTGCCCAAGATTTTCACGAGGCAACTTCATGGGCTTTCTTTCCGGCAAAAAACTGTTGATCACCGGTGTGTTGAGCAATCGCTCCATTGCTTATGGCATTGCCAAGGCCTGTCATGAACAGGGCGCGGAGCTCGCCTTCAGCTATGTCGGCGAGCGATTCAAGGACCGTATCACCGAATATGCCGCAGACTTTGGCTCGAAGCTGATTTTCGATTGCGACGTGGGCGACGACGCGCAGATCGACAAGCTCTTTGCAGACCTCTCGCAGACCTGGCCGAAGTTCGATGGCTTCGTGCACAGCATCGGCTTCGCGCCGCGCGAATCCATTGCGGGCGACTTCCTCGACGGGCTCTCGCGCGAAGGCTTCAAGATCGCGCACGACATCAGCGCGTACAGCTTTCCGGCCATGGCCAAGTCGGCGCTGCCCTACCTCAACGACAAGGCGGCCCTGCTCACGCTGACCTACCTGGGCGCCGAACGCGCGCTGCCCAACTACAACACCATGGGCCTGGCCAAGGCCTCGCTCGAAGCCTCGGTGCGCTACACCGCCGCCTCGCTCGGCCCGAAGGGCATGCGCGTGAACGGCATCAGTGCGGGCCCGATCAAAACGCTGGCAGCCAGCGGCATCAAGGGCTTCGGCAAGATGCTGGCGGCCGTGGCCGACGCCTCGCCCATCCGCCGCAACGTGACCATCGAGGAAGTCGGCAACGTGGCCGCCTTCCTGCTGAGCGACCTGGCCAGCGGCGTGACCGCCGAGATCACCTACGTGGACGGCGGCTTCAGCAACGTCGTCGGCGGGATGGCCGAGTAGTCCTGCGCCAAACCCCGGCACGGCTGCCAAACGGCCGTGCTGCGCAACCCATTTCACACATCGTGCTGAATCGACGCTCCTTGCTGCTTGCCGTTTTCGGCGTGATCGTCGCGCCCTCCGCATTCGCGCGCGAGGCAGCGCCCTCGCTGATGCTGGCCGACGTCTACCGCCCCGGCATGTCGCTGAACGACTACTGGGTCAGCGAGAAGTACGACGGCGTGCGCGGCTACTGGGACGGCAAGCAGCTCTGGACGCGCGGCGGCGAGCGGATCATGGCGCCCGCATGGTTCACCGCCCCGCTGCCCAGGCAACCGCTCGACGGCGAGCTGTGGGCCGGACGCGGCCGCTTCGCCCATGCGATGTCGACAGTGCGCAGCCAGACGCCCAACGATGTCGCATGGCACGAGATGCGCTTCATGGTGTTCGACCTGCCCGCCCAGGGCGGCGACTTCACGACGCGGCTGGCCGCGCTGCGCAACCTGCTTCCCATCACCGACGCTCCCTGGGTGGTGCCGGTGCCGCAGCAGCGCGCGACCACGCATGCAGAGCTGCAGGCGCTGCTCGACAAGACAATCAAGATGGGCGGAGAGGGGTTGATGCTCCACCGCGGCAGTTCCCAGTACCGCGGAGAGCGCAACAGCGACCTGCTGAAGGTCAAGCCCTATGAAGACGCCGAGGCCCGCGTGATCGAGCACGTGGCCGGCAAGGGCCGGCACAGCGCCCGGCTCGGCGCACTGGTGGTCGAGACGTCAGACGGCAAGCGCTTCAAGCTCGGCACCGGACTGACCGATGCCGAACGGGAGAACCCACCCGCCATCGGCAGTTGGGTGACCTACCGCTACAACGGCACCACCGCCAAGGGCCTGCCCCGCTTTGCGCGCTTCATGCGCGTTCGCGAGGGCTGACCACCCCTCGAACGACTTCGGCCGCGCCCTACTTCGCTTACTTGACGCAGTCCGCGTAGTAGCGCTTCTTGCCCGTCTCGTCGATGCGCGCCACGAGGCCGTGGATGTCGGTCTCGAAGCCCGGGCACTGCGTATTGAACTCGCGCGAGAACTTGAGGTAGTCGACGATCTTCTTGTTGAACACTTCGCCAGGAATCAGCAGCGGAATGCCCGGCGGGTACGGCGTGATCAAGCTGGTGGTGATTCGGCCTTCGAGCTCGTCGATCTCCACGCGCTCGGTCTTGCGGTGCGCGATGTGGGCGAAGGCGTCGCTGGGCTTCATGGCCGGCGTCAGGTCGCTCAGGTACATCTCGGTCGTGAGGCGGGCCACGTCGTAGCGCGCGTACAGCTGGTGGATGTGCTGGCACAGGTCGCGCAGGCCGAGGCGTTCGTAGCCCGGATGCTGCTGGCAGAACTCGGGCAGGATGCGCCACATCGGCTGGTTACGCGCGTAGTCGTCCTTGAACTGCTGCAACGCCGTCAGCAGCGTGTTCCAGCGGCCCTTGGTGATGCCGATGGTGAACATGATGAAGAAGCTGTAGAGCCCGGTCTTCTCCACGATCACGCCATGCTCGGCGAGGAACTTGGTCACCACGCTGGCCGGGATGCCGGTTTCGGCGAAGTTACCTTCGAGGTCGAGACCCGGCGTGACGATGGTCGACTTGATCGGGTCAAGCATGTTGAAGCCGTCGGCCAATTCGCCAAAGCCGTGCCAGTTGCGCGGCGACTTCTTGTTCTTGGGCTTGCCGTTCTTCTCGCCCTGCATGATCCAGTCGTCGGCGCGGCCGATGCCTTCTTCGACGAGCTTCTCGGGGCCCCAGACCTTGAACCACCACTCGTCCTTGCCGAACTCCGCCTCGACCTTGCGCATGGCGCGGCGAAAGTCGAGCGCTTCGAGGATGCTTTCTTCCACCAGCGCGGTGCCGCCGGGCGGCTCCATCATGGCGGCGGCCACGTCGCAGCTCGCGATGATCGCGTACTGCGGGCTGGTCGACGAGTGCATCAGGTAGGCCTCGTTGAAGAGGTCGCGGTCGAGCTGGCGATTCTGCGAGTCCTGCACCAGCACATGGCTGGCCTGGCTGATGCCGGCCAGCAGCTTGTGCGTCGACTGCGTGGCGAACACCAGCGATTCCTTCGGGCGCACGCGGCGCTTGCCCATCGCGTGATAGGCGCCATAGAACGGGTGGAAGGCCGCGTGCGGCAGCCACGCCTCGTCGAAGTGCAGCGTGTCGACGTAACCGTCGAGCATGTTCTTGATGGTCTCGGTGTTGTAGATCACGCCGTCGTAGGTCGACTGCGTGAGCGTCATCACGCGCGGCTTGACCTTGTCGGGGTCCACGTCGGCCAGCAGCGGGTTGGCCTTGATCTTGGCCTTGATAGCGCTCTGCTCGAACTCGCTCTTGGGAATGGGGCCGATGATGCCGAAGTGGTTGCGCGTGGGCTTCATGAACACCGGAATCGCGCCGGTCATGATGATCGCGTGCAGGATCGACTTGTGGCAGTTGCGGTCGACCACCACCACGTCGCCCGGCGCCACCGTGTGGTGCCACACCATCTTGTTGCTGGTGCTGGTGCCGTTGGTCACGAAGAAGCAGTGGTCGGCATTGAAGATGCGCGCCGCGTTGCGCTCGCTGGCCGCCACCGGGCCAGTGTGGTCGAGCAGCTGGCCGAGTTCTTCCACCGCGTTGCAGACGTCGGCGCGCAGCATGTTCTCGCCGAAGAACTGGTGAAACATCTGGCCCACCGGGCTCTTCAGGAACGCCACGCCGCCCGAGTGGCCCGGGCAGTGCCACGAGTAGGAGCCGTCTTCCGCGTAGTCGATGAGCGCCTTGAAGAACGGCGGCTGCACGCTCTCGAGGTAGCTCTTGGCCTCGCGGATGATGTGGCGCGCCACGAATTCCGGCGTGTCCTCGAACATGTGGATGAAGCCGTGCAGTTCGCGCAGGATGTCGTTCGGGATGTGGCGCGATGTCTTGGTCTCGCCGTAGATGTAGATCGGCACGTCGGCGTTCTTGCGCCGCACTTCGCCGATGAAGTTGCGCAGGTTCAGCACGGCCGGATCGAGGTCGGGGCCGATGGTGAATTCCTCGTCGTCGATCGACAGGATGAAGGCGCTGGCCCGGCTTTGCTGCTGTGCGAACTGGCTCAGGTCACCGTAGCTCGTGACGCCCAGCACCTCGAAGCCCTCCGTCTCGATGGCCTGCGCGAGCGCGCGGATGCCGAGGCCCGAGGTGTTCTCGGAGCGGAAGTCCTCGTCGATGATGACGATGGGAAAGCGGAATTTCATGAGCGGGGCTCCGGACAGGCAGACAGACAGGCAATGAGGCGAGGCGCGAAGTGTACGGAATTCGGATGACGAATCTGGTCAGGCTCGTGCAAGCCATTCGGGCCCGTCCGGCAAGGCCCATTTCTCCGGCTGCGGCGCAGTACCCCTACCCAGGGCAAGCGCTTGGGGCATATGCCTCAGAATGGCGCGCATCGAACAAGGAAAAGAGGAGTTGAAATGGCGAATTCCACCGTCTGGTGGCTGATTGCGGGGGCCGCCATCGTGGTCGAGTTGCTCTCGGGCACCGTCTACCTTTTGCTGCTGGCCGCAGGCTTTGCAGCCGCGGCGATCTCGGCGCACCTGGGCTTCGGCACCGTCACCCAGCTGATCGTGGCCTCGGTGATCGGCGTGGGCGCCGTGCTGACCTGGTACTCGATCCAGCGTAAGCGCCCCCCTGCCCCGCCCACCGGAACCAACCGCGACGTGAACCTCGACATCGGCGAGAGCGTGCAAGTCGATGCGTGGAATGCCGATGGCACGGCGACCGTGCGCTACCGCGGCGCGCAGTGGACCGTGATCCAGCGCGCGGGCCGCACGCCGTCGACCGGAGAGCACCGGGTGGTCGAGGTGATCGGCAGCCGGCTGGTCGTCGACAAGGTCTAGTCACAGTCCATAGAACTCAGAAAAAGGAAGCGCACCATGGAATTTTCGGTCCCTCTCATCATCCTGGTCATCGCGATCATCTTCATCAGCCAGTCGGTCAAGTTCGTGCCGCAGCAGAACGCCTGGGTGCGCGAGCGCCTGGGCAAGTACCACGGCACCATGACGCCCGGCCCCAACTTCCTGATTCCGTTCATCGACCGGGTGGCCTACAAGCACAGCCTGAAGGAAATCCCGCTCGACGTGCCGAGCCAGATCTGCATCACGCGCGACAACACGCAGCTGCAGGTCGACGGCATCCTGTACTTCCAGGTGACCGATCCGATGCGCGCGAGCTACGGTTCGTCGAACTACATCGTGGCCGTGACGCAGCTTGCACAGACCTCGCTGCGCAGCGTGATCGGCAAGCTGGAGCTCGACAAGACCTTCGAGGAACGCGACGTCATCAACGCCCAGGTGGTGGCCGCGATCGACGAGGCCGCGCTCAACTGGGGCGTGAAGGTGCTGCGCTATGAAATCAAGGACCTGACGCCGCCGAAGGAAATCTTGCTGGCCATGCAGGCGCAGATCACGGCCGAGCGCGGCAAGCGCGCGCTGATTGCGGCCTCCGAAGGCCGCCGCCAGGAGCAGATCAACATCGCCACCGGCGAACGCGAGGCCTTCATCGCCCGCTCCGAGGGCGAAAAGCAGGCGCAGATCAATAACGCACAGGGTGAAGCCGCCGCGATCACCGCGGTGGCCACCGCAACGGCAGACGCCATCGAACGCGTGGCAGCGGCCATCCGCCAGCCCGGCGGCGAGCAGGCCGTGCAGCTCAAGGTGGCCGAGCGCGCCGTCGATGCCTACGGCAAGGTGGCGGCCGATTCCAAGACCACGCTGATCGTGCCGAGCAACATGACCGAGACCGCCGCGCTCATCGCTTCGGCGATGCGCATGGTCCAGGCAGGCAAGCCGTCGAATCCGGCCTGAACTGACTGCTACAATCGTGGGCTCAGGAGCGGTGGATGAGCGGTTTAAGTCGCACGCCTGGAAAGCGTGTGAGGGTTAATAGCCCTCCGCGGGTTCGAATCCCGCCTGCTCCGCCAGAGATCGATTGTTCGTAACCGTTCACGAACATCAGACAACGCAAGAAGCCCAAGTTGCCACAAGCACTTGGGCTTTTTTGTCGTCCGGCTCACCAAGCAGTGCGTTGCTTTGCAACAACTGGATATCACCTGCCGGATCCTTTCATCTGGCGCTACGATCCGAATGTTTTAGTTTCAAAGCCTGCAAAGGAGCCTCGATGGCTGGACAACGAAAAAACGCGCCGCGCGGCAGGACCCCACTGGACCGCACCCTGGAAAAAAGCGAGCAGGTGGCCGCCGACGTGCAGCGGGCATCGGACAACCTCGCCGTGGTGAACACGGTACTCGAACAGGAGTTGCCCGAAGAAGTGCAGGTCGGCGAAGTGGCACAGGCCATCGAGCACACGAGCCAGCTGGAAGAAAAGCTGGCCAAGTCCGCCGAGAAGCTGGCTGAGGTCAACGCCGCACTGAGCGAGGAGATCGAGAAGCGCCTCGAAGCGGCGGCGGAGCGCGACGAAAGCCAGGCGCTGGCCAAGAAGCTCAAGGCAGAGATCCGCGCCGACGGCGACGACTGACCCCGGATTCGGCCACCGGCACTCCGTCCGTATCCTTTCTCCTACGCCGCGGCAACGCCAGGCACGCTACGCTATTCGTTCTCAAAGCGAAACCACGGCATGGCCCTCATCACGTTCCTCGTCGAGGACAACAAGACCATCAGGGATAACCTGGTCCCGGCACTCGAGGATTTGGTCAATGGCCGTGTGGTCGGCTTCGCCGAAACCGAGACAGAGGCCCTTGCATGGCTCGAGGTGCATCCCGACGACTGGCAGCTCCTGATCGTCGACCTCTTCCTGAAGGAAGGTTCCGGCCTCGGCGTTCTGGGCGGCTGCAGGAACCGCAAGCCCAGCCAACGGGTAGTGGTGCTCAGCAACTACGTGACGGCCGACATACGCGCGCGTTGCATGGCTCTGGGTGCAGACGCGGTGTTCGACAAGTCGCGCGATCTCGACGCTTTCATCGAGTACTGCAACGCCAATCGCCCTTCGGGTCTTGCGCCGCTCTGAACCGCGCCTGAAGCAGCCATGGAAAAAGGGCCCGAGGGCCCTTTTCTCTTTTTGCGAACAACCGTGAAGGTTGCCGCTGCCGAAGCGAATCAGCGCACCACGGCGATCTGCGTGCGCGCACCACCCTTGTAGGTGTACAGCGTCAGGGCGCCGTTCTTGATGTCGCCCTTTTCGTCGAAGGCGATCGGGCCGGTCACGCCCTTGTATTGTGTCTTGCCGACTTCAGGCAGGTACTTGGCCGGGTCGGACGAGCCGGCCTTGACCATGGCTTCGGCCAGCACGTTGACCGCGTCGTACACGTACGGTGCGTAGATCTGCACTTCGACGCCGTTCTTGGTCTTGAACTTGGCCTTGAAGTCTTCCAGCGGCTGCTTGAAGTCGCCGTCCACGCCACCGGCTTCAGCGCACACCACCATTTCTTCGCCAATCGCATCGCCAGCCAGCTTCGGCAGTTCGCCGGTGCACAGGCCGTCGCCGCCCATGAACTTGACGTTCAGGCCGAGCTGCTTGACTTGCTTGAGCATCGGGCCGCCGACGGCGTCCATGCCGCCAAAGAACAGCACGTCGGGCTTGGCAGCCTTGAGCTTGGTCAGGATGGCGTTGAAGTCGGTCGACTTGTCGGTGGTGAACTCGTGGCCCACGATGGTGGCGCCAGCGGCCTTTGCCGACTTCTCGAACTCTTCGGCAACGCCTTGGCCATAGGCCGTGCGGTCGTCGATCACGGCGATGTTCTTGCCCTTGAGCGTTTCGACCGCGTACTTGCCCAGCGTGCCGCCGAGCTGCGTGTCGTCGGCCACCACGCGGAACGTGGTCTTGAAGCCTTGGCGCGTGTACTTCGGATTGGTGGCCGAAGGCGAGATCTGCGGAATGCCGGCGTCGCTGTAGAGCTTCGAAGCGGGAATGGTGGTGCCCGAGTTCAGGTGACCCACCACACCGTTGACCTTCTCGTCGACCAGCTTCTGGGCGACAGCGGTGCCCTGCTTCGGATCGCCAGCGTCGTCTTCGGCGACCAGTTCGAACTTGGCGACCTTGTCGCCGATCTTGAGGCCCTTTGCATTCAGGTCTTCGATGGCCATCTTGGCGCCGAACTCGTTGTCCTTGCCGAGGTGGGCAATGGGACCGCTCGTGGGCGCAACGTGGCCGATCTTGACGAGCAGGGTTTCTCCGGCAGGTGCAGCAGCCGGGGCCGCAGCCGTTGGCGCGGGCGCCGCAGCGGGAGCAGCAGCTTCTTCCTTCTTGCCGCAAGCCACCAGCGTGAGTGCAGCCAGTGCGACCGCAGTCCATTTCAATTGCATGAGAACCTCCAGAACTTGGATGAAAAGAATAAAAAACCGGTCGTGTGATCCGGGCGCACAGACCTCGCAAGTTTCGCGCCGCGGACCAGCGGCACCCTCACGCCCTTCCGACCTGCGGCGCAGTTTAGCCGAGGATTCAGGCGCCGGAAGCTGGCGTAGACCCTGTGTTTTCGCTGAGTTCCGCGGCCATTGCCTCGATCACCAACGCACGCAGAACGGCTTCGATTTCATTGCGCAAACGCGGCACCATCGCGTCGAGCTGATGCTGAACGGCAGCTGACACGGTGTCGCTCAAACGCTCTTCCAGAGACAGGTCGACGCGCTGCAACACGCGGTGCAGCAACTGCTCTTCGAGGCTGACGATTTCCGCCTGCGAAAGCTGCACGGCCGGCGGCAATGCCATGACGCTCGCCGGGTCGGGTTGGAGCGCGGCCGCGGCCTGCGGCTCGGGACTCGCGGGCTCCGCCGGAACCTCGAGCACCGTGGTCAGCGTGGGAACGAACCGAGGCGGTGTGCGCAGCGTGCTGGCCATGTCAGGAACTCTTTGCGAAATCGTGTGGCTGGATGGTGTAGCCACGATCGGCATAGTGGCGCCAGCGCGAACGGCCGACCTGGCGATCGTTGGCCTCGTCGCTCACGATGTCGATCATGCGTTCATAGCGCTCGAAGCCTGCAGGCACTTCGAGTCCGAGATTCACCAGCATTTCGCGGTGCGGCAGCGAGGCCGCGTCGGCCCCCTCCGCCGAAAGAACGACGGGCGAACGCGCGACCACATGGGCCGGCGCATCGCCGCGGCAGTGCGCGACGAAGTCCACCGGCGACAGCTGCCAGAGCGCGGCGTCCATGGCATCGAGCGCAAGCGCATCGCCGACGACCACCACGCGCAGGCCGCGTGCATTCACGGCCTTGCGAACCAGCCGGCAGGCGTAGTTCAGCTTGTCGGGCGCGTTGTAGTGAAAGCCGATTTCCGTCACTTCGCCGACCTGGCCTTTTTGGCCGGAGCTGCGGGGGTTTTGGTTTTGCTGGCCTTGCCCGATCCGTCGCCGCCGTTTGCGCGGGTTGTCAGGTACGACACCAGCAGGCCCACCGGCCGGCCGGTCGAGCCCTTGGCCGCACCGCTCTTCCAGGCGGTGCCCGCGATGTCCAGGTGCGCCCAGGCGAAGTCGCCGGCAAAGCGCTGCAGGAACTTGGCGGCGGTGATGGCGCCGCCGGCGCGGCCGGCAATGTTGGCCACGTCGGCAAAGTTGCTCTTGAGGCCTTCGGCATAGTCGTCGTCCAGTGGCAGGCGCCAGCAGCGGTCCTGCGAGGCCTCGCCGGCAGCTTCGATCGCTGCGGCCAGCGTTTCGTCGCTGGTGAACAGACCGCTGCGCACGCCGCCGAGGGCCACCACGCAGGCGCCCGTCAGGGTCGCTATGTCGATCACGGCCGCCGGATCGAAGCGCTTGGCGTAGGTCAATGCGTCGCAAAGGATGAGCCGGCCCTCGGCATCGGTGTTGAGTACCTCGATGGTCTGGCCGCTCATGCTCGTCACCACGTCGCCCGGCTTCACGGCGCGACCGTCGTTCATGTTCTCGCACGAGGGAATGAGGCCGACGACGTTGATGGCGGGCTGGAGGTCGCCGAGCGCGCGGAAGGTGCCGAGCACACTTGCCGCGCCGCACATGTCGAACTTCATTTCGTCCATTTCGGCCGCGGGCTTGAGCGAGACACCGCCGGTATCGAAGGTGATGCCCTTGCCGACAAGCACCACGGGCGCCTCGTCCTTGGGCGCACCGTGGTAGCGCAGCACGATGAAGCGCAGCGGCTCCGCCGAACCTTGAGCCACGGCCGCGAAGGCACCCATGCCGAGCTTCTCGACTTCTTTCGGGCCCAGCACTTCGCACTTGATGTTCGGCAGCTTGGCCAGCCCCTTGGCGACCTCGGCCAGCAGCGTGGGCGTGGCATGGTTGGCCGGCCGGTTGCCCCATTCCTTGGCCAGTTCGATGCCCTGGACAGCGGCGCGGGCGGTGTCGAAGGCGCCGGTGACGACGGCGGCATCGGCCACGCCGACGATCAGCTGGCGGATGCTGCGGGGCTCGGCCTTCGACTTGGTGGTCGTGTAGACATAGCTGGCGTCGGCCGCCGCCGTGACGGCGCTCGCTACCGCCGCGCCGTCAGTGGGCTGCGCAAAGACGATGGCCACGCGCTTGGGCCCCTGGGCCTTGACCGCGTTGACCGCCGCGATCACCCCGCTGCGCACCGAGGCGGGCTTGCCGTCGCCGATGGCGGCGAGCACCACGCGGGACGCGACCACGTCTTCCGGACGGTAGAGCCCCAGCTGCTTGCCAGCCTTGTCGGGCAGGTCGCCGGCCTTGCGGGCACTGGCGGCGAGCACCGACAACGGGTCTTTGGAGGTGAGCGGAGCGCTGCCCACGAGCACGATGAGGACGTCGGATTTCTCGGCTGCAGCCTGGGCGACGGTGAGGGTCTTGAGTTGAAAGTCCATAATCCTTTTTTTCCTCGAACGATGTTATTCCATTCTTCCCTACGCAAGGAGCTGTCCCGCAGCTTCGGAGCAACCCTCGTGGTCTTGGTCACCATCGTGATGACCATGATGCTCATCCGCACCCTGGGGCTCGCGTCCAAGGGCAGTGTGAACCCGCAGGAGGTGTTCCTGGTGATGACTTACACGGTGCTCGGCTACATGCCGACCATCCTGAGCCTGAGCCTGTTCATCGCCATCGTCGGCACCCTCTCGCGCATGTACCGCGACAGCGAGATGGTGATCTGGTTTTCCAGCGGGCGCGGCCTGATCGACTTCGTCAAGCCGCTGTTCCGCTTCGCCTGGCCAGTGCTGATCCTGATCGCGGTGATGGCGCTGGTGGGCTGGCCGTGGGCCAACTCGCAGACCATCGGCATGCGCAAGCAGTACGAGCAGCGCAGCGACATCGAGCGCGTGGCGCCGGGTGAGTTCCGCGAATCCGCAGGCCGGGTGCGCGTGTTCTTCATCGACAAGGAGACGGCTGACAACTCCAAGGCCACCAACGTCTTCATCTGGTCGATCGAGCGCAACATGCAGATCACGACCTCGGCGCGCAGCGGCAGCATCGAGAACATCGGCAATTCGCGCTACCTCTTGCTCAACAACGGACAGCGGCTCGAGCAACCCATTGCCCAGACCGGCCTGAAGATCAGCGAATTCAAGACCTACGGCACCCGGGCAGGCGGCAACAACGGCCTGACCAACGACGCAACGCCGCCGCGCGCGCGCAACACGCTGTCCCTGCTGACCGATCCGAGCGACCCGAGCCGCGGCGAGCTGGCCTGGCGCATCGGGATGCTGCTGACGGCCGTCAACTTCGTGCTGCTGGCGCTGAATGTGTCGAGCGCCAACCCGCGCGTCGGCCGCAGCGGCAACCTGCTGCTGGCGCTGTTCGCTTTCGTCGTCTACTACAACATGCTCAACCTGGGGCAGAGCTGGATCAGTTCAGGCAAATACAGCCTGGGTGGCTTCATGGTGCTGCTGCATGGCGGCGTGCTGCTGATCAACCTGGCATGGCTCGGCATACGCCAGAACAACTGGGGACGGCCGGGCAAGCCACGTCCGTCCGCCGCCGCGCTGCCTACACCCAAGATCGAACCCACGTGAAAACGATAAGACGCCTGATCTACGTGGAGGTGCTGAAGGCCGTGGCGTTCGTGACGCTCGGCTTTCTGAGCCTCTTTTTCTTCTTCGACTTCGTCGATGAACTGCAATCCATCGGCAAGCCGGACAGCCTCAACTACGGGCCGGCGCAGGCGCTGGTCTACGTGACGCTGCTGATTCCGAGCCACCTCTACGAACTGCTGCCGATCACGGTGCTGATCGGCTCCATCTTCGTGATGGCCCGGCTGGCGCAGAGCTCCGAATACACGATCCTGCGCACCAGCGGCCTGGGGCCCTGGCGTGCGCTGCGCACCCTGCTGCTGCTGGGCATCGGTTTCGTCATGCTGACCTTTGCCATCGGCGACTATGTCGCACCGGCGTCGGAGCGCACGGGCCAGCTGCTCAAGGCCAAATACCAGGGCGTCTATTCCCTGGCCGGCAACACGGGCGCTTGGCTCAAGGAAAAACGGGGCAATGTGTCGTTCGCAGTGAACGTGCTGTCGATCGACCGCAAGGGCACGCTGAAGAGCCCGCGCATCTTCGAGTTCGATGACAACGGCTACATCAGCACCCAGATCGTCGCGAGCTCGGCCCGCATCGACAACGGACACTGGATGCTCACCGACGTCGAAGAGCAGAAGTACGACACGCGCAGCTCGGCCGACCAGGCCCGCATTGCCACGACCAAGATTCCGCAGCTGAACTGGCCCACCACGCTGACCGCCGAAATGGTGTCGGTCGCGCTCCTGCGCCCCGACCGCATGGGCACGATCGACCTGTTCGACTACATCCGCCACCTCGACGCCAACGGCCAGACCGCGCAGCGCTACGAGATCGAGTTCTGGCGCAAGGTGTTCTATCCGCTCTCGTGCCTGGTGATGGTGGTGCTCGCCCTGCCCTTCGCCTATCTGCACTTCCGCCAGGCCGGCATCACCACCTACGTGTTCGGCGGCGTGATGATCGGCATCAGCTTCTTCCTGCTGAACAACGTGTTCGGCTATCTCGGCAACCTGAGCAACTGGTCGCCATGGCTCACGGCGGCGGCGCCGGGAATGATCTATTCGGTGATGTCGTTGACGGCCTTCAGCTGGCTGGTGCTACGACGATGACCCAGGGCATCGTTTTACTGGCGCATGGTTCGCGCGACGAGCGCTGGCGCCAGCCCATCGAGGCCGTGGCCGAGCGCGTGTGCAGGAACGAGCCCCGCGCCCGCGTAGCCTGCGCCTACATGGAACTGGCAACGCCCGACCTGCCCACGGCGACAGCGGCGCTGATTGCCGGCGGCGCCACCGCCATCCGCGTGGTCCCGCTGTTCCTCGGCATGGGCAAGCACGCGCGCGAAGACCTGCCGCACCAGCTCGAGGCGCTGCGCCAGCGCTGGCCCGACGTTGGCTTCTCGCTCGCCCGCATCGTTGGCGAGGAGCCCGAACTGGTCGATCTCCTGGCCAGAATTGCGGTCAAATCCTGAACATCCGGCAATTTCGATAGATTCCGAAGGCATAATAAATTCCGTAATAAGACGGAATTTGATATGAATCTGCACCAGTTCAAGTTTGTTCAGGAAGCCGTGCGGCGCAACCTGAATCTCACGGAGGCGGCCAAGGCGCTCCACACCTCGCAGCCCGGCGTTTCCAAGGCCATCATCGAGCTCGAGGAAGAACTGGGCGTTGAAATCTTCGCGCGCCATGGCAAGCGCCTGAAGCGCGTGACCGAGCCGGGCCAGCACGTCATCGCCAGCATCGAACTCATCATGCGCGAGGTGGGCAACCTCAAGCGCATCGGCGAACAGTTCAGCGCGCAGGACAGCGGCACCCTCTCCATCGCCACCACCCACACCCAGGCGCGCTACGTACTGCCGGTGCCCGTGGCCAATCTGCGCGAGGCGTACCCCAAGGTCAACGTGAGCCTGCACCAGGGCTCGCCCGACCAGGTGGCGCGCATGGTGATCGACGAGATCGCCGAGATCGGCATCGCCACCGAATCGCTCGACGGCTACGCCGAGCTCGTGACCCTGCCCTGCTACGAATGGCAGCACGTGCTGGTGCTGCCCAAGGACCATCCACTGGCCGCCAAGGAGCGCATCTCGCTCGAAGACCTGGCGAGCGAGCCGATCATCACGTATCACCCGTCGTTCACCGGACGCACGCGCATCGACCATGCGTTCGCGCAGAAGAAGCTCACGCCGCGCATCGCGCTCGAAGCCATCGACTCCGACGTGATCAAGACCTACGTGCGCCTCGGGCTGGGCGTGGGCATCGTGGCCGAGATGGCCGTGCGCGACGAATCGAACGCCGACCTCGTGGTGCGCCCGATGGGCCACGTGTTCGGCCAGAATATCGCGCGGGTCGCGTTCAAGCGCAGCGCCTACCTGCGCAACTTCGTCTTCAAGTTCGCCGAGCTGCTGTCCGACCGCCTCGACCGCAACCTGATCGCCAAGGCCCTGAGCGGCCATCAACAAGACTACGAACTATGAGCACAGCTCAATCCCCACGCACGCCCGACATCGCCACCAAGCTGCCGGCTGTAGGCACCACCATCTTCACCGTGATGTCGGCGCTGGCCGCCGAGAAGAATGCGGTCAACCTCGGCCAGGGTTTTCCTGATTTCAACTGCGATCCGAAGCTGCTCGAAGACGTGACGGCCGCCATGGCCGCGGGCCACAACCAGTACCCGCCGATGCCCGGCATTCCGGCGCTGCGCGACGCCATCGCCGCGAAGATCTCGGCGCTGTACGGCCACGGCTACAGCGCGGCCACCGAGATCACCGTCACCGCCGGCGCCACGCAGGCCATCATCACGGCCATCCTCGCCGTGGTGCGCCCGGGCGACGAGGTGATCGTGCTCGAGCCCTGCTACGACAGCTACGTGCCCAACATCGATCTGGCCGGCGGCAGCGTGGTGCGCGTGCCGCTCGTGCCCGGCACCTTCCGCCCCGACTTCGACAAGATCGCCGCCGCGCTCACGCCGCGCACGCGCGCCATCATCATCAACACGCCGCACAACCCGAGCGCCACGGTCTGGACCGCCGCCGAGATGCGCCAGCTCGAGGAACTGCTCGCGCCCACCGACGTGTTCGTAATCAGCGACGAGGTCTACGAGCACATGGTCTACGACGGCGCGCGCCACGAAAGCGTGGCGCGCTTCCCGGGCCTGGCCGCGCGCAGCTTCATCGTCAGCAGCTTCGGCAAGACCTACCACGTCACCGGCTGGAAGGTCGGCTTCGTGGCTGCGCCGGCTCCGCTGATGGCCGAGTTCCGCAAGGTGCATCAGTTCAACGTGTTCACCGTGAACACGCCGATGCAGCACGCGCTCGCGCAGTACATGGCCGAGCCGAAGCCGTACCTCGAGCTGCCTGCCTTCTACCAGCGCAAGCGCGACCTGTTCGCCGCCGGCCTGGCCGAGAAGACGCGCTTCAAGCTGCTGCGCAGCGAAGGCAGCTATTTCCAGTGCGTCGACATCTCGGCGGTGAGCGACCTGTCCGAAGCCGAGTTCTGCCTGTGGCTCACGCGCGAGATCGGCGTGGCGGCAATCCCGCTGTCGGCCTTCTATGGCAACGGCTTCGACCAGCGCGTGGTGCGCTTCTGCTTCGCCAAGAAAGACGAGACGCTGCTCGCCGCGCTGGAGCGGCTCGCCAGGCTCTGAGGACGCTCCTTCCGTCGCTTGCAGATACACCGGGCAAAACGCCGACGCGCGCGGTAGGACTGTCCTGACCACCGAAGGGGTGGCTCTCCGGCGCCGCGCCACCGCGGGGATGACCAGCATCGGGGTTCGTTGCAACAACGTCCCAGGAGCAAACCATGTCCCTCTCGTTCATTCTGCTGATCATCCTGATCCTGCTGCTGATCGGTGCGCTTCCAAGCTGGGGCTATAGCCGGTCCTGGGGCTACGGGCCCAGCGGTGGCCTCGGCCTCGTGCTCGTGATCGTTGTCATCCTCGTGCTCATGGGGCGCATATGACCGGGCGGCGGCAGCTTGTGCCGCCTTCGGCGAAGAGCCCGCCCCTTTCGGCGGGCTTTTTCATGCCTGCAGCTGAGCCCACGCCTTGTCGAGCCGCTTCACGCTTACCGGCTGCGGCGTGCGCAACTCCTGTGCGAAGAAGCTCACGCGAAGCTCCTCGAGCAGCCAGCGGAATTCGAGCATGCGCTCATCCACCACGCCCTTGCGCTCCGCCACCAGGCGCCAGTAGCGCTGCTCCTGAGGCTTGAGCTCGGCGAGCTTCGCGGCGTCGCGCGCGGGGTCCGCGCGCAGCTTGTCGAGCCGCAGCACGATGGCCTTGAGGTAGCGCGCGAAGTGCTGCAACTGCGTCCACGGTGCATCGGCGATGAAACGCTTGCCGACGAGACGCTGCAGCTGCTGCGCGGCATCCTGCACGGCATCGGGCTGGATCTTCGTGTCCTTGATCTTGCGCGCGGCCGCCGCGTATTCGACGAGGATGGCCGACGCCAGCCGGCCCACCTCGTTCGCGATCAGCGTGAGGCGGCCGCGCCCCTCTTCCAGCCGGCGCTTGAACGCAAACTCGTCGGTCGGCAGCGGCTCCTGAAGGAAGGCGCGGTCGATCGCCACATCGATGATCTGCGTGCGCAACTCCTCGGAGGTGCCGAGCGGCATGAACGCGACCGACATCTTCTGCAGATCGGGGATGTTCTTCTCGAGGTACTTGAGTGCATCCTTCAGCTGCAGTGCGAACAGGCGGCGCAGGCCGGCCCGGTGCTTGGCGGCCGCCACGGCAGGCTCGTCGAACACCTCGATGGTCACGGCGTCCCCCTCGTCGCGCAGCGCCGGAAAACCGATCAGCGATTGCGAGCCGCGGCGCACTTCCATCAGTTCGGGCAGCTCGCCGAAAGTCCAGCCCGTGTAGCGCTGGCCGGCGGGTAGCGCGGCGGGTGCAGGCGCGTTGGCCGCCTTCGCGGGCGCCTTCGAGCCTTCGTCCGTCGCCGTCTTCTTCTCCGGCGACGCCTTCACATTCAGCCCCGCGAGCGCCTGGAACGCGCCGCGCGCCTGCGCACCGAGTTCGGCCTTCAGCGCACCAAGGTTGCGCCCCATGCCCAGCTGCCGCCCGTGCTCGTCGATCACGCGCAGGTTCATGAACAGGTGCGGCGGCAGCATGTCGAGCTTGAAGTCGGCGCGCTTCACGTCGATGCTGGTCATGTCGCGCACGCGCTTGAGCAGCACGTCGGTCAGCGAGCCCGTACCGAACAGCTCGGGCGCCGATAGTTCTTCCGCCAGCTTCGAAGCCGACTCGGGCAGCGGCACCAGCCGCGAGCGCGGGCGCTGCGGCAGGCTCTTGAGCAGCGCCTGGATCTTGTCCTTGAGCATGCCCGTCACCAGCCACTCGCAGCGTTCCTCGCTCACCTGGTTGAGCACAAACAGCGGCACGCTGACGGTGAGGCCGTCCTTCGCGTCGCCGGGCTCGTGCAGGTAGGTCGCAGCACAATCGACGCCGCCCAGCCGCAGCGTGGCCGGAAAAGACTGCGTCGTGATGCCAGCCGCCTGGTGGCGCATCAGTTCATCGCGCGTCAGGAACAAGAGACGTGGCTGCTCCTCCGAGGCATGGCGGTACCAGTTCTCGAAGGTGATGCCGCTGGCCACGTCGGCGGGCAACTGCGCGTCGTAGAAGGCGAAGATCAGTTCGTCGTCGACCAGCACGTCCTGCCGGCGCGACTTGTGCTCCAGCCCTTCGACCTCGCGCACCAGCTTGCGGTTGGCCGTGAGGAACGGGAACTTGCTCTCCCATTGCCCACCGACCAACGCCTCGCGGATGAAGATTTCGCGCGCCGCGACCGGATCGACCTTGGTGAAGTCGACGCGGCGCCCGCTGTATACGACAAGCCCGTACAACGTCGCGCGCTCCAGCGCCGACACCTGCGCGCCCTTCTTCTCCCAGTGCGGGTCGAGCAATTGCTTCTTCAGCAGATGCCCCGCCACCTGTTCGAGCCACTGTGGCTCGATGTTGGCGATGCCGCGCCCGAAGAGCCGCGTGGTCTCGACCAGTTCGGCCGCAACGATCCAGCGGCCGGGCTTCTTCTTCAGATGCGCACCCGGGTGCTTGTAGAACTTGATGCCGCGCGCACCGAGATACGCCTCGTCATCTTCGAGCTTCCAGCCAATGTTGCCGAGCAGGCCCGCGAGCATCGACAGGTGCAGCGGCTCATAGCCAGCGGGCTCGGCGTTGAGGCGCCACTTGTGCTCGGTCACGACTGTGAGCAGCTGCGAGTGGATGTCGCGCCACTCGCGCACACGGCGGATGTTGATGAAGTTCTGGCGCAGCAGCTGCTCGTACTGGCGGTTGCTGAGCTTGTGCGTGTCTCCGTGGCCGCCGCGCGCGTCGGCGATCCACTTCCACAGCCGCAGGTAGCCGCTGAACTCGCTCTTCTCGTCGTCGAATTTCGAATGCGCCTGGTCGGCCTGCTGCTGTGCGTCCATCGGGCGGTCGCGCACGTCCTGCACGCTGAGGGCCGAGGCGATGACCAGGACTTCTTCGAGCGCGCCGCGCGATCGGGCTTCCAGGATCATCCGGCCGACGCGCGGGTCGAGCGGCAGCCGCGACAGCTCGGCACCGGTTTGCGTCAGTTCGTTGGCGTCGTCGACCGCGCCGAGTTCGTTGAGCAGTTGGTAGCCATCGGCAATCGCGCGCGGCGATGGTGCCTCGAGGAACGGAAAGCGCGCCACGTCGCCCAGCCGCAGCGACTTCATTCGCAGGATCACACCCGCGAGCGAGGAACGCAGGATTTCCGGATCGGTGAAGCGCGCCCTGCCTTCGAAATCCTTTTCGTCGTAGAGCCGGATGCAGATGCCGTTCGCCACCCGCCCGCACCGGCCCGCGCGCTGGTTGGCCGCGGCCTGGCTGATCGGCTCGACCAGCAACTGCTCGACCTTGCTGCGGAAGCTGTAGCGCTTGACGCGCGCCGTGCCGGTGTCGATCACGTAGCGGATGCCCGGCACGGTGAGCGAGGTCTCGGCCACGTTGGTGGCCAGCACGATGCGCCGGCCCGTGTGGCCGTCGAAGATGCGGTCCTGCTCGGGACCCGAGAGGCGCGCGAACAGCGGCAACACCTCGGCGTTGCGCAGCAGCGGCTGGTGACTCAGGTGGCGGCGCAGGTGGTCGGCCGCTTCACGGATCTCGCGCTCGCCGGGCAGGAAAACAAGGATGTCGCCCGCGTTGTGCGGGTCGCGCCAGAGTTCGTCGACACCATCGGCGATCGCATCGTTCAGGTCGTGCTCGCGCGACTCCTCGAACGGGCGGTAGCGCTGCTCCACCGGGAAAGTACGGCCGGAGACATAAATGATCGGCGCCGGCCCGTTCCTGGACGCGAAGTGCTGCGCGAAGCGGTCGGCATCGATGGTGGCCGAGGTGACGATCACCTTCAGGTCGGGCCGGCGCGGAAGAATCTCGCGCAGGTAGCCCAGCAGGAAGTCGATGTTCAGCGAGCGCTCGTGGGCCTCGTCGATGATCAGCGTGTCGTAGGCCTTCAGCAGCGGGTCGGTCTGCGTCTCGGCCAGCAGGATGCCGTCGGTCATCAGCTTGACCGAGGCGTCGCGGCTCAACCGGTCCTGAAAGCGCACCTTGAAGCCGACCACGTCGCCCAGCGGCGTCTTCAACTCTTCAGCGATGCGCTTGGCGACCGAGCTCGCAGCAATGCGGCGCGGCTGCGTGTGGCCGATGAGCCGGCCCTTGCCTGGCTCGGCGTTGAGCTTGCCTCGACCCAGCGCCAGCGCGATCTTGGGCAGCTGCGTGGTCTTGCCCGAGCCCGTTTCGCCGCAGACGATAACGACCTGGTGCGCCGAGATGGCGGCCATGATTTCGTCGCGCCTGCCCGAGACAGGGAGCGATTCGGGAAATTCGATGCGAAGAGGTGTCGTGGTCGTCAAGGGAAGGCAGTCGTCGGGCTGGCGCGGCGGGCAAACCGTCGATTATCGGTGCGCACGGCAGTTGTTGCAGGGCGCCCACAGTGCGCCGCCCCATGGCAACACGTCGTGTAAATAGTCTTTACTCCACTGCACCCTCTCGCTACGATCGCGTCCATGTCCTGCCTTGCCCCCACCACCTTGCGCCGTCGCTGCGCAAGCCGTGCGCCCACCGCGCATGGACGGGCCAAGTTGCCTCGCCCGGCCTGAAGCCGCGCCCCCGCGCGCTTCGAGCACAGAAGCGCCGCAACAGCTCCCACAGCGTCTGACTGCCGACTCCTTCGTGCGAAGGAGCGGGCGCTTTTCCGTCCCTGTTCGATAAAAAAGAAAAACACCATGTCCAAAGACATCCACTCCCGCCTGCACGCCGAGCTGTCCGAACGCACGCGCCATCTGCAGACCGTCGCCGAGGCGCTGAAGGCCGAACTCTTCGGCATCGATGACATCATCGACCGCGTGATCGATTCGCTGCGCGCCTGGTATGTGCTGCCGCAGCTCATCAGCCGCCCTGTGGTCATCTGCCTCTGGGGCCTGACCGGCACGGGCAAGACACAGCTCGTGCGCCGCCTGGCCCAGCACCTGGGCTTCTACGACCGCTTCATCGAAGTACAGATGGACGGCTTCAGCCATGGCTCGGGCTATCACAGCCGCGGCTCCATCTCGGCCATGCTGGCCGAATCGGGTATTGCCGAAAGCACGCCCGGCATCCTGGTGCTCGACGAGTTCCAGCGCTTCCGCACCGTCGATGGCAACGGCAACGAGGCCAAGGTCGAGCGCTACCAGGATGTGTGGGCGCTGCTGTCCGACGGCCGCCTGCCGCCCGCGCTGTCGATGCTGGGCGAGATCGAATCGTCGCTCGCGCAGGCCGAGTACGTGCAGGACCGCGACGGCCCGGCCGACAGGAAGAAGGACGACAAGAAGCGCAAGCTGCACCTCTCGCCCTGGGAGGCGCACGAAGTGAAGCGCTGCCTGAAGCTCTCCGAGACCCTGCTGCAGATCATGGCCTGGAAGCCCGCCGAGGTGCATGCGCGCCTGCGCGCCTTCCGCGACGCGCAGCAAGACTGGGAGACCGACTACAGCAAGCTGCTGGTGTTCGTCTCGGGCAATCTCGACGAGATGTACGCCGAGACGGCCCGCCGCGTCGAGGACTGCGACACCGACGCCGACATCTTCCACACACTGACGAAGAAGCTCTCCGTCATCGACGTGAAGAAGGCGCTGGCCGAGCGTTTCCGCCCCGAGCAGATCGCGCGCCTGGGCAACAACCACCTGATCTACCCGTCGTTCAACCGTGCGACCTACGTGCGCCTGATCCTGTCGATCTGCGACCGCTACGTGGGCGAAATCCAGGAAAGCTCCGGCGTGCGCTTCGTGCTCGACGCGAGCGTGTACGAGCAGATCTACGCCAACGCCGTGTTCCCGGCGCAGGGCACGCGCCCGCTGTTCTCTTCGATCCACGCGATCCTGAGCGCCACGCTGGTCAATGCCGCGCTGTGGGCGCTGGAGCAAGGCGCCGACGGCGGCGAGCCGGTGTGGCTCACGCTGGATGCGGGCGCCTCCTGCATCCAGGCCAAGTACCGCAAGGTGCGCCGCCAGTTCCCGGTGTCGCTGGAGCTGAACCGCCTCAAGCAGCGTTCGAGCGAGGACTTCCGCGCCCTGCTCGCCGTGCACGAGGCCGGCCACGGCGTGGCCTACGGCCTGCTGTTCGGCCGCGCACCGCAGGAGATCAAGATCAACGTCGCCTCGTTCGAGGGCGGCTACAACAGCTACGAGCAGCGCAAGGCCTGGTCGAAGGAGAACCTGCGCGACCGCATCTGCGTGAGCCTCGCGGGCCGTGCCGCCGAGCAACTGGTGTTCGGCGAGCAGGCCTGCACCTCCGGCGCCGTGCAGGACTTCATGCAGGCTACCGCCTGCGCGGCACAGTACGTGCGCCACTTCGCCTTCGGCACGCGCCTGAGCCGCACCGACGTGGCGAACGACCCGGAGGACAACCGCAATACCGACGTCGATGCCACCAACCCCGAGATCGAGGCCCTGCTCGCGCAGGAGCATGCGCGCGCCCTCGCGCTGCTCGACGCGCACACGCCGGCGCTGGTGGTGGTGGTCGACGCGCTGATGCGCGAGGGTTCCATCGCGCCGGCCGAACTGGCGGCAATGCTCGGCCTGCCAACCGCTCCCACCGGAGAGCCGACCGACGCCTATGCGGCGCTGCTGGCGAGCTTCCGCGCCCGCCATGCCGACCTGCTGCCCCCGGCGCAACCAGAGGCCGCCGCGGCAGCCGTTCCCGCCAGCGCGGCCCGCGTGCTGCGGGCGATCGCCTGAATCGCCCGAGTCAGGCAAACGACGCTCCATGAATGCACAATCACGCCCCATGTCCACCGTTTTCAACTTCACCTTCGTGCCCTGGTTCCGCTCGGTCGCGCCCTATATCCACACGCACCGCGGCAAGACTTTCGTGGTCGCCCTGGCGGGCGAGGCGATCGCGGCGGGCAAGCTGCAGAACATCGCGCAGGACCTGGCCCTGATCCAGAGCATGGGCGTGAAGATCGTGCTGGTGCACGGCTTCCGTCCGCAGGTCAACGAGCAGCTCGCGGCCAAGGGCCACGAAGCAAAGTACTCGCACGGCATCCGCATCACCGACGAAGTGGCGCTCGACTCCGCGCAGGAAGCCGCGGGACAGCTGCGCTACGAGATCGAGGCTGCCTTCAGCCAGGGCCTGCCGAACACGCCGATGGCGGGCTCGACGGTGCGGGTGATCTCGGGCAACTTCATCACCGCGCGGCCCGTTGGCGTTGTCGACGGGGTGGACTTCAAGCATTCGGGCCTGGTGCGCAAGGTCGACTCGGCCGGCATCCGCCGCACGCTCGATTTCGGTGCGATGGTGCTGATGTCGCCCTTCGGCTTCTCGCCCACCGGCGAGGCCTTCAACCTGACGATGGAAGAGGTGGCCACCAGCGTCGCCATCTCGATCCAGGCCGACAAGCTGATCTTCCTGACCGAGATCCCGGGCATCCGCATCGACAGTGAGTTGCCCGAGAGCGAGGACAACCCGATCGACACCGAGCTGCCGCTGGATGCCGCGGAAAAACTGCTCGCCTCGCTGCCGCCGCCGCAGAAGCCGACGGACACGGCTTTCTACCTGCAGCACTGCGTGAAGGCCTGCAAGGCCGGCGTTGAGCGCAACCACATCCTGCCCTTCGCGCTCGACGGCTCGCTGCTGCTCGAGGTGTACGTGCACGATGGCGTCGGCACGATGGTGATCGACGAAAAGCTCGAGAGCCTGCGCGAAGCCTCGGTGGACGACATCGGCGGCATCCTCCAGCTGATCGAGCCCTTCGAGCGCGACGGCACGCTCGTGAAGCGCGACCGCACCGAGATCGAGCGCGACGTGGGCCACTATACGGTGATCGAGCACGACGGCGTGATCTTCGGCTGCGCAGCACTCTACCCATACCCCGAGGCGCGCACCGCCGAGATGGCCGCGCTCACGGTGTCGCCTCAATCGCAGTCGCAGGGCGACGGCGAACGCATCCTCAAGCGTGTCGAACACCGCGCCAAGGCGATGGGCCTGGACAGCATCTTCGTGCTCACCACGCGCACCATGCACTGGTTCCTCAAGCGCGGCTTCCAGCAGGTCAACCCCGACTGGCTGCCCGAGGCGCGCAAGCGCAAGTACAACTGGGACCGCAAGAGCCAGGTGCTGGTCAAGAAGATCTGACCGACTGCTGAAATCCCCGAGAAGGAGACTGCCCCGATGACGCTCGCCACAGCCCTGCTCTTCGCCATCGTGGCCTTCGCCGCCATCGCCACGCCCGGTCCTACCGTCCTGCTGGCGCTCAGCAACGGCTCGCGCCACGGCGTACGGCGAGCCTTGCCGGGCATGCTCGGCGCAGTGCTGTCGGACTTCGTGCTGGTCGGCGCCGTGGCCCTCGGCCTTGGCGCGCTGCTGGCCGCGTCCGAGTTCTGGTTCTCGATGCTGAAGTGGGTCGGCGCGGTGTACCTGGCGTATCTCGGCCTGCGCATGCTGCGCTCCAGGGGCGGCGGCTTCCATCTGCCTGCCGCCGACGGCGCGCCGTCGACCACGGCGGGCGAGAGCAAGCGCATCTTCTTCAAGTCCTTCCTCGTGGCGGCGACCAACCCCAAGGGCTACATCTTCTGCTCGGCGCTGTTGCCGCAGTTCATCGATCCCTCGGCCGCGCAGGCGCCGCAATACTTCGTCATCGCCCTGATCTTCGCGGGCCTGGACATGGCGGTGATGCTGGCCTACGCCTTCGTCGGCGCCCGCGCGATCCGGCTGCTGACCGTATCGGCCACGCGCTGGATCGACCGCGCCTGCGGCGGCATGCTGCTGGCGCTGGCCGGCTCGCTCGCCTTCTACCGGCGCGGCGCGGCCTGACGACGACACCTGTCGCCGGCCAGTAGCCGCTTCGCCAGGAGCGGTAACAGCTGTCACCGATAATCCCGGGCATGAATCCCCTGCTTTCCCGGTTGCAACCCTATCCCTTCGAGCGGCTGAAGCAACTGTTCGCGGGCGTCACGCCCAATCCCGAGTTTTCCGCCATCAGCCTGGGCATCGGCGAACCCAAGCACGCCACGCCGGGCTTCATCAAGGACGCCTTGAGCGCCAGCCTCGGCGCGCTGGCCGCCTATCCCGCGACCGCCGGCGACGTTGCGCTGCGCACCGCCTTCACCGACTGGCTGAAAACCCGCTACAGCCTCGCCCTCGACCCGGCCACGCAGGTGCTGCCCGTCAACGGCTCGCGCGAGGCGCTGTTCTCGCTGGCCCAGACCGTGGTCGACCCAACCGCCTCGCCGCAGCCGGTGGTGATGTCGCCCAACCCGTTCTATCAGATCTACGAGGGCGCGGCCCTGCTCTCGGGCGCCGAGCCGTACTACGTGGCCAGCGTGCCCGCGCGCAATTTCGCGGTCGACTGGGACAGCGTGCCCGACGACGTCTGGGCCCGTACGCAACTGGTGTTCGTCTGCTCGCCGGGCAACCCGACGGGCGCCGTGATGTCGCTGGACGAGTGGAAGAAACTCTTCGCACTGTCCGACCGCCACGGCTTCGTGATCGCCGCCGACGAGTGCTACAGCGAAATCTACTTCCGCGACGAGCCCCCGCTCAGCGGCCTCGAAGCCTCGGTGAAGCTCGGCCGGCCCGACTTCAGAAACCTGATCGCACTGACCTCGCTGTCCAAGCGCAGCAACGTGCCCGGCCTGCGCAGCGGCTTCGTGGCGGGCGACGCGTCCATCATCAAGAAGTTCTTGCTCTACCGCACCTACCACGGCAGCGCCATGAGCGGCACCGTGGCCGCCGCCAGCATCGCGGCCTGGGGTGACGAGTCTCATGTGGTCGATAACCGCGCGCAGTACCGCGCCAAGTTCGCTGCCGTCACGCCGCTGCTCGAACCCGTGCTCGACGTGCGCCTGCCCGACGCCAGTTTCTACCTCTGGGCCGGCGTGCCCGAAGTGTGGGCTGGCGACGACGAAGCCTTCGCCCGCGCGCTCTACGCTCAATACAATGTGACGGTTTTGCCAGGCAGCTATCTGGCGCGCCATACGACATACGGGGCGCACAGCGCCAACCCCGGCCGGGGCCGCATCCGCATGGCGCTGGTGGCCGGAACGGCCGAGTGCGTCGAGGCCGCCGGACGCATCGTCCGCTTCTGCAACGAGGGCACGGACGCCCGCCGCTGATCCGCTTTCCCGCTCCCATTTTTCACCCGAGACCTTCTCCATGACCCAGCAACTGCAACAAATCATCGACGCCGCGTGGGAAGACCGCGCCAACATCTCGCCCTCCGCCTCGTCGGCCGAAGTGCGCGATGCCGTCGAGCACGTCATCACCGAACTCAACAACGGCAAGCTGCGCGTGGCCACCCGTGAAAGCGTCGGCAAGTGGACCGTGCACCAGTGGATCAAGAAGGCCGTGCTGCTGTCGTTCCGCCTGAAGGACAACGAGCAGATGCAGGCCGGTTCGCTCGGCTTCTACGACAAGGTGCCGACCAAGTTCTCGCACCTGTCGGCCAACGAGCTGAAGGAGTCGGGCGTTCGCATCGTGCCGCCGGCCGTGGCCCGCCGCGGCAGCTACATCGCCAAGGGCGCGATCCTGATGCCCTCGTACGTGAACATCGGCGCCTACGTGGGCGAAGGCACCATGGTCGACACCTGGGCCACCGTGGGTTCGTGCGCGCAGATCGGCGCCAACGTGCACCTGTCGGGCGGCGTCGGCATCGGCGGCGTGCTCGAGCCGCTGCAGGCCGGCCCCACCATCATCGAAGACAACTGCTTCATCGGCGCGCGCTCCGAAGTGGTCGAAGGCGTGGTGGTCGAAGAAAACTCGGTGCTGTCGATGGGCGTGTTCATCGGCCAGAGCACCCCGATCTACGACCGCGCCACCGGCGAAACCCACTTCGGCCGCGTGCCCGCGGGCTCGGTCGTCGTGGCCGGCAGCCTGCCCAAGGACAACGGCCGCTACAGCATGTACGCCGCCATCATCGTGAAGAAGGTCGACGCCAAGACGCGTTCCACGACCTCGCTGAACGACCTGCTGCGCGACTGAACGGTCCCAGGACCAATCCCTTTTCCCCTTAGAGAAAACAACAGCACCCGAGGAGAGAGACCGATGAACATGATGGAGCGGATTCTTCGTTTGATGGCCGAGCGCAAGGCCTCCGACATCTACCTCTCGGCCCACTCCCCGGTGCTGATCCGCATCAACGGCATCTGCGTGCCGATCAACGCGCAGGTGCTGCCGGCCACCGCGCCGCTCGCGCTGCTGTCCGAGGTGGTGCCCCCCGCCCGCATCCAGGAGCTGGAAAGCACGGGCGAACTCAACATGGCCGTCGCTCTCGAAGGCGCCGGCAACTACCGCATCAGCGCCATGCGCCAGCGTGGCACCTACGCGGTGGTGGTGCGGCACATCGCCTCGACGATTCCAAGCTTTGCCGACCTGAACCTGCCCGACATCCTCAAGACGCTCATCATGGACAAGCGCGGGCTGATCCTGATGGTGGGCGCCACCGGCGCCGGCAAGACCACCACGCTGGCCTCGATGCTCGACTACCGCAACGAGCACGCCAGCGGCCACATCCTGACGGTGGAGGAACCCATCGAGTTCACCTACACCAACAAGAAATCAGTGGTGAACCAGCGCGACGTGGGCAGCGACACCACCTCGCTGCAGATGGCGCTGAAGAACGCGCTGCGCCAGGCGCCCGACGTGATCCAGATCGGCGAAATCCGCGACCGCGACACCATGACCGCCGCCATCGCCTACGCGCAGTCGGGCCACCTGTGCGTGGCCACGCTGCACGCCAACAACAGCTACCGCGCGCTGAACCGCATCCTGAGCTTCTTCCCGGTCGAAGTTCGGCCCACGCTCCTGGGCGACCTGGGTGGCGCGCTGCGCGCCATCGTTTCGCAGCGCCTGCTGCGCACGCCGACCGGCGGCCGCGTGCCGGCGCTCGAAGTCATGCTCAACACCGCGCTGGTGGCCGAGCTGATCGAAAAGGGCGACTTCTCGGGCGTCAAGGAAGCCATGGAAAAGTCGATGGCCGAAGGCTCGCAGACCTTCGAGGAAGACATCGCCCGCCTCATCACCGAAGAGCGCGTGACCCGCGAGGAAGGCCTGTCGCACGCCGATTCGCCCACCAACCTGATGTGGCGCCTGCAGAACCGCGCCGCGCCCAAGCAGCAGGTGGATGACCGCCACCTGACCGACCAGGTCGACGAACCCACCTTCACCGACATCACGCTCGACGTGAAGTTTTGAACCAAGCCTTTTCCCGATGTCCCGTACGCTCCAGCTCGCCGAACAACTCATCTCGCGCCCCTCCGTCACCCCCGACGATGCGGGCTGCCAACAGATCCTCGGCGAGCGGCTGGCGCCACTGGGCTTCACGCTGGAAACCATCGAGAGCGGCCCGGCCGACTTTCGGGTGACCAACCTCTGGGCGGTGCGCCGTCCCACCAACGCGGCTGCGACCAAAACGCTGGTGTTCGCCGGCCACACCGATGTGGTGCCCACCGGCCCTGTCGAGCAATGGACCAGCCACCCTTTCACCCCCACGCATCGCGACGGCAAGCTCTATGGCCGTGGCGCCTGCGACATGAAGACCTCGGTGGCCGCCTTCGTGACCTCGATCGAGGAATTCCTGCAGGCCGTGCCCGACCCGCAGCTCACGCTCGCGTTGCTGCTCACCAGCGATGAGGAAGGCCCCGGCGTCGACGGCACCGTCATCGTCTGCAACGCGCTGGCCGCGCGCGGCGAAGTCATCGACTACTGCATCGTCGGCGAGCCCACGGCGGTGGAGCGCTGCGGCGACATGATCAAGAACGGCCGCCGCGGCACCATGAGCGGCAAGCTCACCGTCAAGGGCGTGCAGGGCCACATCGCCTACCCGCACCTGGCGAAGAACCCCGTGCATTCGGTCGCGCCCGCGCTGGCCGAACTGGTGGCCATCAACACCGCGGGCGGCTGGGACACCGCGAGCAACCCCTACTTCCAGCCCACCAGCTGGCAGATCAGCAATTTCCATTCGGGCACCGGCGCAAGCAACGTGATTCCGGGCAGCGCAGTGATCGACTTCAACTTCCGCTTCTCGACCGAATCGACGCCCGAATCGCTGCAGCAGCGCGTGCACGCCGTGCTCGACGCGCACGGCATCGACTACACGCTGGCCTGGACCGTCGGCGGACTGCCCTTCCTGACGACGCCCGGCGAACTGGTCGCGGCCGTGCAGGGCGCGATCCGCGCAGAGACCGGCATCGAAACCGAGCTGTCGACGAGCGGCGGCACCAGCGACGCGCGCTTCATCGCCAAGATCTGCAGGCAGGTAGTCGAACTCGGCCCGGTGAACGCCAGCATCCACAAGATCGACGAGCACATCGACGTGGCCGAGATCGAGACGCTGAAGAACATCTACCTGCGCACGCTGAAGCAGCTCGATGCTGCACTCGCGACATGAGCACCGTCATCGAGCTGATCGAGTCGGGCGCCAAGCGGCTCGAGGAAGCCGGCGTGGCTTTTGGCCACGGTACCGCCAACGCCTTCGACGAAGCCGCCTGGCTCGTGCTGTGGCGCCTGAAGCTGCCGCTGGACGACCTCGACAGCGTCGCCGACACGCCCGTGTCACCCGCAGAAGCCGGCAAGGTCGCCGCGCTGATCGAAGAGCGCATCGCCACGCGCAAGCCCGCCGCCTACCTCACGAAAGAGGCGTGGCTGCAGGGCGTGCCCTTCTACGTGGACGAGCGCGCCATCGTGCCGCGCAGCTTCATCGCCGAGCTGATCGCCGACGGTTCCATCGACTACTGGCTCGGCGAGCACACGCGGCGCGTGCTCGACCTGTGCACTGGCAATGGCAGCCTCGCGGTGCTCGCGGCGCTGACCTATCCGGACGTGACCGTGGATGCGGCCGACCTGTCGGCCGAGGCCCTCGAAGTGGCGGCCATCAACGTCACCCGCCACGAGTTGGACGCGCGCGTCACGCTCATCGAATCGGACGGCCTGGCGAACACGCCCGGCCCGTACGACCTCGTGCTGTGCAACCCGCCCTACGTGAACAGCGCCAGCATGGCCGCCCTGCCCGCCGAATACCGTGCCGAGCCCGAGCTCGCACTGGCCGGCGGCACCGACGGCATGGATTTCGTGCGCCAGTTGTTCGCCGCCGCGCCTTCCTGCATGAGCGAGCGCGCCGTGCTGGTGCTGGAAATCGGCAACGAGCGCGACTACTTCGAGGCCGCCTTTCCGCAGCTCGAGGTCGTCTGGCTCGAAGCCTCGGCGGGCGAGGACCAGGTCTTGCTGGTCACACGGGAGGCGCTGCTGAAATCGGACTTCCGGACGCAGAAGTAATACAAAACCATTTTTTGGTTTTCCTTTTGCGCCCTCTGCGAAATCTTCGCGTCCTCTGCGTCCGGTAACCCGCATTCGCGGCCCCCTTCAGCCCACCCGGGATAATCCCGGCCTAGGCCCATTTTCATGATCACTCTCAAAAACGTCATTCTTCGCCGCAGCGCCAAGGTTCTGCTCGACGGCGCCACCGTCACCCTCAACCCCGGCGAAAAGGTCGGCCTGGTGGGGCGCAACGGCGCCGGCAAGTCGACCCTGTTCGCCCTGCTCAACGGCACGCTGCACGAAGACGGCGGCGACTTCTCGGTGCCCAAACACTGGCGCATGGCCCAGGTGGCGCAGAACATGCCCGAGACCGAGGAGTCGGCCACCGACTTCGTGGTGGGCGGCGACACCCGCCTGACCGAGCTGCGCGAGTCGCTGGCCGCCATCGAGGCCGCCTACACCGCGAACCCCGACGACGCCGACATCGGCATGGAGCTGGCCCACGCCTACACCGACCTGGCCGACGCAGGCGAGCACGACGCCGTGCCGCGCGCGCAGGCGCTCATCCTGGGCCTGGGCTTCAAGTCGCACGAGCTCGACGAGCCCGTCAACAGCTTCTCGGGCGGCTGGCGCATGCGCTTGCAGCTGGCCCGCGCCCTGATGTGCCCGAGCGACCTGCTGCTGCTCGACGAACCGACCAACCACCTGGACCTGGACGCCCTCGTCTGGCTCGAAGCCTGGCTGCAGAAGTACCCGGGCACCATGATCGTCATCAGCCACGACCGCGAGTTTCTCGACGCCGTGACCGACGTCACCCTGCACATCGCCAACGCCCAGCTCACGCGCTACGGCGGCAACTACAGCAAGTTCGAGGACATGCGCGCGCTGCAGATGGAGCAGCAGCAAGTGGCCTTCAGCAAGCAGCAGGACAAGATCGCCCACCTGCAGAAGTTCATCGACCGCTTCAAGGCCAAGGCCAGCAAGGCCAAGCAGGCACAAAGCCGCGTCAAGGCGCTGGAGCGCATGGAAAAGGTGGCGCCGCTCCTGGCCGAGGCCGACTTCACCTTCGAGTTCAAGGAGCCGGGCAACATCCCCAATCCGATGCTGTCGATCAGCAACGCGAGCTTCGGGTACGAGATCGAGAACGAAGCGCCCAAGACCATCCTTCGCGGCGTGAGCCGTTCGGTGCTGGCGGGCCAGCGCATCGGCATCCTGGGCGCCAACGGCCAGGGCAAGTCGACGCTGGTGAAGACCATTGCGCGCGAAATGGGTGCGCTGGCCGGCCAGGTCACCGAAGGCAAGGGCTTGAACATCGGCTACTTCGCGCAGCAGGAACTCGACGTGCTGCGCCCGCAGGACACCCCGCTCGAGCACATGGTGCGCATGGCGCGCGAGCTCGGCAGCAGCGTCAAGGAAGCCACCGGCGAACAGGCCCTGCGCGGCTTCCTCGGCAGCTTCAACTTCAGCGGCGACATGGTCAAGCAGCCCGTGGGCACCATGAGCGGCGGCGAAAAGGCCCGCCTCGTGCTCGCGATGATGGTGTGGCAGCGCCCCAACCTGCTGCTGCTCGACGAGCCCACCAACCACCTGGACCTGGCCACCCGCGAGGCCCTCGCCGTGGCGCTCAACGAGTTCGAAGGCACGCTGATGCTCGTGAGCCACGACCGTGCGTTGCTGCGTTCGGTGTGCGACGAGTTCTGGCTGGTGGGCCGCGGCGTGGTCGGCGACTTCGACGGCGACCTCGACGACTACCAGCGCTACCTGCTCGACGAGGCCAAGCGCCTGCGCGAAGAAGCGAAGATGGCGACGCGCGAGGCCGTCAGCATCGCCGCTGCTGCCGCAGCAGCCGCACCGGTGGCGGCGCCCGCCGCTGCGCAGCAACGCAAGCAGGACGCCCAGGAGCGCCAGCAGCGCAGCGACCAAGCCAAGCCGATCAAGCGCGAGATCGCGCAGATTGACGAGCGCATGGCCGCCGCCGGCACCGAACGCACCGCGCTCGAAGCGCGCCTGGCGCAGCCGCTGCCTCCTGCGGAGATTGCCGAAGCGGGCAAGCGGCTGAAGGCGCTCAACCATGAAATCGGTCGCCTCGAAGAGCGCTGGCTGGCCCTGTCGGACCAGCTCGAAGCCCTGGCGGCCTGACCTGGAACCAGGCAAGGGGAATCACCGGATGCCGTCCGCCATCGACCTGGCCCGGGGTGACGAGAAACTCGTCGCCGCCGTGCACCGCAGCCGCCGGCTCATCACCCGCAAGGCCCTGATGGCCGCCGCCGCCAGCGCCGTGCCCCTGCCCGGCATCGACTGGATGGCCGACGCCGCCCTGCTCTCGCGGCTGGTGCCGCAGATCAGTGCCGAGTTCGGCCTCTCGGTCACCCAGGTCGAAAAGCTCGCGCCCCACCAGCGCGAGCGCATCCAGAAGGCGGCGACCACCGTCGGCGCCCTGCTGGTCGGCCGGCTCGTCACGCGCGACCTGCTGATCCGGCTGGCCAGGCACGCGGGCGTGCGCCTTACCGCCAAGCAGGCAACCAAGTACGTGCCCATCGCCGGGCAGATCGTGTCGGCCGCGCTCGGCTATGCGGCACTGCGCGCGCTCGGCGAGCAGCACATCAAGGACTGTGTGCGCGTCAGCACGACCCTCGCTCTCGCGCCGCCCGAACCGCACGCGAACGCCTGAGCGACTCGCGGTCGAACAGCACCTGCGCCGCCCAGCCTGCACACACCAGCCCGAAGCAACCGGCTCCCGCGACGGCGGGGCGCGCCGCCATCAGCCCGACGATCAGCCCCGCAAGGGACAGCAGCGCCAGCAGCGCGCACAGCACGCGATCAAGCCAAAGGCCCGACAGGAAGCGTCTGAGCACGGTTTACTCATCGGCCGACGGTTGGCGCAAGGCCCGCGCAGCGGATTTGAGCGCCTCTTCCCGTACCTGCTGCTCGTAGGCAGCCAGCAGCGCAATGTAGTGGCGCGACATCACGTCGCTCACCCGTCCCAGGCCGATCTTGCTGATCGTCGGCTGCGGAATGCCTGTTCTCTGCTCGATCTGCTTCTGCGTGAGCCCCATGGCCCTCAGCGCCAGGACCAATTCGCGTGGCTTCATGGTTTTCTCCCTTTTTCTCATATTCTAAAGTCCAGGAAGAATATTCATCTGAGCTTAAATCCCGCTCGATGGAGACCATTGCCACACGCGCCTTGGCCGCGCGCAAATTCGCCAAGATGACGCAGAAGCAGGCAGAGGCAGCTTCCGGCGTCAAGCAGTCCAGCATTTCCAAGATCGAGCGGGGAGACACCAGCCGATCGATGAGCGTGCTCGCGCTGGCGCGCGCCTACCGTGTCGACCCCAACTGGCTGGACACCGGCGACGGGCCGGCTCCATGGGACGAAGACCAGATCCGCCAGGCCCGCGACAAGGCCAACGAACCGCCTGGCCCCTATCGCGTGACGCGCACTCCGCCGTCGATCCCCTCGTTCAATCCCCGCACTCCCGGTACCGTGCCGCTCATCGCGTGGGCGGATGCCGCCAACTGGGACAGCCTCGAAGTTTCGCAGCAGCCCAGCGCCGAGCGCTGGATCCCCTGCATCGCCCATCACAGCCTTCATACCTATGCGCTGCGCGTGCGCGGCGACAGCATGACCGCGCCCAGCGGCCATCTGAAGAGCTATCCGGCGGAGTCGATCGTGTTTGTCGACACACAACTGAAGACACCCGATGACGGCGAACGCATCATCGCGAAACTCGACGACAGCGGCGAGATCACCTTCAAGGTGTTCAAGGAAGACGACGGGCGCCGCTGGCTGCTGCCGTTGAACCCGACGCACGAGCCGGTGCGCCAAGCCTTCACAGTGCTCGGCACCGTCATCGGCAAATGGGAAGACGAAGACTGAGGCCGTTGAAACGAGATTCCATCAAGGTCAGCTTCCATGCAGGTTCACAGGCGATAGTCATGGCTCTCCCTGTGGCCTGCATTCTCTGATCCTCCCTCCTCCAGCAGGTCACCTTCCAGCCCGCCTTCGTGCGGGCTGTTTTTTTGTTGTTCCAGGTGCGCGCGCTTCGCGTTACCTCGCCGGGCAACTTTGAACGCCGCAAATGAAAAAGGCCGCTGGAAGGCGGCCTTTTTCAACGTGTTTTCAGAGGAGAAGGGTTCTGGTAGGACGTACTGGATTCGAACCAGTGACCAACGGATTAAAAGGCGTTGGCAAGCAAAATCAGCGCTCGAATGAGCAACCTTCATCGATCGCTGTTGATTATGTAAGGCCTTGATCTAAAAGGCAAATCTCCGTTGATTGCTGTTGACCGCTGCGCACGGCAGTTGAACCGACTTCACTTTTGAGTGCACTGAAATTGCACTGGAGATCTGCACCCCGCCCCCTCAACGCCATGCCCGCGCGAATTCAGCACGGCCCACCTCGGTCTCGCTTCGCTCCCGCGCTCGGACGCTCCTACTGCTTGGACGGCGCCGGTCGACAGCAGTCACACTCTCCGCCAAAACAGTGCCTATCTGGTTCATTTTTTTAGGCGCCGGGAGTTTCCCCAGCAAATTCCCCCTGCAACGGACGGTAACTGGCCCGGCCGCGAAGTCGCCGGCCGCGCTCACCGCAAGTTGGAGTCAAACGGCTGCTGGCCTTTGCCGAATATGCGAATCCCACGCGTAGTCGGCTCGTAGCAGCTCTGCGAAGTCGAGCCGTCAACGCGCAAGACGGTGAGCAGATTCCCCGGCGCCGTAGCTTGCCAAGCGACGAACGCGCGGTCCTTGTCGGTGTTCGCCATGCCTGATTGAAACTGCGCAATCTGCTTGCACGTGAGACGCCACATCGTCGCGGGGCGGTTCTCGAATAGGAAGTCCTCACGCATGCCCGGCGGGGCGGATTCGAGGTGCACCAGCAACCGCTCACTCAAGGCCGACGTGTGCGGGTGCTCGGGCATCGGCGCGGGTTTGATCGGCGGCGGGACCAGCTGCGTCGGTCGGGCCTGCACGCGGTTCGAGCGCACGATGCGCTCGAACTCATCGATGCGCTCGGGCGACATGTACCCGTCGTAGCCGTTTTGATAATAGCCCTGGGTGCGTAGTTTGAGCTCAAGTTTATCCCGCTGCGTGCATGTCGCGTCCGATGTCGAGCCGCTGCGCCGGCACATCTCGCTGAGCGATTTATAGTCGTCGAGCGCGTCGGCTCGGGCCTGCGTAGGGGCTGTCGCTGCCGCCAAGACGAGGACGAGGGCTAGCCACAGCTCAGGCGATTTGCCCGACGCCAGGGCTCGCCGCCCGGCTTCCCTGTCGGCAACAGGTGCGGGGGTAATCGCGCGGGTTATGGAGTCGATGCGCTGGGTGATCACGGTCATGTGGAGAGCCTTTCGTCAGCGCCAGCGAGCGAGCCCCTGGGCGAGATCGACGCTGGCGCCGGCGTCATTGCCCTGCGCCTGGCCGCGGCGGCCAGCGCGTGGCCGGTGGGCCGCGACCGCGTACTCGGCCAGATCGAACGCGGCGGACATGCTGTCTGCGGCGGGCTGAATCGCCCAGGCATGGCCTTCCTCACCTTCGCGCATCGTGTAGACCACCACCAATGGGGACGCCTCGATCACGTCTCCGACCTTGCGGTCGCTGAGCGCGACCTCCACCGCTGCCGGCACCGGCGGCTCATTCAATGCATCGAGACTCACTGGGCCTTGCAGCGCATCCACCTGCGCGGCGTGCGCCGCTGCGGATTTGCGAAATTCAGAACCTCCCTTGACCATTGCTCGCCAAGCGCGCGCCAGCTCGGAAGATGTCAGCGCTGGCGGCGGGGGTGCCAGCAGCGCGGCCTCTAGCTCTCGCAGTTCGTGGGACCACACCCGATCTTCTTCGGGCTCTGGGGAGGCGAGGGTCAGCAGCAGGCGAAGTAGGTACGGCGCGCGCCAATGCCCCTCGGGGAGCCAGCCGATGCTCTCTGCTGCCTGAGCCAGCCACCCGGCGCGCTCTCGACTCAGACCACTGAGGTGCTTGCGCTTGCGCTTGGGACCTGGATCTGTGCAATGCGCCTGAAGGACGGCCCCGAGTTGCGCGGCATCGTCGATCCCATCGGGTAGCCCGCCGGCTGCTTTCTCAAGCTCTTGCGCGATCTGCAAAGGGCTCAAAGTGGGCTCGTCCACGCGGGCAGCCATGACGATCATCCTCACCAGCATCCGATTCGCATCGTGTGGGACCGTCGGCGGCTTGCCACGGCCTCGGCGCCCCTGCCCTTGGTCCGACGCGGCGGCGTCGGCATCAAGCGCACCGAGCATGACCAGCTCGAGGACCCTCCGGCATGCTTTCTTGTGGGCGTCGCTCAGATCGATTGCGTAACTCGTGCCGAGCGGGAGATCCAGAGCCAGCCGAGCGCGCAACGACTCCATGGCCTCGATCGTGTCCGAGGCCAATCGTTCATTTCGGTGACGGGCTGAATTTGTCATTTTGGTGCACCCGCGTTGATGGCAGGTAATTCGCTCATCACAGATTACCAGCCATCGAACAACATATGCCAAATTCTTACGCGACGGACCACAACGAGCGCGCACAGCATCCGGCCATGCCAGACGACACGTTTCTGACCGCTGAGGCTGTCGGTGCGCTGCTGCCTTGGCTCCGCGGCCGCACCCCGGCTCAAGTAAGAGGCGGGGTGCGCTATGCCGCGAGGCAAGGACTGATTCCCGCGGCGGCGGTTGCAGGTGTCGGCGGTCGACCGTCTGTGTGGCTCGCCAAGGACATCAAAGCGTGGATAGCCGGGTTGTCCACCACAGCGGCCCCTGCATCGCCAGCCTCAGTTGCTCCTGCCGCGGAACCCACTGCCACCGCACACGTTCAGCCGCAGCAGGCGCCGCGGCGCGGGAGAAAGCGGCGCCCTTTGCCTGAACGCGCGCTCGCTCTGTTGCAGGGGTCCGAGGCCTGAAAAGGGAAAAGCCCGGACGCCTTGGGGAAGGCAACCGGGCTCGGAGAGGTAGCTTGGACGCTGCCTAAATTATCTTCGGGCCTCGTAAATGCGGCAAGCATCTCGCGCTTGCTCGCCTCCCTCGAGCATCGGGTTATTCGACCCATGGACGCGCTCACTCAATTTCTCGGCAGCGAGATCCTCTGGGTTGGCCAGCGGCTGACGCCTACAGCCGGTCAGGTGCTTGCCGAGCTATGCCGCAAGGCCAAGGCCAGCGACCCAGCTGCAGGGATCAAGGTGAAGCTTGAGTTTCTAGGCAGCCACGGGCCGAGGCAAGCCTCGCGCCGCGCCGTGGACGATGCGGTGGCCCTCTTGCTGCAAGTCGGCCTGATCGCGCGTGAGCGGCGCCGGCCGCGCGGCGCCAGGCTCAAGGAGGAAGTCGCCGTGACTCACCTGAATCCTGCATTCATCGAAATCGCGCTGGCTTGGCACAGGCGGCGTGCAGCGCTGCGCGCGGCGGGCAAGCGGGGGCACTTGGCCTACCCGCTACCGGCAGAAATCGAGCTCCCAATGACTTTCATCCCAGGGCCTCCGAGGCCAAGAGACTTGCGTATGGCAATCACGCCCAAAAAAGACGCCCCCTCTGGAAACCCAATGCCCATGCGGGTTGCCAGTGTCCCAGCACGCAAATACTGCGCTCTCCAGTACGCAAATTTTGCGGAGACCGGTATTCACACCCCCCTGGCCGCCGGACTCGACGCGAGAGACTTGGGCGGCCAAGGGGTGCACTCCTCCGCGGTTTCTGCGGCGCGCGAGCGCCGCTCCCCTCCACTCCCGCCCGCGACAGCGGGCTGGGGGGGGTGGTGCCCAGTTCATCGAGAAACCAGCTCCCGAGGCCATGAGATCCCCGCTGATCGACTCTTCCATGGCCGGCCGCCAGTTGAACGAGTCCCAGGGAATGAGTCGATCAGAAACAGCGATGCGCGAACGGTGCTCCAATTCGACTCGCCTGGCCATTTGGATCATGAAACAGAACGGAGGCAATCGAGACCACCTGACCCGATTGGTGACGATTCGGTGTTCGAACGATGGCCGCTATTCCGGCGGCGAATTACCCATTGGAAAGTATTCCAAGAATGCCGAGTCGATCGGTCAATACAGCGGCCTCTCACTTACGAGCTGGGAAGATTTTTTCAAAATGGTGTACGCCCGAGAAAATAAAACATCCAAAGGCGCGGACGAGTTTATCGGCGAATCACTCTTTGCTGGACCACGCGAAGGTTCACGGATCCTTCTACTTGATGACATCAATTCAGCGACGCCACTTTTCGACGGGTTTGCTTGCGCAATTCTCGAAACGTCATTTGGAAATTTTCAGCACCTTTATGCGGGCGATAGAGATATGACGAATGAAGATCGTCATCAGGCTCACCGCGCCTTATATGAAATCACCGGATGTAAATCAGATTCTGGTGCACTTTCGGGGCATCAGGCTCATCGGTGGCCTGGCTCTGTAAATCTCAAGCCTGGCCGAGGAAGATTTTGGACTCGGCTTGTTTATTTGTCCGATGGAAAGAAGCATGAAATCGGAAATTTACTTGCAAAGCCCCAATTTAGTCGCCCGTCCGCATTGGAGAAGAAAGTGCCGGTGGCACAACAGCCGCGAGCGCTAACCCCTAGCTCCGGCACCGACAGCACAGCCTCAGGGCGCGACTGGGGCCGCGCGATCGGCATGCTGAAGTCCGGGCGTGGTGCTGCGGAGGTCGAAGCCTTCCTTCAGCATTCGGTGCGGCAGCCAGGTCGGCAACCGCGCGACGAGGTGCGCTGTACGCACTATGTAAGCACAACCCTAAACAAGCTCCGTCAGCAGGGCTTCTTGTCAGACTGAGATCAGGAGCCCCCAAGCTGCGGGGCACACCAGCGCCACGCTGCGACGGTGTGCCTCAGGGTAGGCCCCAGTGCTGTCTCAACTGCCCCAGCCGAATTTGTCATTTCGGTGCACCTCGCGCTTAGGAAGACCATCGCGGTCATGCCCTGCTCGAACCGAAACCAGCCTACGCCGGACCCCAAAACTTTCAGTTTTGGGTCCGGCGGCTGGTCATGGACTGCGTCCCTGAAACCCTGCTGCCGCGCCGCGCCCGCTGCTCCCTCGGAGCTTGATTCGTGAGCCGGCCGCTCACCTTCGACGAGCCTCTCGACGACCAGGTCAAGGTCAGGCTGACCGTGACTGAGGGCGCGTCGGTGCGCCGCGCTGCGGCGGCTAGCGGCGGATCTCTTAGTGACTTCCTCAGGGCGTGCCTGACCAGCGGAGGTCCCGACGTTCGCGCCACCGGCCGGCCCGCCCCGCGCCGCCGCCAGCCCGATTTGTCAAAACGCAGATACACGCAGGTTGATCCCGCGCTTCTGTTTCAGTTGAGTCAACTTGGCAATTCGGTCAATCAGATCGCGCATCGGTTGAACGCGCAATACATCACCGGTACTCCTGTAGATGTATTGACCTCAGCCAAATCCCTTAAGCAAATCGAACTCTCGATGCAGGAAATTCTGCATGCGCATCTGAGATAATTATGAATGTACGTCAGTTTTACTGCGCACGGCCAGGGAAATCCTCGAGATGCCATCGACTACATCTTGGCGCCGAAAGACGCCAAGGGCGTACAACGGGCGGGAATTCGCATTCTTCGAGGAGATCCTCAGCTCGTCGCAAAGGTGGCTGGCACGCTCGATTTCAAATGGCGCTACAAATCCGGTTCTCTCGGATTCAGCCCGGAAGAAAAATTAACCGAAGCGGAAACGCAGGACTTGCTGAACGACTTCGAGCGAGTGGCCTTTGCCGGGCTCAGTCCCCATCGAAATTGCTGGACTGCCGTCGAGCATCGGCGACCAAACGGTGGTGTCGATATTCACATCGTCCATGCCATGGTCGATTTGCAAAGCGGCAAATCTGTGAATATTGCGCCTCCTGGTTGGCAAAAAACCTGGGATCCATTCCGCAATTCATGGAATTGGAAGCTCGGCTTGGGCAGACCGGACGACGAAAGGCGGATGCAGGATGTACAACCTGCCAGGCACGAAGCCTTCATTGCGGCGTCGGAATTACGCGCGTCCCTGGCTGCTCAGCCTACCGATGCACCGACCACGCGGGCGCGCGTCGGAGCCTGGTTGGAGGCCGGGGTGCGTGCCGGTGCCCTGACCGACCGAGCATCAGTTCTCGCTGCCCTGACCAAGGCCGCGCAGCACGGCGGCGGCTCCATTACGAGAACCGGTGCCGACTACATCAGTCTCCGGTTGCAGCCTGGCGCCAGGCCGCTGCGCCTTCGGGGAGCCCTGCTCGATGAACAGTTCGATGCCGCTCAATGGCTCGAAGCTGACCGAGCCCGATCCGTTCGCGTTCCTGGACATGACCTGGTCATCGGCTCCAGCGGCAGAGGCGGTGACATCGACCTCGAACGGGCTCGAGCCGAGCGTCGCCGGCTCGTCACACAGCTCGAAGCCGCTGCCGCGCGGAATCGAAAACGCTATGGCCCAGACACCGAGCTCGATCGCATCTACATCGAGTCCGACGCCGACGGACATGGAGATCGAGCGCGGAGCGAAGGCGCTGGTCCAACTCGATCGGCAACTCGGCCAACTCGCCGCCAAGGGCCGGACGCTCGGAACGCTGCTCGATCAGGCGACGGCGCGGATGTCGACGGATCTCCAGCTACACGAACAGGCGCTGCGCGCGCAGATCGAGTTGAGCCAGGGGCAAACGACGACAGAGCTTCGGAACGCCCGCCAGCGTCTGCGCATGGCGTTGCTTTGGGCCGTCTTCACGCCGACCGTGGTGACGGCAGTGACGTGCGCCTTGATTGGCGCAGCGACGTGGGCTTGGGCACAGCTGCAGATATCCAACGTGCAGGCCGCGCAAGCGCAGCTCCAGCAGCCCGAAGCCCGGCAAAGCCAGAGCCCGGCCGCAAGCGCAAGGCGGCGGCCATGAGCGCGCCGTCTGTCGTCGATCAGTTCCTCGCCCGCGCCGAAGCGCATGTTGCCGCCGCGATCCCCATCTCTTTCAACCACCACCAGGAGCAATCCATGAGCATCCCCGATCCATCTACAGCCACCACCTCGACACCTTCTCCAGCGGTTGCTGCACCCACGCGTCCATCGCTGAAGGACTCGTTGCGGTTCGATGCAGTGCCGAAGAAGACCGCCGTGGCGGCCGCGGCCGCCGGCGTCGATCTCGATCGCCCCCGGCCGACAGCAGTCAAAAGTGAGGCTGGCGAACTCGCTCCGATCGGATTCGGCCCCGGCTGGCTGAGCCGAATCTTGGAGGCGTTCAGGTCGCTCCTGATGCGCCTGCTCGGCGGCCTGTGGGGACCGTCCTCTATCCCTTCCGGCACCGTGGTGACGGGCGAGCCAGGAGAGCCGCCCCAAGACGGCAGGGATGCCCTCATTCAATTGCTCAAGGAAGAGCTCGCTGAGACGCGTGCTGAGCTTGCAAGGCTTCGTGCTGCGGCCAGTGCCGCAGGTTTGGATCTGGATCACGTCAATCGCGCCGAAGACGCTGTAGCGAAGAGTTTCGACGCGGCGGACCGTGCCCTTGCCCTCGACAGGGCACGCGATGCCGCCCGCGCAAAGCGCGAGGGTATGGAGCTGCCTGGAGAAGACCATCTGCGGCAACTCCGCAGCAACAGTTTTGCCGTGGCCGCCGTCGTGCCGGAAGACCGGCCACGAGCGCTCGAGGTCATGAACGCCGCGCGCGAAGACGCGACCACCTGGTCCCGCAGCGTGGCTGCGGCCGCGCGCCGTGCTCCAGATGACCACCCATTGAAGCTCCAGGTCCAGGCGATCGCGGAGGCGAGCACGATGGCCGATGCCGCAGCCGATGCTGCGGCTGCACTAGCTGGGCAAGCTGCGGCCGACGTAGAGGCAGCGGACGAAGAGGCCGCAGCGGGACCTGATCGGGCGCCATCGCCACTCGATAAATTGGATCCGGCGCGGGCCGCGGCGCTACGTGCTCAATGGATCGAGACCAACAGGCGGACCCGTCGTCTTCACGCCCACGTCGTGAATCTGCGCAGCCCCAGCGAAGAAGAGTTGCAGGCGCTGCCGACCCCCGCAGCGCGGCTCGCCGCGCTGCGGGCTCACGAGAAGACTTTGCAACTCGTGCAGGCCCAGCGCTACGAAGAGCTGGCCGAGCTCGGCGAGCAACAGCGCGCGCTGGCCCGTCAGCTCTGGCCGGCCGACGACCTGGACGACGACACCGATCATGACCGTCCGGGTCGATCGTGAACCACCGCGTGGCCACGGATCTCGAGAAGGTTGGGGCACTGGCACTGCCGGTGCCAGTCTTCCAGGTGCAGCCCGCACCCCCAGCCTTGGCCGGCTGGGTGACCAGGCTGCTCGCACCCGTGGTCGCGGCGTGCCGCTTCCGCGGCACGTTTCCGGTCGAGCTCAGGCCGACCGGGTGCTGGGGCGGCTGGGCACTCCCCCCGGAATACGCGCCCGACAAGCGCGTCAGTATCAGTAATCGCATGCTCCATCGTTCGCCGCGCGCGCTGGTAGCTATTTTTTTGCATGAAGTCACGCACCAACTCGTTGGCGCCGATCACGACCACAACGCGGCGTTCTTTGCTACGAACTTGATGCTGCTGCTGCGGGTCAGCGAGTCGGTCGACGCCGATGTCGTACCCGCCGGCGGCGCACTGGCCGAGATGGGCCTTTATGACCTTCAGGCCCCGCCCGTTGAGCTGCAGCGCGAGCCGGATGCGGGCGTTGGCCGAGCCGTTTCGTGGGCCATCCGCGTGGCACATGAGCTCGCGCCGACGCCGATGGCTGCCGAAGACGCGGCTGTAGAGATCCGCGCCCGCTACACGGCCTGGATCGCCCAGCTTGAAGCAGCCCCGGCCGCAGCTGCTGCTCGTGCTCAGACCGTCGCTGACGCCGCCGCTTCTGCCAAGGCGACTCGCGATGAACTGCAGCGAACGATCGGCTTGCTGCGCTCTGTTTCGATTTGGCTGGGTGTCGCTGGCACGGCTGTTCTGGCCGAAGCGTTCATGCTGCTGAAGCTCGCGTTTGGCGGAGCTTGATCGTGACGCAAGCCGTCAAGTTCGCCGAGCATTCGGACGGACTCGGCCGAACCTTCGGCCAAGCTTCGTGCAAGTCCTCACTTGGCCGAACCTTGTACGAAGGTTCGGTCATCTTTTTTCTCTGCAGTGTTGCCGCGCGCTCGGCGCGCGGCTTTCGCGGCAGTGTTGTACGAAGGTTGGCAGAAGCTTCGTACAAGTCGCGACTTGGCCTAGGGTTCGGACAAGTTTCGGCCAACGATGGACGAAGGTTGGAAGAAGGCTCGGCTGTTGCTGATGTTTCCTCTTGGCGTCTCGCCCTTCGGGCGAACGCGCTCTCAGGGCTACGCCCCCAAGCCGCTCCGCGTCTTGGCCTTCGGTTCCGATCGCTGACGCACGCTGCCTGCGGCAGCAGCTCGCTGTGCTCGACGGCCTCCGGCCGGCCTGTGCCGCTGCGCGGCAGGAGGCGCTCGCCGCGCGGCGTCCCGTCTGGGAAATGTTCTCCGCGGCCTTCACCGTCTACGTCGCGCCTTCGCTATTCCTTCGTCAGTGTGGCCGGCGCCACGCGCTGCGCGCGCTCGATTGCCACCCGCAAGGGTTCGCTTCGCTCCCGTCCTCTCCCGTTCGCACTCGCTGCGCTCGCTTGCGCATGCGGCCTCCGGGCGGGCCCTTGCGTGCATCAATCGCGCCGGCCCCACGGACTCCGGGCGAAGGCGAGAGGTAGACGGTGATTGAGACCGCCTGGATCGTTTTCCCAGCCGGGACCGGATTCCCAAGGGGCTCAGCTCAAGGTTCCGGTGTTTTTTGAAGACCAACGCCGCATTGCGGCAAGAAAGGAAACCAGATGACAGAGCAAACAGTTTCAGTGGATCAAACGCAGGGCGCACTCCGCGCGTTCGCAGGCGACCGGGCTCCAGAGGGCGCTGAGTTTCGTCACCTGCTCGGCAAGGCGCGGGACGCAGCTCGCCGCGGCCGCGATGCCTGGGACGTTCAGTCGACCGGAGAGAAGGTGGCCGTGGCTTTGGTGTTGAACAAGCCGGCTTGGCTCAAGGCGATGGACTACTCGATGGTGGAGGCCATCGAGCGCACCGGCTCGGCCTGGCTTGCGCTCATGCCTGCCGTGGTCCGCGCGTTGAGGGACGCGGGCGAGATCTGAACGCAACGACGACGAGGAGTGAGCAATGAGTCAACAGCAAACCCAACAAGAAATCGACACCGCCAACGAGGCCGCCGGTATGGCGCTGGTTGAGCAGAAATGGGATGAGATCCGCAGGGAGCACCCAGCTTGGTATGCCCGCTACGACGACCTGATGCCAGACACGACTGCGAACCGCTCCGAGATGGCCGAGCTCTGGGCCACGGCGCCGACACCGTGGGCGGCCGCACTGATCTACGGGAAGTTCGGGCTTCGCCTCGAAATCTCGGTCCACGCCGGTATGCCGTTTTGATCTCAACCAACAGGGACCAACACCATGACAAGCACTTTCACAGCGCAACGGCTCGACCCAGCCGACGTTACTGCGTCGCGCTTTGCCACGCGTCACCCACGGGCGTACGAGACGGCCGGGTTTCAGAGCCTGAAGGCGGACATCGCCCATGCCGGCGGCAATGATCAGGCCATTAAGGTGCGGGCGCTGCTCAACCTCGAGAAAGAGGGCGTTCGCTACGAGATCGTGTTCGGCCATCGGCGCCATCGCGCGTGCCTGGAACTGGGTCTGCCAGTGAACGCGGTGGTCGAGCCATTCATGACCGACGCCCAACTGCACGCCGAAATGGAGCGGGAAAACCGCTATCGCGAAGACCTCTCTCCATGGGAGTTGGGGAGGCGCTATCTGACTGCGCTGGATGCAGGCCTGTATCCCTCAATGCGTCAAATGGCGGCGCAACTAGGCATCGACTGTTCCGCAGTCTCGAAGGCGATGGGCCTGGCAAAGCTGCCGTTGGAGGTAGTCGATGCATTTTCCTCGCCGGTCGATCTGCAGCTTCGATGGTCGACCGCCCTTGCCGACGCCATGGCTCTGGATCCTGCCGGCGTGATCGAGCGCGCTCGCACCATTCGTGCAATGCACAAGCGGCCGGCTGCATCGGCTGTGTTCTCCATGCTCGTCTCGAAAAGGAAGATGCCATGAACGTCAAACCACTCAACGCGGAGGCTGCAGCCCGTCTCAGACGCGAGCTGGCGGCGATCGATCTGCAGCTCGAGGTCGAGCTCGCCGCAATTCGCCTGGCCAGCATCGAGTCGCGCCTGGAGCAGTTCGATGCGATGCAGCGCCAGCGCCGGCGGGCCGCCCAGTCGGCAGGACAAACAGCCGCAGCCGAGCACGACCGCGCGATGCGCCAAGCGCGTCTGGCGCAAGGCCTCGGCATAGCTCTGTTCGGCGGTGCAGCGGCTTTGTTTGCTGCTGCGCCTCGGCAGCACTCGATGGGATTGCGAGATCTCGACTGAACTCGCGCCCCAACACCTTTCAACAACAGATCTTCAGTTCCCGATTTTTTCTTTTCGGCTGGCACTCTTCGCATGGCGTCTATCGGGATTGAGGATGCGAGGTTCGCAGGGACCATGGCCGCAATCTCAATTTGCATTGGTGTTTTTCAAGTGCATCGTGCCAAGCCGCCCCGCCGCCGCAACAACGCGCAGGCTCGCCGAGCGCCACTCCGACAGGCACCGGATACGCTCTTCCTGCGCATCAGCCAAGGCTTTTTGCGTGCTGAGTATTTCCAGCACATCCGCCGCACCTTTCTCGTATTTGTGTTGCGAACTCGCCAGCGAAGACTGTGCAGCCTTCAGCAAGGCATCCGAGGCATCGAGGTTCTTGAGCGCGGCAGCAGCGTCCGAGTACGCCTGTACGACCTCCATGGCCACCCGATGCTCCACGTCATGCAACTCCGCATCGCGCTGTTCAACCAGCGCATCCGCGCCTCGAATCTTGTAGGTGCGCGCGAAGCCCTCGAAGATCGGCAGATTCAGCGTCACCCCCACCAATCGTTCCCGCGTCTGCGTCGTGCTCAGCCCCTGGCCAGGGCGCCCGTTCTGATAGAACGACGCCGAGAGATCGAACGACGGCAGGCCCTCGGAACGAGTGGCTTCGGCACGGGCTCGGGCCGCAGTGACCTGCGCGCGTGCGGCCTCAATGGCAGGGTGGCCTTTCTCTGCCTGCGCCAGCCAATCCGCGAGGGACTGGGCCAGTTCGCCGGCTTTCGGCGGCCCGAGAGGGGCCAACGCGAACGCCTTCCCGAACGGAGCACCGATGGCGTAGACCATGACGGCCTTGGCTTTGCCCAGGTCGCCGGCCGCCCGGCTCGCCTCCAGGGTCGCGCGGGCCACGGTAGTCTGCGCCTGCAGGGTCTCTCCGGCCGAGCCGGCGCCACGCGCCTCCTTACGGCGGGCGGTCTGCAGAGTGCTCGATGCAATCGAGGCCGCCTCCTGCTTGGCGACCAGGGCCGCCTGCGTCGTCTGCACGTCAAAGTACGCCTGGATCACCGCTGTCAGGGTCTTCTGCAACGTGGCGTCATGGGAGGCCAGCGCCGCCGCCAGCAGGCTCTTCGCCGCGCTCAGATTGGCCTCGCGCCCTCCAAAGTCCAGCAGGCGCCACGTGAGCGCCGCATAGACGGTGTTGCCCGTCGTGTGCGCGGCGGCGGTGGTGCTGCCAGGAAACCAGGTCGTGTCGTTCAGTCGACTCAGGGAGCCGGTCAGCGTCGGAAGGTAGGCCGCCTTCGCTTCGCCGACCGCCCCCGCTTGCACCTTGATCGCCGCCCAGGCCGCGCGCACCTGCGGATTGCTGCACAGCGCCAGTTCCACGGCCGCCTCGAGAGACAGCTCGGCGGCAGCCTCCCCTGTACCTGCCCCCCCGCAGGAGACAGAAGCCTCGTCGCCAGGAAGCACAACGCCGTCCCGCACCGCAGCAGGTGTCGTCTGAAGCGGATCGCGCAGGGCCTCCGCGCGCAGGATGTCGTCCAGGTCGAACGCACAGGCCGCGCCCGCATGGGCCAGGCACGCTGCCGCTGCAAACATCGCCGCCATCATCCGAGGTGGCCCTTGGAGTCGCAGCCCTCGCAACCGCTTATCGCTCACGCAGGCTTTCATGGACTTCCTGCAGCAGCGGGCTGAGCACATACTCGATCACGCGGCGCGTGCCGGTCTTGACCTCGACGTTCACCGACATGCCCGGGCTCAGAGTCGCCGGCTTGCCATCGACCTCCAACGTCGATGCGCCGAGCAGCACCTTGGCCGAATAGATCAGCCTCTTTTTCTCGTCCTGCTGCTTCTCGTCTTCGATGGCATCGTGCGATACGTGCGTCACCTTGCCCGACAAGGTGCCGTACTTGGTGTAGTCGAACGCATCCACCTTGACCTGAGCGTCCTGGCCTTCGCGCACGAAGCCGATGTCCTTGTTCTCGAGGAAGGCCTCGACCTCCACCGAATCCTGCTGCGGCACGATCAGCATCAGCGGCTGCGCCGCCGGCACGACACCACCGACGGTGTGCACCGTGAGCTGCTGCACGGTCCCGTCGACCGGCGCCGTGAGCTTGAGCAATTTGCTGTGCGAATCGGCGCGCACCGCATCCTGTCGCGCGCCGCTCTCGATGCGGCCGCCCTCGGTCAATGCATCAAGCGCGTCCTTCTTGGTCTGCGCGATCAGCGCCGAGCGCTGGTTGCGGGCATCCGCGAGCTGGCCTTGCAATTCGACGCGGGCACGTTCCTTGTCGAGGTAGGCGTGCTCCGAAACATCGTGGTTGCGCGACAGTTCCTTGTAGTCACTCGCTTGCTGGGCGGCCAGCGCCAAAGCCTGGCCGAAGCGATGGATGTCGCCGTCGATACGGTCCAACTTGGTGCGGAAGTCTTTGTACTGGCCCTCGAGGTGGCTTTGTTCGGCGCGCCGCTGCTCGGGCGGCACGTGGTCGAGCGCGGGCAACTGCGGCACGCTCAATGTATCGACACCCCGAATCAGCGCCCTGGAGCGCGCGGCCTGCAGGGTCGCCACCACGGCATCGCCGGACGCCTTGTCTCGCTCCGCGTCCGTTGCGCTGGTGTCCAGCTCGAGCAAAGGCTCGCCAGCCTTGACGAATTGGCCTTCGACCACGTGCAACGCATGCACGCTGGCGACGTCGACCGAGGCAATGCTCTTGGTGCGTCCACTCGCAATCACCTTGCCTGTCGCATTCACCACGATGTCAATCTTCCCCAGGATGGACCATGCGAGCACGGCGGCAACCAAGGTCATCAGCACCCGCGCGGTCCAGCGCGCCGTCGAGGACACGGGACGTTCCTGCAGCGCCAGCGCCGCCGGCAGGAATTCGGCCTCGTCTTCATTGAATAGCCCCAGGCTGCGGTCGTTGCGGCGAGCCCAGTGGGCAGCGAAGACAGCGCGATAGTGCGCCAGTAAGCCGCCATAGGCCTGCGCGCGATGTTTGAGGTGTGGAAGGCTCATTGCATGACCGCCAACGCTGGCGGCGCCGCCATGGCCACCGTGCCCGACTGCAGGTTGTAGAGATGCCGGTAGATGCCGGCCTGGTTGCCCAGCAGTTCGGCATGTGAACCCTCTTCCGCGATCTGTCCACGCTCCATCACGATGATCCGGTTCGCTTCGCGCACGGCCGACAGGCGGTGCGCGATGATCAGCACTGTGCGGCCCTTACAGATGAGGCGCATGTTGTCCTGAATGATCTTTTCCGATTCGTAGTCCAGCGCGCTGGTGGCCTCGTCGAAGATCAGAACCCGTGGATTGGTGATCAGGGCACGCGCGATGGCGACCCGCTGACGCTGCCCACCCGACAAGCCGGTGCCATGTTCACCGACCATCGTGTCATAGCCCTCGGGCAGCTCGCTGATGAACTCGTGCGCGCCGGCCAGCTTGGCCGCGGCCATGATGGCTTCGATCGGGAGTGCGGGGTTGGACAGCGCGATGTTGTCGCGGATGCTGCGGTTGAACAGGGTGTTCTCTTGCAGCACGACGCCGATCTGCTGTCGCAGCGACGTGGTGTCGATCAACGCCAGATCCTGCCCGTCGACCATCACCCGGCCTCGGTCGGGGACATAGAGGCGCTGCACCAGCTTCGTCAGGGTGCTCTTGCCCGAGCCTGAGCGGCCGACGATGCCGATCACCTCGCCGGGGTGCACCTTGAGGTTCACCGCGCGCAGTACGTCGGGAGCATCAGGCCGGTAGCGAAACGACACCTGGTCGAACTCGATCTCGCCGGAGATTCTGGGAATGCGGGTCTTCTGGCCCGCGACCTCGGTGCGCGCATTGAGGATGTCGCCCAGGCGCTGCATGGAGATGCCCACCTGCTGGAAGTCGTTCCAGAGTTGGGCGAGCCGGATGATGGGCGAGGCCACTTGGCCAGCCAGCATGTTGAAGGCGACGAGCTGGCCCACAGTGAGCTTGTTGTCGACCACGAGCGTGGCGCCGATCCACATGATCGCGGCAGTGACCAGCTTGCTGACCAGCGTCACACCACCACCAGCGACCATGCCCACGTTGGTGGCGGACAGGCCCGCGGATACGTACGCGGCGAGCTGCTTGTCCCATTTCTGGGTCCAGCGCGGCTCAACGGCCATGGCCTTGACGGTGTCGATGCCACTGATGGTTTCGACCAGGAAGGACTGGTTTTCTGCGCTGCGATTGAATTTCTCGTTGAGGCGCGCGCGCAGGATGGGCGTGAAGACGATGGACAGAAGCCCGTACAACGGGATGGAGGCCAGCACAACCAAGGTCAGCCAGACGCTGTACCAGAGCATGACGGCCAGAAAGACGAAGGAGAACAGCAAGTCCATCACCAACGTGATGGCGTTGCCGGTCAGGAAGGAGCGGATGTTCTCCAGCTCGCGGATGCGCGCGACCGAGTCGCCGACTCGCCGGGCTTGGAAATAACTGATGGGCAGAGACAGCAGGTGCCGGAAGAGTCGCGCACCCAGTTCGACGTCGATCTTGCTGCTCGTGTGGGCGAAGACGTACGTGCGGATGCCGGTAAGCAGGGCTTCGAACAACGTGGCGCACAGTAGGCCGATGGCGATGACGTTGAGGGTTTTCATGGCGTGGTTGACCAGCACCTTGTCCATGACGACCTGGAAGAACATTGGGGTGACCAGCCCGATGATCTGCAGCACCAGGGAGATCAGCACGACCTCGCCCAGAAGCTTTCGGTACTTGATGAGGGCGGGAATGAACCAACTGAAGTCGAACTTGGCGATGTCGCCGGCGTAGGTGGCCTTCGAGGTGAAGAAGATCAGATCGCCCGACCACTGGGCGAGGAAGGTGTCGAGGGGGAGCACTTGCGGTGCTTCTCCCGCACGCTGGATCAGGATGCGCGCCATGCCTCCTGGTTGCTGTCCCTCCACTGCGGCGCCCGCGTCGTATCGACCGACGATCAGGAATCGGCCCTCACGGTCCAATGCCACTGCCGGCAGGGGCGCGCGGCCCAGCCGCTCAGGAGGTTGATGAACGAGCTTGGCGGTCAGGCCGAGCCGCTGGGCCGCGAGGAGGATCGTCGGCGCAGTGAACGGTTCGTGCCCGAACTCGTGGCGCAGCAGGGCCTCGTCGACGGCCACGCCGTGGTAGCCCGCCATCATCATGAGCGAGAGGAGTCCGGTATCCATGCCATCCCTGAATTCATCGCCTGTCGCGCGGTGCGCAGGTGTTCTTAATTGAGAAGTGCGCCCGACTGCGTTGCAGCCAGGGGCGTGGGAGCGATGCCCTCGATACCTCGTGCGGGATCTCTATCAGTGCGCGGCAGCCAGCAGTGGTGCGGTGACTTGCGGATTGTTTGCCGCGATCGAACTCGTCTGCGCTGACAGAGGCGGCGCGAAACTTCCCATCGCGTTGACAAGTTGATCGATCGAGGTCATTGCCGCGACCTGGGCGGCCGAGTCCGCCGGGACGATCGGAATTCCGGGCGGTAGCATCAAACTTCTGAAGTCAAAATCCACTCCATCAATATTGCCCGAAGTGCCATCGGTCCATGTAAACGTGCTCGCGTCAATCAGTGTGTTGCCGTTGCTGTTCTGATTGAGCAAAGTGGCATTGAGGTTGATTGAGGAGATCCCAAGTTGATCCAGCGATTGCAACTGACCGCTAGTGAAACTCGCGGTTCCGTCGGAAACCCAGACGCGCAGATCCTTCCAGGCTTGATCGCGACTGTCGATGACGCCGTCGTTATTGCTGTCGAGCTTCTTCAGCGCGCTGAAACCCGCGACCAACTGACTGTCCTGTGTCACCGGTGCGTCGGGTGTGGCGGGGTTGTAGACCAGCATGCCTTCGCCTGTTGTCGCCCAGCCTGTCCGAACCGGTTGACCATTGTTCAGCACGTCGAAGGTTGCCGTGGATGTCGCACGTGACTGGGTTTGGACGGCTCCACCCGTCAAGTTCAGCAGCAATGGGTCGAACTCGTCGTACCAAACGTCGTCGTAGTACGTCGAGTCATTCGACACCATGTCTCCCCCGAGAGAGTCGCCTTGGCCAAACGAATAGTCGCCGGCCCCGTACGCGAGCATGGTGTCGTAGTTCCCGAAGGTCAGATCGTTGTTGCCGGTTACGTAAGCCGTGAGGCCCCTGGCATCCACGTCCAGGATGTCGCCCGAAGCCGTGAGGTACATATTGGCACCGGTATCGTGGATCGTGTCGTTGGTTGCGCCTATGGCAGTGCCGACCGTATCGTTGGAGCCCGTGACCAACGCGACCGTGCCGTTGTTGCGCATGTCGATCGTGTCGCCGCTGGTCCACATCGTCATGTAGTTGCCCGCATCGAGAATGTCGTTGCCTGTGGCTCCGACGGCCGTGCCGATGTTGTCGTTGTTGCCGGTGACCGTAGCGACCGTGCCGTTGGCACGCATGTCGATCGTGTCGCCGCTGGTCCACATCGTCATGTAGTTGCCGGAATCGAGGATGTCGTTGCCCGTGGCTCCGACGGCCGTGCCGATGTTGTCGTTGTTGCCGGTGACCGTGGCGACCGTGCCGTTGGCACGCATGTCGATCGTGTCGCCGCTGGTCCACATCGTCATGTAATTGCCGGAGTCCAGAATGTCGTTGCCTGTGGCTCCGACGGCCGTGCCGATGTTGTCGTTGTTGCCG